>JAGYKK010000020.1 GCA_018401645.1 Mycobacterium sp. | reverse complement strand
GGCCGCCGATCCGGGTCCGGTGTCCGTGCCGACGTCGGCCTCGCGCATCCTTACCCATATCCGCACCGCAATCGCCCGCCTGTGAGTCCATGAGGAGAACGAGCCATGCCGCACGTCAAGTACCGATCACCATCCATCGCCCCCGCCTACACGGGCAGGTTGGCCACGAATCCGATTCCGTCGCTGCGCCTACCCGACGATGCGATGGAGCCCACTGCGGCCTACCGCTTCATTCATGACGAGTTGATGCTCGACGGAAGCTCACGGCTCAATCTGGCGACGTTCGTGACGACCTGGATGGACCCGGAGGCCGAAAAGTTGATGGCCGAGACCTTCGACAAGAACATGATCGATAAGGACGAATACCCGGCGACCGCCGCGATCGAATCCCGCTGCATCTCAATGGTTGCCGATCTTTTCCACGCCGAGAACCTCCGCGATGACGATGCCGCCAGCGCGATCGGGGCCTCCACGGTGGGATCGTCGGAGGCGGTCATGCTGGCTGGACTGGCCCTGAAGTGGCGCTGGAAGCAGCGGGTCTCGGGCGTCGACAAGGACGCCTGGAAGACCCGCACGCCCAACCTGGTGATGGGCTCCAACGTGCAGGTGGTCTGGGAGAAGTTCTGCCGCTACTTTGAAGTCGAACCCCGGTATCTGCCGATGGCTCAGGACCGCTACGTGATCACCCCCGAGCAGGCCGTCGAGGCCGTCGATGCCGACACCATCGGGGTGGTCGGGATCCTGGGCACCACCTACACCGGCGAACTGGAACCGATCGCCGAGATCTGCGCCGCGCTGGACAAACTGCAACAGGACACCGGACTCGACGTGCCGGTGCACGTCGACGCCGCCAGTGGTGGATTCGTCGTCCCCTTTCTGCAGCCCGATCTTAAGTGGGACTTCCGACTGCCGCGGGTAGCGTCGATCAACGTCAGCGGCCACAAGTACGGATTGACCTATCCCGGTGTCGGATTCGTGGTGTGGCGCAACGCCGATCAGCTTCCCGAGGAACTGGTCTTCAAGGTCAACTACCTCGGCGGCGATATGCCGACCTTCACCCTGAACTTCTCCAAGGGCGGCAATCAGGTCATCGGCCAGTACTACAACTTCCTGCGGATGGGCCGGGCCGGCTACACCAGCGTGATGAACTGTCTTTCCGACACTGCCCGCTGGCTTTCGACGAAATTGGTCGAGTCCGAGCACTTCGACGTCATCTCCGACGGTACCCAGATCCCCGTGGTGGCCTTCAAATTGTCCGGTGACTTCGGTTACAACGAGTTCGACGTCTCCGCTGGGCTGCGCATCTACGGTTGGCAGGTGCCGGCCTACACCATGCCCGAGGGTGCTGAGAACATCGCGGTGTTGCGAGTGGTCGTGCGCGAGGGGTTCTCCGCCGACCTGGCCCGATCGCTATGGGAGGACCTGCAAGCGGTGATCAACCACCTGTCCGAGATCAAGCCCGGCGGGCACTTCACCGAGGAGCGTTTCGCGCACTGAGCGCACTCGGCGCGGACCCTCACGGCGCCGACGTGGGACAATTCACAACGGTGACATGAGTATGCAGACCACACCGTCGATTCCGTCGACGCAATCCCAGACCCCGGTGGTCAACGGCGAGGCCGTCGTCGACCTCGGCGCCATTGCTCATAACGTCCGCATCCTGCTTGAGCACGCCGGTTCGGCGCAGGTGATGGCCGTGGTCAAGGCTGACGGGTACGGACACGGCGCCACCGCCGTCGCCCGCACCGCGTTGGCGGCCGGGGTTGACGAGCTCGGAGTCGCCACCATCAGCGAGGCCCTGGCCCTGCGTACCGATGGCATCACCGCTCCGGTCCTGGCGTGGTTACACGCCCCCGGCACGGTTTTCGACACCGCTGTGAACGCCGACGTGGGAATCGGCATCACCTCACTGCGACAGATTGACGACCTCCTCGGTGCGGTCGCCCGCACCGGCCGCACCGCGGAGGTGACGATCAAGGTCGACACCGGGCTGAACCGCAACGGGGTCGCAATGGGGGAGTACCCGGCGGTGCTGACCGCGCTGGCGCGCGCGGTCGCCGACGATACGATCCGGGTTCGCGGCATCATGTCCCACCTGGCCAGTGGCGATGAACCGGATCATCCGCTCAACGACTTGCAGGCGCAACGATTCACTGCGATGCTCGCCGAGGCCCGCAGTCGGGGGGTCGATTTCGAGGTGGCGCACCTGTCGAACTCGCCATCGACGATGACGCGACCGGACCTCGGCTTCGACATGGTCCGGCCTGGCATCGCGGTGTACGGCCTCAGCCCGATTCCGGAGCGCGGTGACCTCGGGCTGCGTCCGGCAATGACGCTGAAATGCGCTGTAGCGATGGTGAAGTCGGTGCGGGCCGGTGAAGGCGTCTCCTACGGTCACGCCTGGACGGCTGCCGTCGACACCGCCGTCGCACTGCTGCCGATCGGCTACGCGGACGGCGTCTACCGGACGTTGAGCGGACGGCTGGCCGTGCTCATTAATGGCCGGTTATATAACAGTGTCGGCCGGATCTGTATGGACCAGTTCATGGTCGACCTGGGACCCGGTGACACCGACGTCGCCGAGGGCGACGAGGCGATCCTGTTCGGGCCGGGCACATCTGGCGAGCCGACCGCCCAGAACTGGGCCGACCTGCTCGGAACGATTCACTACGAGGTGGTCACCAGCCCGCGCGGCCGGGTGCTGCGCACCTTTACCGGAAACGGCGACGATGGCCGATAAGTCCGATGCCGAGTCGCGCGGCAAACCGATGCTGGGCGCCGGCGGAAAAGCCGGTTTGCTGGCCGGCGTCGCCGGGATCAGCACGGTCGCCGGTGTCTCGGCCGCGAAGGCCCTGCGCCAGCGCAGGCTGATCAACGACGCCTACGAGGGCGAGGACTTCAAGCTTCTTGACGCCGACCGAGGTTGCGTCGTCACCACGCCCGACGGCACGCCACTGGTGGTGCGTGAGGTCGGCCCGGTGACCGCTCCGTTGACCGTGGTGTTCACCCACGGATTCTGTGTGCGGATGGGTTCGTTCCACTTTCAGCGCGTCGCGCTTGCCCAGCGGCTGGGTACCGACGTGCGGATGGTGTTCTACGACCAGCGTGGGCACGGGCAGTCCGCGGCTGCGGCCCCAGAGACCTACACCGTCCCCCAGTTGGGTGTGGATCTGGAAACCGTTTTGCAGGTGATGGTTCCGGTCGGACCGGTGGTCTTGGTGGGCCATTCGATGGGCGGGATGTCGGTGCTCTCCCATGCTCGTCAGTTCCCCCGCCGTTACCCCCGCCGGGTTGTCGGGGCCGCGCTGATCTCTTCCGCGGCAGAGGGGCTCGCGCGTTCGCCGTTGGGAGAGGCACTGCAGAATCCCGCTCTGGAGGCGGTGCGATTCGCCGCCCGGTGGGCGCCCTGGGCCGTGCACCGAACCCGGGGCGCTGTCCGGTCATTGATCCGGCCGATTATTCGCGATGCCTCATTCGGTAGCGCCGACGTCAGCCCCCGGCTTGTTGAGTTCTCGCAGGCGATGATCCACGGCACCGCGGTCACGACGCTGGTGGAATTCCTTCATGCACTCGAAGTGCACGACGAGACCGCGGGCCTGGCGGTGCTGGCGCGAGTCCCGACCCTGATCGCCTGCGGCAGCGCCGACCTCCTGACTCCGGCGAAGTACTCCGAGGAGATGGCCGAACAGCTTCCCGATTCGGAACTGGTGATAGTGCCCGGTGCCGGACACCTCGTGCAGTTGGAGCAACCCGAGATCATCAACGACGCGCTGCTTCGGTTGGTGGAACGAGCCCGTGCCTGATCCGTGCGGTGCCCACGGCGCCGCCACGTTGCCCACCGTCGAGGACACCCTCGCACTCGGCGAGCGGCTCGGCCGGCAACTGCGCGCCGGTGACGTCGTGGTGTTGTCCGGGCCGTTGGGTGCTGGAAAAACCGCCTTTGCCAAGGGGATTGCTCTCGGAATGGATGTCGAGGGTCCGATCACCTCCCCGAGTTATGTGCTGGCGCGCCTGCACCGGGCCCGGCGTCGGGGTGGCCCCGCGATGGTGCACGTGGACGTCTACCGACTGCTGGACGGCAGCGCCGCCGACGTGCTCGCCGAACTGGACTCGCTGGATCTCGACACCGAACTCGACGAGGCGGTCGTGGTGGTCGAATGGGGCAGTGGTCTTGCCGAGCGCCTTTCCGCGAACCACCTCGAGGTGCGGCTGCAGCGGAGCGCCGACAGCGAGGTCCGGACCGTGACGTGGCAGTGGAGTCGGCCATGAGCCGCACCGTGCTGGCCATCGACACCGCCACGGCGGCGGTGATCGCCGGCGTCCTGCGCCGTGACCAATCAGGGCAGGTCGAGGTGCTTGCGCAGCGGATCGCCGTTGACGCGCACGCCCACGCGGAACTGCCTCACGAATATCGTTGCTGCCATAGCTGATTGCGGAATGGCTGGATGAGATCGAGGCGGTGGTAGTCGGCTGCAGGCCCGGGCCGTTCACCAGCCTGCGGGTCGGGGATGGCCACCGCCGCCACGGACGCTCTGGGTGTGCCGGTGCGCAGGTGTGCTCGCTGGACGCCATCGGTGCGGACCACCGGTAAGGTCTGGTGGTCACCGATGCCGCCGCCGGGGTGTATCTGGCCATTACCGCGACGGGATCGATTCGACAGATGGCCGTGGCGGCCGCAGCCGATGTCGCGACCGGCGCCGCCGCACGGGTGGCGGTCACCGGCGCACTGCGCTATTCGACCTGCCACCAGATCGGGCCGCAGCGGCCGTCCCCGGACAGTCTTGTCGCGGCGGTCGCCAGCTGGCGGCCGGTCGATCGCTGGTGCCAGCACCTGCGCCGCCCGGACGCCCAGACGCTGGCCGACGTGGCCGATGACCAGCCCAGTGAACATCGTCTACGACTGCTGACCCGACGCGATGCCGCCCGCTGCGCGGGAGTTGGAACTCTGCTGTTCAGCGGCGACGACCCTGGCCCGAGATGGCCTTCGTTCGCGAACTGGCCGCGGGCACCAATCACTACGTCGGCCCGCGCCGACGGCATGCAGTCGGCTACGCGGCATCCTCCCGGCTGGGCCCGCACCGCGCCGTTCAGTACCCGAGATCCACACCATCGGGGTCGATCCGGCCTATCACCGCCACGGTATCGGTCGCGCCTTGATGACCCGTCTGCTCGAGCGGGCGGGCGGTCGGCGGTGTACCTCGGGTGCGCACCGATAACGAACCCGCGAACCTTGCCGCGGTCTCGGGTTCGTCAACGTCGGGCTTCATAAGCGCTACTACCGCGCCAGCGTATCGACCTCACCATGCGCCGGGGCGGTATGAGCACCATCTACAGCCATCGAAACCTCCTGTGGCAGAGAGCCAGGTCGGTATCGCCCGCCCTCGGCGCGGACCTTTCTGCCGTCACACTGCTGGCCGACGAGGGTGGCCTCCAGTGTGGCCGAGGCACCAGTTCGGCGGGTGGTGCCGGGTGGCCTCAAGGGCCCATCTGGAGGCACTGGTCCCGACCATGCGGCGAGCCCTGGCGGCCGCGGCATCGATAGCCCGACGTGGTGGCCGCCACAATCGGACCGGGTCTGGCCGAGGCCTGATGGTGGGGTGGCCGCCGCCAGGCTACGCCGCCGCCTGGGGTGTCGTTCACCGCGGTCAGCACCTCGGCGGGCATCTGGCCGCCGACGTCTACTGACTCGCGGAAGGCGTTACCGGAGGGTGCGGCCTGCTGGTCTTCCGGCGGCACGCCATCTGCTGCACCTGCGCTCAACTGGCGACATCGTCAGGTAAGGCGCACCGTCGACGATGCGGCGGGAGGCCGCCAGCAGGTGACCGACTGCTCGGCTGGGATACCCATGGGTATGACGATCTGGCCCGCACCGGCGACCGCGCGGCCATCGCGTTCCCACGCGGGATGACCGGCCCGCGGGACGCACCCTACGGAGTTCAGCTTCTCGGGCTCAAGACCGCGGTGGCCCGCTATGTCGAGGCCCACCGGACGCCGCCGTCGCCGATGTCGCTGCCGGATTCCGGGAGGCTGTCGCCGATGTGCTGACCGCCAGGCCGTGCGCGCCGCCACCGTCTGGGCGTCTCCACCCTGCTGATCGCAGGTCGGGGTGTAGCCAACTCCCAGCCGGGCACCGAACGTTGCGGCGCGGCGGGACTGGTGCATCCGCGGCCTCGCTGTGCACCGACAACGGCGCGATGATCGCCTCCTTCGCGGCACACCTGGTCGCGGCGGTGCGGCACCCTCGCGACTGGATGTGGCCAGTGATCCCGGTCTGCCGGTGCTGCAGGGCAGGTCGGATGGGCAAAACAACGCGAAGCGGGCGGGCGCCGCCGACCGTTCAGGATCTGACCACGCCGCTCACCACCGCTACGCGAGTTGATCGATGACGCGTTCGGCAGTCGGCCAATTGCTGGCCCGGGCTCGTTCGGCGGTCGGACACTCCGCAGGTGAGTGGTGCGGCCCCGTCGCAAGCCTGTTCGCAGCGACCACCCGCCGGTTCCCGAGTACAGGAGGGCAGGCACCGCCGATCAACGCGGGCCAACATCCTGGTGCTCAATCCGATCGTGGAATCGGCTGGTATTACAAATTACGGGATCTGCATGGTAGGATGGTATGAGCGCGCCAGGTGATTTTTGCCGGCCAGTGGGTATCAGACTTTCTTTTTGGTGTTTTTCGCGACCACGGGAGCGGTACTTCACCGAACGCATCGCCGATGTCGAGATGATCGGCGAAGCCTCCCGAATACCTGCTGCTGATTGAGGTCCACCGATTCGACCGGTGAGGATCAGGCGGTTCGGCCCTGGGCGGAAATCGCACCATTTACCCCAGGTGCTAGCACTCTCAGGAACAGTGCTAGGTGGCAGGCGGACGACCCCGTGTCGGCACCCGCGACGACGGCGCGAGGGCTCGGACGTATGCCAGGCACCTGTTGTGAACCCAGCCCGGAAAACCCCGGGCCCAAACCATCGAAAAGTGGAGGACCACGTGGCGAGCGTGAACATCCGGCCTCGAGGACAAGATCCTCGTTCAGGCCAACGAGGCCGAGACGACCACCGCGTCGGGTCTCGTCATCCCGGACACCGCCGGAGAAGCCGCAGGAAGGCACCGTCGTCGCCGTCGGCCCCGGCCGTTGGGACGAGGACGGTGGCGGATCCGCTGGACGTCGCCGAAGGCGGCACCATCCACAGCAAGTACAGCGGCACCGAGATCAAGTACAACAACGAGGAGTACCTGATCCACCGTAAAGCCCGCGACGTGCCAGCGGTCGTCAACAAGTAGTAGCCGCGAACCGCCCCGGAAACTCTGCGCGAGCCGCGCTGGTTTCCGGGGCGGAACGCGTTCACGCGCGCCAACGGGAAAGTCAGGAACGCAGCAGATGAGCAAATTAATCGAATTCAACGAGACCGCCCGTCGGGCCATGGAAGCCGGCGTCGACAAACTTGCCGACGCCGTGCGCGTCACCCTCGGCCCCCGCGGCCGGCATGTGGTGCTGGCCAAGGCTTACGGCGGTCCGGTCGTCACCAACGACGGCGTGACCATCGCCCGGGAGATCGATCTCGAAGACCCCTTCGAGAACCTGGGTGCGCAACTGGTCAAGTCGGTGGCCACCAAGACCAACGACGTGGCCGGTGACGGGACCACCACCGCGACGGTGCTGGCCCAGGCCATGATCCACAACGGACTGCGCAACGTCGCCGCGGGCGCCAACCCCATCGCTTTGGGCTTGGGCATCAGCCGCGCCGCCGACGTCGTTTCCGAGGCGTTGCTGGCTGCGGCCACTCCGGTCTCGGGCAAGTCCGGCATTGCCGCAGTCGCGACGGTCTCCTCCCGCGACGCCGAGGTCGGCGAGATGGTCGGCGAGGCCATGACGAAAGTCGGCCTTGACGGCGTGGTCAGCGTCGAGGAGTCCTCGACCATGGACACCGAACTGGAGATCACCGAAGGCGTCGGCTTCGACAAGGGCTTCATCTCGGCGTATTTCATCACCGACTTCGATTCCCAGGAGGCGGTCCTCGAGGACGCCCTGGTTCTACTGCACCGGGACAAGATCGGTTCCCTTCCCGACCTGCTGCCACTGCTGGAGAAAGTGGCCCAGTCCGGCAAGCCACTGTTGATCATCGCCGAGGACATCGAGGGTGAGGCACTCTCGACCCTGGTGGTCAACGCGATCCGCAAGACCCTGAAGGCCGTCGCGGTCAAGGCGCCGTTCTTCGGCGACCGCCGCAAGGCGTTCCTCGACGACCTGGCCGTCGTCACCGGCGCGCAGGTGGTCAACCCGGACGTCGGACTGCTCCTGCGGGATGTGGGTCTGGAGGTCCTCGGATCGGCCCGCCGCGTCGTGGTCACCAAGGATTCCACCGTGATCGTCGACGGCGGTGGTACCCACGACGCCGTCGCCGACCGGGTCAAGCAGTTGCGCTCGGAGATCGAGTCGTGCGAGTCGGACTGGGACCGCGAAAAACTCGAGGAACGCCTCGCCAAGCTGTCCGGTGGCGTGGCGGTCATCAAGGTCGGAGCGGCCACCGAAACCGCGCTCAAAGAGCGCAAGCACCGCGTCGAGGATGCGGTGGCGGCAGCCAAGGCCGCGGTCGAGGAAGGCATCGTGACCGGCGGCGGCAGTGCGCTGGTTCAGGTCCGCGCGGCACTGAAGGACCTGCGGGACTCCGTCACCGGCGACGAGGCCCTCGGCGTCGAGGTGTTCTCCGCGTCGCTGTCCGCGCCGCTGTACTGGATCGCCACCAATGCCGGCATGGACGGCGCGGTCGTGGTCAACACGGTCGACGAACTGCCGGTCGGGCATGGCTTCAACGCCGCGACCCTGACGTACGGCGACCTGATCGCCGAGGGCGTCATCGATCCGGTGAAGGTCACCCGGTCCGCGGTGCTCAACGCGGCATCCGTGGCACGGATGATCTTGACCACCGAGACTGCGATCGTCGAGAAGCCGGCCGAGTCCGAGGACCACGGCCACCACGGCCACGGCCACTGACCTGGAATCATCCCCGGTCTCCTGAGGCCGGGGATGATTTCGTCGTAAGGTGGTCCCCGTGAAGAAGGTGTTCGGAGACGGCCGCGGCCGGTGGTTTGCCGTCGCGGTCTCGATCGCCGTCTCTGCGGTGATGTTCGGTGCCCAGGCGCAGGACCCTCAGGCACCAGCACCGGCACCGGAGTCGGGCGCCGCCCAGGGGGCCCCGGGGGCCCCGGCGGGAGCCGGGCCGTACCTGGCCAGCGCCAGGGAGGCCGAATTGCTGGCCGCCAGTGCGCCCGTCGCGCCGCCGCAGGCCCAGGATTTCCAGGTCGAATTGTCACCTGGGGTCACCCCGGAGGACGGTTTGCAGGTGCACACCATCTGGGTTGCCCGTGCCATCAGCATGATGTTCTACCAGGAGATCAGCACGATCGGCGGGGTCCGACAAGATCCGCTGCGGTGGCACCCGGACGGGTTGGCGCTTGACGTGATGATTCCCAACAGTGACACCCCGGAGGGCATCGAACTGGGTAACCAGATCGCCGGTTATGCCCTGGCGAACGCGAAGAAGTGGGGCGTGCTGCACGTAATCTGGCGGCAGGGCTTCTACCCGGGCATCGGTGCGCCGAGTTGGATGGCGAACTACGGATCGCTGACCGCCAACCACTTCGACCATGTCCACATCGCGACCGACGGTGGCGGCTATCCGACCGGCAAAGAAAAGTACTTCCTCGGGTCGATGACCACCGAGCCGTAACCCACGTCGTTTGCAGTCAGGCGGTGCGCCGGCGAATCTGACCCTTGAGCATCAGTTCCCGTTCGGCCTCGCTCAATCCGCCCCAGATGCCATAGGGTTCGCCGACCTTGAGTGCATGCACGCGGCACTGGGCGATCACCGGGCACTGGCGGCACATCTGCTTGGCTTGCATTTCACGTTGGGCACGGGCTCGGCCGCGTTCGCCGTCGGGATGGAAGAAGACCGATGAGTCGACGCCCCGGCACAGACCGTCGATCTGCCAATCCCAAACATCGGCGTTCGTCCCGGGTAACTGCTGTGGCTGTAGCATGTGAAAGCACCTCTCTCCGTGTGTGTTTCGCACGTCCGAGTCCTGAATAAAGGCCGAGCACGGTCGCCGGTGACCGCCCGTGACCGCAACGTTATGGGGCGCCGCGAAGGCCCGTCAACAACCGGATTCGCGCGCCGATCGCCGCAGTTAACACCCCGTTCATCTCCGGCGGTACCGGTCTGAGATTCGCGCAGCGGGAACCCCGCGGGCGTCCTTGCAAAGCCCGGAAACGGCCGGTGAGTTGACCCAGTCGTAACCTCGCCAGCACAAACTCTTAACCATGGTTGATAGCGTCGCGATCCGATGACCTCGACCGTGCTGGCCGCCGCTGCGTTCGGTGCCGACCCCGGCCGCTGGCCGTTGCCGCCGGCCCGGGATGCCGAAGGGCTTCTGCTGCGGGCGGTGGCCGCCGGTGGTCAGGGCCGCTACGGCAGCGCTCGGTCCGACCTCGCCGAACTCGACATCCGTCTGCAGCCCACCGGCCGGGTGGGCGCGCTGGCCATGAGTACCCGGGCGTCGTTCCACCGCCAACTCGGTTGGCATGCGGTGGCCGTCGGTGGGACGGCCGGGCCATTGCTCTGGCGCCGCGATCCTGAGGCCGCAGTCGACGCGCTCATCGGATTGGCCGCCGATGCGTTGGGTTTTGGCCCGGCTGGCCGCTTCAGCCGCGCTGCTTCAACGGGCCACCGCGCTGTTGGAGGCCACCGAAGCCGCCCCGCCCCGCCTGGCCATTCGCCTGGCCTGGGTCAACTCCGAGCTCGCGATGGCCGCCCGCGACGGCCCGGACGCACTAAACCACGCCCGGCGCGCTGCCGAGTTGGCCCAGATGGCGCTGCCCGCACTGCGGCGACACCGGGTCAAGAGCGACGTTGTGCTGGCGGCGGCGCTGTGTAGTGCCGGTGACCTGGTTCGTTCCCGGGAATTGGCCGATGCTGCCCTGGTCGATGTTGAAACCTTCGGCCTGGTACCGCTGGGTTGGGCGCTGGCCTGCCTGCTGTCCGGGATCGGAAGTGCGGCGCACAGTCCGGCCGAGGTGGCGCGGATCCGTGACCGAACGGCCGCCTTCGTCACGCGCCACGGTGGCCGCTGGAGCAGCCGCTAACCGCCCATCTGCAGTTCCGGCCGATATTGTCAGTAATCGGGCCAGCCTGCCGGAAACCCCCGGTACGTAACGTTGGAGATGCCGCCGCCGATGACCATTCCAGGAGAGCGTCTCGACGCTGCCGTGGCCGAGGCCGTGGCAGGCGATCGGAATGCGCTCCGGGAAGTAGTGGAGATCATCCGCCCGATCGTGGTCCGGTATGTCCGGGCCCGAGTGGGGGCCGCGGAGCGCAGTGGGCTCTCGGCTGACGACGTAGCTCAGGAGGTTTGCTTGGCCGCCATCCAGGCGCTGCCGCGCTATCAGGATCAGGGACGCCCCTTCCTGGCATTCGTGTACGGCATCGCTTCGCACAAGGTCGCCGACGCGCATCGCGCGGCGGGCCGCAACCGATCCGAACCCACCGAGGTGGTCCCGGAACGGCTCGCGCCGGACTCCGGACCCGAGCAGATGGCCCTGCAATCCGACTCGGCCGCCCGGATGGCCAAATTGCTCGCGGTGCTGCCGGAGAAACAACGCGAGATCCTCAACCTTCGTATCGTGGTGGGGCTGTCGGCCGAGGAGACCGCTGAGGCCGTCGGCAGCACGCCGGGCGCCGTCCGGGTCGCTCAACATCGCGCCCTGGCGCGGCTGAAGTCCGAGATCGCCGGATCGGGATACGACGTGTCGGGGGACCATCATGTCTGACCCCCGAGGATTTGACCCCCAAGGATTTGACCCCCGCGCGGAGCCGTCCCTGGACGCCATTCGCCGCAGCGATGGTTTCATCGATGCGCTGGCTTCCGGTCGCCCGGTCGCACCCCAGGATGCCGTCGACGCCGATTTGGCGGCGCTACTCGGTGGCTGGCGCGACGAGTCGCGTTTTCCGCCGTCAACCGGTCTGATTTCCGAAGCCGACGCGATCGCCGCATTGAATGCCGGCCGGGCGCAGAGTCCGGTCAGCTCACCGCGGGAGAAATGGAGCGCCACGCCCACCCGGAGCCGTCGCGGGCTCAGCGTCGTCGGCGCCGCGGCCGCCGCAGTGATGGCCATCGGTGGCTTCGGCGCCGTGGTGGCCGGCGCCGGTCCCGGCGATGCCCTCTACGGTCTGCGCTCGATGCTCTTCGGCGCACCGAAGGAAGTCCGCGACGACCAGGTGGCACTCGCGGCACGGACCGAAATGAACCAGGTGCAGGACCTCATCGCCCGCGGTGATTGGGCCCAGGCCCAGGACAGGTTGGTGGCGGTCAGCACCCAGGTCGCGACCATCGAAGATGGGCAGCAGAAGCAGGAGTTGCTGACTCAATTCAACGACTTGTCGGCCAAGGTGGTGGAGCGCGATCCGGCGGCCACCGCTCCACCGGGCATCATCTATACGGTGCCACCGTTGGCCACCGATCTGGTTCCGGCGGTCGCGCCGCCGACCAGCACTCCGAGCGTCCCGCCGACCGACTCCGCGACGAGTACACCGGAATCGGCGACCCCAACGTCGGCGACCCCAACGTCGGCGACCCCAACCTCGGCGACCTCAGGCACGCCCACCTCAGCCCCGACGACATCGGCCCCGACGACATCGACGTCCGGGACGACCGCGACCAGCGCCGCCATGGGGATCTGCGAGACCCAGTCCGCGAGGAACACCACCATCGACGACGACCGCCGCTCCGGCGGCGACGATACGACGACCAGCGCCGCTCCGGGCGGCGACGACCGCGACCAGCGCCGCTCCGGCGGCGACGACCACGACCAGCGCCGCTCCGGCGGCGACGACCGCGACCAGCGCCGCTCCGGCGGCGACGACCGCGACCAGCGCCGCCCCGGCGGCGACGACGCGACCAGCGCCGCCCCGGCGGCGACGACAGCGACCAGCGCCGCCCCGGCGGCGACGACGACAGCCGCGCAGAGGGCGGCCACGACCACGGCCGCCAGTGCCGCCGCCCCGGCGACCCAGGCGGGAAACAGCCCAGGCGGAGACAGCCCAGGCGGAGACGCCGGCAGACACTCCTGCCGAGGTCGCCATCGAAGAGGCACCGGTGATCGCCACCACTACCGAAGCGGTCGCTCCGCTGCCGGTTCCGGCCGGTTAGCGAAAGCCGTCGTAGTCTGACGTCGCTTCATTGAGCGCGGCGTCGGCGTAACCGCGGCAGTAGTCCCAGGTGACGTAAGCGTCAGGCTCGGGATCGTAGGCAGGCTCGTGTGGTCGCACGCTGCCGTCGATCAACAGCTGAAGAAGATTGGCCCGCAACATATCCCAGTCATGGAAATGATCTTCGCGGCACTCCTCGCAGCACACCACCAGACCGCGGACGCCCTTGCGTGCCAGCAGGTTCTCGTAGACCGCGAGGTCGGCCAGATCGGCCTCCACCGCGGGCATTCCTGCGGATCGAGCGGTTGGCCCGGCTCAGCGCGTCGAGTGCCGCCGATGGATCGTGCGGGTCATCGGCGAACGGGTCGGGCGGCAGGCCGGGTGGCAGGTCATCGCGCACATCGACAGCCTACGCAGCGTCTCGGGCATCACGCCAGATACCGGCCATTGGAGCCGATAGGATGAGGCAATGTCTATTGCCGAAGGCGCCAAAGCCCCGGTGCGTACCGGCGGGGATGACCCGAACAAGATCGCCATGTTGGGGCTGACCTTCGACGACGTGCTGCTGCTGCCGAGCGGCCTCTCGGACGTGGTGCCCGCCAACGCCGACCCGCCACTCACCGGCGTCCGCTGCGGCCGCCTGCGGGTGCCGCTGGTCAGCTCGGCCATGGACACCGTGACCGAGGCTCGGATGGCGATCGCGATGGCCCGGGCCGGCGGAATGGGGGTTCTGCACCGCAATCTCTCGATCACCGAACAGGCCGGCCAGGTGGAAATGGTCAAGCGCTCGGAGGCCGGCATGGTGACCGATCCGGTGACCTGTTCGCCGGAGAACACCCTGGCCGAAGTCGATGCCCTGTGCGCCCGGTTCCACATCTCCGGCCTGCCGGTCGTCGACGGCGATGGTGGGTTGGTGGGCATCATCACCAACCGGGACATGCGCTTCGAAGTGGATATGGGTAAGCGGGTCGCGGAGGTGATGACCAAGTCGCCCTTGATCACCGCTCAGCAGGGGGTCACCGCTGATGCGGCGCTGGGTCTGCTGCGGCGCAACAAGATTGAGAAGCTACCCATCGTCGACGGGCACGGACGGCTGACCGGGCTGATCACTGTCAAAGACTTCGTCAAAACCGAGAAGCACCCGCTGGCCACCAAGGACAGCGACGGGCGACTGCTGGTGGGGGCCGCAGTCGGCGTCGGCGATGACGCCTGGGATCGGGCCATGGCCCTGGTCGACGCCGGCGTCGACGTCCTGGTGGTCGACACCGCCCATGCCCACAACCGCCTGGTGCTGGACATGGTTGGGAAGGTCAAGGCTGAAGTCGGCGACCGCGTGGAGATCGTCGGCGGCAACGTTGCCACCCGCGGCGCGGCGGCGGCTCTCGTCGAGGCGGGCGCGGATGCGGTCAAGGTGGGTGTCGGCCCCGGTTCGATCTGCACCACCCGCGTGGTGGCCGGGGTGGGGGCGCCCCAGATCACGGCCATCCTCGAAGCCTCCGCTGTCTGCGCGCCCGCCGGGGTCCCGGTGATCGCCGACGGCGGCCTGCAGTACTCCGGCGACATCGCCAAGGCACTCGCCGCCGGTGCGTCAACGGCGATGCTGGGCTCGCTGCTGGCCGGCACCGCCGAGGCCCCGGGCGAGTTGATCTTCGTCAACGGCAAGCAGTTCAAGAGCTACCGCGGCATGGGCTCTCTTGGTGCCATGCAGGGCCGAGGCGAGGCCGGATCCGCCGCGCGGAGCTACTCCAAGGACCGGTACTTCCAGGACGACGTTCTCTCCGAGGACAAACTGGTGCCTGAGGGCATCGAGGGCAGGGTGCCGTTCCGCGGGCCGCTAGCCACCGTGATCCATCAACTCACCGGCGGCCTGCGCGCCGCGATGGGCTATACCGGTGCATCCAACATCGCCGACCTACAGCGGGCGCGTTTCGTCCAGATCACCGCCGCCGGGCTCAAGGAGAGTCACCCGCACGACATCGCCATGACCGTCGAAGCACCTAACTACTACGCCCGGTAGGCACCCACATCATGCGTGACATGGTTGAAATCGGCATGGGCCGAACCGCTCGTCGCACCTATGAACTCGCCGAGATCAACATCGTGCCGGCCCGGCGCACCCGCTCGTCGAAGGACGTGTCCACCTCCTGGCAGTTGGACGCCTACCGATTCGAGATCCCGGTCGTGGCGCACCCGACCGACGCTCTGGTCTCGCCGGAGTTCGCGATCGAATTGGGCCGCCTCGGCGGGTTGGGTGTCCTCAACGGTGAGGGACTGATTGGTCGGCATGCCGATGTCGAGGCCCGGATCGCCCAGGTGATCGAGTTGGCGGAGGGGCCGGACCCGTCGGCCTCCATCCGGCTGCTGCAGCAACTGCACGCGGCCCCGCTGGACCCTGATCTGCTCGCTGCGGCGGTGGCCCGGATCCGCGACGCCGGAATCACCACCGCGGTACGGGTCAGTCCGCAGAACGCTCAGGCCCTCACACCGGGGTTGGTTGCGGCGGGTATCGACCTGCTGGTCATCCAGGGCACCATCATCTCTGCCGAACGGGTGGCGTTCGATCACGAACCGTTGAACCTGAAGACCTTCATCTCCGAACTCGACGTCCCGGTGGTGGCCGGCGGTGTGGCCGACCATCGCACGGCCCTGCACCTGATGCGGACCGGCGCGGCCGGTGTCATCGTCGGCTATGGCTCCACGCTGGGCGCGACCACCAGTGACGAGGTGCTCGGCATCAGCGTGCCGATGGCCACCGCGATCGCTGACGCCGCAGCGGCCCGGCGGGAGTACCTCGACGAGACCGGCGGTCGGTACGTGCACGTGCTCGCCGACGGCGTCGATCACCCGCGTGACACCCCCAAGGCCATCGCGTGCGGCGCCGACGCGGTGCTCCTCGGAACGCCCCTGGCCGTGGCGACCGAGTCGCTCGGCAACGGATGGTTCTGGCCGGCCGCCGCCGCGCACCCCTCGCTGCCCCGCGGGGCGCTGTTTCAGGTGGCCCTCGGCGAGCGGCCGTCCCTCGACGAGGTGCTCAACGGGCCGTCGGATGACCCGTTCGGCTCACTGAACCTGGTCGGCGGGCTGCGGCGTTCGATGGCCAAGGCCGGCTATTGCGACCTCAAGGAGTTTCAGAAGGTCGGACTGACCGTCGGTAGCTGAGTGCGATCGCCCTTAGACTGTGCCGGTGCAACCCGTCCTGGTGGTCGATTTCGGTGCCCAATACGCCCAGTTGATCGCCCGACGAGTCCGGGAGGCCCGGGTGTTCTCCGAGGTGATTCCGCACACCGCGACCGTCGAGGAGATCAAGGCCAGGAACCCGCGGGCGATCGTACTGTCCGGCGGGCCGGCCAGTGTTTATGCCGATGGCGCACCCCAGCTTGATCCGGGTGTGTTCGACCTCGGAATCCCGGTATTCGGTATCTGTTACGGGTTCCAGGCCATGGCGCAGGCGCTCGGCGGCACCGTTGAGCGCACCGGCACCAGTGAGTACGGTCGCACCGAGTTGAATGTCCTTGGCGGTGAACTTCATTCGAGGCTGCCGGGTACGCAGCCGGTGTGGATGAGCCACGGCGACGCGGTGACCGTAGCGCCGGTTGGATTTGAGGTGGTGGCGACCAGTCCCGGTGCTCCGGTGGCGGCGTTCGAGGATCGCAGTCGAGGGCTCGCCGGGGTGCAGTACCACCCGGAGGTGATTCACACACCGCACGGCCAACAGGTGCTCAGCCGATTCCTGCACGACTTCGCCGGTATCGACGCGGACTGGACGCCGGCCAACATCGCCGAGACCCTCATCGAGCGGGTTCGCGAGCAGATCGGGGACGGGAACGCCATCTGCGGATTGAGCGGGGGGGTGGACTCCGCGGTGGCGGCCGCACTGGTGCAGCGGGCCATCGGTGACCGGTTGACGTGTGTGTTCGTTGATCACGGCCTGCTGCGGGCCGGTGAACGCGCGCAGGTGCAGAGGGACTTCGTGGCGGCTACCGGCGCCCGGTTGGTGACCATCGACGCCGAGGAGCGCTTCCTGGAGGCACTGTCGGGGGTCCGGGATCCGGAGGGTAAGCGCAAGATCATCGGCCGCGAGTTCATCCGAACCTTCGAGGCTGCGGTGCGAGAGTTATTGGCCGACAAGGATTCCGGCGCCGATTCCGATGGGGGGCACATCGAGTTCCTGGTGCAGGGCACGCTCTACCCCGATGTCGTCGAATCTGGCGGCGGCAGTGGAACGGCGAACATCAAGAGTCATCACAACGTCGGTGGCCTCCCGCCGGATCTGAAGTTCACCCTCGTTGAACCGCTGCGACTGCTGTTCAAGGACGAGGTCCGTGCCGTCGGCCGTGAACTCGGGCTGCCCGAGGAAATCGTTGCCCGCCAACCCTTCCCGGGTCCCGGTCTTGGCATCCGGATCATCGGTGAAGTCACCGCGGGCCGACTCGATACGCTGCGCCGTGCCGATCTGATCGCTCGCGAGGAGTTGACGTCGGCGGGCTTGGATCACCAGATCTGGCAGTGTCCGGTGGTGCTGCTGGCCGATATTCGCTCCGTCGGCGTGCAGGGTGACGGTCGCACCTACGGACACCCGATCGTGTTGCGGCCGGTATTCAGTGAGGACGCCATGACGGCCGACTGGACCCGGGTGCCCTATGACGTACTGGAGCGCATCTCGACCCGGATCACCAACGAGGTACCCGAGGTCAACCGGGTGGTGCTCGATGTGACCAGCAAACCGCCCGGCACCATCGAGTGGGAGTGAGCCCTTGACGCTGACCGCCGGGCGGGTGTTTACTCATTTCATCGAACATATATTCGAAAAACGTGAGTGCCGATCGCAGCTGGAGGTGGGCGATGACGGCGGCGATTGCCCTGGAGAAGGGTCGACCCGACCGCTCTGAGCAGCTAGAACAGCTGCGGCGGCAGATGGCGGCGGTATCCGGGCGGGTAGGTGTTCGATCACCTGCGCTTGAGGTGCCCGAGTCGGTGGTGACGGGGGTGACGGGCCTGCCGAAGGGTGTGGTCGCGGTTCTCTCCGGCGCCCGGTCGCTGCCGGTGAGTATGGCCGCGGCGGTGAGGCGCCGCTGGCGGCCATGTGGCCGTCGTGGGACTGCCGGACTTCGGATTGCTGGCCGCCGCGGAGATGGGCGCGGATCTCAGTCGGCTGGCCGTGATCCCGAAGCCGGGCACCGACCCGGTCGAAGTGGCCGCAGTGCTGATGGATGGCATGGATCTGGTGGTGCTCGGTCTGGCCGGCCTGGTGCATTCCCGCGACGCGCGCGCGGGCCGTGGTGGCCCGGGCCCGGCAGCGGGGTTGCACCCTGCTGGTTACGCAGGGTGACTGGCAGGGTGCCTCGATGCGGATGGATGCCCGGGTGTCTGGTTACGAGATCACCACCGGCCCCGGAGATTCCAGCGGTATGCCGGTGGCCGGCTACGGCCGGATCAGCGCGGTGCGGGTGTCGATCCGGACCCGGGGACGGCAGTGAGCACCCGGGTACTGGCCATCTGGTGCATGGACTGGTAGGCCGTGGCCGCGGCGGCATCGGCCGGACTTACGCCTACCGCAGCGGTCGCGGTCACCTCCGCCAATCGGGTGATCGCCTGCTCGGCGGCGGCACGGATGGCCGGGGTGCGGCGCGGTCTGCGCCGCCGCGATGCCCGGCGCGCTGCCCACAGGTGCATGTCGTCCCCGCCGATGCGGCCCGATGCGCGTTTCTTCGAGAGCGTCACGGTCGCGGTGGACGACGTGGTGCCTCGGGCTGAGATATTGCGGCCGGGGTTGGTGGTGCTGCCGGCGTGGCGCGGCCCGCTACTTCGGTTCCGAAGCCACGGCCGCCGAACGGTTGGTCGACGCGTCGCCGCGGCCGGAGCCGAGTGTCAGGTGGGAATCGCCGATGAGTTGCCGACGGCGGTCTTCGCGGCCAGGGCCGGGGAGGTGGTTGCGCCCGGCGAGGATGCGCTGTTCCTGTCGGGACTGTCGATCAGGCAACTGCACGTGGAGCCGAGCCTGTCCGGTATCGGCCGGGAAGCGCTTGCGGATCTGTTGTGGCGCATGGGGATCCGAACCCTCGGTGATTTCGCCGCATTGCCGCGCCGGGACGTGGCCCTCGTTTCGGTCCCGATGCCGTGGCGGCCCACCGTGTTGCCCGGGTGAGCCCGCGCGCAGGCCGGACGGGCGCGAGTTGCCGCCGGATCTCGATGCGGTACTACGGTGCGACCCACCGATTGACCGGGTCGATGCCGCCGCCTTCGCCGGGCGGACATTGGCCGGAGCCCTACATCGCAACCTGGAGACGGTCGGCGTCGGATGTACCCGGCTGGCCATCCATGCCGTCACCGCCGGCGGCGGCGAACACAGCCGGGTATGGCGGTGTGCCGAACCACTGACCGGAAGACGCCACCGCCGACCGGGTGCGCTGGCAACTCGACGGTTGGTTGACCTCCCGGCGGGCAGGAGCGCAGCAACCGGGGGATCAGCACCGGCGCGGGACGGGCCCCACCGGTCCGGTGACGATGCTGCGACTGCAACCCGTGGAGGTCGGTATCGCGGAGGCGCTGCAGTTACCACTGTGGGGTGGCCTCGGCGCCGACGATCGGATGCGGGCCAATCGGGCGCTGGTACGGGTACAGGGTCTGCTGGGTCCCGGGCCGTACAGGTGCCGGTGCTCAGCGGCGCCGAGTGCCCACCGAGCGGATAACCCTGACCCCGTTCGGCGACGAGCCGGTCCCCGGGCGCCGCTCGACCGGCCCGCCGGGCCGACTGCCACAGCCCGCACCGGCGGTGCTTCTCGACGAGCCGGTGGAGCTTCTCGACACCCGGGGCACTCGGTCGAGGTGACCGACCGCGGGCTGTTCACCGCCGCGCCGGCCCGACTGGATGGCGCAGCGGTGCGCTACCGGGGCGAACTGAGTTGGTGGGCCGGGCCGTGGCCGGTGGATGAGGAGCGAACCGTGTGCGCCCAGGTGCTGCTGGCCGGCACCGCGCTACTGCTGTGTTACCGCCAGCGCCGGTGGTATCTGGAAGGGGTCTATGAATGAGCCAGTTCGTCGCGGAACCAGTCCGGCCACGGCTGTTTTTCGAAGGTCGTCGCATCGACGCAGACGTGAGTCATGGTCGCCTCAGCGATCAGTTCATCCCCGCGGTCGAGGGTGTAGCGGCTCCGCAGCGAGGTGCGTCCGGGGGGTTCGATCGCGACGTTCACGATGAGTTCGTCGTTGAACCGGGCCGGGCGGCGGAACCGCAACTCCGCCGCGGCCACCACGAAGTCGATGCCGCGTTCGGCAAACGTCTGAAATCCACCGGCCACTGAACCCAGTGCCTCGGTGTGGGCCATGTCGACCCAGGTGAGGTAGTGGCCGTTGAAAGCCCGCCCCTGCATGTCGCACTCCACGTACCGCACGCGCAGCGGCATCGCGAAGAGCGCGTCAGTCGTCAAGGGCGAAGTTGGTGATCCCATCCCAGTCCACCAGGGTCCACCCCATCGTCGGGTTACCCGTGAGCACCACCCGGCCGACGTTGGGCAGCGGGTGATCGGTCAGCAGGCTCTGTTTTCCGTTGCGCGCGTTCATCAGTGTCCACATCATGACCGCAAGCCCGCTGGAGAACGCGACCGGCTTGTCATCGCCACTGTCGTAGATCTTCTGAACGGCACCGGTGAACGCGCCGTTGAACTCGTCGCCGTCTTCCGAACCCGGAATGCCGAACCTGCGGTCACCCCTGAGCCAGGCCTGAGGTCCCAGCAGAAAGGTGCCTGAGGTGTCTGACATCGGAATGCCCTCGAACCAGCCCGCAGGAATCTCATTCAGGCCCGGCAACACGGTCACCTGTTCGCCGAGTTCCTTCGACAACGGCGCGGCGCTCTGCTGGGTGCGCACCAGCTGTGAGGCGTAGACACCGTCGAAGCCGTCACCGAGAGCCGATTCGCCAACGCGGCGACCTGTTCCTGACCGGTGAAGCGTCAGCGGGGGCCGGGAACCGTGGTGGAGGCGACCTGCCGCGTTGGCCTCCGACTCCCCGTGCCGGATGAGCGTCAGCGTGATATCGCGCGCCTGAGGTGGTGCGCTGCTGCCCTGGGCGGCCAGGCTGACCAACACCAGCGACACCGCGACCGCCGGAGAACTTTCGGGAAACGTGCATAACGACAGCGTGCACGATCCGCAGCCCCGGCGGGGCGGAATCAACGCAGCCCCGGCGGGGCGGAATCAACGCAGGCCCGGCAGGGCGAAATCAATCCAGTGCGACCATGGAACCCCATCCACGAACAAGGAGCTCGGCAATGGCGATCGACCCCTCGGCAATCGGTGCGGTGACCGCCCCCAAGGTCTACGAGTGGACCGATCGAGACACCCTGCTCTACGCACTCGGCGTCGGAGCCGGGACCGACGACATCGCATTCACCACCGAGAACAGCCACGACGTTCCCCAGCAGGTACTGCCCACCTTCGCGGTGATCTGCTGTATGGGCTTCGCCGCAACACCACTGGTGGGCTCCTTCAACTGGGGCATGTTGCTGCACGGGTCTCAGGAGATCCGGCTCTCAGCGCCGCTGCCGTCTGGTTCGTTGTCGGTTATCGCCGAAGTGGCCGACATCCAGGACAAGGGCCCAGGCAAGAACGCCATCATCATGCTGCGTGCCCGCGGTAGCGATCCGGCCACCGGCGCCCACGTCGCCGAGACGCTGACGACGCTGGTGATCCGGGGTGACGGCGGATTCGGCGGGCGCCCGGCCAGCGTCCGTCAGCCCCGGAGTTCCCGACCGCGAACCCGACGCACGCATCGCCCTGCCGACCCGGGCCGACCAGGCCCTGATCTACCGGCTCTCCGGAGATCGCAACCCGCTGCACAGCGACCCGTGGTTCGCTCGGGAAATGGCCGGCTTCCCCACGCCGATCCTGCACGGATTGTGTGCACCTACGGCTTCGTACCGGGCGCTGCTGGGCGAACTGGCCGGCGGACAGGCGGCGCGCCTGACCGCGGTGGCGGCGCGGTTCTCCGCCCCGGTCTTTCCCGGCGAGATACTCACGACGTCGATCTGGCGTACCGGGGGCGGCCGCGCGGTCTATCGCACCGCCGCCGCCGGTCCCGATGGTTCCAACGCCCGGGTCGTGCTCGACGACGGGGTCGCCGAGTTCACCGATTGACGCGGGATTCAGCAACCAATAGGAGAAGCCACATGTGCACCGGGATTCGACTGACGGCCGACAACGGCGATGTCATCTACGCAAGGACAATGGAGTTCGACACGCCGCTGCCGGAGTGCGTCGGCTACTTCCCCCGCGGGCAGAAGTTCGTCGGCGACACCAGCTCGGGCACCGACGGGATGCAGTGGACGAACAAGTACCCGTTCGGCGGCAATGTGCTGATCGCAGGCGGGAAGCACTCGCTGGGCTCTGACGGGATGAACGAGAAGGGTCTGGTGGCAGGGGTTTTCAACCTCTCCGGGTTCACCGAGTTCTCCCCGGTGTCGGATGGTAATCGTGACAAGGCAATCGCCGGCTGGCAGGTTGTGCTCTATCTCCTGGGCAACTGCTCAACGACCGCCGAAGCCGAGGCGGTTCTACTGTCCGGCGACGTCGTCGTCGTCGACACCGAGTTCCCCTTCACCCCAACAACGAAAGGCCAACTGCCGCTGCACCTGCGCGTCGGCGATGCCAGCGGGAAGACGATCATCTGCGAATGGCACACCCCGAACCAGCCGCCGACGATCATCGAGTCACCGGGAGGCTGCGTGACGAACCCGCCACGTTTCGAGTTTCACTTGGACAACTGGGAGCACTTCAAGTCGCTGTCGCCTTACAACCCGGCCGGCCCGATCACAGCCGGCGGTTCGCAGAGTTACAAGATGACGATGGGCAATGGGTACGTCGGCATGCCGGGCGGCAGCAACTCACCTGATCGCTTCATTCGCGCCAGCCTTTACGCGCGCGATTCCTATGCCGATCCGACCGGTGCTGAAGCAGTGTGGACGGCGTGGCACGTGATGAACAACTTTGATCTGCCGCGCGGGATTCTGCGCAACGTGACGGACACCGGTGTTGAGTCGACGGAGTACACGCTCTGGACCAGCGTCGCCGACACGAAGAACCTGAAGTACTACTACCGCGTGTATGAGAACCCCGCGATCTACGAGCTGGATCTCAACGATCAGGACCCGACCGGCGTGGCCGTCCTGACCGATGACAGGCCGTCCAAGTCCCCGACCGTGACAGTGCCGGTGCAGTTCACCTAAATCCGGCCGAACGAGCCCGGGTAGCTAGGGCCGTCAGAGGACGCCGCCGACGAGGCGGCCGATGGCGTAGGTGACCGCCATGGCAATCGCCCCACCGATCACCACCCGTTGCGTTGCGCGAACCGGGTCGGCGCCACCGAGTCGGGCACTGACCCAGCCGGTGATACCCAGGGCGATCAGAACGGCCACGAAGGTGACCGGGATGCGCGCCGACGGCGGCGGCAGCAGGATAGCCAGCAGCGGTAGCAGCGCCCCGACGGTGAAGGCGATCGCCGATGAGATCGCGGCATGCCACGGGTTGGTCAACTCGTTCGGGTCGATTCCCAGTTCGATGTCGATATGGGCGGCGAACGCGTCATGCTCGGTGAGTTCGGCGGCCACCGCGCGAGCGGTCTCCGGCGAGAGTCCCTTGGCCTGGTACATACCGACGAGCTCCTCGAACTCGGCCTCGGGTTCCTCGATGAGTTCCCGGCGCTCCTTGTCCAGCAGGGCACGTTCGGTGTCGCGCTGGGTGCTCACCGACACGTACTCACCGAGTGCCATCGACAGTGCACCGGCGACCAGGCCGGCGACTCCGGCGGTGATGATCGGCCCGTGTTCGGTGGAGGCGGCGGCGACGCCGACCACGATGCCGGCCACCGAGACGATGCCGTCATTGGCGCCGAGCACTCCGGCGCGCAACCAGTTCAGTTTGGTGTTGATTGCACCGACGTGTGGTTCGGCGGGATGGGTCTGGGGTTCTGAGCTCACCCGCTCAGCGTAGGCGTTGCGGAGCATATTCCTATACCGAACATATGTTCGATATAGTGCGCGAGTGGGATGGGACGACGGGCCGCCGACCTGGGCCGAGATGGCGCGGGTACTCAACGGCCGTCCGCGGGAGCCCGACGGCAGTGACGCCCCGGCCTGGTCCCGCAAGCGCGAGGCATACCAGCCGCCGCCCTTGGCCGAGCGCCCTCGCTCGGTGGTGCCCTACGCCGAACTGCATGCCCATTCGGCGTTCAGCTTCCTTGACGGCGCCAGCACACCGGAGGAACTGGTCTCCGAAGCCGCGCGGTTGGGCCTGCGGGCGATCGCACTGACCGACCACGACGGGCTGTACGGCGTGGTGCGTTTCGCCGAGGCGGCCCGCGAACTGGGCATGCGCACCGTCTTCGGTGCCGAGTTGTCACTGGGCAACACCCCTCGTACACAGGAACCCGATCCGCCCGGACCGCACCTGCTGATCCTGGCCCGCGGACCGGAGGGTTACCGGCGGCTGTGTTCGATGGCGAAGCAGGCAGCCAGCCCGGCGGCGAGAAGGGCAAGCCAAGCTATGACTATGACGCTCTCACCGAAGCCGCTGGTGGGCACTGGCAGGTTCTGACCGGATGCCGCAAAGGCCATGTGCAACAGGCACTGTCAACCGGTGGATCGGATGCGGCTGCTGGTGCGTTGGCTGATCTGGTGGACCGATTCGGCACCGACCGGGTGAGCGTCGAACTCACTCACCACGGCGACCCGATCGACGACGAGCGCAACGCCGCACTCGCCGGCCTGGCGGCCCGGTTCGGGGTGGGTGTGGTGGCCACGACGGCAGCGCACTTCGCCGAGCCCACTCGCGGCCGGCTGGCGATGGCCATGGCGGCGATCCGGGCGCGGCAGTCCCTCGATGATGCGGCCGGCTGGCTGACGCCCCGAGGAGGTGCACATCTGCGTTCCGGTGATGAGATGGCACGACTGTTCGCCCGATGTCCCGAAGTCGTCACGGCAGCAGCTGATCTCGGCGAGCAGTGTTCGTTCGAGCTGGCACTGATCGCCCCGCGGCTACCGCCCTTCGACACCCCTGAGGGGCACACCGAGGACAGCTGGCTGCGTCAACTGGTGATGGTCGGTGCAGCCGGACGGTACGGTCCGCCGGCGAGCGCTCCGGCGGCGTATGCGCAGATAGAACGGGAACTCAACGTCATCTCCAGCCTCAATTTCCCGGGCTACTTCCTGGTGGTGCACGACATCACCCAGTTCTGCCGCCGCAATGACATCCTGTGCCAGGGCCGCGGGTCGGCGGCCAACTCGGCGGTCTGTTACGCCCTCGGCGTCACCGCCGTCGATCCGGTGGCCAACGGCCTGCTCTTCGAACGATTCCTGTCCCCGGCGCGTGACGGGCCGCCCGATATCGACATCGATATCGAGTCGGATCTTCGCGAACGCGTCATCCAGTACGTCTACACCCGCTACGGCCGCGACTACGCCGCCCAGGTCGCCAACGTGATCACTTACCGCCGACGCAGCGCGATCCGGGATATGGCCCGGGCGCTGGGCTTCTCGCAGGGTCAGCAGGACGCCTGGAGCAAGTGCGCCGACGACATCCCGGAGTCGGTGACCGACCTGGCGGACCAGATCGCCGATCTGCCCCGGCATCTGGGTATCCATTCCGGCGGAATGGTGATCTGCGATCGGCCGATCGCCGATGTGTGCCCGGTGGAATGGGCCCGGATGGCGAATCGAACTGTATTGCAGTGGGACAAAGATGATTGCGCGGCAATCGGTTTGGTGAAGTTCGATCTGCTCGGCCTGGGCATGCTGTCGGCACTGCACTACGCCATTGACCTGGTCTCCGCGCATAAGGGCATCGAGGTCGATCTGGCCCGTCTCGACCTGTCCGATCCGGGCGTCTACGAGATGCTGCAACGCGCCGATTCGGTGGGGGTGTTCCAGGTGGAGTCCCGTGCCCAGATGGCCACCCTGCCGCGCCTGAAACCGCGGGTGTTCTATGACCTGGTGGTGGAAGTGGCACTGATCCGTCCCGGGCCGATCCAGGGCGGCTCGGTGCATCCCTACATCAAGCGACGCAACGGGCTGGAACCTGTGACCTACGAGCACCCGTCGATGGAACCGGCGCTGCGAAAGACACTGGGTGTGCCGCTGTTCCAGGAGCAGTTGATGCAGTTGGCGGTGGACTGCGCGGGTTTCTCACCCGCCGAGGCAGACGAGCTTCGCCGGGCCATGGGTTCCAAGCGTTCCACGGAGAAGATGCGGCGACTGCGGGGCCGGTTCTACACCGGGATGGCGGACCGTCACGGAATCACCGGTGAGATCGCCGACCGGATCTATGAGAAACTCGCGGCCTTCGCCAATTTCGGCTTCCCGGAGAGTCATTCGCTGTCTTTCGCCTCATTGGTGTACTACTCGTCCTGGTTCAAGCTGTATCACCCGGCGGCGTTCTGCGCGGCGTTGCTGCGGGCCCAGCCGATGGGTTTCTACTCGCCCCAGTCGTTGGTGGCCGATGCTCGCAGGCACGGCGTCGTCGTGCACGGTCCGTGCGTCAATGCCAGTCTCGCCCACGCCACTCTCGAAGATGCCGGCACCTCGGTCCGTCTCGGCCTCGGCGCTGTTCGTGCCATCGGCACCGAACTGGCCCAACGGATCGTCGACGAACGGCAGGCCGCCGGCGAATACGCTTCGCTATTGAATCTGACTGCTCGGGTGCAGCTTTCAGTTCCCCAGACCGAGTCGCTGGCCACTGCCGGGGCATTGGGTTGCTTCGATCTCACCCGACGCGAGGCGTTATGGTCGGCCGGGGCCGCCGCGGCGGAAAGGCCCGATCGGTTACCCGGAGTGGGCTCGTCGTCGCACATCCCGACACTGCCCGGCATGAGCGAGGTGGAACTGGCCGCGGCTGATGTCTGGGCCACCGGTGTCTCACCGGACAGCTATCCGACCCAGTTTCTGCGGCACGATCTCGACGCTCTCGGGGTCATTCCGGCCGAGCGACTGCTGTCGGTCCCCGACGGCAGCCGGGTGCTCATCGCCGGTGCGGTGACCCACCGGCAGCGGCCGGCCACGGCGAGGGGGGTGACATTCCTGAACATCGAGGATGAGACCGGCATGGTCAATGTGGTGTGCACGCCGGGTTTGTGGGCGCGATACCGCAAGCTGGCCCAGAGTGCGCCGGGGTTGCTGATCCGCGGCCGGGTGCAGAACGCCAGTGGCGCGGTGACGGTGATGGCCGAACGGTTGCGGCCCATCACCCTGGTAGTCGGGTCCCGATCCCGGGACTTCCGGTGAGTGGGCGGTGGGTACTCTCGCTTCATGAAGTTGAACCTGACCGCCGATGAAGTGCTGAACACCACCCGATCGGTGCGCAAGCGCCTCGATTTCGATAAGCCGGTACCCCGTGAGGTGCTGATGGAGTGCCTGGACATCGCACTGCAGGCGCCCACCGGATCCAACGCCCAGGGTTGGCAGTGGATGTTCGTCGAGGACCCGGCCAAGAAGAAGGCGCTGGCCGATATCTACCGCTCCATGGGTACGCCCTACCTGAGCATGGAACCGCCGGTCCGTGGTGACATCCGCGACGAGCAGATCGGCGCGGTGGTGAGCTCGGCGAAGTACCTCAACGAGAACATGGAGAAGGCCCCGGTCTTCATGATCCCGCTGCTGGAGGGTCGTCCGGAGGGCACCGACGCCGGCGTGCAGGCGTCGTTCTGGGGTTCACTGCTTCCCGCTGTCTGGAGTTACATGCTTGCCCTGCGGGAGCGCGGTCTGGGTTCGGCCTGGACCACGCTGCACCTGATCGGCGACGGCGAGAAGAAAGCGGCCGATCTGCTCGGTATCCCCTACGAGCAGTACACCCAGGGCGGGTTGTTCCCGATCGCCTATACCAAGGGCACCGACTTCAAGCTGGCAAAGCGACTCCCGGCTGAGCAGCTGACCCATTGGGACACTTGGTAAGTCACCGGGTCTGATTTACACCGCGCCGGTATCTGATGTCGCCGGCCCGGCGGCTCCGTCGAAACCGTTCTGCCGCCACGCCTCATAGGCGGCGATGGCGGCGGCATTGGACAGGTTCAGTGACCGTCGGCCCGCCAGCATTGGGATGCGCACCTGCGCGGTGATATTCGCATCCGCGAGCGTCGCCTCATCCAGGCCGGTGGGTTCCGGGCCGAACATCAGCACGTCGCCCGGCCCGTAACGCACATCGGAGTAGGACCGCGTGGCATGCGCGGTGAACGCGAAAACCCTCGCCCCGGCAAGCGCCGACCACGCATCGTCCAGTGAGGCATGCACCGTCACCGACGCCAGGTCGTGGTAGTCCAGTCCGGCCCGGCGCAATTTTGGTTCGGACAGGTCGAAACCCATCGGCTCGACCAGGTGCAGTTCGCATCCGGTCGCCGCCACCATCCGGATCGCGTTACCGGTGTTCGGGGCGATCCGTGGGGAGAAGAATAGGATTTTGAACACGCATTCCTCCCGCTTCTCTCGCCGGCGAAGGCAACGATGAACATCTATCTGGATGTCGACGGTGTCCTACTCAACCATGACGGCACCCTCGCCAACCACGCAGACGAGTTCCTGGCTGCGATGGTGCACAGCGGCCACCCGGTTCACTGGCTGACCACGCGGTGTCGCGACGGCGACTCATCAGCAGTCGTCGCCGTTCTGGGCAGACTCGTGCAGCCGTCCACGCTGGAACTGATGAACTCAATCAAGCCCACGTCCTGGGCGACAAGCAAGCTGGAGGCAATCGAACTGGCGAATCCGTTCATCTGGTTCGACGACCAACCGCTGCAATTCGAGATCGAAGAACTACAGGAATACGGTCTCCTGGACCGTTGGGTGAAGGTCGATTTACTCAGCGAGCCCGATCAGTTGGATGCACTCCGGATGTTCGGGGAATGGTGATGTTTGGGGAGAAGATAAGGATGCGAAACATGGATAGCAGGACCGCTAACGGTCCTGGTCGTCGATCAACCTCTGAATCAGATCGGCGATGTGCTGCTGTCCGCCAGCGGTCGCGTCCAGCGTGCCGCGCATCTCGGTGAAACCCCGATCGACGCGAGTGCGGAGGTCACCGAAGTCCTCACGCAGGGTATTAAAACTCACCGTCGTAGCGGTGCGGAAGTCGCGGATCTCGGTTCTGATCTCTTCCACGGTTGTCTCCAGTGCATTAACGCGCCCCTCGAGATTCTCCTGACCCACGTCGTCAAGGCTGACGATCTCGCCCGCAATCTCGTGGCCCATCTCGACCCGCGGATCGACTGGTTGGTCTGGAAGTGGTGGCGCGGCCTGCGGATGCCGGTAACTTGAGGCCGTGGCAGGGTGGGAATTCGACACCGTGGAAATCGCCGTACCCGATTCCCGGCCGACGTGAAGGGTCGCTCTCGATGGCTTCCAGACAGTTTTCGATCGAACGGGGCCCCGATGGGATCCCAGCGATGCGCGTCCATGCCCGCGGCATTGATGTACTCGATAACCCGCAGATAAATCGGGGCACCGCGTTCACTGTCGAAGAACGCAAACATCTTGGCCTGACCGGGATGTTGCCCAGCACAGTCGAGTCCCTTGAGCAGCAGGTGGGCCGAACCTACGCACAGTTTCTCGACCTCGGGACCGATATCGAGAAGTGGTCCTTCCTGTCCGGGGTGCACGACACCAACGAGGTGCTTTTCTATGCACTGCTCGACGAGCACATCGAGGAGATGCTGCCGGTTGTCTACACCCCGACCGTCGGCACTGCGATCGAGCAGTTCAGTCACGTGTTCCGCCGGCCGCGCGGGGTGTTTCTGAACGTCAAGGCGACTGACGAGATCGACCGGGCGCTGGCCGCCACCGGCCTCGGACCACAGGATGTGGATCTGATCGTGGCCAGTGATGCCGAGGCGATTCTCGGCATCGGTGACTTGGGCGTGGGCGGAATCGAAATCTGTATCGGAAAGTTGGCCGTGTACACCGTGGCAGCGGGAATCGACCCGAGCAGGGTGCTGGCCGTCGGCCTGGATGTGGGCACGAATCGCGAAGAGCTACTCACCGACCCGCGTTATCTGGGCCTCAAGCATGCCCGCGTGCGTGGCGAGGAGTACGACTCGTTCATCGACACCTATGTGGCCAGTGCGAGTAAACGGTTCCCCAACGCCATCTTGCACTGGGAGGACATGGCCGCACCCCAGGCTCGCGCGATCCTCGCCCGGTACGGCAGTGAGCTCTGCACGTTTGACGATGACATCCAGGGCACCGCCGCCGTCGGTTTGGCCTGTGCTCTGGCCGGGGTTCGAGTTTCGGGCAAATCGTTGACCGATCAGCGCATCGTGATCTTCGGGGCCGGCTCTGCAGGAGTCGGCATCGCCGACCTGATCCGTCTCGCGCTGCAACAGGAAGGCCTCAGTGCCGAGGCGGCAGCCGGGTGCATGTACCTCATCGATCGCCCCGGCCTACTCACCAGCGAGATGGACGGCCTTGCCGACTATCAGGTGCCCTACGCCAAGGACCGCGGCGAGGTCGAGTCATGGCGTGCGGCCGGCGGGCAGCTGGGGCTGGCAGAGGTGGTGGCGAACCTGCATCCCACCATGCTGGTCGGGACCTCTGGCCAGCCCGGCGCCTTCACCCGGCCGATCCTGGAGAGCATGCATGCCGCATGTGAACGTCCCATCGTGTTGCCCATGTCCAATCCGACCGCACTGGCCGAACAGACCCCGGCCAATATCCTCGGCTGGACCCGGGGTGCGGCGCTGGTTGCCACCGGAAGTCCCTTCGGCCCGGTGGAGTTGAACGGCACCACCTACCGAATCGGTCAGGCCAACAACGCTTTGCTGTTTCCCGGCTTAGGCCTCGGCGCCACTGTCACAGGCGCGTCCAACCTGTCCGAGGCAATGTTCCTGGCCGCGGCTCGAGCCATTGCCGGGCTGGCGGATCCCACCGACCAGGCCAAGGGATTGCTGCCCATGATCAGTCAGCTGCGTGAGGTCTCGGCCACGGTCGCGGTCGCGGTCGCCGATGCGGCGATCGCCGCAGGGCTCAACCGCATTGAGGTGGCCAACACCATCGAGGCGGTGCGCGAGGCCATCTGGTCTCCGACCTACCCGCCGATTCTGCGCTGAGCCGCATCCGCCGGGTCGACTCGTCACCCTCCTGCCCCCGGTGCCGCCCGCGCCGACCTCCTCGGAGCAAGCTCTTGCACATGGGCCATGATCTTTCAGCTATGCCGCACTGGATAGACCGTGAGTTCACCGGCCATGACTTCCGGGACGAGGACCTCTCCGGCCTGCACACCGAGCGGGTGGTGTTCACCGAATGCGACTTCGGTGGTGTCGACCTCTCCGAGTCGGTGCATCTGGGATCGGCGTTCCGGAACTGTCGGTTCATGCGCAGCACACTGTGGCACAGCACATTTCGTAACTGCAGCATGTTGGGTTCGACCTTCGAGGACTGCCGGATGCGTCCGATCGTGTGCGAGGAGATCGACTTCACCCTCGCCGTGCTCGCAGGGGCTGACTTGCGAGGGGTCGATCTGTCCGGGTGCCGGCTTCGGGAGGCGTCGCTGGTACGGGCCGATCTACGCAAGGCGGTGCTGCGGGGCAGCGATCTTTCCGGTGTGCGCAGCCAGGGCCTGCGACTCGAGGAGGCCGATCTGCGCGGTGCCCGCATCGATCCCACCCTGTGGACCACCGCGGCCTGCCGGGGCGCGCGCATCGACGTCGCGCAGGGGTTGGCCTTCGCTGCCGCGCACGGCCTCGATGTCTCGGGGGAGTAAGCGTCGCAGCGCGATGTTCAGCGTGCGGACTTCAGCCGGATCTTCCACCGTACGAAGCCGAGGTAGCCCACGCTCAGCAGGGCCAGCATCGCCATGTCGAACAGCCAACTCGATGCCGTGTGCTCCCACCAACGATCTTTGGGTGTCAGTGGCCCCGGCACCAGGGTGGTCAGGTCCACCGTTGATGCCGACGCGGCGAATCCCCACCGTGCCGGGGTCAGCCAGGACATCTGGTCGAGCACCATCCGGTCGGTGACCGGGATCATGCCGCCGGAGAACACCAACTGACTCATGATTGCGACCACCAGTAGCGGCATGATCTGCTCGTTGGACTTCGCCAACGCCGACAGCGCCAGGCCCACCATGGCCGCGGTAATGGTGGTCGCGGCCATTGAGACGAAGAGTTCCAGTGTCGCGTTGCCCAACACCGTCGCACCCTGGGTCGGGCCGCCCATGCCGATGACCGTGATCGCGGTGACGATCGAGGACTGCAGAATTGCGAACACCGAATACACGCACACCTTGGCCATCAGATAGGCCGTCGTCGAGAGCCCGACCGCCTGCTCCCGCCGGAAGATCGCCCGTTCGCCGATCAGGTCCCGAATGGTCAGCGCGGTGCCCATGAAGATCGCCCCGACGTTGAGCAGTACCAGGATCTGCCCCGGCTGGTTCGGGGCGTCGCCCATCGGGTCCGGGATCCCGAACCCGGTGGTTCCGGGCACCGCCAGTGACAGCACACCCATGATGAACGGCAGTAGTGCCAGGAAGATGAAGTAGCCGCGATCGGAGATGATCAGCCGGACCTGGCGGCGCACGATCGTCGAGAACTGGCGCAGCAGGCTGGTGTGGGTGGGTTCACCGATGTCCGACGGCGCCTCGACCGGGGGAGGCGGCGGCGTCGGGCCGGCCAGAGCGACGTAGCGGTCGCTGGCCGCCTGCGGATCACTGGCCACGGTGCTGAAGATGTCCGCCCAGTTGGTGGTTCCCATCACCGGGCCGATCTGAGCCGGTGGTCCGCGGAACGCGGTCATCCCACCCGGGGCGAGCAGCAAAACCTGATCGCACACGTCGAGGTAGGTCAGCGAATGCGTCACCACCAGCACGACGCGGCCGGCGTCGGCCAGATCGCGCAGCATCGTCATCACCTGACGATCCAATGCCGGGTCCAGACCCGAGGTCGGCTCGTCGAGGATCAACAGCGAGGGGCCGGTCAGCAACTCCAGTGCCACGGAGGCCCGCTTGCGCTGGCCGCCGGACAGCCGATCGACCCGGGTATCGGCGTGCTGAGTCATCTCCAACTCGCCGAGCACCTCCGCCACCACCTGTTGGCGATCCTCGCGGGTCGTGTCCGGCGGCAGTCGAAGTTCGGCGGCGTACATCAGGGCCTGATTGACGGTCAACTGCCCGTGAACCACGTCATCCTGGGGCACCATGCCGATCCGGGAACGCAGCGCGGCGTAATCGGCGTGGACGTTGCGGCCCTCGAAGGCGACGGTCCCGCTGCTCGGGTGGGTATACCCCGCGATCAGCCGCGCCAGGGTGGACTTACCGGCACCGGACGGGCCGATGATCGCGGTCAGGGTGCCGGGCCGGGCGACCAGTGAGATGTTGTTCAGCAGGGTCTTGTTGTTCTCGATCGTCCAGGTCACCGAACGCACATCGAGCCCGCCCGTGCCGGTGGCCGCCGTCTCGGTACGGCGCACCAGGTTGCCGTCGGAAAACACCAGGTCGACATTGCCGATGGTGACGACGTCACCCTCATTGAGCAGTGCGGTGGTGACGCGGTCGCCGTTGACGAACGTGCCGTTGATGGATCGGTTGTCGGCGATCTCCGTCCCGCCCGGGGTCGGGATCAAGGTGGCGTGGTGGCGCGATGCCAACACGTCGGGGATCACGATGTCGTTGTCGGTCGCCCGGCCGACCTTGAGCGCACCCGGCGGCACCTCGGCGGAGGATCCGGGCCGCAGGATCTTGAGCATGGACGTCGCCCGAGCCGATCCGGAACCGCCGCGCGCCGGCGACGGACCCATCTGGGTGGGGCGGCATCCGCCGACAGGGCAGGGACCGGGGTTGGGGCCGGTGCCGGGCCTGGAGCCGGAGCCCGCGGGGCGGGGGCGGCGGCCGGGCGTGGGCCGGCGCCGGTTGGTATGGCGGGCGGGTCGGCGGCTGAGTCGGCTGACCCGGGATCATCACCGTCGAGGTCTGGGGCGGCGACCTGCGGCGCCTGCTGGCGGCACCTCAAAGGTCAGCGGCGGGCCGTCCGGATTGCCCAGAGTTGACCGTGGTGCCGTCGCTGATGGCCACCTCCTGCACCCGCCGGCCGTAGACGTACATCCCGTTGAGCGAACCGTTGTCGATTGCCATCCAGCGACCGCCGGGCGTGGTGGGGTCGAACCTCAGCACGATGTGCGCCCGGGACACCAGCGGATGGGCGAGGCGCACGTCGGCTCGCAGGTCGCGGCCCACGACAACGTCATGTCCGGCGGCGAAGGTGCGCGGCGGCCCGTTGTAGCGGACGGTCAGGACGGGCGCGGAGGGCTGACTCATCGGCATAGAGCTTAGGGGCCGCCCGTCACCACACACCGTGTTCGGGTGTAGATGGTCGGCATGCACTTGTTGCAGTGGTTGCACATCGAGCGCACCGAATTCTGATCGTCGTCGGCCCGGATGCGGTTGATCAGGTCCGGTTCGGCCAGCAGTGCCCGGCCCATCGCGACGAAATCGAAACCCTCCGCCATCGCCTTGTCCATGGTCGCCCGGTTGGTGATCCCGCCCAGCAGGATCAGCGGCATCGTCAGTTCGGCACGGAACCGCTCGGCGTCGCGCAGCAGGAAGGCGTCTCGGTAGGGGTACTCCCGGAGAAACTTCTTGCCGGTCAACCGCATGCCCCATCGCAGCGGCGGGGGAAATGCGGCGGCGAACTCCTTGATGGGTGAGTCGCCGCGGAACAGGTACATCGGGTTGACCAGCGAACTACCCGCCGTCAGTTCCAGGGCGTCGAGTGCACCGTCGTCCTGCAGCCAGCGCGCGGTCTGCAGCGCCTCCTCGATCGGGATGCCGCCGCGCACCCCGTCGGTCATGTTCAGCTTGGCCGTGACGGCGATCGGTGCCGGGCCGTCGCGTTCGGATTCGCGGCGCACCGCCAGCGCGATGCCCCGTGCCACCTTGGCGCGGTTCTCCAACGATCCACCGAAGTCATCGGTGCGCCGGTTGATCAACGGCGACAGAAACGAACTGGCCAGATAGTTGTGACCGAGGTGGATCTCCACCGCGTCGAACCCCGCCTCAATGGCCAGGCGCGTCGCAGTCGCGTGTGCGGCGATCACCTCGGCGATGTCCTCACGGCCGGCGTGTTTGGCGAAGCGCATCCCGATCGGGTTGAAGAACCGCACCGGAGCCAAAGCCTTGGCCTTGTTGGACGCGGCGTTGGCCACCGGACCCGCGTGGCCGATCTGAGCGCTGATCGCCGCACCCTCGGAATGCACGGCGTCGGTCAGGCGCCGCAATCCGTCGAGTGCCTCGGGCCGCATCCACAGTTGCTTGCCATCGGTGCGCCCGCCGGGACTGACCGCGCAGTACGCGACGGTGCTCATGCCCACCCCGCCGGCGGCGATGGTCCGGTGGAAGGCGATCAGGTCGTCGGTGACCAGCGCGTCGGGGGTGCGGCCCTCGAACGTGGCCGCTTTGATGACACGGTTGCGAAGGGTGATGGGACCCAGTTTCGCCGGGCTGAACACATCCGGAGCGTTGTCCATAGGCACAATGTAGGCCGTGCCCGCACAAACGCTGGACGGCAAGCTCACCCGGGACGAGATTTTCGTCGACCTCGCGTCTCGCGTGGCCGCGTTGACGGCCGCCGGGCGCACGCCGGGACTGGGCACCGTTCTGGTCGGCGACGACCCCGGATCGCATGCCTACGTGCGCGGCAAGCATTCCGACTGCGCGCGGGTCGGGATCACCTCGATTCGCCGCGACCTGCCCGCCGACGTCAGCGCCGCACAACTCAACGCCACCATCGACGAACTCAACGCCGACCCGGCCTGTACCGGGTACATCGTGCAGTTGCCGTTGCCGCGCCACCTTGATGAGAATGCCGCCCTGGAACGCATCGACCCGGCCAAGGACGCCGACGGTCTGCACCCGGTCAACCTGGGTCGGTTGGTACTCGGCGAGAGGGCGCCGCTGCCGTGTACTCCGCTCGGCATCGTGGCGCTGCTGCGGCGCTTTGGTGTCGAGATCGACGGTGCGCACGTGGTGGTGATCGGTCGTGGTATCACCGTCGGCCGACCGCTGGGGCTGCTCCTGACCCGCCGCACCGAAAATGCCACGGTGACGTTGTGCCACACCGGAACTCGCGACTTGCCGGCCCTGACCCGGCAGGCTGACATCATCGTCGCCGCCGCTGGGGTGCCGCATATGCTGACCGCGGACATGGTGCGTCCCGGTGCCGCGGTGGTCGATGTCGGGGTCAGTCGGGTCGATGGCCAGCTCACCGGCGACGTGGCACCGCAGGTGCGCGACGTCGCCGGGCACCTGTCGCCGAATCCGGGCGGTGCCTCGGGCGGGGCGACCGAGAGCACTTCCCCTGCTGAGCAACGTGGTGGAACTGGCAGAAGCGGCTCGATGACCACTTTGCGAGCGGTATCCTGACGGTCGCGGCCATTTTCACCCTGGCGTTCGTGTTGGTGGCGGCCGGATTCTGGCGGCGCGGCGCGCTGATTGGGATCAGGGTCGGGGTGGCCGCGGGACTTCGCCTGGGGTTGCCCGACGAGCAGGCCGGTCTGCTGGCGGTGCGCTCCAAACGCCTTGACTTCGCCACCATGTCGGCGGTCTGCGCCGCGGTGGTCTACATCGCCTTCACCATCGACCCGCTGGGAACTAGCTGAGCGGTGACCCGCTGGGAACTAGCTGAGCGGTGACCCGCTGGGAACTAGCTGAGCGGGTTACGACTTCGCGTTCAGGGTGGCCCTGACGCTGTGACACAGGGCAGTGCCAGCCCGGTCGCGCCGGCCAGTGATGGGTGGGTAGCCAGCAGTTCGCGGACTTCCTCGAGGGTGCGGGCGCGCACGTCGGCGGGAGAGGTGATGCAGTAACTGCGGGAGGCGACGTAGTCGATCAATGCCTGCGGGGTGATGTAGTTGATCCACCGCACCTGATGGGTCGCCACGTCAGTGAAGGTCTCCGGCAGATCCACCGTGGCGTTGTCCCGGTCGTGCTCGTGGCCGACAGTCGCCAGTCAGCACGACCCAAGCCGGGCCGGAGCGTTCATCGCGGGTGTTCCACAGCACCCCGGGCGCCCGCCAGATGCACAGCACGCGAGCCACTTCGGCCGCCGCGCGATCGGCGTCGAACCAGTGCCACGCCTGGGCCACCAGCACCGCGTCGACGTGTGAATCGGGCAGCGGAATCTGCTCGGCCGAGCCGAGCAGGGCGGAAATTGTCAGGCGGGGGCACCGCGGAGCATGTCAAGCATCTCGGCGATGGGATCACCGCGATACCCGCAGGCCCCGCTCGACCAGCCGAGTGGTCAGCTTGCCGGTACCGGCGCCGAGGTCGAGAACGTCGCGGGCGTCCCAGTCGCCGGTTGGCGCGAGCAGCGCCAGTCGGCGACCTCCGGTGGATAGGAGGGTCGGCCCCGTTCATAGGCGGCGGCCTCCGATCCGAAGGACAGCGAGCGTTCGCGCCGCGGATCGTTCATGGGCGTCCGTCGGTGGCCAGAGTCAGCGTCTGGCGGATCAACTCGCCCACGGCATCGATCTCCAGCAGGAAACCGTGACCGTAGTTCGCTCGACGACCTTCAGGCTGGTGCATCCGGGTAGCAGCTCGGCAAGTTCGGACTGAAGCCGCAGCGGGTAGAGCCGGTCGAGTGATCCCGCCGACCACCACCGGATTGCGCACGACCGCAGGGCGGCAGCGGCCCGCCACGGCCGACGTCGTGATTGGACAGAGTTTCGGTCAGGGCCACGCAGCTGCCGGCGTCGAACCGATCAGCAACTTGGCACCCCTGATACTCCAGAGTAACTCTGCACCGCGTAGCCTTCGCCGGACACATCGGATCTTCGGCGCCCACAATACGTCGTTGCCGAACCGGGTGTGGTCAGTTCGCCGCGGTAGGTCGAATTGACGAACCGACGCGCCAGCGCCAAGCCGATCCGGAGGCGATCGCTGGTAGTAGTTCCGCCGCAGTTCGGATCGGAGGTGATCGCACCGCGATCTGAGCTCTGGGTGCCGATCTGGTCGGCGGTCGCCCGTGCCCCCACCGCCAGCACCAGTGCCGAACGCACCCGCTCGGGTAGCGATCATCCCACTCAGACCCGCGCCCCGCCCATGGAACCGCCCACGACGGCGGCGACCTCGGTGACACCGAGTGCCGTCGAGTGCGGCAACGTCGGCGACTCCGACCTGATCGCGGGCGTGATCATCGAAACCGTAACCCCAGGTTTTCGTCGCGTTATGAACCGGGCCCGGTGGATCCACGGCACCCACCCAGGACGTTGGTTGCGACCGCGCACCACCGGTTAATTGTCGATCGGTGCGCCAGGTAGCGATCCACCAGCCTTCGACGTTGGAGTCCCCGGTGAGGGCATGCAGCACGACGACCACGTTGTCGCAGTTGGGGGACAACTCGCCCCAACGTTGCACCGCGATCGAGACATCGTCGATGACCGCGCCGTTCTCGCAAGTCAGCGGTCCGATATCAACGATGCCAATGGCACCCTCGGCTGGCAGGGTCGCGGCGCTCAGACGCTCGTCGGAGAGAGGGTCATGTCGGGGTCCCTCAACGGCCCGCCGCAGCCGTGAAGCCGCGCGGTCGGCGGTGATGTCGGCGATACCCTCCAGGCCGACCGCCAGTCGGACCAGGCCCGGTGTGACCCCGCTGGCACGTTGTTCAGCGGCAGACAGTTGCTGGTGGGTGGTCGAGGCCGGGTGGATCACCAGGGAGCGGACGTCACCGATATTGGCGACATGGCTGTGCAGTCGGAAACCATTGACGAACGCCTTCCCGGCTTCGATTCCGCCTGCCAGTTCGAAGGACAGCACCGCGCCGGTTCCCTTGGGGGCCAGCTTTTTTGCCCGCGCATGCCACGGCGAACCGGGCAGCCCGGCGTAGTTGACCGTACTCACCTCGTCGCGGCCGTCCAGGAACTCGGCGACCTTCAGGGCGTTGGCCACATGGCGTTCGATCCGCAGGCTCAGCGTCTCCAGACCCTGGGCGATCAGGAAGGCGTTGAACGGTGCTGCGGCCGAACCGAGGTCACGCAGCAGCTGGACCCTGGCCTTGAGTGCATAAGCCGGTGCGCCCAGGTCGGCGAAGACCACGCCGTGATAGCTGGGGTCCGGTTCGGTGAATCCGGGAAACCGCCCGCCGGTCCAGTCGAAGTTACCGCTGTCGACAATCACCCCGGCGATGGCGGTGCCGTGGCCGCCGAGGTATTTGGTAGCCGAGTGCACGACGATGTCGGCGCCGTGGGAGATCGGCTGGATCAGATACGGCGTTGCGATGGTGTTGTCCACGATCAGCGGCACCCCGCTGGCATGGGCCACCTCAGACACGCCGGGGATGTCGAGAATGTCGATCTTCGGGTTGGAGATTGTCTCGGCGTAGAACGCCTTGGTGTTGGGGCGAACCGCCGCCCGCCAGGAATCCAGGTCATCGGGGTCATCGACGAAGGTGGTCTCGATGCCCAGCTTGGGCAGCGTGTAGTGGAAGAGGTTGTAGGTGCCACCGTAGAGCCGGGGGCTGGACACCAGGTGATCACCGGTGCCGGCGATATTGAGGATCGCGAAGGTTTCCGCGGCCTGCCCCGATGCCAGGAACAGTGCGGCCACCCCGCCCTCGAGCGCGGCGATGCGTTTTTCGACGACATCGGTGGTGGGGTTCATCAGCCGGGTGTAGATGTTGCCGGGTTCGGCCAGGCCGAACAATGCGGCGGCATGGTCGGTGTTGTCGAAGGTGTAGGACGTCGTTTGATAAATCGGCAGGGCGCGGGCGTGAGTGCTGGGATCGGCGACCTGGCCGGCGTGGATCTGTTTGGTTTCGAATGACCACTGGGCTTCCGGGGTGCTCATGACGCCTACGGGTTTGCTCATGAATTAGGTATCCCTGTCTACCGTGGGGCCCGTCATGGCGGACCCGCGCTTGCCGGGCAGCCAGCGGCGGCTGCTCAACCTGGTCATCACCCAGGGCACCCCACCGCGGTTGGAGGGTTGCCGGCCAGCAAGCCGGGGCTTGACGCTGGCACTCATGACCGGCTCGTAGCTTATCGCACACCAGGGGAGGCGGGCCAGTCGGTCGGAGCGTGGCCCTTCGATCAGCCCTAGTAATGTTGGCGCCGCGAGCGAGCGCTCGTCGAGGCGAAGGAGGATGGGCGACTCACATGTCGAGCGGACGCAAGACCGGCCCGAAGATCAAGGTTGAAGGCACCGTCGTCGAACTCGACGGCGACGAGATGACCCGGATCATCTGGAAGCTGATCAAGGACACCCTGATCCTGCCGCACCTGGACATCGACCTGGACTACTACGACCTCGGTATGGAGAACCGCGACGCCACCGATGATCAGGTCACCATCGACTCGGCGGAAGCCATCCTCAAGCACGGTGTCGGCGTCAAGTGCGCCACCATCACCCCCGATGAGGCCCGCGTCGAGGAGTTCAAGCTCAAGAAGATGTGGCTGTCGCCGAACGGAACTATCCGAAACATTCTGGGCGGCACGATCTTCCGTGCCCCGATCGTCATCTCCAACGTTCCTCGGCTGGTTCCGGGCTGGACCAAGCCGATCATCATCGGCCGCCACGCCTTCGGTGACCAGTACCGGGCGACCAACTTCAAGGTGGACCGGCCCGGAACGGTGACGCTGACCTTCACCCCCGAGGACGGCAGCGAACCGATGGTGCACGAGGTGGTGCGCATCCCCGAAGACGGCGGCGTCGTGATGGGGATGTACAACTTCAAGAAATCGATCCAGGATTTCGCGCACTCGACGTTCAGTTATGCGCTAGAGCAAAACTATCCGGTGTACCTGTCCACCAAGAACACCATTCTCAAGGCCTACGACGGCATGTTCAAGGACGAGTTCCAGCGGATCTTCGAAGAGAGTTACCAGGCGGAGTTCGACTCCCGCGGGCTGACCTACGAACATCGGCTCATCGACGACATGGTGGCCTCCTGCTTGAAGTGGGAGGGCGGTTACGTCTGGGCGTGTAAGAACTACGACGGCGACGTCCAGTCCGACATCGTGGCCCAGGGTTACGGCTCGCTAGGCTTGATGACCTCGGTGCTGATGACCCCGGACGGCAAGACCGTCGAGGCGGAGGCCGCACACGGCACCGTCACCCGGCACTACCGGCAGCATCAGCAGGGCAAGCCCACCTCCACCAATCCGATCGCCTCGATCTTCGCCTGGACCCGTGGGCTGGAACATCGCGGCAAACTCGACAACACCCCCGAGGTGATCGCGTTTGCCCACAAACTCGAAGAGGTGGTCATCGCCGCCGTCGAGGGTGGTCACATGACCAAGGACCTGGCCATTCTGATCAGCCCTGATCAGCCCTGGGAGACCAGCGAGCAGTACCTGGCCACCCTGGCCAGGCATCTCAACCGGGCGCTTGCCTGATCTGAGGGCTGTCGGCGACTAAGCCGGGCAGCCCTCGCGGTTGGCCGTCGTCATCGCCGTCGGAGCGGCCTCGATGGCCTGGTGCAGAACTTCCATCACCTCGGGATTCCACGTCAGCGCGGTCTTCCACTCCAGGCCGGCGGCGTTGGATACGAAGATCGAGTGGGTGTTGTCGAAGGTGTGGCAGCGCCGGTGCGGCAGGACCGGGTCGCTGATGCTCTTAGCCAGCGCGCTCTGCAATGCCACGATGCCGTCATTTGGCCAGACGGCGGAGTTCACCTGGCCGTCCTTGGTGAACTCGTTGCCGGCGATGAGCACCACCGGGATGCTGTCCAGCACGCCAGACTGGAACTCGTTCCAGCCGCCCGGTCCCATCAGGAACGGCTGGCTGACCTCGCGGCCCGACCCCGACACGGTGCGCTGTACCGCGGCCTTTCCCTCTTTCATCGCGGTCTGGCAGAACGTGTCCCCGAGGCAGTCGTTGAGGGTGACCGCATCGTTGGCGAAGTCGCCGATGTAGGACCCCTGCCACGGCGTGCCGATGGTGGTCAGCGAGCGGATCTTGACCGTGCTGCCGGTGGTGGCCAGCACCCGGATTGCCGCCCGCGAGTACAGGCCGCCCATCGAGTGGGCGACGAAATCGACCTCGGTGACACCCTTTTCGCTGGCAAGCCAGTTGATGAACCGGGCCAGGTGCTCGCCCGCGGTGTCGATGCTGCCGGTGGAGTTGACAGTCATGTTCTCGGGCAGCGTGACCGGGCACACCCCGAAGGCACCGAATCCGGTCTGGTCGACCACCTGCCCGCGACCGGCCATGGCCGGTGCGGTGAAGACGGTGTATTTCTTGGAGAGCAGGAACTCGCGAATCGCGGTGGATGTGTTGCCCGCGGCCAGGCCGGTGGCACAGGCCTGATCGGGCGCGGTGAACGGACTGACGGCGTCACCGCCCGAGACCACAACCACCGCGGCCGACGCCGGGCGTTTCTCGCCCCCGCGGCCCCCGGGACCGTTCGAACACCCGGCCACCAGGATCATCGCCGAGAGCAGTGCGGTCAGCGGAAACAGTAGACGTCGCATGGTGGGAAACGCTAGCAGCCGGCAAAGCCGTGACAGGATTAACGCATCATGAGCGCCCCCACCCGCCGCGTCGTCCTCTCCGGCGTTCAGCCCACCGCCGACTCGCTGCATCTGGGCAACGCACTCGGCGCGGTCAAGCAATGGGTGGGCCTGCAGGACGACCACGACACCTTCTTCTGCGTCGTCGATCTGCACGCGATCACCGTGCCGCAGGACCCGGCGGTGCTGCGGCGTCGAACGCTGGTCACCGCGGCGCAGTATCTCGCGCTGGGCATCGACCCCGCGCGCGCGACGATCTTCGTCCAGAGCCAGGTTCCGGCGCACGCCGAACTGGCCTGGGTGCTGGGGTGCTTCACCGGCTTCGGACAGGCATCGCGGATGACGCAGTTCAAGGACAAGTCGGCGAAGCAGGGCGCCGACGCCGGCACGGTCGGCCTGTTCACCTATCCGGTACTGCAGGCCGCCGACGTTCTGCTGTACGACACCAACCTGGTTCCGGTCGGTGAGGATCAGCGTCAGCACCTCGAACTCGCCCGCGACCTCGCCCAGCGATTCAACGCCCGCTTCCCGGGAACGTTCGTGGTGCCCGAGGTGATGATCGCCAAGCAGACCGCCAAAATCTATGACCTGGCCGAGCCGACGGCGAAGATGAGCAAGTCGGCGGCCACCGACGCCGGTTTGATCAACCTGCTCGACGACGCGACGCGCTCGGCCAAGAAGATCCGCTCGGCGGTCACCGACAGCGAACGCGACATCCGCTTCGACCCCGAAGCCAAGCCCGGGGTGTCCAATCTGCTGTCCATCCAGTCCGCGGTCACCGGCACCGATATCGACACCCTGGTCGCGGGCTACGCGGGTCGCGGGTATGGAGACCTGAAATCCGACACGGCCGACGCCGTCATCGACTACGTCACCCCGATTCAACAGCGGGTGACGGACCTGCTTGCTGACCCGACCGAGTTGCAGGCCGTCCTGGACAAGGGCGCCGACCGGGCGGGCGAGGTGGCGGGGCGGACGCTCGCGCGGGTCTACGACCGGTTGGGCTTCCTGCCGGCGCGATGAGGCGAGCGCTGGAGCGGCTGCGCGGTCGGTACCCCTGGCTGGACCATGCGGTGCGGGCCCAGCAGCGCTACGACCGAAGTCAGGGCGACTTCTATGCCGCCGGCATCACCTACTTCACCATCTTCGCGATGTTTCCGGTGCTGATGGTCGGCTTCGCAGTGGTCGGCTTCGTGTTGGCCAGCCGGCCCGATCAGCTGGCCGAGATCGACAGCCGGGTTAAGGCGGCGGTACCCGGCGAGTTCGGCGAACAGATCATCGGCCTGATGGACGCCGCCATCGCCTCGCGGACGTCGGTCGGTGTGATCGGCCTGGCTACCGCGCTCTACGTCGGACTGTTGTGGATGCAGCGGCTGCGTGCGGCGCTCAGCCAGATGTGGGGACAGCAGTTCCCGCCGCCGGGCTTTCTCAATACCAAGATGTCCGATGTGCTCGCCCTGGTGGCTGCTTTTCTGGCCAGCCTGCTGACCATCGGGTTCGGCGTGCTGGCCACCTCGGCCCTGCGGCTGGCCGGGTCTGTGCGGCTGGGGTCGATGGTGGTGTCGATCCTGGTGGCCTGGCTGCTGTTCACCGTGATGATCGCCCGTCTGCCGCACGATCCAGTCCCGCTGCGCCGGTGCGCCGGGGCCGGACTGCTCGCCGCCGTCGGCTTCGAGGGCTTTAAGCAGGTGGGCTCGATTTACCTGCAGACGGTGCTGCACGGCCCAGCAGGTGCGGTCTTCGGCCCGGTGCTGGGCCTGATGGTCTTCGCGTACATGACCGCGCGGCTGGTGCTCTTCGCGACGGCCTGGGCAGCTGAACGCGGTACGGAAACCGAGCTACCCGGGTTCGTCGTCGCTGGGTCGTAGTAATTCCTCGGGATGGTGGAAGTGGTTGATGCGATGCTGGCCGCGGTCCAGGGATGGCGGTGGGATCCATTCGGTTCGGTTGTCGGCCTTGCGTTTTTGGGTGGTCCATCCGGTGGGGGTGTCGTTGACGAGTCGGTTGTCGCAGCCGCAGGCCAGGGTGAGTTCGTTGATGTCGGTGTTGCCGCCGTGTTGCCAGTCGCGCTCGGCGTGGTGGACCTGGCAGCGGTTTGGTGGAGCGGTGCAGTCGGGTTTGGTGCAGCCCCGTTCCAGGGCGTGCAGGGCCAGCCGTTGGCCGGGGCTGGCGGTGCGGCGGGTGCGTCCGTAGTAGAGCCGGATCTGCCGGGGATCGTCGAACAGGGCGAGATAGGGGTGGGCCCGGCCGGTGGCGGCCATCCGGATAAGGGTCGGGATGGGCAGCTGGGTGCCGCCGCCGGTGTGGGCCAGCCCGGCGGCGGCGGTGAGTTCGGCCAGGGTGGTGGTGGCCACGATGGTTACGGGAAGCCCGTTGTGCTGGCCGAGGGTCCCGGCGGTCAGCATCGCCCGGCACACGGCGTGCAGCGCATCGTGGGTGCGTTGGGCGGGGCTGCGGGTGTCGCTGTCGATCTGGTTCTGCGATGGGGCGCCGTCGAGGCACGGGGTCTGGTCGTCTGGGTTGCCATAACCGGGTGCGGCGAGTTTGGCGAATAGGGCATCGAGGGTGGCGCGCAGTTCGGGAGTGATCCAGCCGGTGAGCCGGGTCATGCCGTCCAGGCCTTGGGGACCGAGGGTCAGGCCGCGTTTGCGGGCGTGCTCGCGTTCGTCGTCGAGGGTGCCGTCGGAGTCGAGGTAGCCCAGCAATTGGCGGGCGAGTTTGCGCAGCCCTTCCGGGGTCAGTCCGCCGGCGAGTCCGCCGAGTTGGGCTTCGGCGGCCGTCCGGTGCCCAGGTCGACATCAGCCGGTAGGTGGTCGATGAAGTCGCGGATGATCGTGACGTGGTCGGTTCCGATCTCGCCGCGGGCCTGGGCCGTCGCGGTGGCCGGCAGGTGTGGCTCGAGCGGTTCGCCGGTGAGAGCCCGGCGTGGCCCGAGTACGGCGGCCTCGGCTATCCGCCGCCCCGCGTCCAGTCCGCTAATTCCCAGTCGCTGGGCCAGTACCGCCCGCCAGGATTTGGCGCCCATGTCCTTCGCGGTGGCCTGGGCCTGCAGATGGTTGAGCAGGGTGTGCTCGACGGCGGGCTGGCGGCGGCGCTGGGTTTCCAGTCGGTCAAGCACCGTGAGCACCTGCCCGGCGCTCAGCGTCGTCAGCGGCAGCGAGGCCAGCTTGTCCCACGCCGCCTCGAGGTCGTCCAGAGCGGTCAGCATCTCCATATATCGAACACTAGTTCGATGCACCGACAAGTTTGGAACGCTCGGTCGGTAACACCGTCAGCGTGCCGAAGCCCGCTGGTTCAGCGACCGGGCCGCCAGAATCAGGCTGAAGATAATGCCGGTGCCGATCACCGAGACGCCGATCCGTACCGGCAGAGCATCGGCAGACAACAGTGGCGCCGCGCTGAGGGAGGAGTCGGGTGCGGGCGGGCGCAGCGACGGATCCGGCTCGACGAGGGTGCCGATCGCGGTGCCGGGGGCGGTGGCGAACCCGTAATCGAGCAACTGCGCGGACTGCTGCCACGGTGGAATCGGTTGGCGGGTGCCGCGCAGCAGCACGGTCACCAAACGGCGTCCGTCGCGATCGGCGGCGCCGACGAAGGTCTGGCGGGCATCATCGGTGAAGCCGGTCTTGCCGCCGAGGGCACCGGGATAGTTAAGCAGCAACTGGTTGTCGTTCTCGATCGGAAAGGGCGGCTGGCCGTTGTTGTCCGGGAACGCGTAGGTGCGAGTGGCGGCGATGTCGGCGAATATCGGGTTGTTGAAGGCGTACCGGAAGAACAGGCCCACGTCGTAGGCCGAGGTGCTCATTCCCGGTCCGTCGAGCCCGGACGGGGTGGCCACCCGGGTATCGCGCCCGCCCAGTTTGGCGGCGAGCGCGTTGATCTTGCCCAGCGCGACGTCCATGCCGCCGAGTTGCATAGCCAGTGCGTGGGCCGCGTCGTTACCGGAATACATGATCAGCCCATGCAGGAGGTCGTTGATGGTGTACCGGCCACCCACGTCGACGCCGACTCGGGTGCCTTCGGCGTTGGCGTCGGCCTGGGTGCCGTCGACGATTCTGTTCAAGGGTAGTTCGTTGATGGCCACCATCGCGGTGAGCACCTTGATGACGCTGGCCGGGCGGTGGCGGCCGTGCGGGTCGCGGGCCGCGACCACCGCGCCGGTGTCCAGGTCGGCGATCAGCCAGGCTTCAGCTGAGATGTCGGTCGGAAGCGGTGGCGTGCCGGCGGCGACGATCACGCCGCACCCGCTCAGCGCGTCCCCACCGACGGCGGAGGCCGGAACCGGCAGGGGCTGGGGCGGGTCACCGGCTTTGGGTACTTCGGAGGAGTCCACCGCCGGCGGCGTGGACACCTTGTAGGGGCAACTGTTCGGATCCGCGGCCGGGTTGGGCTCGGCCCACGCCGCGACCGGCATACCTACCGTGAAGAGGGTCGCCGTGATGGCGGCAGCGCGCCGCAACCTGGTCATATTCACCATCGCCTGAGAAGGGTAGGCGATTCGGCGTCTGATTCAGGGGAGCCTCGCCGTCAGGCCGGGATCGGGCCTCGCCGTCAGGCCGGACCGGGACTCGCCGTCAGGCCGGGATCGGGCAGGACGCGACGGCCGGGAAGCCGATGCTGCTCATCCACAACCGGCCCCGGTGCTCGACCAGGCCGGTCACCACCCCGAAGTCTGCGCGCTTCATCAGCACGCCGGCCACCGCTGCACCGGAGTCGGGGTCAAACGCCACGACGTTGACAGCCGGGTCGATTTGGGGCTGCCAACGGTCGGGCAACGCCCACACCAGTTTGCGCAGCAGGGGCATCCGGGGCGCCAGGGCATCGGCGACCGCGTTGCGCGGGGTCACCATCGCGACCCAGATCCGGCCATCGGTCCCCGTCGAGATGTTGTCGGGCATGGCCGGCAGATGCTCGGCCAGGACCGTCACGGTTCCGGCCTTGGATCCGCTCAGCCAGTACTTCGACAGCCGCCGGCCCTGTGTCTCGGCGAATACCAGCGCCGTGCCGTCACGGGTCGCGGTGAGCCCGTTGGCGAAGTACAGGTTGTCGAGCACCGTGCTGGTGGTGCCGTCGGGATCGCGCTTGAACAGCCCGCCGTCTCCCCGTGCCTCGATGATCGCGCCCTTGAAGTTGGCGTAGGTGAACTTCGCGGTTGACTGAGTGAAATAGATTGTGCCGTCGGGTAATTCGACGACATTTGAGCAGAAGTTCAGCGGCCGGAAATTAATCGAATCAACCAGCACCTCGGTGTGACCGGTGGCGCGGTCCATTGCGAGCAGTCCGCCAGGGCTGGTGCAGATCAGCAGCCGGCCGTCGCGAGTCACCGTCATGCCGAGCGGCCGGCGTGGTCTGCCCGACGACCGCGACTGTGCCGTCCGGGCCGATCCGCACGATGCGACCGTCGACGAGTCCGGTCCACAGCGCGCCGTCGGCATCGACGACGATGTCCTCCGGTGCATCACCCGGCATCGGCACGACGGTCAGCTCGGCGGGCCCGAACTCGGGCAGCGGCGTTACCGGCGGCGGCTGCCATCGCACCGGATCGACCGACGGCCTGTCGTCACAGCAGCCGGCTTGGCTTCTGCCGAGTACCCGGTGCAGGATCTGGTAGATCTCGTCGAACTGCGCCGGGCCGCTGATCAACGGCGGGGCCAATTGGACTACCGGGTCGCCGCGGTCGTCGGCGCGACAGTACAGACCGGCACCTCGGGCGCGGTCGAGAGGAAGCCCCGAAGCAGCCGCTCACTCTCGCTGTCGTCGAAGGTCTCCCGGGTGGTCTTGTCCTTGACAAGTTCGATGCCGTAGAAGAAACCCTCGCCGCGCACGTCGCCGACGATCGGCAGTTCCAGCAGTTGCTCGAGGGTGGCACGGAAGATCGGCGCGTTGGTCTTGACGTGGTCGTTGATGCCTTCGCGCTCGAAGATGTCCAGATTGGCCAGCGCCACCGCCGCCGACACCGGGTGCCCGCCGAAGGTATAGCCGTGGCCGAAGGTGGTCTTGCCGTCGTTGAACGGTTCGAAGAGCCGGTCGGAGGCGATCATCGCGCCGATCGGGGAGTAGCCCGAACTCATACCCTTGGCGCAGGTGATGATGTCGGGCACATAGCCGAAATCGTTGCAGGCGAACATCGAACCGATGCGGCCGAAGGCGCAGATCACCTCATCGGAGACCAGCAGCACGTCGTACTCGTCGCAGATCTCGCGAACCCGCTCGAAGTATCCGGGCGGCGGTGGAAAGCAGCCGCCGGCGTTCTGCACCGGTTCGAGGAACACCGCGCAGACAGTGTCGGGACCTTCGAACTCGATGGCTTCGGCGATGCGGTCGGCGCAGTAGCGGCCCCAGGCTTTGATGTCGGTGTTGTACGGCTCGGGCGCCCGATAGAAGTTGGTGTTGGGCACTCGGAACCCGCCCGGCGTGAGCGGTTCGAAGGGCGCCTTGAAGTCGGGTAGTCCGGTGATAGCCAGGGCACCCTGCGGGGTGCCGTGGTAAGCGATCGCCCGAGAGACGACCTTGTACTTGCCGGGCTTACCGGTCAGTTTGTAGAACTGTTTGGCCAGCTTCCAGGCGCTCTCGACCGCCTCGCCGCCGCCGGTCGTGAAGAACACCCGATTCAGATCACCGGGGGCGTAGTGGGCCAGGCGGTCGGCCAACTCGATAGCGGGCGGGGTGGCGTAGGACCACAGCGGGAAGAAGTCCAGTGTCTGGGCCTGTTTGGCGGCGGCCTCGGCGAGTTCGGCGCGGCAGTGGCCGACCTGGACCACGAACAGTCCGGAGAGGCCGTCGAAGTAGCGCTTGCCGTGGCTGTCGTAGATGTAGCAGCCCTCGCCGCGGGAGATTATCGGAGCGGTGATGCCGTTGCCGTGCCGAGCGAAGTGGCCCCACAGATGACGGTCCGCCTTGGCGGATAGCTCAGCGGTGAGATCCGGGATCTCGGTTGCGGTCATCGTGTTCCCCAATTGTATTGTTGTTTAACAAGTTTCAGATAGACGAGAGTCTCGGTGGAGGTCACTCCGGGTATCGTGCGGATCTCGGTGTTGAGCAACTCCAGGAGTTCGGCGTCGTTAGCGCAGACAATCTCCGCGAGAGCGTCGAAGGTGCCCGCGGTCAGCACCACGTAGGCCACCGAATCGATCTTCGCCAGCCGTTCGGCGATCTTCGTCACGTCGCCCTGGCACCGAATCCCGACCATCGCCTGCCGGGTGAAACCCAACTGCATCGGATCGGTGACCGCGACGATGTCCATCACCCCGGCGTCGATCAACCGCTGCACCCGTTGCCGCACCGCGGCCTCCGAGAGCCCCACTTCGGTGCCGATACCGGCGTAGGAGCGGCGGCCGTCGCGTTGGAGTTTCTCGATGATGGCCTTGGACATTTCGTCGATTGGCGCTGGATCCCGCACACCCGTAATTGTGCACGGAATTCGTTGGCAAAGCGAATGGAAACAACTGAAAAAGTCCGTGGCTGCCCGTTTAGAGTCCGGAATACGTAGTAAGCGTTGGTCGGCCCGGTTATCGTGGGCGGATGATTCCCAGCAGCTGGATCGATGGTGTCGCGGTGCGCACAGACGGCCTCCGCCATCAGGTGATCAATCCCGCCACCGGTCGCAGCGTCGCGGAGTTGGCGCTGGCCACGCCCGTCGACGTCGATCTCGCGGTGGCTTCGGCGCGCGCGGCGTTGCCCGCCTGGTCCGGCGCCACCTGCGCCGAGCGATCGGCTGTGTTGTCCACCCTCGCCGAGTTGCTCGGTGCGCACGCAGCGGACCTGGTGGCCGAGGAGGTCAGCCAGACCGGCAAGCCGGTGCGGCTGGCGAGTGAGTTCGACGTCCCCGGCAGTATCGACAACGTCGTCTTCTTCGCCGGAGCGGCCCGCCACCTCGAGGGCAAGGCCACCGCGGAGTATTCCGCCGACCACACCTCCTCGATCCGCCGGGAGGCGGTCGGGGTGGTCGGCACCATCACGCCGTGGAACTACCCGTTGCAGATGGCGGTGTGGAAGGTGATCCCGGCGCTGGCTGCGGGGTGCTCAGTCGTCATCAAGCCCGCCGAGTTGACTCCGCTGACCACGCTGACGCTGGCGAGGTTGGCGTCCGAGGCGGGCCTGCCGGACGGGGTGTTCAACGTCGTCACCGGGGCTGGACCGGAGGCCGGCACCGCACTGGCCGGACACGCGGGTGTTGATGTGGTGACCTTCACGGGGTCGACCGCGGTCGGCCGCAAGGTGATGGCGGCTGCCGCGGTGCACGGCCGGCGCACTCAACTCGAGCTTGGCGGCAAGGCACCGTTCGTGGTGTTCGACGACGCCGATCTTGACGCCGCGGTACACGGCGCGGTAGCCGGTGCTTTGATCAATTCCGGACAGGACTGCACGGCGGCAACCCGCGCGATCGTGGCGCGCAACCTCTACGGCGACTTCGTCGCCGGGGTGGCCGAATTGATGAGCAAACTGGTGGTGGGCGACCCAGCTGATCCGGACACCGATCTCGGCCCGCTGATCTCATTCGCCCACCGGGCCAAGGTGGCCGCGATCGTTGACCGCGCCCCGGGTCAGGGCGCCCGCATCGTCACCGGGGGCGCCGCGCCAGATCTGGACGGCGCGTTCTACCTGCCGACCCTGCTGGCCGACGTCACCGAGGAGTGCGAGGCCTATCGCGACGAGATATTCGGGCCGGTGCTCACCGTGCGCCCGCATGACGGTGACGACGATGCTCTGCGGCAGGCCAACGACACCGACTACGGATTAGCCGCGTCGGCCTGGACCCGCGATGTTTACCGTGCACAGCGGGCGTCCCGGGAGATCAGGGCCGGCTGCGTCTGGATCAACGATCACATTCCGATCATCAGCGAAATGCCGCACGGCGGCTTCGGGGCCTCGGGGTTCGGCAAGGACATGTCCGACTACTCCTTCGAGGAGTACCTGACCATCAAACATGTCATGAGCGACATCACCGCGGTGGTCGAGAAGCCCTGGCACCGAACGATTTTCACGCTCCGACCCTAGGCTGCGTGTCAGCGGGCAAACATCAGGGCGCGTTTGACCTCTTGGATCGCCTTGGTGACCTCGATGCCGCGCGGGCAGGCCTCGGTGCAGTTGAAGGTGGTGCGGCAACGCCACACACCTTCCTTGTCGTTGAGCACCTCAAGGCGTTGCTCGAAGCCCGAATCGCGGCTGTCGAAGATGAACCGGTGTGCGTTGACGATCGCCGCGGGTCCGAAGTAGCTGCCCTCGTTCCAGAACACCGGGCAGCTGGTGGTGCAGCAGGCGCACAGGATGCACTTGGTGGTGTCGTCGTAGCGGGCCCGGTCCTCAGCGCTCTGGATGCGTTCGCGGGTGGGTGAGTTTCCACTGGTGATCAGGTAGGGCTTGACCGCACGGTAGGCGTCGAAGAAGGGTTCCATGTCGACCACCAGATCCTTTTCCACGGCCAATCCGCGGATCGGTTCGACGGTGACGGTCAGTGGCTTGGCCGGATTTTTCGGCAGCAGGTCGCGCATGAGCACCTTGCATGCCAACCGGTTGACGCCGTTGATCCGCATCGCGTCCGAACCGCACACGCCGTGCGCGCAGGACCGGCGCATCGTCAGCGTCCCATCCAGATAGCTCTTCACATAGATCAGCAGGTTCAGTAGCCGGTCGGTGGGCAGGCACGGCACCCGGAAGCTCTGCCAGCCGCCGGTCTCGGTGAAGGCCTCGGGGTCATCGGGATTGAAGCGCGCGATCTTCAGCGTCACCATGACTGCGCCCGGTGGAATCGGCGGTAGTGGTGGGTCGCCGGTCTCGGCCTTCTCGATGACCGCGGTCACCGGAAATCATCCTCTCCGAACGCGCCCATCAGTACTTCCGTTCCATCGGTTCGTAGCGGGTTTGTACCACCGGCTTGTAGTCGAGGCGGATGTCGCTGAGTAGGTCGCGACCCTCCTTGTAAGCCATGGTGTGCCGCATGTAGTTGGTGTCGTCCCGGTTGGGGTAGTCCTCGCGGGCATGCCCGCCGCGGGTTTCCTTGCGATTGAGTGCACTGGCCACGGTGACCTCCGCGAGTTCGAGCAGGAACCCCAGTTCGATGGCCTCCAGCAGGTCGCTGTTGTAGCGCTTGCCCTTGTCGTGCACCGTGATCCGCGAGTAGCGCTCCTTGAGACCGTGGATGTCGGTCATGGCCTGCTTGAGGGTCTCCTCGGTGCGGAACACCGCGGCGTTGTTGTCCATCGACTGCTGCAGGTCGGCGCGGATATCGGCGACCCGTTCATTGCCGTGCTCGGAGAGGATGGCGGCCACCCAGTCACCGACCATCGCGGCCGGATCCGGTGGCAGTTCGACGTGAGGGTTTCCGGCCGCGTAGTAGGCGGCGGCGAGACCGGCGCGCCGACCGAACACGTTGATGTCCAGCAGCGAGTTGGTGCCCAACCGGTTAGCACCGTGCACCGAAACGCACGCGCACTCCCCGGCGGCGTACAGACCGGGCACGACGTTGGTGTTGTCGCGCAACACCTCCCCGATCACCGTGGTCGGAATGCCGCCCATCAGGTAGTGGCACGTCGGGTAGACCGGCACCAGTTCGGTGACGGGATCAACTCCGAGGTAGGTGCGGGCGAACTCGGTGATGTCGGGGAGTTTGGCCTCCAGTACATCGGCTCCCAGGTGGCGAACGTCGATGTAGACGTAGTCCTTGTGGGGTCCGGCGCCGCGGCCCTCGAGTACCTCGAGGACCATCGAACGCGCCACGATGTCCCGCGGCGCCAAATCGACGATCGTCGGCGCGTAGCGCTCCATGAAGCGCTCACCCTCTCCATTGAGCAGACGGCCGCCCTCGCCGCGGACCGCCTCAGAGATCAGGATGCCCAGGCCCGCCAGGCCAGTCGGATGGAACTGGTGAAATTCCATGTCCTCCAACGGAAGTCCTTTGCGAAACACGATGCCCAAGCCGTCGCCGGTCAGCGTGTGGGCGTTGGAGGTGGTCTTGAACATCCGGCCCGATCCGCCGGTGGCGAGCACGATGGCCTTGGCGTGAAAGACATGTATGTCGCCGGTGGCTAGCTCGTAGGCGACCACACCGGTGGCCACCGGCCCGCGAGGCGTCTCGGTCAGAACCAGATCCAGGGCGTAGAACTCGTTGAAGAACTCCACGTCGTGCTTGACGCAGTTTTGATAGAGCGTCTGCAGGATCATGTGACCGGTCCGGTCGGCGGCGTAGCAGGCCCGCCGCACCGGGGCTTTGCCGTGATCGCGGGTGTGGCCGCCGAACCGACGCTGATCGATGCGGCCCTCCGGGGTGCGGTTGAACGGCATACCCATTTTTTCGAGATCCAGCACCGCGTCGATGGCTTCCTTGCACATGATCTCGACCGCGTCCTGATCAGCGAGGTAGTCCCCACCCTTCACGGTGTCGAA
>JAGYKK010000002.1 GCA_018401645.1 Mycobacterium sp. | reverse complement strand
CCTCCGGCGTGAGGACCGGCTCGGCGGAGATGACGCGGTCCAGCCATCCCAATTGGCCCACGTGGTCGGTGCCGGAGCGCCGTTCGAGCACGAACGCGTCGATGAGCCTGCCGTGAAAACGCACCCGGACCCGAACTCCGGGCTGCGCGTCATCGGATTGCTCGGCCGCCACCAGATAGTCGAACTCGCGGTCCAGGTGCGGCACCGACAGCATCGGCAGGACCCGCGCAACGGGCTCGTGTGCGGCGGCGGGTCGGCCGGCCGTGCTCACCTGTTCAGTGCTACGAGGCGACAAGGCCGGTCGCGTAGAGGAAGATAAAGGCGTTAATGAGACCCATCACCGTCGCGGGCAGCGAGTCCACCAGGGAATCGCCGGACCTGAGGCGAACGACGACACCCCCGATCATCAGCAGGGTCAATCCACCCGAGGCGGCGACGACCAACGGCGGCAGCAGGTAGCCGAGCAGCAACCCCAGCGCGCCGAGGACCTCGAGGCTCCCGGTGAGCTTGCGAAACCTGATCAACCCATAACGCTCGAACTCGGTGACCATCGCGTTGGAGAACAGCACGGCGAGCCCGTAGTAGAGGAACAACACGATCGACAACGCTTTGGATGCCTGGTAGAGCGAGTTCATGATGTCGTCGGTTCCGATCCACTATGGTTGGACTGCACGACGTAACTCGGCAGTGAGGGCAGCACATGTCAACTTTCGCGATTTCCACCGCTCTCCAAGTCATTGTCGCACTCGGACTGCTCAACGTTTGGCTGGTCCGCTCGCGGACGGCGACGGCCTACCGCGGCGGCTCGGCGCAATCCCTCAAGGATGAGTTCGTCACCTACGGTCTGCCCGACTGGACGTTCTATCTCGTCGGTTTCCTCAAGGTGGGCTCGGCGATCCTGCTCATCCTCGGAATCTGGGTAACGTCGCCGGAGATCGTCCGGATTCCGGCGTTGGTCGTCGCCGGGTTAATGGTCGGCGCGCTGGCGATGCACGTGAAAGTCAAAGATCCGCTGACCAAGTCCGTGCCCGCCCTGCTGATGCTGCTGATGTGTATCGGGATTCTTCTGCTCCATCGGTGAGCCGCCTGCGTGCCCTCGCCGCACGCTCAGCTTCGCGTGCGCCGGAAGAAGAAGCCCGCCGTGATCAGCGCCTGCGACGCCGCGTAGACCCACCAGATCGGTAGCTCCAGAGCCTGGGAGCCGAGCACGAATTCCCCCACCCCGATCATCGCATCAGACACCGCGAAAAGCACCGCGCCGACTGCGGTCCACATCGTCGGGAGCCGGGCTAGCAGGGCGGCGCAGACCATCGCGACCAGCACCGTGATGTAGAGGGTGACCGGCAGCGTGACGGCCTCGGCCTGCAGCCTTGGCCACAATCGAGTCAACATTCCCACGCCGAGCACAACGACGACGGCCGCGGCGGCCAGTCGGATTTTTTCGTTCGTGCCCTCCCCCCGCATACCCGCAGGCGGCGCTGAACCCCGAAAAGTCAGTGGCAGCAGTGCGCCCAGGTAACACAGGTGGGCCACCAGAAACGCCGCCAATCCGCTGACGAACGCCGGCGTCCACCACGGAATGGCCAGGAAAAAATCCCCGACCGCCGAGAGCACCAGAGCGCACACCAGCCACCGGCGCTCCCGGGCTATCGGATGAAATACCGCGGCGACCGCGAACAGGATCGCCATTGAGGCCTTCGCCGCCGGTTGCGCCCAGAACCGGCCGGTCAATTCCCCACCAGCGGGTTCGCTCACCACAGTCACCATGAGAAACAGTCCGTAACCCACCGCGGCGACAACCCCGGCTGCCCACCAGGCCCGCACCACACGCGTGGCACCTGCGTACCGTGTGCTGATGGCCCAATCCCCTGATAGACCGCCGGTAGACGACATCCTACAAAAGGTACTGGACGCGGTTCCCTTCCGACTGTCGGTCGCCAACGGAGTCGAGTCCGCCCGGCGCGGTCTGCGCGAGTTACCCCGGCGCTCAACGCATTCCGGGATCCGGGTCGCCGACCACGAGATCGATGGGCCGGCGTCCGATCTGCGATCCTGGCTGGTATTGGCGATCCGGCTGGGCGATGGGTTTGTCGATGTTATTTCCGGCGACACCAGCCTCGACGTCACCGCCACCCCCGACGTCAGCGCGCAACAACTACCTCGGATCCGGGTCGGTGGTGGTGTCGGTGGATTACCGCCTGGCGCCCGAGCATCCCTATCCCGCGCGGCGGTGGAGGATGCGTGGGCGGCCACCTGCTGGGTGGCTGCCAATGCCGAAAAGTTCGGTGCAGACCCCGCACGGCTCGCGGTCGCCGGCGACTCGGCCGGCGGCACTCTGGCGGCGGTCATGGCCCCAGCTCGCCCGCGATGCGGTGCGGTCCGGTAGCCGGACCGGGTGTGGTGTTCCAACTGCTGTGGTACCCATCAACGATGTGGGACACCGCACTGCCCTCCTTCGCGGAGAACGCCGAGGCGCCCGTGCTCGACAGCGCCGCCCTGGAGGCGTTCACCCGCTGGTACGCCGGTCATCTCGATCTCACCGATCCGCCATGCACCCTGGCCCCGGGCCGCGCAACCGACCTGTCGGGACTGCCGCCGACTTACGTGGCCGTCGCTGGTCATGACCCGCTCCGCGATGACGGCATCCGCTACGCCGAACTGCTCGCTCAGGCCGACGTCGAGGTGGAACTGCACCACGCGGCGACACTGGTGCACGGCTATCTGGGGTACTCCGGTGTGGTGCCGACGGCGACCGAGGCCACCGGTCGCGGACTGGCCGCCCTGCGGACCGCCTTGCATCGCTGAGCAGGGCTTGGCCGGTCAGGTGGCGAGAATCCGGTAACGTTTACCCGGTGGTCGACGACAGACCCGGGGACAGCACAGCACACTCAAATTGGAGGATCTCCACCATGACATCCGGTCACGCCGCGCATCACCCGCATCTGTGCCGGCAGCCTCTGTTGGCGGCATCGCCCACAATGACCTCGTCGCGCCGGTGGCGCCAGCGAAGCACCAGCTACCGCCCCGCCGCGAAGTGGGAGAACACCACGGACGCGATCGGTCAGCAGGCCCAGGACTACATGAACGCCAACCCCGAAGGCAACAAGGCGCTGATGACCGCGGCGTTGCAACCGCGGCCGCAGGCCGAGGCGACCCTGCGCGCCTATGCCAATTCCAATCCGCAGCAGTACGCCGATTTCAAGGCGATCCTGGCCCCGCTGGGGACTTTGCAGAGCCAGTGCGGCGTCCAGGTGGTGCCGGCGCAGTTCCAGTGGGCGTTCGACCAGTTCATCAACGGCTAGCGGCGTCAGACCCGCTGGTCCTCGCGTCGGTTAGACCGAATTCCGCAGATCCTCGACCTTGTCAAGTCGCTCCCACGGAAGATTCACGTCCGTGCGGCCGAAATGGCCGTATGCCGCCGTCTGCGCATAGATCGGCCGCAGTAGGTCGAGGTCCCGGACTATCGCGCCGGGCCGCAGGTCGAAGACGGCGGTGATGGCCTTCTCGATGCGCGCCGGGTCGACGGACTCAGAACCGAAGGTCTCCACGAACAGACCGACCGGAGCGGCCTTACCGATCGCGTAGGCCACCTGGACCTCGACCCTTTCGGCAAGTTCGGCCGCCACCACGTTCTTGGCCACCCAGCGCATCGCGTAGGCCGCCGAGCGATCCACCTTGGACGGATCCTTACCGGAGAACGCGCCACCGCCGTGCCGGGCCCAGCCACCGTAGGTGTCGACGATGATCTTGCGTCCGGTCAGTCCGGCGTCACCCATCGGGCCACCGACGACAAAATTTCCGGTCGGGTTGACCAGCAACCGGAAGTCGGAGACGTCGAGGGTCGCGTGGTCGAGGTCGGCGAGCACGCTGTCGACGACGTGCCGGCGGATGTCCGGGCCCAACTCCTGGGCCAGATCAATGCCGGCGGCATGCTGCGTCGAGAGAACGACGGTGTCCAACCGGATCGGAGTGCTGCCCGCGTACTGAATGGTGACCTGCGTCTTGCCGTCCGGTCGCAGGTAGTCCAGTGCTCCGTTCTTGCGGACCTCCGTCAACCTCCGGGCCAGCCGGTGCGCGAGTGCGATCGGCAGCGGCATCAATTCGGGCGTGTCACGAATCGCGTAGCCGAACATCAGGCCCTGATCGCCGGCGCCCTGGGCGTCCAGTGGGTCGACGGCGCCCTCCACTCGGGTTTCGTGCGCCTTGTCCACGCCCTGGCCGATATCCGGTGACTGACGGCCGATGCCGATGTTCACCCCGCAGGACTCCCCGTCGAAACCCTTCTCCGAGGAGTCGTAGCCGATCTCGAGGATCCTTGCTCGGACGGTGTCGGTGATGTCGGCGAACGCCTCCTTGGCCGAGGTGGTGACCTCTCCGACCACGTGCACCTGGCCGGTCGTGACCAGGGTCTCCACCGCGACCCGCGAGTGCGGGTCCTGGCTGAGCAGGGCGTCGAGCACCGAGTCGCTGATCGCGTCACAGATCTTGTCGGGGTGACCCTCGGTCACCGACTCGCTGGTGAACAGCCGAGCGTTATCGCTCACAGTGTCAATCCCCTTCGATACCGGCCGTGGAGCCGCGGGCGAAATGCTAGCTGGCGCCAGACCGCAGCAACGCAGCGACCGCGTCCACAATACGGCTCGCCATCAGAGTCTTGGACCCGTGCTCCAGTGCCGACTCGGTCCCGTCGGCGCCGAGGAGCCAGCCGTCGTTACTGTCAACTTCGAAGGCACGGCCGTCGCCGACCGCGTTGACCACCAACAGGTCGCAGGCCTTACGTCGCAGTTTCGCGCGGGCATGGAACAGCACGTCACCATCGGCATCGCCGGTCTCGGCGGCGAATCCGACGATCGCGCGCATTGCGGGCAGGCCGCCGTCGGCGCGTTGCCGCACAGCGCCGGCCAATACGTCATCGGTCCGGAGCAATTCGACCGTGGGAGAGGACTCGAGAGTCTTCTTGATCTTGCTGGCAGCCACGTGTGCGGGCCGGTAATCCGCCACCGCGGCGGCCATCACCAGGACGTGTGCGTCGGGGGCATGCTTGGACACCGACTCGTGCATCTGGGCGGCGGAGGTGACGCGCAGGACGTGCACACCGGCCCGGATCCGACAGACCGGCGGTGTTGCCGGCGATCAGCGTGACCTCCGCGCCGCGCTGGGCCGCGACCCGCGCTACCGCATAGCCCTGCTTTCCGGAACTGCGGTTTCCGAGGAAGCGCACCGGATCCAGGGCCTCCCGGGTTCCGCCGGCTCACCAGCACCCTGGTGCCGCTGAGATCGTAAGGCAGGGCGTCGGGACGGGCCAGCAGCAGTTCCGCAGAAAGTGACGATCTCATCGGGTTCGGGCCGGCAGCCCCGCACCGGTATCGGCGCCGGTGAGCCGACCGGAGGCAGGCTCGAGCACGACCGACCGGCGGGATCGCAGGGTCATGACGTTGGCGACGGTCGCGGGTGCTGCCACATCTCGGTGTGCATGGCAGGGGCGAGAGCACCGGACATCGAGCAGTCAGCAGGGTTGCGGTCAACAGATCTCGGCGCGGCCGATGGCACCGCGCGGGCGAGCAGATCAGCCGTCGCGGGAGCCACCACGACCAGGTCCGCCTGCTGACCAAGACGGACGTGCGGCACCTCCGGGACATCCTCGAAAACGCCCGTGCGCACCGGATGGCCGGACAGTGCCTCGAAGGTGGCCGCGCCGACAAACCGCAGTGCCGACTCGGTGGGAACCACTCGGACCTCATGGCCGGCCTCGCTGAGTTGACGCACCACCGAGCAAGCCTTGTAGGCCGCGATGCCGCCGGCGACTCCGACGATGATCCGCTTGGGGCTCATGGGCAACATCCGCGTTCGCCCCGGCTACTCGCCTTCGGTGTGTTCGAGAAGATCGCCGTGAATCTCTCGCAGAGCCAGCGACAGGGGCTTCTCCTGCAGGCCCGGCTCGACCAGCGGGCCCACGTACTCGAGGATGCCGTCGCCCAGTTGGTTGTAGTAGTCATTGATCTGTCGCGCACGCTTGGCCGCGTAGATCACCAGCGCGTACTTGCTCGAGACCCGGTCCAGCAGCTCGTCGATGGGCGGGTTGGTGATACCCAGCGGGGTGTCGTAGGCGCTGGCCGCGCCGGGGGCCGGGTCGTAATGATCCGAATTAGTAGTCACGTTGAGGCTCTCCTGGCGGATTGAGGGGGTTTCCCTGGGCGGGCCGCGGGACATTTTCCTACGGATGGTGCGGAACGTTCCCCTGGCGGGCGGAGCGGGACGTTCCCCTGGCGGTTAGCAGTGTGAGTCGGTGACCGGTGGCCACTTACGCCGACTACGACGTGTCCCTCACCAGCAAGGCTACCAATTCAGAGCAGGCAGATTCCAATCGGCTGTTGACCACCACCACGTCGAACTCGCCCTGGGCAGCCAGTTCAGCCTCCGCGGTGGCCAAGCGGCGGGCCATGACATCGGCGGTTTCGGTGCCACGGTCGGCCAATCGCTGTCGAAGTGCCTCTCGGCTAGGCGGTGCCAGAAACACGGTGACCGCCTCCGGTAGCGCTTTCTTTACTGCTCTCGCGCCGGCCAGATCCACCTCAATCAGGACCGGTTGACCGGACTTGGCGGCACGCTCGACGGGTTCCGCCAGCGTCCCGGATCGATGCAGTCCGCCGTGAATGTCGGCCCACTCCAACATGGCGCCGTCGTCAATGAGCCGTTGGAACCGCTCAGGCGTCACGAACCGATAGTCGACGCCGTCGGCCTCACCCGGGCGAGGCGCCCGAGTGGTCGCCGAGACGCTGAAGAACAACTCCGGCATTAGTTCGCGAAGACGACGCACGACCGTCGACTTGCCGACGGCAGAGGGACCGGACAGCACCAACACGCGACTACTCACCGCGTGCGGTTCGGGCGTATCGCCCACCCCGCCCGGCCCACCGCCGACATCCATCGGCCCGGTCAGTACCTGAACTGCTGTGGACCCAGCCTGCTCAGGAGAAGTCGAACTTCGCCAGCAGTGCCTTGCGCTGACGATCGCCAAGTCCCCGCAGGCGACGGGTCGGGGCGATCTCCAACTCGGTCATGATCTCCTGCGCCTTGACCTTGCCGACCTTAGGCAAAGCCTCGAGCAGAGCAGAGACCTTCATCTTGCCGAGCACCTCGTTGGTCTCAGCGTCCTTGAGCACCTGCTGCAGATCGGTGCCGCCACGCTTGAGTCGTTCCTTGAGTTCCGCTCGGATCTTTCGGGCTGCAGCGGCCTTTTGCAATGCGGCCGCGCGCTGCTCATCTGTCAATTGGGGAAGGGCCACGGGTTCCTCCGTCTCATCACCATCATTGTTTCGTGCCTGGGCCGGATTCTTTGGCCAGCGCCGACGACCGTACCCAGGCAGCCAGACGAAATGTAACCCGCCCCCCTCCTCGCAGGGGTAAACCCGCAGGACACCGATGCCCGGACCGCACCCCGGCTCAAGCGTCGCCCCGCACTACCCGGCCCCCGACCTCGCCTCCAGTGCACCCCGCACAGGCCTCCTAGCAGCGGTTTTGCGGCCCCTTACCGAGCGGGATCTGGTCCTTCGTGATCGTCGATCCGCGCCCGAGGATCAATTTCACCCGGTTTAGACACCCCACGGCGTGTCGCGCGTGTCGCGCGGGGCCGCCAGCAGGCGCTCAGGCGAGGTAGGCCACGGCGTCGCGTAGTCGCTCGGCGGCGGCTCGCACCGCGTCGGGGTTCGGACCAGCCCGAAGAATCTCCCGGGACACCGCCGGCAACAACTGTCCCGGGCGTGCACCGCCAAGGCCCGCCAAGGCGTCCGGGCGACCACCCTGGGCGCCGACGCCGGGGACCAGAACGGGACCGCCAAGTGCGCTCACGTCGGGCACCGTCGCCAACGTGGCCCCGATGACGACCCCCACCGCGCCGAGGGCCGCAGGATCGCCATCCACGACGTCGCGGCGGGTGGCACGATTGACCCTTCCAGCCGCATCGACCACCGACTGCGCGACCGTCCGCCCGTTTGCGACGGCGCCCTGAATGGCGGCACCCTCCGGGTTCGACGTGGCAGCCAGAACGAAAACCCCACGGCCGTGTTCGGCGGCGACCTCCAACAGCGGTGCGAGCGAACCGAATCCCAGATAGGGCGACGCGGTCACCGCGTCGGCGGCCAACGGGCCCGCACCCGCCCAGGCTTGGGCGTAGGCGGCCATGGTCGATCCGATATCGCCGCGCTTGGCATCGGCGAGCACCAGCACCCCGGTTGACCTCAGTGCGGCAGTGGTGCGCTCCAACACTGCGAAGCCCGCCGACCCGAACACTTCAAAGAAGGCCACCTGGGGTTTGACGACGGCGAAGCCCCCGTAAGCCCGCACGCAGACGTCGCAGAACCGAGCCAGGCCATCGGCGGTGACAGGCAATCCCCAGTCGCGCATCAGTTCCGGATGCGGGTCGATGCCCACACACAACGGGCCACGGCTCGCGATGGCCGCAGACAACCGAACCCCGAACCCCTGCGCGCCGGTCATATCAGCCGGTGCCGAGAGCAGCGTGGAGTTCCTGCAACGAGCGCACCCCGATCTCGCCGCGGATGGCGGCCTCGATGCCCTGCACGGCAGCGGAGGCCCCCTGGACGGTGGTGATGCACGGGATGTTCATTGACACGGCCGCCGACCGGATCTCGTAGCCGTCGATGCGCGGCCCGGAATTGCCGTAGGGCGTGTTGATCACCATGCCGACCTCGCCGGCGTTGATGGCATCTATCGCCGTCATCGCCGGCCGACCCTCCCCTGGAGTCTCGAAGTGCTTGCGCACGACATCGCAGGGAATGCCATTGCGCCGCAGCATCTCGGCAGTGCCCTCAGTGGCGAGCACCCGGAATCCGAGATCAGCGAGGCGTTTGACCGGGAACACCAGTGACCGCTTGTCCCGATTGGCCACCGACACGAACACCGTCCCCTCCAGTGGCAGCGACCCGTAGGCAGCGGCCTGGCTCTTCGCGAAGGCACTGCCGAAGTCCTTATCGATGCCCATGACCTCGCCGGTCGACTTCATTTCCGGTCCGAGCAGCGAGTCCACGCCGGAGCCGTCCATCCGCCGGAAGCGCCGGAACGGCAGTACCGCCTCCTTCACCGCGATCGGCGCGTTGGGATCCGGATGAGAACCATCCCCGGTCGATGCCAGCATGCCCTCGCGCCGCAGTTCGGCGATACTGGCGCCGAGCATGATTCGTGCGCAGGCTTTGGCTAGCGGCACCGCGGTTGCTTTGGAGACGAACGGTACGGTCCGACTCGCCCGGGGGTTGGCTTCCAGCACGTAGAGCACGTCATCCTTGAGCGCATACTGAACGTTGAGCAGTCCGACGACGCCGACTCCGTGCGCGATCGCCTCGGTGGCGCGGCGTACCGCTTCGATATCGCTGCGGCCCAGCGTGACGGGGGGCAGAGCGCAGGCCGAGTCACCGGAGTGGATGCCGGCCTCCTCGATATGCTCCATCACTCCGCCGATGTACACCTCGGTGCCGTCACATAGAGCGTCGACGTCAATCTCGATGGCGTCCTCAAGGAATCGATCGACCAGAACGGGGTGGTCGGGTGAGAGTTGCGTCGCGCGGTTGATGTAGCCGTGCAGGGTCTGCTCGTCGTAGACGATCTCCATCCCCCGCCCCCCCAACACATAGGACGGCCGCACCAGCACCGGATAACCGATCCTCGCCGCGATCTCCCGGGCCTCCTCAAAACTCGTCGCGGTACCGAACTTCGGCGCCGGCAGTCCAGCGTTCAGCAGTACCTGACCGAACCGGCCGCGATCCTCGGCGAGGTCGATGGCCTCGGGCCGGGTGCCCACAATGGGCACGCCGGCGTCGGCAAGCCGCTGGGCCAGTCCGAGCGGGGTTTGCCCGCCGAGTTGGACGATGACACCCACGACGCCGGGACCACCTGCACCGGAGCGCGATTCGGCGCCGTAAACCTCAAGGACATCTTCGAAAGTCAGCGGCTCGAAGTACAGCCGGTCAGCGGTGTCGTAGTCGGTCGACACCGTCTCCGGGTTGCAGTTGACCATGACGGTCTCGAAACCGGCTCGACTGAGGGTGGTCGCAGCATGCACACAGCTGTAGTCGAACTCGATGCCCTGGCCGATCCGGTTCGGGCCCGAGCCGAGAATGAGTACCTTCGGGCGTTCGGTCTGGGGTGCAACCTCGGACTCGGCCGCGGGATCGAGTTCGTAACTGGAGTAGTGATACGGCGTCCTGGCCTCGAACTCGGCAGCGCAGGTGTCGACGGTCTTGAACACGGGGTGGATGCCGAGGCGCCGCCGCAGCGATCGAACTCCGGTCTCACCGGCCAACTCGGGCCGCAGCGCCGCGATCTGCCGGTCGGAAAGGCCATTGTGCTTGGCGCGTCGCAGCAGTTCGCCGTCGAGCACCGGAGCCTCGAGCAATTCCGCCCGCAACCGAACCAGTCCGTTGATCTGCTCCACGAACCACGGATCCACCGCAGAGGCTTCGGAAACCTGCTCGACGCTCGCGCCCATCCGAAGTGCCAACTCAATGTCGTAAAGCCGACCCTCGGTCGGGGTCCGGAGCCGGGTAAGGACATCGCCGAGTGGTGCATCATCATCGGGTGCGGTCCAGAACCCGGCGCGGGTGGTCTCCAGAGAGCGCATCACCTTGCCGAGGGCTTCGATGAAGTTACGGCCCAACGACATCGCTTCGCCCACCGACTTCATCGTGGTGGTCAGCGTGGGATCTGCGCCGGGGAACTTCTCGAACGCGAAACGGGGGGCCTTGACCACGACGTAGTCGAGTGTCGGCTCAAAGCAGGCCGGAGTCTGCTTGGTGATGTCGTTGAGGATCTCGTCGAGGGTGTAGCCGATCGCCAGTTTCGCGGCGATCTTGGCAATCGGGAAGCCGGTCGCCTTCGACGCCAACGCCGATGAGCGGGACACCCGGGGATTCATCTCGATGACGATGAGCCGACCGTCTTTCGGATCGACGGCGAACTGGATGTTGCAACCACCGGTATCGACACCGACCTCGCGCAGTATGTCGATACCCAGGTCGCGCATCCTCTGGTACTCGCGGTCGGTGAGGGTCATCGCCGGGGCCACTGTCACCGAGTCGCCGGTGTGCACACCCATCGGGTCGATGTTCTCAATCGAGCAGACTACGACGACGTTGTCGTTGCCGTCGCGCATCAACTCCAGTTCATATTCCTTCCACCCGTAGATCGACTCCTCGATCAGCACATTGGCCGACGGGGATGCCGTCAGCCCCTCTCCGGCCATCCGCTCGACGTCCTCAAGGGACTTCGCCATTCCCGAACCCAGGCCGCCCATGGTGAAGGAGGGCCGGACCACCACCGGCAGCCCCAGTTCAGCGACGGTCTCGCGCACCTCTGCCATGGTGAAACACACTGCGCTGCGCGCGGATTCGCCCCCGACTTTGGCGACGATATCCTTGAACTTCTGCCGATCCTCGCCACGTTGGATGGCCTCGAAGTCCGCCCCGATCAATTCCACGCCGTAACGCTCGAGAACACCGTTCTCCGCAAGCGCGACCGCGGTGTTCAAAGCGGTTTGGCCGCCCAGGGTGGCCAGCAGAGCGTCAATCGGGTTGCCCCGTTGGGCCTGTTGGGCGATCACCTTCTCCACGAAATCCGGCGTGATGGGTTCGACATAGGTGTGATCGGCGTACTCCGGATCGGTCATGATCGTGGCCGGGTTGGAGTTCACCAGACTCACTGTCAGGCCCTCGTCGCGAAGAACCCGGCAGGCCTGGGTGCCCGAATAGTCGAATTCGCAGGCCTGCCCGATCACGATCGGGCCGGATCCGATGACCAAGACATGGTTCAGGTCTGTTCGGCGGGGCATCTAGTGGGATCTCCTGTCCATCAATTCGACGAACTCATCGAAGAGGTAGTTGGCGTCATGCGGGCCGGCGGCGGCCTCCGGGTGGTACTGAACCGAAAAAGCCCGGCCGTCGAGAAGTTTCACACCCTCCACGGTGCCGTCGTTGGCGCAGGTGTGGCTCACCGTCGCCGGACCGAAGTCGGTGTCGAATACCTCTCCCGCCTCCCCCTCGAGGGCGAACCCGTGGTTCTGCGCGGTGACGGCGACGCGACCGGTGGCGTGGTCGATTACCGGCACATTGATCCCGCGGTGCCCGTAGACCATCTTGTAGGTGGACCGGCCCAACGCCCGGCCCAGGATCTGGTTTCCGAAGCAGATGCCGAACAGTGGGATACCCGCACTGAGAATCTCGCGGGTGACGCCCACCACCCGGTCGGCGGTGGCCGGATCGCCGGGGCCGTTGGACAGGAAAACCCCGTCGGGTGCCAGGTCGGCGATCTGATCAAAGCTTGCCGACGAGGGCAGCACATGCGTCCGCACTCCCCGCAGGGCGAAATTCCGGGGAGTGTTCGTTTTGATTCCCAGATCCAGCGCTACCACGGTAAACCTCTGCGGTCCTACCGCATCCACGATATAGCCCTGTCCGGTACTGACCTCCCCGCACAGGTCTGCGCCGAGCATGGCGGGCTGATCACAAACCCTGCGCACCAACTCCGCCTCGTCCGCCAGTGCGGGGCCGGAGAACACCCCGGCCCGCATCGACCCGCGGGTACGCAGATGACGCACCACCGCACGAGTGTCCACCCCGGCGATGCCGACGATGCCCTGCCGGATCAATTCGTCATCGAGGGTGCCGGTGGCCCGCCAGTTGGAAACCCGTGGAGAGGGGTCGCGAACCACGTAGCCGGCCACCCAGATCTTGTCGCCCCGACTCTCGCTGTCCTGCTGGTTCCAGCCGGTATTGCCGATCTGAGGCGCGGTGGCGACCACGATCTGGCGGTGATAACTCGGGTCGGTGAGAGTCTCCTGGTAACCGGACATTCCCGTGGAGAACACCGCCTCGCCGAGGGTCTGGCCACTCGCGCCGAACGCCGTCCCGGTGTAGACACGGCCGTCCTCCACAACGAGAACGGCCTGGTTTCGGGTCATTGGTCCTCCTTAAGGGCTGGGTCCTTGGGGGCTGGGTCCTTCGGGGCTGAAGTCCATCGGGGGTAGTCGTCGCGTTCGTCGCCGCGGAATCCGCTGTCGATCTCGGTGCCGGACGGCAGTCGCCAGCGGATGACCAGGATCCCACCGGCCGTTTGCGGGCCGCCCCGGCTACCCGGGACGACCTTTCCGGCCAGACCGACCTCGGTGCGAATGCCGATCAGCGACTCCTGCGGGATCCAGATCGGACCCGCACCGGAGCGCTCCAGCAGAATCCCCTCCGGATACCGGGCCAGTACCGCTTTCGAGCGGTAGCCGAGGTCGCCGACTGCCACTCGCTCGAGCCAGTCCGGTGCCAGGGTACTGCCGACATAAAGGCCACGGGTTGGCGCGTTGATGGCCGCGCCGACGAGGTCGGGCAGCGCCGGCAGCGCGCCGATCAACTCGGTTTGACGCTGCGCGCGATGCCTCCAGCCCCGCATCATCTGCCGAATCACCACCGCGATGGCGATAGCGACGAGAACGCCGAAAATGTAGGTCATGGTGGCCGTTTCGGCGTTCACCTGAGTTCCGCCGGGCTCATGGCGGCAACACCCGGCCGTCGCGGGCGGTGACCCTGCCGCGGAGCACCGTCGCGGTGACGGTGGCCGGCAAGGGTTCATCGCCTCGTAGGGCGTATTCACGGCGCGACTGGCTGGGGCCGCACCCGTGACCGTCCAGGCCGCCAGGGGTCGACGACGGTGAGGTTGGCGGGCTCCCCGACTTCCAGCGGACGCCCCTGGTCGTCCAACCCGACGATGCGCGCCGGATTTTCGCTCATCACCCTCGCCACCCCGCGCCAGTCGAGTAGACCCGGTTCCACCATGGTCGACACCACCACCGACAGGGCAGTCTGCAGCCCGAGCATGCCCGGTCGCGCGGCCGAGAATTCACAGCACTTCTCATGCTCGGCATGTGGGGCGTGGTCGGTGGCTACACAGTCGATGACACCCTCCGCCAGCGCGGCCCGAAGCGCCTGCGTATCGCCAACCTCCCGCAGTGGCGGGTTGACCCGGTTCACCGGGTCGTAGGCGGCCAACCTGCTGTCATCGAGCATCAGGTGATGCGGCGTCACCTCGGCGGTGATCGAGATACCTGCCGCTTCGCCCACCGGAGGATCTCGACCGTACCGGCGGTGGAGGCGTGACAGATGTGCACGCGGGCGCCTGCATCTCGGGCGAGCAGGGCATCGCGGGCGACGATCGACTCCTCGGCGGCCCGGGGCCAGCCCGCCAGGCCCAGTCGAGCGGCGTTGGGCCCCTCATGAGCGACCGCACCCTCGGTGAGCCTGGGCTCTTCAGCGTGCTGAGCTATCAGCACACCGACCCCTGCTGCGTATTCCAGCGCCCGACGCATCACCAACGGGTCGTGGACACACACGCCATCGTCGGAGAACAGTTTCACCTGCGCGAGTCCGGCGGCCATTAGGCCCATCTCGGTGAGTTGCCTACCGGCCAGGCCCACCGTGACCGCGCCGACCGGGTGCACGTCGACCAGGCCGACCTGTTGCCCACGCCGCCAAACATGATCGGTGACCACCGCACTGTCCGCCACCGGATCGGTGTTGGCCATCGCGAACACCGCCGTGAATCCACCCAGAGCCGCTGCCGCCGAACCGGTTTCGATGTCCTCGGCGTACTCCCGACCGGGTTCGCGGAGGTGGGTGTGCAGATCCACCAGGCCGGGCAGTAGTACCTGCCCGACCGCGTCGATCACCACGGCGCCATCCGGAACAGCCGCGCTGGGACTGATCTCGGCGATCTGACCTTCGGCAACCAGGACGTCGACCTGCTCACCCTCGCCGTAAAGCCGGACGCCTCTGATGACCAGCGGTCCCGGCCCGAAGTCCGTCATACGCTCACCGCCTCGTCGGTACCGACCAACACGTGGAACAGGACCGCCATCCGGACGTGCACGCCGTTGGAGACCTGCTGCAACACAGCCGACTGCGGCGAATCCGCGACCGAGGACGAAATCTCCATCCCGCGCAACATTGGCCCCGGGTGCAGCACCACGGCGTGCTCTGCGAGCATCGCCTGGCGGCACTCAGAGAGTCCGTAGCGCGTCGAGTACTCCCGCGTCGAGGGAAAGAAATCGCCGTTCATCCGTTCGGCCTGGACCCGCAGCATCATCACCGCGTCGGCACCGGGCAGTTCGGCATCCAGATCATGCGAAACCGTCACGTGCCCCCATTGCGCAACCCCCACCGGCAACAGGGTCGGCGGGGCAACCACCACCACTTCGGCGCCCAAGGTGTGCAGCAGTGCGACATTGGAGCGTGCAACCCGGCTATGCAGGACGTCACCGACGATCACCACCCGGCGATCCTTGATGCCGCCAAGTCGTTGCCGCAGCGTCAGGGCATCGAGCAATGCCTGGGTCGGATGCTCATGGGTCCCATCGCCGGCATTGATCACTGACGGCCCGGAACTATCCGGGTCGGACTCGTCCCCACTGGCGGCCGTCCACGCGGCCAACTGCTGCGCCGACCCAGAGGCAGGATGCCGGATTATCAGGGCGTCGGCGCCGGCGGCCCGCAGAGTCAGTGCAGTGTCGCGCAGCGACTCGCCCTTGGCCGCCGAGGATCCCGACGCGCTGACGTTGATGACGTCGGCGCTCATCCACTTTCCGGCGACCTCGAAGGACACCCGGGTGCGGGTGGAGTTCTCGTAGAACATCGTGATGACCGTCCGGCCACGCAGGGTGGGCAGTTTCTTGACGTCGCGGCCCACCAGAGCCTGCCGGAACCGGTCGGCGTCGTCGAGGATCGCGGTGGCCTCATCGCGGTCGAGGTCCGCCGCCGAAAGCAGGTGGCGGGTCTTCACCTCGCGGGCCCTCCCTCCGGGGCGATCCAGATGCCGTCCACGCCGTCGTCCTCGATGAGCCGCACCTTGACGTTCTCGCTACGGGAGGTCGGTACGTTCTTGCCGACGTAGTCCGCCCGCAGTGGCAACTCACGATGGCCGCGGTCGACGAGGACTGCCAACTGGACCGCCTTCGGCCTACCGATATCGCGGAGTGCGTCCAACGCCGAGCGGACCGAGCGGCCGGTGTAGAGCACATCGTCGACGAGGATCACCAGCGCGCCATCGATCCCACCGACTGGGATCGAGGTCTCCTCCAGCGCGCGAGGCGGCTTGAAATCAAGGTCATCGCGATACAGCGTGATGTCGAGACCGCCGCGCTCGACCGTGACCCCGGCGAACTCGTTTATCTTCGCGGCCAGCCGGTTCGCCGCGGTGACCCCGCGGGTCGGGATTCCCAGCAGCACGACTCGCGGGGCGTCCGCACCGTCCAGGGCGGTCTTCTCAACGATCTGATGGGCCATGCGGGAAATCGTTCGCCCGACGTCCGAGGCGGACATCAGTTCCCGGTCGGTGGTTCCCACGAAGAAACCTGACCTCCTTCTCCGCCTCTCGGGACGGATCGTTAAAGGACGTCGAGCGACAGCAGCCTAACACCCGGCCCCGGCGGTGGGTTTGCGTAGACTCGCGCCGATGAAACTTGCCGACAACCGGGCGTCAATCTCCGAGGCCGTCGACGCTGGACTGCTGTCCGGAGCGGTCACGTGTGTATGGCAACGCGGAGAAGTGCTGCAAGTCAACGAGATCGGTTACCGCGACGTCGAGGCAAAGCAGCAGATGCGGCGGGACAGCATCTTCCGGATTGCCTCGATGACGAAACCGGTGACGGTAGCCGCGGCGATGACACTGGTCGATGAAGGCAGATTGGCGCTGACCGATCCGGTCAGCCGGTGGCTGCCCGAGTTGGCTGACATGCGGGTACTTCGTGATCCGACCGGCCCGCTGGACGACACGGTTGCGGCGTCGCGGCCAATCACCATCGATGATCTGATGACCCACCGCAGCGGATTGGCGTACGCGTTCTCCGTGGGTGGCCCGATCAGCCGCGCCTACGGGCAGGTCTCGCTCCGGCAGGATCAGGATCACTGGTTGGCCGAGGTGGCGGCGCTGCCGCTGGTACACCAACCCGGCGAGCGGCTGACCTACAGCCAATCTACCGAGATGCTCGGCATCGCCCTGTCCCGCATTGAGGGCGAGTCCCTGCACACCGTGCTGAAGGAGCGAATCTTCGAACCGCTGGGCATGGCCGACACCGGCTTCTACATCACGGCCGAGGCGCGCAGACGTGCCGCGACCATGTACACACTCGACGAGGCTGATGCGCTGCAGCACGGCGTGATGGGCCCGATCCCCATTAGGGAACCCCGGTTCTGCCAAGGCGGCGCGGGTCTGGTGTCAACGGTTGACGATTACCTGCTTTTCGCCCGGATGCTGCTCGGCGGCGGCACCGTCGACGGGGTGCGGGTGCTGTCGCAGGAGTCGGTGCAATCGATGCGCACCAATCGGCTCAGCGCCGAACAGCAGGGCCAACCATTCCTGGGCGCTCCGTTTTGGCTGGGCCGCGGTTTCGGGCTGAATTTGTCGGTGGTCACCGACCCGGCCAGATCCGCGCAGTTGTTCGGCCCCGGCGGTCTGGGCACATTCGGCTGGCCCGGCGCCTACGGAACCTGGTGGCAGGCCGACCCGGCGAACGAATTGATCCTGATCTACCTGATCCAGAACTATCCGGACCTCACCGCGGCCGCCGCCGCCGTTGCTGGCAACACCGCGCAGACCCGACTGCAGTCCGCGCAGCCGAAGTTCGTTCGGCGGACCTATGCCGCGCTGGCCTGCTGATCAGCCCGGACGGACCGCGGTAAGGCACCACGAGGCAGCCGGCAGCTCATAACCGCCGACGCCTCGGTAATTCTGGAAAGCGGTGAGGACCGCGGCGATGACGTCGCGGCGGCGGCTCTCATCGGCCGCCTGGAACGCCCCACCTAGCGGCCCGGCGCCAAGTATCCGCTCGACGGCGGCGGTCCCGTCGCCCTCGAAGACGAACGGCGCCTCGACTCCCCGGATGTCGACATCGGTGAATCCCGCTCCGGTCAATAGTTCAGCGGTCGTCTCGGGATCTGCCAGGGAAAACGGACCGGGTCCGGCCGTGACCGAGATCGGCGGGCGCTCAACGCCGAGCATCGCCGTCGCCGTCGCCATGGTCAGCATCATCCAAGGGTTGCGATCCAGGTGCTGCCACACTGAAGCAGCCAACCGTCCGCCCGGGCGCAGCGCACGAAAGATATTGGCGAAGGCCACCGCCGGTTCGGGAAGCACTCACACACCACAGCACAACATCATCATTCGCCCCGCCGGCGACAGCGACGAGGTCGGCTGTGGCCACGTCGGCCGTCACCGCCGCGCCGGGCGTACCGGCGGCCAACAATCGTCGCTCGGCGCCCGCCACCATTCCCGGTGCCACATCCACCGCCGCCACCCAGCCTTGCGGGCCCACCTCGGTGCCCAACGCCACCGCCGATAATCCGGGCCCACACCCAAGGTCGATGATGCGCTCACCGGGATGTGCGTCCAGTGCCCCGCGCGCGGCAACGCCGTGCCGGCCCATCGCGGCGTCCAGAGCTTCGGCCTGATCGTCCCAAACGCCGGCCAGGGTCGCGAATTCCTCAGCATCCATCACGGCGACGTTACCCGCCGGACTCGGCGCCCCCGAGACCTCGCCAACACAGGCCGCGCGGACCGCGGCCGTAGCCGCCCGAATCTGTGGAGTCACCAACATCAGTTGCCCGAGTATCCCGTTGACGAAACCGGGCGATTCGTCGGTGGAAAGTTCCTTGGCGAGTTTGACCGCCTCGTCGACGGCCACCGGCCCGGGAACGTCGTCGGCGTAGAGCAGTTCCCACACCGCGACACGGATGATCGCGCGATCGACCGCGGGCAATCGCTCCAGAGTCCACCCCTGCAGGTGTGATGCGATCAGTTCATCGATGTGTGCCGAGTGTTCGCTGACCCCGCGCGCAACCGTCGCGGTGTAGGGCATCAGCGCCGATACCTCCGGGTTCGACCCCGCCAGTAAGGTGCGCGAATCGACCACCTCCGCCGGAGTCAGCCCCCGGGCCTCCGCCTCGAAAAGCAGGTCGACGGCGCGCTTGCGGGCGTGGTGCCTGCCTTGATCAGGCTTGCGCTGCGCCACGACTACGCGCTCACGCGGCCACAATGCCGTCAGGCACTAACGCGGCACCAATGCCGTCAGGCATTGACGCGGCCCAGATAGTTGCCGTCGCGCGAGTCGACTTTCAACTTGTCGCCGGTGTTGATGAACAGCGGCACCTGAATCTCCGCTCCGGTTTCCAGCGTCGCCGGCTTGGTGCCGGCGCTGGACCGATCGCCCTGCAGGCCGGGTTCGGTACTGGCGACCACGAGTTCCACTGTCGTGGGCAGTTCGATGTAGAGGGGGCTGCCCTCGTTGAAGGCGATCTGCACCGGCATGCTCTCGAGCAGGAAGTTCGCCGCAGCACCGACGAGCGACTCCGGCAACGAATGCTGTTCGTAATCCTGACTGTCCATGAACACGAAGTCGTTGCCGTCCCGGTACAGATAGGTGGTGTCGCGGCGATCCACCGTGGCGGTCTCGACCTTCACGCCGGCGTTGTAGGTCTTGTCGACGACCTTTCCGGAGAGCACATTCTTCAATTTCGTCCGCACGAAGGCCGGACCCTTTCCCGGTTTGACGTGCTGAAACTCGATGATCGTCCAGAGCTGGCCGTCGATGTTCAGGACGAGGCCGTTCTTGAAATCGGCAGTGGATGCCACGGTCTGTTGTTCTCCTTCGATTCTCTACCGGCGCCAGTTTGCACCGACTACAGGATGGCCAGGTCCTTCGGGAACCGAGTCAACTGTTCAGGGCCCCGCCGGCCGACCAGCAGGGTGTCCTCGATGCGGACGCCGCCGCGGTCGGGCAGGTAAACACCGGGTTCCACGGTCACGACGGAGCCCGCAGGAAGTGTACCGGCGGCGGCCGCGTTGATCCCGGGCGCTTCGTGGATCTGCAGTCCTACGCCGTGGCCGAGTCCGTGCCCGAAGTTCGGGCCGAAACCCGCGTCGACGATCACCTGCCGGGCCGCGTCATCCACGTCACGCAGCCGGGCACCTGTTTCCAGTGCCTGAACACCGGCCCGTTGCGCGGCTGCGACTAAGTCGTAAACGTCGCGCTGCCAACCTGCGGCGGCACCCAGGACGAAGGTGCGGGTCATGTCGGAGTGGTAGCCGTCGACCATGGCCCCGAAGTCGATTTTGACAAAGTCGCCGCGTCGCAGGACCGCCTCAGTCGGGCGGTGATGGGGCACCGCGGAATTCGCGCCGGTCGCGACGATGGTCTCGAACGCCCGCGCGTCGGCCCCGTGGTCGAGCATCAACGACTCCAACTCACGAGCCACGGCCCGTTCGGTGCGGCCGGGCCGCAGGCCACCGTTTCCCAGCAGCTCCGCCAACGCCGCGTCGGCGGCCCCACACGCCGACCGCACCAGGGCGACCTCATCGGCATCCTTGACTTCGCGGAGCGCTTCCACCACACCCGGTGCGGGAATCAGTTCGGCTCCGACATGCCCGGCCAGTTCACCGGAAAGCGCCCCGAAACCATCGACGGTAACGACGTGACTTTCAAAGCCGATGCGACGCGCGCCGGTTGCAACGGCCCGCGCCATCAGATGCCGGGCACCCGCGCGCTCGATCGCCGTTTCCAGATCCGGCGCCTGGCGCAAGGCTTGAGTCCGATACCTCGAGTCGGTGACCAGCAACGGGTCGGCGCCGGAGCCGAACACCAGCAACGCCGCATTAGAGCCGGTGAACCCGGTCAGATAGCGCACATTGATCAGATCACTGACCAGCAGCGCGTCCAGACCGATGGGCCCAAGGCCAGCCGCGAGTCGGATCCGACGTTGGCAATGTGTCACGGTCGACGACGGTACTCGCTAGGCTACGTGTCCATGACTACGTGGTTGCCGCGCGGACTGGTGTTAGCGGCCGGAATGGTGTTGCTCCGACTGGTGCAGGGAACGCTGATCAACACCTACCCCACCAACGCGGGAATGATCAGCCTCGCGCTGGTAGTGCTGTTCGGCCTCGCGGCCTTCGTCTGGGCGCTACTGGACGGAATCTCCGACGCGCGGGCGAATCCGGATCCGGATCGGCGCCGCGACCTCGCGATGCGCTGGCTGTTGGCCGGGTTAATCGCCGGCGTCCTGAGTGGCATCGTGGTCTGGGTCATTTCGCTGTTCTACCGCAACGTCTACGTCGAAGGCGTCGTGTTGGAACTGAGCGTCTTTGCCGCCTTCACCGCGCTTCTGGTGTTTCTGCCGGCGACGCTCGCCGTGGCGGTGGGCAGACGTCTGGTGGACCGCACCCGCCCGCCGCAGGAACGGCGGCGTGTCACCGACGGGGTTGAGAGCGACGTGTTCGACGCCTCGGGCTATCCGTTCATGAACACGATAAGCGGTCCCATCCCCGATCACCGCCGCCTCGGCTGGCGTGGCCGCAGTCGACTACACCGCTTCCCCAGCGGACTATCCCTCGGCGATCGCCCTCGCCGAACGTGACGAAGTCGAATACGAGACCGAGCAGATCTTGGTCGACGACACGAGGATCGTCGTCGAGGACGACCGAGTCATCGTCGACGACACCGGACCATTACCGAGGACGACCAGAATGTCGAAGACACGGGGATTATCGTCGAGGACGATGGGATTATCGTCGAGGAGTGACCCCGACCTCGGAAACTGAACACCGGGCCGCTCATCCCTGCGGAGATCGAGTCATGTCTTCGTGACGTTGAGGGCGGCCAGGTATCGCAGCGCCAGCAGATAACCCTGCACCCCGAGTCCGACGATCACCGGTGGCTACCGCACTCAGGTACGAGTGGTGGCGAAAGTCTTCGCGCGCATGAACGTTGGAGATGTGGACTTCGATCAGCGGCGCACGCAGTTCGGTACAGGCGTCCCGCAGTGCGATCGACGTGTGGGTGAGCGCGCCGGCGTTGAGTATCACCGGGTGGTCGGCGTCGCAAGCATCATGCAACCAGTCAAGTAGCTCCGCCTCGCTGTCAGTCTGGCGCACCACGGCGGTGATACCAAGCACGGCGGCCTCCGTCTCGATGAGAGCGACTAGATCGTTGTAGCTTGTGCTGCCGTATACCTGAGGCTCACGTCGGCCGAGTCGGCCCAGGTTGGGTCCGTTGAGAACCAGAACCGTCGTCACTGCCCCCTGTTCTCCCGATCGGGCGACTTCGTCGAGGCGGCTGCCAGCAGTGCCGGATCCGGACCTCAGACGGCCGGGTCGTCCAGCACCACAAACGCCTCCCCCGACCGGGTCTTCTTGTCCCCGGCCATGTAACCGATCAGTTCCTGCAGCGCGCCGGCGTCATAGGTCACCGGCAATCCCAACGCCATCAGCACGTCGCGGTGGCGTCGCGCGGTGGCCGCGTCAAGTCGGCCGGTGAGCCTGGCCAGTTCAGCGGCGAACACCAGTCCGACCGAGACCGCAGCACCGTGGCGCCAGCGGTAACGCTCACGGCGTTCGATCGCGTGGGCGAGTGTGTGTCCGTAGTTGAGGATCTCGCGCAGCGCCGACTCCTTCTCGTCGGCGGCGACCACGGTGGCTTTGACCGCGATCGCACGCCGGATCAACTCGGGAAGTAGCGGGCCTGATGGGTCCAGAGCCGCCTGCGGATCGGCCTCGATGAGTTCGAGAATCACCGGGTCGGCGATAAAACCAGCCTTGACCACCTCGGCCATCCCCGCCACCAACTCGTTGCGCGGCAATGTCTCGAGCACCGCGAGGTCGACGATGACGGCGGCAGGTTGATGAAACGACCCGACGAGATTCTTCCCGGCGTCAGTGTTGATCCGGTCTTCCCCCATGCGGCGTCAACCATCGCCAGCAGCGTGGTCGGCACGTGCACGATGTCGACGCCCCGTACGTTGCCGCGGCGAATCCCGCCACGTCCGTGGCAGCTCCTCCGCCGAGGGCTGACGATCGCATCCTGTCTGCCGATTCCGATGCGGCCCAATACTTCCCAGAGGAAAGCGACAACCTCGAGATCCTTGCCGGCCTCGGCGTCCGGCAATTCGATCCGGTGGGCGTCGACACCGGTGTCGGCGAGATGACCTCGGATCGCCTCAGCGGTCTGAGCGAGAACCGGTTGATGAAGTATCGCGACTTTGTGCCTGGCGCCCAGCAGGTCGCCCAACTCGCCGAGCAGGCCGGTCCCGACGATCACCGGGTAGGGCGGATCGACGGCGACGGTGATGGTGTGAGGTTCGACTTCGGATCGTCCCGTCTTGGCGGGACTCATTTGCGGACTCCGGCATGGCGCCAGTGTGGCGTGACCGGTCCAGACGGACCCGCCGGTGCCGTGCACCGGTGCGGACTCCGGCGGGGATTGCGCGTCGGCACCCACCGGTGGCCCGCCGGGGCGGGCGCCGACGCCAGGGCGGCGGCTCCAAATTGTCAAGGCGGCCAACGATGTAACGGACAAACGCTCCCGATTTCACCGGTTGGTGTTGATCCGGATTCGCGACCGGCGGTATAGGGAACTGATCCGTCACCAGCTCGCGGTACTTCGCTTCGGTCGGGTCAGGCCAGCAGTGGACGAAAGTTGTTGCCACTGGTCCGGCGAATGCCCTCGGCGGCACTGATTTCAAGGTAGACCACCGTCTGGCGGCCAGTGCGGCTCGCACGCCGGCGGTGGTCACCGCGCCGCCGCCCAGTGAAAGAATCCCGTCGTGGCTTTCCAAGGCCTCGCGAATGACCTGTTCCTCAATTAGACGGAAGCCTGACTCACCGTCGCCGGCGAAGATGTCGGCGATACTACGGCCGGTTCGCTCCTCGATTGCTGCATCGGTGTCGACCAGTGCGCATCCCATCGCTTTGGCGAGCCGTCGCCCGATTGTGGATTTTCCCGAGCCGGGCAACCCGATCAGCACGGCTTCGCGCCATCTTCGCTACCCCGACAGCCGTATCGAGTCCGAGCTACCGACAGCCTCCCGCTCAGCGAGTGCGCGCAGGTAACCGTCGATGTTGCGGCGGGTCTCCGTCGGCGAGTCGCCGCCGAACTTCTCCAGGGCGGCACGGGCAAGCACCAGTGCGACCATGGACTCCACCACCACGGCGGCGGCTGGCACTGCGCACACGTCCGAGCGCTGATGGATCGCCACGGCTTGCTCGCCGGTGGCCAGGTCGACGGTACGCCGGGCACGGTGGAAATCGGCTTCATCGCGGCGCGACTCGCAGCGCCTGACCGTTGTCATGCCGCCCTCAGGCCGCCGGCCCGATTTGTGGGATCGCAGCACGGGCCGGGAACATCTCGTCGTGGGCGCCGCTGCCGCGCCGGCGCGCGGTCTCGAAGCCGTCGCCGATCTCCACGCCCTTGATCGCCTGGATACCCATCACGGCGGCAGCCAATTGGCTGTCGAGCCTGTTGCCCCGCTGGTGAATGAGCCGAGCCCAACCGGAAGAGAGTGCACGACGACCTCCACCACGCCGCCAAGGGTGTCGCCGTCGCGCTTAGCCGCCTCGATCTCGGCAATCATGGCCTCCTCGGCCGCCTTACCGAACGCACGCACCGGGCTCTCATCGATGCCGGGAAGATCCGCGAACGTCGGCGGCGGGCCGTCGGCACCGACGCGCCGATCGAGACCACATGCGACACCACGTCGACGCCGAGTACCTGCTGCAGAAATGCGCGGGCGATGGTTCCGCAGCGACCCGCGCGGCGGTCTCCGGGCGCTGGCGCGTTCGAGCACCGGACGCGCATCGTCGAACCCGGTACTTGAGCATGCCCGCATAGTCGGCGTGGCCGGGGCGCGGTCTGGTCAATGGTGCGTTGCGGGCTCCGCCCGCGGAATCCAGCACCGCGGCGTCAACCGGGTCCGCGGCCATCACCGTCTCCCACTTAGGCCACTCAGAGTTGCCGATCTCGATCGCGATCGGCCCGCCCAGCGTGCTTCCGTGGCGCACCCCGGCCAGCACGGTGACCTCGTCCTGCTCGAACTTCATACGAGCGCCACGGCCATAGCCAAGCCGTCTGCGGGCCAGCTGACCGGCGATATCGGCAGAGCTGATCCGTACCCCCGCGACCATGCCCTCGACCACCGCCACCAAGGCGCGGCCGTGAGATTCACCAGCAGTGGTCCATCGCAACACGAGACTATCTTCCCATGTCGGGGACGCGGTACCCAATACGACGGTCCGCACGAGGCCGACTGCCGCCACCGGGACTCAGAAGACTGCCAGCCCGGTCGCGGCCAGACTCGCGATACACATCGACGGGCCGTGCGGCACCAGTGTGCTCCGCCGGCGCAGCACCGCAAGTCCGCCCGCAGTGGCGGTCAACACGGGGGCGCCAACTGCGCCGATGACCCACACCGGAAATCCGAAGGCACCGGTCAGTGCACCCAGAGCCAACGCCAACTTGACGTCACCGGCACCCAGTCCACCGGGATCGGCCAGATGGACTAACAGGTAAAGCCCGCTGAGGGCCAATCCGCCCAGTAGCGCGGGATTACATTCGAGTCCGGCCGCACCCGCACCGGCAAGGATCGCCACAGCGCCGGGCAGCGTCAGCAGGTTGGGCAATCGGCGGTGCCGCAGGTCCATCACGACCAACGCCGCCGCCCATCCGAGGACGGTCCGCAACCCAGCAGCCCTACGCCACCCATGTCGGCGACGCTAACCCAGGACCGCCGCCATCTGCTGCCGCGGTGCCTGTCGGCCTGTGAATTGTTCGACCTGACTGAATGCCTGATGCAACAACATCTGCAGGCCGCCGACGATGGCCCCGGAATCGCCGATCACCTGCGCCAGAGGGGTGGGCCACGGCTCGTAGATCGCGTCCAGCAGCAATGGCACGGCCGCGAACCTCGATGCATATCCTGCGGCGGCGTCGGCCGGGATTGTGCTGACCAGGACCTCGGCCCGCCCGATCGCCGCGGAGAGTCCGGGATCGGCGAGGTCACCGAAGCCGGTGTCGACTCCCAGGGCGGATCCGAGCTCAACAGCCTGGCGGCTTTTTGGCCGTGCGGGCCGCCACGGTGATCTCGGTGACGCCAGTCCAGCGACGACCGCCGAAGGTGCAGTTCCGCCCGAGCCGAGAATGATCGCCCGACGCAGATCATCACGGTTGCCCAGGGCGCCGGCCACCCCGTCGATGTCGGTGTTGTCGGCGCGCCAGCCGCTCGGGACACGCACCAGGGTGTTCGCGGAGCCGACCAACTCCGCACGTTCGGTTCGTTCGGTGGCGAAGCGCAATGCGGCGAACTTTCCGGGCATGGTCACCGACACGCCGACCCACTCCGGGCCGAAAGCGCTTACCACTGAGGGCAATTGATCAGCCGAGCACTCAATGCGGTCATAGGTCCAGTCGGCCAAGCCCAGCGCCCGGTAGGCGGCAAGATGCAACTGCGGGGAGCGGGAATGCGCGACCGGAGAACCCAGGACGGCCGCGCGCCGAGCCGGTACCGGCTCGGCGGGGATGGGCTGTTCGCTGTTTTCACCGACCGGAATCGAGCACCCCACTGTTCAGCGCCAGTTCGCGGTTCGCCAGATGCTCCTGATAGTCGGCCGTGAAGAGCGTGGTGCCGTCGGTACTGATGGTGACGAAGTACAGCCAATCCCCCGGTTCCGGGCGTTCGGCTGCCGCCAACGCCTCATCACCCGGCGAGCAGATCGGGGTGGCCGGCAGGCCAGGCATGGCGTAGGTGTTCCACGGCGTCTCGGTCGCGCGGTCCTCGTCGGTGGTGGCCACTTCCTGGCGAGCCAGCGGGTAGTTGACGGTGGAGTCGAACTCCAGCCGGTCGTAATCGCTGGCCAGCCGGTTGTAAATGACGCGGGCGACCTTGGCGAAGTCAACGGGCTGAGCTTCTTTCTGCACCAGCGAGCCCACGATCAGTACCTCGTAGGGAGACATGTTGAGCGTCGTGGCCGCTTCCAATAGGCCACCCTTGACGTAGTGCGCACTGCTCTCCGCCACGAGGTTGGAAAGAATCTGCTTGGGTGCGGCGGAGGGGTCGATGTTCCAGGTTCCGGGAGCGATCAGCCCCTCGAGACGCCGGTGACTCTGCCCCATCACCCCGGCGCCCTCGGTGGCCCAATCCGGAACGTTCAGCGACGACAGCGGCCCTTCCTCGGCCGCCGCATTGAGATCCTGCGCAGCAACGCATTTCCGGGTGCCGTTCAGATCGACGCAACTGGCTTCGGAAATCAACGTGAAGATCCCCTTGGAAACCGTATCGCTGCCGATGACCGTGATGTCATCAAGTTGCTTGCCCTCCGGGATGACGAGTTTGCCGACCCGGGAACCCGGATCGGTTAACTTCTGCACGGCGGTGGCGGCCGGGATTTCGGTTCGCAACTGGTAGAAACCAGGCTGGATCGCGGCCAACGCGGCATTGCCAGAAGCAGCGGAGATGAAGACCCCGACATCGGCGATGACGTCGGAGTCCACCAGGTTCTGGGCGATCACCGATCCCGAGTCCCCCGGGTTGACCTGGATGACGATGTCCTCTTTGCCCTCGCCGACAAAATCACTGGGCGGCTTGGGTCCGCCGGAGAGCTTGGGGCCGAGCAGAACGACCCCGAGCACGACAGCGACGAGCAGACCGAGCAACCCGAGGAAACGACCGATTCCGCCCTTGCGATCACCCGCCCGCCGCTGCACCCGGGTCTGTCTGGCAGCCCCGACGGCCTCGGGGTGCGCACGTTCTGGTTGTGGGTCTTCAGGCATGTTCACTCTCTTGTGGGTCGTTCTCTGAAGGGGTCACGCAATTACGGGGTCCTAGCCGTGTTCCGGCGTTGGTCAAGCCAGCCCTGCAGAATTGCCACTGCGGCAACCTGGTCGATCATCCCCCGTTGATCCTTGGCACGCACCCCTGCCTCCCGCAATGATCGCGCCGCGCTGACGGTAGTCAGTCGCTCGTCGGCAAGTCGCACCGGTACCGGACTGATCCGCTCACCGATGGCCGCGGCCACGTGAAGAGCGTCAAGGGCCGACGATCCGGCCCGGTCGGCCAGAGTCCTGGGCAACCCGACGACGACCTCGACCGCCGCCAGTTCCTCAACAAGTGCCGCTATTCGGCGTAGATGAGCCGCGCCACGGTCCCGGCGCAGTGTCTCCACCGGCGTGGCCAGGATGGCATCCGGGTCACTGACCGCCACCCCGATGCGCACCGTGCCCACGTCGATGCCGAGCCGACGACCCCGGCCGGGATCGTCTGCGCCCGGCCGGTCGGGCAGACCGTCATGTGCAGACATCTGCGCTGTCAGCCCCGGGCCAGTTCTGAGTGGACCGCGGCCAGTGCGGCGTCGATACCCTTCGGGTCAGAACCCGAACCCTGCGCCAGATCGGCCTTGCCGCCGCCTCTGCCGCCCACCGCGGTCGCCACACACCCGATCAGGTCATTAGCTCGAATGCCGGCGTCGCGGGCGGCCTCGTTCGCCGCCACCACGAACGGCACGGCGCTGCCGCCATCGGCGATCAGCACCACCACACCCGGTTCGGAACCGAGGCCAGCGCGGATGTCCCCGACCAGCGAACGCAGATCAGCAGCGGTCATCCCCGCCGCCATCCGTTGCGCCACGAGACGGACCTTACCCACCTGCTGCGCCCCGGAAATGGCATTCGCCGCGCCGGTACGAGCCTCGGCCAGTCGCGTCCGATCCAACTCCTTTTCGGCGGTCTTGAGCCGATCCACCAGTGCGGCGACCCGGCCGGGAACCTCCTCGGAGGGCACCTTCAGGCTCGATGCCACCCCGGCCAGCAGCGCACGTTCCCGGGCCAGGTAGCGGAACGAATCCAGGCCCACATACGCCTCGACGCGACGCACGCCGGAGCCCACCGAGGACTCGCCGAGGACGGTGATCGGTCCGATCTGCGCCGAGTTGCGCACATGGGTGCCGCCGCAGAGTTCCAACGAGAACGGCCCGCCGATCTCCACCACCCTGACCTCGTCGGGGTACTGCTCGCCGAAGAGCGCCATCGCCCCCATCGACTTGGCCCTCTCGATGCCGGTGAGAAAGGTGTTCACCGGGTGATCGGCCTGGACGGCCTCGTTGGCGACCACCTCGACCCGGCCACGCTGCTCCTCGGTGAGTGGACCCTGCCAATTGAAATCGAAGCGCAGATATCCGGGGCGGTTAAGTGATCCGGCCTGAACGGCGTTGGGACCCAATATCTCCCGCAGTGCGGCGTGTACGAGATGCGTTCCGGAGTGGCCCTGGGTCGCTCCGCGGCGCCACTGCGAGTCGACGTCGACGACGACAGTGTCACCCTCGATGAACTCGCCGGATTCGACGTTGACCCGGTGCACCCATAACGTCTTGGCGATCTTCTGCACATCCGTGACCGCGGCTTTGGCCGATCGGCTGCCGCCGGTGCCGCTGATCGAGCCGATATCGGCGATCTGCCCGCCCGACTCCGCGTACAGCGGCGTGCGGTCCAGCACGATCTCAACCCGTTCCGGCGGCGCCGCCTGCGCGTGCAGCCCCTGGTGATGAGCCGCCACCGGCACCCTCTTGCCGTCAACGAACACACCCAAAATCTTGGCCTGGGAACTCAACTCGTCGAAGCCGGTGAATTCGGTCGGGGCGGCATCCACCAGTTCGCGGAACGCAGACAGATCGGCATGGGCATGTTTGCGGGCGGCGGCATCGGTTTTGGCGCGGCGGCGCTGCTCGGCCATCAGTTCCCGGAATCCGAGTTCGTCGACCGTCAGGCCGGCCTCTGCGGCCATCTCCAGTGTGAGTTCGATCGGGAATCCGAAGGTGTCGTGCAGAGCGAACGCCTCCGATCCGCCCAACATCGTCTTTCCCGCGGACCTGGTGGCGGCGGCGGCGTCGGAAAACAGCCGCGACCCCGAGACCAGGGTTCGGTTGAACGCGGTCTCCTCGGCCACCGCGATCCGGTTGATCCGATCGAAGTCGGTGACCAACTCCGGGTAGGACGGACCCATGGCATCGCGCACCCGAGCCATCAGATCCCCGACGATCGGGGAGTCGATACCGAGCAGCTTGGCGGCCCGGACGATCCGGCGCAGCAGGCGCCGCAGCACGTAGCCGCGGCCTTCGTTGGCGGGAGTGACGCCGTCGGCGATGATGATCGCCGCGGTGCGAGAGTGGTCGGCGATGACCCGATAGCGAATGTCGTCGGCGGCATTACCGAGGCCGTACCCGCGGGGCGCACGCCGGATGACCTCGTCGATCATCGGTCTCAGTAGGTCGATCTCGTACACGTTGTCGACGCCTTGCAGCAGGCAGGCGATCCGTTCGACCCCCATGCCGGTGTCGATGTTCTGGCGCGGCAGTGGGCCGAGGATCTCGAAGTCCTCCTTGGAGGTGCCCTCGCCGCGCTCGTTCTGCATGAAAACCAGGTTCCAGATCTCGATGTAGCGGTCCTCGTTGGCCTCCGGTCCGCCCTCGACGCCGAAGTCCGGACCGCGGTCGTAATAAATCTCCGAGCACGGCCCGCATGGGCCCGGAATTCCCATCGACCAGTAATTGTCGGCCATTCCGCGGCGTTGGATTCGTTCCAGCGGAAGCCCCGCCACGTCCTGCCAGATGCCGATGGCCTCGTCGTCGTCGTAGAAGACCGTGGCCCAGAGCCTTTCCGGGTTCATCCCGTAGCCGCCCTCGGCGATCGGTCTGGTCAACAGTTCCCAGGCCAGTTCGATCGCCCGCCGTTTGAAGTAGTCGCCGAAGGAGAAGTTGCCCGCCATCTGGAAGAAGGTGTTGTGGCGGGTGGTGATGCCCACCTCATCGATGTCCGGGGTGCGGATGCACTTCTGGATGCTGACGGCGGTGTCAAACGGCGGCGTGCGCTGGCCCAGGAAGAACGGTACGAACTGGACCATTCCGGCGTTGACGAACAGCAGATTGGGGTCGTCGAGTATCACGGAGGCGCTGGGCACCTCACGGTGACCGGCAGCGACGAAGTGATCGAGGAACCGCTTCCTGATCTCGTGGGTCTGCACGAATGGTCCCTTGTGTCGGTGCGCCTGGTTCTCGGTGCGCTGGTGTTTCGGTGCGCTTGTGTCGGTGCGCGGACGAGGTCGGCGTGGACGCGCCGGTGCGTCTCGATCCAAGACATTACCGGGCAGCCGGGCCCGCTCCGGAGGCTCAGCCGCTTTCCCGGCCCACGCGAACTGCTTTGGTCAAGAGCGTCGGCGCCGGATGATGGCGCGGAGTTTCTCCACCCGGCCGGCGATCTCCCGTTCGCCGCCGTGGGTACTCGGCCGGTAGTAGTCGACGTCGCGAAGTTCATCCGGCGGATACTGCTGGGCGACGACGCCGTCCGGGTCATCGTGTGGGTAGGAGTAGCCCCGGGCATGGCCGAGCAGGGCCGCACCCGGGTAGTGACCATCACGCAGGTCGGCGGGAACCAACCCGGCCCTGCCCGCCCGGATGTCGGCCTTCGCCGCTGCCAGTGCGGCGGTGACCGCATTGGACTTCGGCGCGGTGGCCAGGTGAACGGTGGCCTGCGCGAGGGTCAACTGTGCTTCCGGCATACCGATCATAGCCACCGTTTGCGCGGCCGCGACGGCGGTGAGCAGCGCAGTCGGGTCGGCCATTCCGATGTCTTCGCTGGCCAGGATCATCAGGCGGCGCGCCAAGAACCGGGGGTCCTCCCCAGCCACCAGCATGCGGGCCAGGTAATGCAGTGCCGCATCGACGTCGGATCCCCGGATAGATTTGATGAAGGCGCTGATCACGTCGTAGTGCTGGTCGCCGTCCCGGTCGTAGCGAACCGCCGCCTGATCCAGCGACTGCTCGACGATCTCGACTGTCACCGCCGAATCGGCGGCCACCGCGGTCTCCGCCGCGACCTCCAGGGCTGTCAATGCTCGGCGGGCGTCGCCGGCGGACAATGTGACCAGCAGTTCCACCGCATCGTCCGCGACGGCCACCGCGCCGCCGAACCCGCGCGGGTCGGTGACGGCGCGGCGCACCACCGCCCGGACGTCGTCGGGGCCCAACGGGTGCAGTTGCAGGATCAATGACCGCGACAGCAGCGGAGCGACCACCGAGAACGAGGGGTTCTCCGTAGTAGCGGCCACCAGCAGCACCACCCGATTCTCGACCGCGGCCAGCAGTGCGTCCTGTTGAGTTTTGGAGAACCGGTGCACCTCGTCGATGAACAGCACGGTCTGCTCGCCTCGGATGAGAGCCTGGCGCGCATCGTCGACGACCGCTCGCACTTCTTTGACTCCAGCCGACAGGGCTGAGAGCGCCTCGAATCGCCGACCGGTCGCATGAGAGACCAACGAGGCCAGGGTGGTCTTGCCGGTGCCGGGCGGACCGTAGAGGATCACCGACGCCGCGCCGGTGCCTTCGACCAGTCGACGCAACGGTGACCCCGGCCCGAGCAGGTGCTGCTGACCGACGACCTCCTCGAGTGAACCCGGGCGCATCCGGACCGCCAGCGGCGCCGAGGCCGGCGGTTCGACACGCGTGCGGGCACCGTCGCCGGGCAGGTCGAAAAGACTGTCGGACACTGCTCAGGCTTACCACGGGCCCGATCGGATGCGCGGGCACCTACCAGCGGGTCCCGAGATACTGACGCGGGTGGGAAAGGCGCTTGGGCGGAGTTCCCCGAGTGAACGGCGACGGTCGATCGTGAAAACTTTCGCGAAAACCTTGCAGGGCAAACATCGGTGTGACTAATTTTAGGAACCTAACCGGAATACACATACGACCTGGCTGGACTCAGGCCGCTGCTCAAATTCGCGTCTCAACATCAGCGCGCAGTTTTAGCAACGGGATGTGGACTTGGCTCAACCGCGACTTGACTGATACCGTCGCGGCGCCGAACCAGGACGCGCGAAAGGGAGCACCCCGTGGCTGACAAGAATCTCAATCAACCCCTCAACGTCGTCGAGAACTTCGTCGACAAGCCCTACACGGTCCAACGCCTCGTGGAGCGGCCCGTCGAGAAGATCGTCGACAAGCCGGTCACCCTTGAGCGGACCATCGAGCGGCTGGTCGTCGACACCATCGACAAGATCGTCGACAAGCCGGCCCAGGTGTCGCGGATGGTCGAGCGCCCTGTGGTCACCGTGGTCGACCAGGTGGTCGACAAGCCGGTCAAGGTCCAGCGCCAGATGGAACGGCCCGTGGTGACCGTCGAGGACCGTGTGGTGGATAAGCCGGTCAGCGTCACCCGCAACATCGAGCGCCCGGTGGTCACCGTGGTCGACCAGGTGGTGGATAAGCCCATCAAGGTCACCCGCTCCATTGAGCGACCCGTCGTCACCGTCGCCGACACGGTCGTTGACAAGCCGGTCAAGGTCACCCGCTCCATCGAGCGCCCGGTCGTCACCGTCGTCGACACGGTCATCGACAAGCCGGTCAAGGTCACCCGCAGCGTCGAACGCCCGGTCGTCACCGTGGTCGACACGATCGTCGACAAGCCGGTCCAGGTCGGCCTGGCGTCCAGACGCCCAGGTCGTCACCGTCGTCGACACGATCGTCGACAAGCCGGTCAGGTCGGCCGCGGCGTCCAAGCGCCCAGTCATCCGCCATCGGCCTGATCGTCAACAAAGCCAGTCAAGTCGGCCGCAACATCGAACGCCCGGTCGTCAACATCATCGACAAGATCACCGACAAGCCCGTCGAGGTGCAGCGTCTGGTCGAGAAGCTGGTGGTCTCGATTGTCGACAGGGTCACCGACCGTCCGGTCGACGTTCAGCGGCTGATCGAGCGGCTTATCGTCGAGATCCAGGACAACGTCGTTGACAAGCCGGTCACGGCGGTCCAGCGCCTGATCGAGCAGCCGGTCGTCAGCATCGTCGACAAGGTGGTCGAGATCCCGGTCAGGCGGCTCGTCGAGCGCGTGGTGGAGGAAGCCGGTCGACCGGATTATCACCAAGGTCGTCGAGAAGCCGGTCGAGAAGATCATCGAGAAGATCATCGAGGTTCCGGTCGAGAAGATCGTCTACAAGACGGTCGAGAAGCCAGTGGAGCGCATCGTCGAGATCACGGTCGAGAAGCCCGTGGTCAAGGTGGTGGAGAAGATCGTCGAGGTCGTCGTCGAGCAGATCGTCGAGCGGGTAGTGGAAAAGCCGGTCGACCGGATTGTGGAGAAGATAGTCGAGAAGCCCAACATCATCGAGAAGATCATCGAGCGGCCCGTCGACCGCGTGCTCGAGAAGATCGTCGAAAAGCCCAACATCATCGAGAAGATCGTCGAGCGGCCCGTCGACCGCGTCGTGGAAAAGACAGTCGAGAAGGTCAACGTCATCGAAAAGGTCATCGACAAGCCCGTCGACCGCGTCGTGGAAAAGATCGTCGAAAAGCCCAACATCATTGAGAAGGTCATCGACAAGCCCGTCGACCGCGTCGTGGAAAAGACAGTCGAGAAGGTCAACGTCATCGAAAAGGTCATCGACAAGCCCGTCGACCGCGTCGTGGAAAAGATCGTCGAAAAGCCCAACGTCGTCAAATGTCGTTGAGAAGGTCAACGTCATCGAAAAGGTCATCGACAAGCCCGTCGACCGCGTCGTGGAAAAGATCGTCGAAAAGCCCAACATCGTCGAGAAGGTCATCGAGCGGCCCGTCGACCGCGTCGTGGAAAAGATCGTCGAAAAGCCTTTTATCGTCGAGAAGCTCATCGAGCGGCCCGTCGACCGCGTCGTGGAAAAGATCGTCGAAAAGCCCAACATCGTCGAGAAGGTCATCGAGCGGCCCGTCGACCGCGTCGTGGAGAAGATCGTCGAAAAGGTCAACGTCATCGAGAAGGTCATCGACAAGCCCGTTGACCGCGTCGTCGAGAAGATCGTCGAGCGGCCGCGCATCGTCGAAAAGGTCATCGACCGCCCGGTGGAGAGGGTTCTCGAGAAGACCGTCACCAACCCGGTACTGGTGGAAAAACTCATCCAGCGCGACGTCGAGTATGTCGAAGAACGGATCGTCGAGCAGCCGGTCGAGACCGTCGTCGAGCGGATCGTGGAGCGCCCGGTGTACCGGGAGGTCGAGAAGATCGTCGAGAAGCCCGTCGAGCGGATCGTCGAGGTGGTCGTCGAGAAGCCGGTGATCGTCCACAAGTACGTCGAGAAGCGAGTGGAGCGGGTCATCGAGCACGACGCGGACGAGGTTTCGGTCAGCCGGCGTTCGATGGGCAAGGCCACCGAGGTTGAGGCCACGTTCGTCGAGCGGGGCACCCGGGAGGTCGAGTGGGTGGAACGGGCAACCGGTGAGCATCCCGACGACGACATTGTCGGCGACGAGTCGACGGAATTCCGGGCCCGCGAGTCCTACGTCGTCGATCCGAAGTCCGACGATCCGCGGCACCGTCGCCCCTGACGCTGCCGCATGAAGGCTTGACGCCGGGGCGGTCGAACCCCCTCCCGTCCCGGCGCCAACCCTCTACTGTCCAACCGAGCATCAAAACAATCAACCAGTTATCACTAAGGAGTCTGTTGTGACGCCACAAGCACCGCTGCGAGCATCCCTCGCGCTGGGCGGAATGTTCATCCTGGCCAGTTCCCTTCTGGTGAGTGCCCCCGTCGCGAGCGCCGAGCCCTCAACCGAGGCCGTCGAGACCATCAACGACCGCTACACCACCTTCGGCGGCGAATCATCGTTGCTCGGCGCGCCACTCGGCGAGGCCGTCGATGTCGCAGGGGGCGCTGAGCGCGATTACGAGGGCGGGACGATCTTCTACTCCAAGAACACCGGCGCCCATGTGATGTACGGAGTGATCCTGGATCGCTACGAAGCCCTCGGCGGCCCCGGCAGCGGTCTTGGTTTCCCGAAGAACGATGAGGGCGATGTCGGCGACGGCGTCGGACGCTTCAACGACTTCTCCGCCCCTGAAGGTGCCGCGATCTACTGGAGCCCGCAGTGGGGCGCATCGGTGATCAAGGGCAAGGTGCTGGAGGCCTGGCGTCAGTCCGGTGCGATCACCGGGCCGTTCGGGTATCCCAGCGCGGACACCTCCGTGACCGGCGACATGCAGACCGGGAAATTCGTCGGGCCCGAGGGCACCGAGATCCAGTGGTCGAAGGCCGGCGGTCTTCTCACCATCCCGGCCGCCCTCGCGGCCAAGATCCCCGGTTTCGGTGCCAACGCACCGACTGCAGAAGGGACGACGTCTGTGAGCGCAGCACCTGGTAGGACGATCACCACCGAGAAGGTCGAGACGAAGGGCTTCAACTGGCTGTGGCTGCTGCTCGCCGTACCGGTGATCGCGGGCCTCGGTTGGCTGCTGCGCAAGCGTCCGCAGGAGGTGGCTCCGGTGCGGGTTGCCGAAGGCGCGCTCGGTGGTCAAGCCGACACCGCCCCCGGCCCGCCCGGCGCCGGTCGTCAGGCTCGCCCTGCGCCCAAGCCATGGCCCCCGGCCCTTCGGCCCCGCCAGTGGCTCCTCCGGTCGCCAAGGTGGCGCCGCCACCGGCCCCAAGCCGGTGACGCCACCGCCTGCTCCACGGCCACTGCTCTCTGAGCCGCCGAAGGCGACGATCCGCACTGAGACAAGCGAAGATGTGACCACCGTGGTGCGCTACGAGGAGTCCCCCGCTGGTACCGAGACGACGGCCCGAGTGACCTACGAGAACAACGCACTCGGAGATGACCAGGAAAGCGTCGCTGACAAGAGCGACTCGATCCCCGACTGATCGCGTCGGTAGCAGACACCTGCTGCTCACACTGAGCAGCGTGCACCACCTAGGGAGAAAAACAGATGGAATGGATACTGGGCATCGTCGGTGGACTCATCGGCGGTAATGTCGCAGGCGCCAAGAACAACCTCGGTGCGGCTGGTAACAGCATCGCCGGCGCGGTGGGTGGTGGGCTGGGAGGTGGCCTGCTGGGCGGCCTCCTCGGCGGTGGGGGCGGCGGACTCGACATCGCCCAGATCGCGGGTTCGGTTGGCGGCGGCGGCGTCGCCGGTGCCGTGCTGACCGCAATCGTGGGCGCGGTCATGAAGGGCCGCAAGTAGCCTCAGTTCGAACGGCACCCGGCCTCACGCGAGTCGCGTGGGGCCGGGTGCTTTTTTAAATCTCATCCGGCTCCCGCGGGGGCCTGCTTCACTCGATGAACTCGGTCTTCACTCGATGAACCCGGTCAATCCGAAATCGGCGAGGGCTCCGCGGACCGTTTCCTTGAGTTCGGTGGTGGTGGTCGTCCCGTCCGCCTCGGCGTAGCCCACGCTGAGAAAAACCCTACCGCCGATGCGACCGGAAACCACGGGTGGAAAAGCTATGGCACGCCGCGGGTACGCCCAGTCGCTGTGCTCGAACATCCGGATCGCGAAGTAATCAGCGTCGGTGCCGTCCGGACGATTGACGGCCGGATCGATTTCCACCAGGTTCGAACAACCGATGACGGCGGTCCCCACCACCATGGACTCAAGTCGGCGGGCCAGAACCCTGGGAATCAACGGCGTCAGCGGCAACGGCGCCAACAGTTGGTGGCGCGCCTCACCGAGCGTAGACAGCGCCACCTTGAGATCCGCGCGCACACCTCGCAGATCGGCGGTGACGCCCGCCGGATCGGCACTCAGCGTCACACCGGTCAGAGCGTTTCCCCGGGTGTCGTCCGCGATTCGTTCGTTGACCGGAAGGGAGAGCGTCGCGTTGCCGTCCGCCGCGACGTACCCCAGTCGGTAACCAATTCTTGTCGCGACACCCAGAAAGAGCGAATTGCTTGTTCCACCAAGGCTTGCCGCTTTCTCATCCCACTCGCCGGTGTTCACGTATGCGGTTACCGACGGCACAGTCACCTCACCTCGGACCCCGGTGGAAGTGCCTCCGGCGCCCTGGCGGGACAACACCGCATCGTCTCCACCGCGAGCCAGTCTCAACGCTGCTGCCAATGCTCGCCCTACTTCCGGGAGAGCCCGGATGGTTGCACGTGAATCAGTACGCAGCGCACTGAGCGTGTTCCGCGATCCGCTCGGCGGGTAGCCGGGGTTCGCGGTCTCGCCCCTGACGGCGTTGGCGACCGCGATCGACAAGCCGACCCCATCGGCGACGGTGTGTGAGGCGACCAGTGTCACCGCCGCACCGCCGGAGGTGAGGGGCAGGACTGCCAGGCGCCACGAGGGCCCCCGTTCCGGATCGATCGGCAGCCTGGCCTGCTCATCGGTCCAGGCGGTGAGTTCACTGCGTGGCCGCGGGGCACGGGCGACGTCGACATCAGTGGGGCCCGGCCAAGCGATCCACCGGTGTCTGCCGAACGGCAGAGGCGAGCGTTCGATACGACGGCCGAGAAAGCCTCGTCCCAGGTCGCGGTGAAACCGCCTGAGCGCGACCAGATCGACGTCATGTTCGTAGATCCAGGTGAACTGGATCACCGGCCCGTGACCGAGGGCGCGCAGGCCTAGAAACGACGCCTGATCCATGTAGTCGAGCGTGTTGTCCACGCGCCAATGCTAGAGGTCGATACTGCAGTTTCCGTGGCAGGGCCGACGGCCCGGGGATCGCACCCTACTTCTCGGGCCGGTGATCCATCCCGGATTCCTTGCGCTGTTGCGCGGTGATGGCGGCAGGTGCATCGGTGAGTGGGTCGACGCCTCCGCCGGACTTGGGAAAGGCGATCACATCCCGGATAGATTCGGCGCCAAACAGCAATGCGGTGATGCGGTCCCAGCCGAAGGCGATGCCGCCGTGTGGCGGGGCGCCGAAAGTGAAGGCATCGAGGAGGAACCCGAACTTCTCTCCTGCTTCGGCTTTGTCGATACCCATCACCGCGAACACCCGCTCCTGGATATCGCGGCGGTGTATGCGGATCGAGCCACCACCGATTTCGTGGCCGTTGCAGACGATGTCGTAGGCGTCGGCCAGCACCGCACCCGGGTCGGTGTCGATGAGAACCACGTGTTCGGGCTTCGCGGCGGTGAAAGCGTGATGCACCGCCGTCCATTCTCCGGCGCCGACCGCCACATCCCCTGCCGCGGTGGCATCGCCGGCAGGCTCGAACAGTGGAGGGTCCACGATCCACACGAATGCCCACGCCTGAGGGTCGATCATGTCCAGACGGCGGGCTATCTCGCCACGGGCGGCCCCCAGCAGCGCTCTAGACGTCCGGACCGGACCGGCCGAAAAGAACACGCAGTCACCGGGTTCCGCGCCGACGTGGGCGGCCAATCCGCCGCGCTCGGTATCGGAGAGATTCTTGGCCACCGGACCACCAAGAGTGCCGTCGTCGTCGATGAGAACGTAGGCCAGCCCGCGGTGACCGCGCTGCTTGGCCCAATCCTGCCAGCCGTCCAGTGTTCGACGCGGCTGGGAAGCCCCGCCGGGCATCACCACCGCGCCCACATAGGGCGCCTGGAACACCCGGAAGGGTGTACCGGCGAAATACTCGGTGCACTCGATCAGTTCGAGGCCGAACCGAAGATCGGGTTTGTCGGAGCCGAAGCGCCGCATGGCATCCGCGTAGGCCATCCGGGGAATCGGCTGGGAAACCGGGTAGCCGATCAGCGCCCACAGTGCGGTCAAAACCTCCTCGGCGACGGCGATCACGTCGTCGGCGTCGACGAAGCTCATCTCCACGTCGAGTTGGGTGAACTCAGGCTGTCGGTCGGCGCGGAAATCCTCATCTCGGTAGCACCGGGCGATCTGGTAGTAACGCTCCATGCCGGCCACCATGAGCAACTGCTTGAACAACTGCGGGCTCTGGGGCAGCGCGTAGAACGAGCCGGGCTGTAGGCGGGCCGGAACCAGGAAGTCGCGCGCGCCCTCCGGTGTGGATCGGGTGAGCGTAGGCGTCTCGATCTCCACGAACGCGTGCGCGGCGAGCACCGATCGGGCGGCGGCGTTGACCCGTGAGCGCAACCGGATGGCATCGCCCGGGCCACCGTCGCGGCGCATGTCGAGGTATCGGTACTTCAGTCGGGCTTCCTCCCCCGCCGCCTCGTCGAGTTGGAAAGGCAGCGGCGCACACTCCCCCAGGACCGTCAGGGCCGTCGCGTTGACCTCGATGTCGCCGGTCGCGATGTCCGCGTTGGCGTTGCCCTCGGGACGGACCTCCACCACACCGGAGACGGCGAGACAGAACTCGGCCCGAAGTCGGTGCGCTCGGTCCAGCACGTCGGCGCCGCGAAATACCACCTGGGTGATCCCGGTGGAATCCCGCAAGTCGATGAAGATCACCCCGCCGTGGTCGCGGCGCCGGGCCACCCAGCCCGCCAGCGTCACCTTCTGCCCGGCGTCGGCGGCCCCCAACGAACCCGCGGCATGACTGCGCAGCACTAACACTCCTCAGCAGGGGTAACCGACGTTATTTCGTTGTACGGAGTGTATGGACACCCCGGGCGGGACCGACGACCGACACCGGCAAAGGCGATTGTGGCAAGCTGGTGGCGGTTGCCGAGCAGCCTGCGGATTCAATCTCGAGGAGCGCTGATGACCTTCAACGAAGGCATACGGATCGACACGAGCAACACCACCAGTACCGGTGGTGGCGGCGGTCGCGGCGGTCGCGGCATCGCACTCGGTGGCGGCCTCGGCGGACTCGCGATCGCACTGCTGGCGTTGTTCCTCGGCGTCGACCCGGGTCCGGTGCTCAGTCAGCAGCAGATGGGGCCCGCCGCCCAGTCGCAGCCGGGTTTCGACCTGGCCAAGTGCCGTACCGGCGCTGACGCGAACAACTACGTCGAATGTCGCGTGGTGGCCACGGGCAACTCGGTGGACCAAGTCTGGCAGCAGCTACTGCGGGGCTACAAGCCACCCAAGATGCGGTTGTTCAAGGGCCAGGTGCAGACCGGCTGCGGACCGGCCAGCAGTGACGTCGGCCCGTTCTACTGCCCGGCCGATCAGACCGCCTATTTCGACACCGATTTCTTCCAGGTGCTCAAGACTCAGTTCGGTTCCAGCGGCGGGCCGTTGGCCCAGGAATACGTGGTGGCCCATGAGTACGGCCATCACGTACAGAATCTGCTCGGAGATCTCGGCCGCGCTCAGCAGGGTGCCCAGGGCGCCACCGGCGGCGGCGTGCGCTCGGAGTTACAGGCGGACTGCTACGCGGGCGTATGGGCGCACTACGCGGCGATCACCAAGCAGCCGGGGACCGATGTCAACTACCTGGAGCCGTTGAGTGACAAGGATATCGCCGACGCATTGTCGGCGGCCTCATCGGTGGGCGACGACCGGATCCAGAAACAGGCCACCGGCCGGATCAATCCCGAGCAGTGGACACACGGCTCATCTGAGCAGCGCCAAAAATGGTTCACCATCGGCTACCAGACCGGCGACCCGAACAAGTGCGATACCTTCCGCGCTGGCAACCTAGGCTGAAACGCAAGGCTGAAACGCAGCTATCGGGTCAGCGATCACCACTGACGCAGGGCGCACTGCACACCACTGCCGCCCTGGGCGGAGATCACGACCTCACCGTCGACGGCGATCTCACACTTGAACTCTGGGTTCACCCGCAGACCACCGCTGGCGCTGACGAAGGCCCACTGGGTCGGGTCCTTCAGCGTGGTCTGAAAGGTCCACGGCGTGCCCGGTCCCACGCCCGTGCGGGCCAGGGGCATGAACTGGGCATCGTTGGCCTGGTCGGCGCCGGGGGGATCGGCCATGACGTAATAGATATTGGCGGTCAGATCACTGGTGGTTGTCACGGTGTAGGTCACCTGGTGACCGGTGTCCGGATCGGCCCCGAAGCCCAAGCCATTGTGGCGGCAGCCAGCCAGCATACCGCGGCTGCTGCGACCGAGACTGTCAGTTGTCGCATGGTCGTCCTATCGGTCCGGGCCGTTGCGGCGTTACGTTTCCGACCTCAGCCTGCATCCCGCAGCATGTCGGTCGCCCGCCGTGACGGCAGCGTCTCGACGGTGACCTGCTCAAATAGTTCAAAGGCCGACGCGATCGTCTGATCAACGAAGCCCGCCAGTCCGGCAGCGGAGATCGGGCGAAAGAAATCCTCGACCAAGACCCCGACCAGGGACGGATTGCACGAGTCGTGCACTATCGCCTCGGCGCCCTGGCCACCTGCGGTCCACCGAGCAGCCAGGCCCGAGAGCCGATCACGCTTGTCTGCCGGGTAGTAACGGTCCGGGGTGATGCTGATCTGGACGGTGTCTCGTAGCAGGCCGCTCACTGCGAGATGAACGTGAAGGCGCCCGTGAACGGCAACGACGGGGGAGTCCACCAGGAAGAAATACTCGTCGTCGCGATGCCCGCGGAAATACCGCACGCTTTTAGCGCGCAGGTAATCCTTGATGAATGGGTGCACAGTCGCTTAACGCCGTGAGCCCGACGGGCGGTTCCCTCCCCGGATTAAGAATCCCGTGAGTCTTGGGACGGCGGGGTAGTCGCGCGGGTTCTCCTCAGGCCAACCGCGACAGGACCTCGGCAACGACGGCACCGACGGCCACCTCGATCTGTTCCCCGTTGGACAAGTCCTTGACCCCGATGTTTCCGGCGTCGATATCACGATCGCCGGCGACGAGGGCGATCCGCGCACCCAAACGATCGGCCGAGCGCAAACCGACTTTGATTCCGCGGTCATCGTAGGCGAGGTCAATCCGCACCCCGGCGGCGCGCAATTGCGCGGCCAACCGAGCGAGTGCAAGTTTCGCCTGCTCCCCCAGTGGCACCCCGAATACCTCGCAGCGGCGGGCATCCCCCACCGTCCTGCCCTCCGCGTGTAACGCCAGCAGGGTGCGGTCCACCCCGAGTCCGAACCCGATACCGGAGAGATCCCTACCGCCGAGTTGTGCCATCAGTCCGTCGTAACGCCCACCGCCGCCGATGCCGGACTGCGCACCGAGGCCGTCGTGGACGAACTCGAATGTCGTCTTGGTGTAGTAGTCCAGTCCCCGCACCAGTCTCGGATTAACGACATAGGGCACACCCACCGCGTCGAGGTGAGCGAGCACCGTGTCGAAATGCTGCTTCGCCGTATCGGACAGGTAATCCAGCATTACCGGTGCGGAAGCGGTCAATTCCCGAACCTCGGATCGCTTGTCGTCGAGCACCCGCATCGGATTGAGAGTGGCGCGCGCGCGGGTTGCTTCATCGAGATCGAGACCGAACAGAAACTGCTGTAACAACTCGCGGTACTCAGCACGGCACGAGTCATCACCTAAGGAGGTGATTTCCAGTCGAAAGCCGTCAAGTCCCAACGCCCGGAACCCGGCGTCGGCGATAGCGATCACCTCAGCATCCAGGGCGGGATCATCCACCCCGATCGCCTCCACACCAACCTGTTGGAGTTGACGATAGCGCCCGGCCTGTGGCCGCTCGTAACGGAAGAACGGCCCGGCGTAACACAGTTTGACCGGCAGCGCGCCGCGGTCGAGTCCGTGTTCGATCACCGCGCGCATCACCCCGGCGGTGCCCTCCGGTCGCAGTGTCACCGAACGGTCGCCGCGGTCGGCGAAGGTGTACATCTCCTTGGACACCACATCGGTGGACTCCCCCACCCCGCGGGCGAAGAGCGCGGTGTCCTCGAAAATCGGCAGCTCGATGTCGCCGTAGCCGGCTCGGCGGGCGCCGGCCAACAATCCGTCGCGCACCGCGACGAATGCGGCTGAGGTCGGCGGCAGATAGTCCGGCACGCCCTTGGGCGCCTGGAAGTCGCTCACCGCACCAACCCCTGCAGGAACGGGTTGCTCCGGCGTTCGAGGCCGATCGTGCTGGATTCGCCGTGACCGGGGAGAACCCTGGTGTCGTCATCGAGCACCAGCAGTTTGGTGACGATCGAGGACATCAGGTCGCGCCCACTTCCACCTGGCAGGTCCGTGCGGCCTACGGACTGCGTGAACAAGGTATCGCCGGTGAAGGCCAACTCGCTTCTTCCGGTGTCGTGATCGGGCACCCGGAACACCACCGACCCGCGGGTGTGCCCGGGGGTGTGGTCCACCACGACGCGGATCCCGCCGAGGTCAAGTTTGTCGCCGTCCCGGTCGAGTTCGATCACCTGCCGAGGTTCCCTGAACAGCGCACCGAAGGCGAGTTGGCTGATTCTCGGGCCGAAACCGTTGATGGGATCGGTCAACATGAATCGGTCGGCCGGATGGATGAACGCCGGGCACCCAAAGGTGTCGGCCACCTTCTGCGCCGACCAGATGTGGTCGATGTGCCCGTGGGTGAGCAGCACTGCAGCCGGGGTCAGGCGGTTCTCGTCGAGGATCTTGCGAAGGGTTCCCAGCGCCCGCTGACCGGGATCGATAACAATCGCGTCTGACCCCGCACGTGGCGCCAGCACGTAGCAATTGCAGGCCAACATGCCAGCCGGGAAACCGATGAGCAACACGGGCATCAGTGTCCCATCCGGAAGATCGGGCGGGTCGCAAACCCCTCCGGTGGGTTCGGCTGGCAGACTCGTGGTCGATCAAACGAGCTCTAACGGAGGAACGCCGCGGTGCCCAGCAACGAAGAACGACGTGAGACGGCCAAACTCAATCTTGAGCGCCAACTTCAAAGCCGGGCCAGTGCTGATAAGCGACGGCGGATCCTGACAGTCGTGGCGGCGGTCGCCACGATGCCGCCGCAGCCGAACGATCTTGCTGTTCGTCGCGAAAGACGAGATCAAATATCCCGACTGCCGCGGTAACCACCGCGGCGGAACCAGTGACTCCGGCGCCCCGCGGCGGTGAGGGCCAACTGCCGATATTCAAGGCTGCCGCCGACCTCGGGGCGAACTGCCAGTACCCGGCGGGAACGCAGAAGGCCAGTAAGTCGGTCGATGCCCCCAAAACCGGGAAGGTGCCCACCGACCCCGCCACCGTCAGCGTGAGCATGTCCACCGATCAGGGCAACATCGGCCTCGTCTTGAACAACGCCGAGGCGCCGTGCACCGTCAACAGCTTCGCGAGCCTGGCCCAAAAAGGATTCTTCAACGACACGATCTGTCACCGGCTGACGACCGCCCCCTCTTTGGGCGTGTTGCAGTGCGGTGACCCGGCCGGTACCGGCGGCGGCGGCCCCGGCTATACCTTCGCCAACGAATACCCGACCAACCAGTACCCCAAGAATGACCCGGCGCTGCAGAACCCGATGCTCTACCCACGCGGCACCCTGGCCATGGCCAACGCCGGCCCCGATACCAACGGCAGCCAGTTCTTCCTGGTGTACAAGGATTCCCAACTACCGCCGGGCTACACCGTCTTCGGCACCATCGACGCCACCGGCTTAGCCACGCTGGATAAAATCGCCCAGGGCGGCGTCGCCGGCGGCAGCACCGACGGCAAACCCGCGACCGAGGTCAAGGTCAAGTCCATCCTGCTGGACTGACTCCACCCCCGGGGGGGTTAGGTTGGCACAGCTCAGGGCAGGCCGGCGGCGGTCTCCGCGGAGATCCCTTCGTGCAACACCGCGACCGGGCAGCCGGCATGAGCTAGAACCTTCTGGCTGACCGACCCCATGACCAACCCCGAAAAGCCGCCGGATCCGCGGCTTCCGACGACCAGTAGTTCGGCGCCGACGGCCTCGGCCAGCAGGACCTCGGCCGGGCGGCCGGTCCCGGCGACGAATGAGACCACGACATCGGGGAACGCCGTCGCGGTGACGATCACCGGCGAATGAAATGCGCTGGTGTCCGAGCCGGGGGTGGCATCCTCAGGGTTGACTTCCCAGGTGTCAGGTTCTCCTCGTCCCGCCTCGATCGTCACCGCAACCACACCACAGCCGATGGCTGCGGCATGCCGGAAGGCAAAGGCTGCCGCCCGATTCGATGCCGCTGAACCGTCGTAACCCAGCACGACCTGACCCGGGTTGCCCTCGATTCCCTCCGTGTCCTCGAACGGCAGTCCACCCTCCAGTCCGGAGTGCACCACGACGACCGGGCATTGCGCGTAGGGCGCGACGTGCATGGTGGTGCTGCCGAGCAAGAGGCCGCGGAACCCCTCGATGCCGCGCGATCCGAGCACCACCACATCGGCGGTCTCTCCGGCTGCCAGCAGTGACTGCACCGGTGCATCCGGCATCTGCAACGGCCGGATCTCCAGATCGGGATGGGCTGCCCGGGCCAGTGCCACCGCATCGCCGAGCACCCCATCGGGATCCTCGATCAGGGTGGGCCGGGCAAGTTCGTCGGGCCGCGCGTACAGCACGGTCAGGGGCAGACGGTAGGCGACCGCAGTGTCTGCGGCCCACCTCAGTGCTGCGCGGCCATGCTCAGATCCGTCGGCTCCGACGACGATGCCGCTATCGACAGCATCGGGTTCTTCGGTCATGACTTCGTGCCCGTCATTCGCGTGCCCGTCATTCGCGTGCCCGTCATTCGCGTCCTCGTCATTCGCAGCAGATTGTCCATTCACCAGCACACAATGCAAACACCCGACACTTTGCGCTGTCAGCGGTACGTTACTTCCCATCGTCGATTCCAAAGCGACCCGGTGGGAGTGGGATGAGAGAAACGCACGATCTGAACCACGTCGCCGAAGCCGACCTGCACGGTAAGGGCCTTTCCCGGAACTCCGTCGGCGTCTTCGGCAGCGTCGTTCTCGGAATCTCCTCGGTCGCGCCCGCCTATGCGCTCACCGCCACCATCGGAATCCTAGCGACTCAGGCCGGGTCCAAAATGGCCGTGGTAATCATCGCTGGTTTCCTACCGATGTTCTTCGCCGCCTACGCCTACCGAGAGTTCAACAAGGTGGCCCCGGACTGCGGAACGTCGTTCACCTGGACCACCAAGGCATTCGGCCCCTACGTGGGCTGGATCGGCGGCTGGGTCGCCATCCTGGCCACCGCGATCGTGCTGTCCAATCTCGCCGGGGTGGCGGTCGAGTTCTTCTATCAGTTCCTCGGAGACCTCTTCGGCAGTCCGTCGATCGGCGGACTCTGGGAGGTCAAGTGGATCAACGTGCTGACCTGCGTGAGTTTCCTCGCAGTAGCGACGTGGGTCGCCTACCGGGGCATCACGACTACCGAGCGGGTCCAATTCGTGTTGGTTGGTTTCCAGTTGTCGATCCTGCTGATCTTCGCGGTACTCGCGATCGCAAAATCCGGTTCCGTCCCAACCGGCGTCGCCTTCAGCTGGGATTGGTTCAGCCCGGCGGGCCTGCCACTGTCGGCGTTCATCGCCGGACTTTCGGGGTCGATCTTCGCGTTCTGGGGCTGGGATACCTGCCTGACGGTCAACGAGGAGTCCAAGGGTGCAGCGAAGACACCCGGGCGCGCCGCGTTGTTGACGGTGATTTCGATCCTGCTGACCTACTTGATCGTCGCGACAGCGACGCAGATGTACGCCGGCGTCGGCGACGAGGGCGTGGGCCTCGGCAACGAGGACAACGCCTCCAACGTGTTCGGGGAACTTGCCCTACCAATCCTTGGCAGTCCCTGGCATCTCTTCCTCTACCTCGCTGTACTGGCATCGAGTATCGCCAGCCTCATCACCACGTTCCTACCGTCGTCGCGCACCATGCTGGGGATGGCTTCATATCAGGCACTTCCGCCACGGTTCGCCTCGATCCACCCGCGCTACCTGACACCGTCCTACGCCACCGTGGTGGCCGGCACCGTGGCCGGGCTGTTCTACGCGATCATGCACGTGTTGAGCAATAACGCGCTCACCGATACGATCTTCGCGCTCGGCATCATGATCTGCTTCTACTACGGCCTGACAGCCTTCGCCTGCATCTGGTTCTTCCGTCGGGAGTTGTTCGCCAACCCGTCAAGTTTCGTGTTCAAGTTTCTGTTCCCCCTGCTCGGCGGACTCGGCCTGTTCTTCGTCCTGCTCATCACGCTCCGCGATTCCGCCTCGCCCGACTATGGCAGCGGGGCAAGCGTTTTCGGTGTCGGACTGGTGCTGGTGCTGGGCCTGGGATTGATCCTGCTCGGCGTCGTATTGATGTTCGTCTGGCGTGCGAAAGCGCCGGCGTTCTTCCGTGGTGAGACCCTGCGCAAAGACACCCCCACCCTGGTCGGGGGCTGAGGCCGGTCGAGAGTTGAGATTGGGCACGGTTACCCGGGCAGGGGCTCATCAGGCGTGGCAGGTGCCCGGCTTAGCTTTGGCGGTCGGCGGTGCGTCGATAGAGGGGTTCTGATCGAAGAAGCCGGACGGCTTGAGCCAGAAGGACACCGTATCGACCGACATGATCGGCCATTCCTCCATCCGGGTGATGTGATGGATACCGAACACGTACCAGAGCACCACATCGGTGTTCACCAGTGGCGCATCGTCCTTGATCCACTCGGTCATCCCGGTGTCGAACTCGGACTGGACCGGATAAGCCCCCGCCGGCCATCGTTCTTCCGAACTGTTCTTGGTCACCCACAGGGTGTGGCCGATCACCGGAGCCCGCAGATACTGGGGTGCCAACTCATCCATCATTGGCGGGAAGCACGCTCCGGGAACGAGTTTGTAGCTGACATTGGTGCCGTGCTTGTTGACTTTGCTCGGATTGACCACCTTCCAACTGCGCTGGGTCGACCAGTCGAAGTCACGGGCGGACTCCGCCTCGGAGGTGATCGGCGTCGCCTCAGTCACCAGAGCCAGCCCATAGGGGTTTTCCGCGGACACCGGCGGTGCCACCGAGTCGATTTCCATGACGGTGTTGTCCTCACCGTCAACGTCCAGGTCCAATCGGGCGACCAGGAAATGCTGATGGAACGGCGCGTAGGTGTTCTTGTCGACAACGGTCCCGTAAGGCGGCGGGGTCGAGCCCTCCGGGAACGGTGTGGTCACCATGATGCCGGTGGCCCGGATCTCACACTCGATGTTTCCGTCCTGGTAAAGGCGCCAGTAGATCAGGTACTCGTAGTTGGCCACGGTCGCGTGGCAGGAGATCACCATTCGCCGCTGCCGACGCACCTCGGCTCCGTGTTTGTAATCGACGTGCTTCCACAGAACGGCGTTGTCCTCCTCGTGTAGACATATCGCGTTCTTGATGGTGTAGGGCTCGCCCCGGGTGTCGGCCAGATTTGCGTCGACGTAGACGATCTCGCCCAGGCAGTCGCAGCCCAACTCCAGCGAGGTCGTCATCACGCCCAGGCCCCACTCCCCGATGTCGAAGGCCGTCCTGCGGTAGTGGTCGAAAGAGGGATCGCGATACGGAACGATCATCTCCGCAAGCGACATCCGATAGGCGACATCGCGTTTGGTGCCGTTGTCGTCGAAGGCCAGTTGATAGATGACCGGGCCCTCCCGGAAGTTGAAGCCGAGCCGCATGGTCCAGTTGAGCCATTTCAGTTCCGAGCCGTCGAGAGTGAACGACGGGCCATCGGGCTGAGCGATGTGCAGCGGCTTGACGTCGGTCCGTGACTCGATCCCCCGTACCGAGGGCACGTACTCGCAGTCCACCTCGGGCTGGCCGTAGGAGTGGTCGTTGTCGATTTCGAGTAGTTCATGGGTGTTCATGTCGACGACCAGTTGAAGGCCGGAGACCGGGTGGCCGTAGGGGTTGCCCTCCGGTGTCGCCCGGGCCCACAGGTCGCACCAGCCGAGCCGGCGGTTCGGGTACTTCTCTTTTCGCCGCAGGACGGCCCGGGCGAGTTCCACCGAAGCCGGCATCAGAGCCTTGGCGTAGGCCCAGGTGTCGATCAAGATCAGGCTCATGTCGGTGAAGCCGCGTGCGGCAAGTGCGGCGATGACATCGGGATGCTTGCGCATCACCTTGTCGATCTCGTAGAACTCGTCGATGGTGAAATTGGGCTGGACGCCCGGGATGTGTTCGAACGAGAGCACCCTGTCCCCACTCAGGTCCACGGTGGCCTCGTAGGTCTTGTTCTCAGCTCGGTCCAGCAGCACCGCGAAGGACGTGCGCGGAACGTGATCTCCCGATCGCCAGGCCTTAACGAAGCTTTTCTCCGGTTCCTTGAGTTCGATGGACATGAAGCGCCACCCGTCGCTGACCCGGCCGTCTGCTCGGAGCATCCCGGCGGTCAGCCGGAGCTCATCCGCAGACAGCGAATCCAATGGATGCTGGGCCATAACGGCCTCCTAATCCTGTTCGGCAGTCGACGAAATCCTGGTCACCGCAGTCCACGCCGTGAGATACTGCGCTTGCGCAACACGCGTAATCGACCGGCAGGACTTCGGAATTCCTATGGTATCCAGCGTATTCCGAACCCGCGGGCTTAATGGCATCCCGGAGATTCGCACCTTCTTCCGAACCAACGATCAACCCATCTTCTTCGTCGGCCCGACAGCGTTCAACCTGCTTGGGATCGACCGGTGGGTGCGCGGTTTCGAGTACATCGTCTACCACGATTCCTGGGACAGCGCGCATCCGCGGGTGTTCACCCCGAGCACTAAGCCCTACGTGGAGTTCACCAGCTCCGAAGAGATCAATAACTATTTGCTGCGCGACCGGGAAGTGCAGCGACATATCGAATCACGCTGCGCAGCAACCGGGTTGCGGCCAATGATCGCGATGGTTTTCTTCGATGAAGAGACTGAGCAGATCTGCCGCGAACTCGACTACAACCTGATTCTGCCGCCGGACTCCCTGCGCCGGCATCTGGACTCCAAGATTGTCACCACGCAGCTCGGGGAACAGGCCGGCGCCCCCTCGGTGCCCAACGTCCTGGCACGCGCCAACGACTATCAGCAACTCAGCGAGCTCGCCACTGCGGCCGGCCTAGGTTCTGACCTCGTGGTTCAGACGCCATACGGCGACTCTGGCAAAACGACTTTCTTCATCACCTGCCAGAGCGAGTGGGACCGCGACAGCGCGAACATGGTCGGCCAGGAGCTGAAGATCATGAAACGGATCAACAACCGGGCCGTGGCGGTCGAGGCGGTCAACACCGAGCACGGGACCGTCGTCGGGCCGTTCATGACCGACCTGACCGGCTACCCGGAGCTGACCCCCTACCGCGGCGGCTGGTGCGGCAATGACCTTTTCCCCGAGGCGCTCTCCGAGGCGCACCGCAATACCGCCATCGGGCATGTGCGGCGCCTCGGCGACCGGCTCCGCGATGAGGGCTACAGGGGTTTCTTCGAGGTGGACGTCCTGGTGGACCTGGACTCCGATCACGTCTACCTGGGCGAGCTGAATCCGAGGATCTCCGGAGCGTCCTCGATGACCAACGTCACCGCCGGCGCGTACGCCGATATTCCGCTGTTCCTCTTCCACCTGCTGGAATTCATGAATATCGACTACCAGGTCGACGTCGACGAGATCAACGAGCGCTGGCGCGAGCTGGCCGCGGTGGATGTATGGGCCCAGCTGATCATGAAGGAACCCAACGACGCGGTGGAGCGGATTCTGGCCGCACCGCCGACCGGCCGGTACCGATTGACCGAGGACGGCACCTTGCGCTTCATCGGCCTCACCAACGACTGGCATGACGTGACCCACGAGGACGAGTGTTTCTTCCTGCGGGTGTACGGCCCCGGGGACTACCGGTTCAAGGGGGCTGACCTGGGCATCCTGGTGACCAAAGGGCGGATGCAGACCGAGGACGGACTGACCCGGCGCTGCCGCAGCTATATCGACGGCATCCGCGCGATGTACATCAGCGAGCCGCTACCCAGCACTCCCGCGGTGTATCCGATCGGCTTCGTCAAATAGCGGCGAACAGCCGACTCATTCAGCCCTGGCCGCGCTCGCGGCCCTCGACCACGCCGATCGGTCCGGTGAGTGCGGCGGAACGTTCGTGGCCCGGGCCGGACAGTCCGGCAAGATGGCGGCCGGTGGCGGCGAAATGCCGGATGGTGTCCAGCAGGTAGGGCGGCCACTGGGCTGCCGGCCACGACGACATCTTGACCGACACTTCGGTCGCCCGGTCGACGACCACCATCTGACCGTGAATACCCAGGGCACACGAGATCCCTGAGCGGCCCCGGCACGTACCAGAACTGGGTTGCGGTACCAACCGCCGCTTAGCGTCGCCTCCGAACCCGACGATGCGAAGGCCCACCGGATATCGGGGTCGAGGGTGCGCGAGTGCACCAGCCAGCGGTTGGGCAGCACCGGGACTCCCGCCACGTAGCCGTCGTCGAGAAGCATCTGTCCGAACCTAGCGATATCGCGTGCGGTCGCCGACATCCCGCCATCGTGAATCGCCGAACCAACTCCGTCGCAGGTGATTTCGGCCTCGAACTCCGCACCGATCTGCTGCCAAATCAAGGTGGAGATCAGGTCTGCCATCCGGACTCCGGCGGCGCGCTCGCAGACCCAGCCCAGCATGTCGGTGTCGGCCGAGCGGTAGACGCAGAGCCCGCCATGCGGGCTGGAGGCACTCATCGAGGCGAGGAAGGTATACATGCCGCCGATGTGTCCGGGGCTCAACCCGGCCGCCATCCCATGTGCCGCTCCATCACCCGGACCTCGGCCTCGGGATTGGTGTACTCCTCGCGGAACAGCACCCCGGTGCGCATGTCCAGCAGGTCACGCACAGGCCCCCGCTGTATCCCGAGCCAGTGACCTCCGGAACGTAGAGGTCGACCACCTGAGTCGGATCAAGCTGGCCCCGCTCGACCAGCACCCGGCCACACAGCCGACGACCGATTTGGTGACCGACATCAGAAGGTGCACCGTGTCAGGAGTCATCCCGCCGCGGTAGCGCCCGGACGATACGGCCGTCATGAACCACCACGACCGCGTCGGTGAAGGTCTCGTCGAGCACGTCGGTGAGGGTCGACACCCGCTCATCGACCCGATGAACGGTGATCGCCCCGGGGTCCAGCGGGGTGTCGTGGGAAAGCAGTGACCGGACCGGTCCTGGCCGATCGGAATCCGCTGGGTAGGGATCAGTTCCCGCAGGTGCTGAAACGACCAGCGGTTGAACGGCGGCTCCTGCCAACAGAAGCGTGACACGTCCCCCGGGTCGGACGGGAACCCGGACATCAGCGGCACCTCGGGCATGCAAAGACCCTATCGTTGCACCCACCCGATCAGGCGGCGGACGTCACCCGATACACGTCATAGACGCCCTCGATGGTGCGCACTGCGTTGAGCACATGGCCCAGATGCTTGGGGTCGCCCATCTCAAAAGTGAACCGGCTGATGGCCACCCGGTCATCGGAGGTGGCCACCGACGCCGACAGGATGTTCACTCGTTCATCAGCGAGCACCCGCGTCACATCGGAGAGCAGTCGGTGCCGATCCAAGGCCTCGACCTGGATGGCGACCAGGAACACCGACGTCGGCGATGGCGCCCACACCACTTCGATAATGCGTTCGGACTGCAGTCGAAGATCGTCGGCGTTGGTGCAGTCGGTGCGATGCACGCTCACCCCGCCACCTCGGGTGACAAACCCCATGATGTTGTCGCCGGGTACGGGTGTGCAGCATTTGGCCAGCTTGGTCACCGTGCCGGGCGCGCCGGGCACCGCGACCCCCGAGTCTTCCGTGCTGCGCTGGCGGACATGCATGGTCGCCGGGGTGGAGCGTTCCGCGAGTTCGTCCTCGGCGCCGTCGGCGCCCCCGAGTTGGGCCAGCAATCGTTGCACCACGTGGCGGGCGGAGGCGTGGCCTTCGCCCACTGCCGTGTAGAGCGCCGAGACGTCGCCGTAGCGCAACTCCTGCGCCAGCGCTGTCATCGCGTCGCCGGTCACGAGGCGTTGCAGTGGCAGCCCGCCTCGGCGGACCTCCCGGGTGATGGCGTCCTTACCGGTTTCCAGAGCCTCTTCGCGCCGTTCCTTGGCAAACCACTGCCGGATCTTCGCCTTGGCCCGGGGGGACGCCACGAATCCCTGCCAGTCCCGCGACGGCCCGGCACTGGGGGCTTTAGAGGTGAAAACCTCAACCACTGCGCCGTTTTCGAGCTTGCGCTCCAATGCCACCAATCGACCGTTGACGCGTGCCCCGATGCAGCGGTGACCCACCTCGGTGTGTACCGCGTAGGCGAAGTCCACCGGCGTCGAACCGGTGGGCAGGGTGACCACGTCACCTTTGGGTGTGAAGACGAAGATCTCCTGCACGGCAAGGTCATAGCGCAGCGATTCGAGGAACTCACCGGGGTCGGCGGCTTCTCGTTGCCAGTCGAGAAGTTGACGCATCCAGGCCATGTCATCGATCTCGGCCGCGGTCTGCGGATGCGGCGCACCGTTGCGGCCTTTGGCCTCCTTGTAGCGCCAGTGCGAGGCGATGCCGTACTCGGCGGTGCGATGCATGTCTCGGGTCCGGATCTGGACCTCCAGCGGCTTGCCCTCCGGGCCGACAACCGTGGTGTGCAGCGACTGGTACACGCCGTACCGGGGTTGGGCGATGTAGTCCTTGAATCGGCCGGGCATCGGCTGCCACAGCGAGTGCACCACACCCACTGCGGCGTAGCAGTCGCGGATCTCGTCGCAGAGGATCCGCACACCGACAAGATCGTGGATATCGTCAAAGTCACGGCCCTTGACGATCATCTTCTGGTAGATCGACCAGTAATGCTTCGGCCGACCTTCGACCGTAGCGCTGACCTTCATGGCGCCCAGTGCCGTACTGATGTCTGCCCGCACCCGGGCCAGATAGGTATCGCGAGACGGTGCGCGATCAGCCACCAGCCGAACGATCTCCTCGTAACGCTTCGGATGCAGAATCGCGAACGACAGGTCCTCAAGCTCCCATTTCACCGTCGCCATTCCAAGCCGGTGAGCCAGCGGGGCAATCACCTCAAGTGTTTCGTGCGCTTTCTGAGCCTGCTTCTCGGGGGGCAGGAAACGGATTGTCCTCATGTTGTGGAGTCGGTCAGCGACCTTGATCACCAGCACGCGGGGGTCGCGGGCCATCGCAATGATCATTTTGCGGATGGTTTCGCCCTCGGCGGCGCTGCCGAGAACCACCTTGTCCAGTTTCGTCACCCCGTCGACGAGATGTCCGACCTCCTCGCCGAAGTCGGCGGTCAAAGCCTCGAGGGTGTAGCCGGTGTCCTCGACGGTGTCGTGCAGCAGTGCGGCCACCAGGGTGGTCGTGTCCATACCGAGTTCCGCGAGGATGCTCGCCACCGCCAACGGATGGGTGATGTAGGGATCACCGGAGCGCCGCGACTGGCTGGCGTGCTTGGCTTCGGCAACCTCGTAGGCGCGCTGCAGGATCATCAGGTCGGCTTTGGGGTAAATCTCCCGATGCACCGCGACCAGTGGCTCGAGTACCGGGCTGATCGCGCTGCGTTGGGCGGTCATCCGCCGCGCCAACCGGGCCCGCACTCGACGGGAGGCGCTGACGGTGGATTTCGGAATCTCCCCACGCGATTCGGGAGTATCGGGCACGGGCGCCGGCGGGAGACCGATGCCACCCAATTCCTCCGCCATGCTCACCTCCGAAGTTCCCGTGCTGTGAAGTCCCGTGCTGTGAGGGTATCGCCTCAGACCAGCCGCAGGCTGTGCACAGGAAGCGGGGCGAGGCGATCACGTCCGCCGAGAGCTCTTAACTCCAACACCACTGCGGCTCCAGTGACCTCCGCACCCGCGGTGCTGAGCAGATCCCGGGCGGCGGCCACTGTGCCGCCGGTGGCCAGGACGTCATCAACGATCCCGACCCGGCGCCCAAGTAGTTCGATAGCCTCGGCGGGGATTTCCAAGGTGGCAGTGCCGTACTCGAGGCTATACGTGCGGCTGTGCACCGGCGGCGGCAGCTTGCCGCCCTTCCGGATGGCGAGCACTCCGATTCCGAGCCGGTGCGCGACCGCGCCGCCGAGCAAAAAACCGCGCGCGTCGATACCCGCGATCAGATCAGCCCCCGCAACGACCTCCGCGAGGGCGTCGGTGACCGCGGCGAAGCCACGATCGTCAGCCAGCACCGGGGTGAGGTCCCGGAACAGCACGCCCGGCACGGGAAAGTCCGGTACCTCACGAGTCAAGGCCATCAGCAACCCGGTTACCGACTCGGCATCAATTCCGCCGCCGGAGGTCATTGCGTCAACGCCCATCGGTCCATATTCCAACCGGCCCCCCATTTGGTGGAGTTGGCTACGACGGCGAACACACTCTTGGACGCGATGACGGTGCGCTGCTGCCGGAACAGCGGCAGGGTCGGCATATCGATCCACAACAGCGGAGCGGCGTCACCGATCAGCCGGGCCTGCTCTTTGGGGTCGGTGGTGACCGCAAGTGCTGAGATGATGCCGTCGATCTGCGGATTGAAGTAGCCCGGCAGATTGTTGCCGTTGCCGGCGAACAGCGTATAGGCATCTAGGGCAGACGAGCCGGTGGAGCCACTGCCCGTCGCTCCGCCCGTGCTGGCTAGCAGCGCGTCAATCTGCCCGTCTCGCAACTCTAGTGGGCCGATACCGTCAGACGCCGCATCAACGACGGTGATTCCTGCGGCCGCGCAGGATCTGGTGATGGCGGCGATCGTGGCGGACAGTCGGGGATTAGGCGCGCGGTACCCGATCCGCACGCTCAGTGGCTGGCCCTCAAGGGCCGCTCGGGCCGCATCCGGGTTGGCTACGTTGTACTGGTCGGCGAGAGGCCCGGATTCGAGCAGACTGAAAGCGTCGTCGCTGACCGGATTGAGTCGGGCGTTGGCAATCGGCTGTCGGGCGTTGGCGGCGATCGCGTCACGCGGCGTGCACTGCGCAACCGCCCGGCGCGCAGGCGGTGCCGACAGCGGGCCGACCGGGGCGAAAATGAGTTGCTCGATTCCGCCCGAGGGAATTTCGCTGCGCTGGTAGGTGTCCGGAGCGGTTAGGGTCCCCGACGAACCGGTCGCCACGTCCACTACCTGAAAGGTGCCGTCGTCGATCCTCTCCTGGACGTCGATGTCGCGCGGCCACACTGTGACCTGTTGGATCTCCGGTATGGCGCCCCACCAGCGGTCGTTGGCAGTGAGCACCACTGCCCCGTCGGGCAGTACCGCGTCGATCTTGTAGGGACCCGACGACGGAAACCGGGTGAGGTCAACATCAGGTTTGAGATCCCACACCGTATTCCAGGCGTCGGCGATCCGGGCCACCACGGCCGGATCACCGCTCTGCAGGCCGGCGGTGACATCGGTGCCGAGAACGTCGCCGATCACGTGCGACGGCATGATCGATGTCGCCGTAAACAACTGAGCAAAGTCCACGACGCTGCGGGTGGGCAGGTAGTTGACCCGTGCCCTTTTGGCTCCCGGTTGGCATTCGATACCGGCGATGTCGAGATAGCCGCCCCTGCTGGCCACATCGAACCCGGGGAATCGGCCCGAATGAGCCGCCCAGGTGAGCACCATGTCATCGCAGGTGAGGGGTTTACCATCGGAGTAGACCGCATTATCGGCAATCTGGTAGTCAAGTGTGAGCGGCTCCCGGCCGATCACCTCCACCGCGCCGAAGTCGCTATCGGTGAGCGCCTGCCCGTCGGGGCCGTGGAAGGTGAATCCGGTGAGTACCCGCGCAAACGCCTGCGGCCCGGCCGAGGAAGCCCCGGCGACGGTATTGGTGTTGTAGGTGATCAGCGCACCGTCGACGGCATAGTTGACCCGTCCGACGGCACCGCCGGAACATCCCGCCGCCAGCGGGGTGAGCACGGCGAGGACCACGGCCAGCGCGACGACCGTCGCGCGGCGGTACCGGAAGGCCATCGAGGCCCCTATCGTTCCCGCTTGCCGGAGGGCCGACGCGGTCGAATTGGGCGGGCTCCAGGTGCGGGCTTGGTGCCTACGGCCGATCCACCGACGGCAAGCGCCGCGGCCTCACCGACGACGGCGGTCGTCAATTCGCCGGAACCACCCGGCACACCGTTGGGCGCGGCCAAGCGTTCGCGGCGGGCCAGCACCCGTCGGGTGTGGGAGCGGACGAGTTCGGTTCGCTCCCGCATGGTCACCAGCAGCGGCGTCGCGAAGAAGATCGACGAGTAGGTGCCGACCAGGATGCCGACCAACTGGACCAGTGCCAGGTCCTTGAGCGTGCCGACGCCCAACACCCAGACCGCCACCACGATCAGCGACAGCACCGGCATGACGGAGATCAAACTGGTGTTGATCGACCGCATGAAAGTCTGGTTGATGGCCAGGTTGGCCTGCTCGGCGAAGGTCCGTCTGGTGGTGTGCTCGAAACCCTTGGTGTTCTCCTCGACCTTGTCGAAGACGATCACCGTGTCGTAGAGCGAGAAACCGAGGATGGTCAGCAGGCCGATCACCGTGGCGGGCGTCACCTCAAACCCCACCAGGGCGTACACCCCGGCGGTGGTGATCAGGTCGAAGCCCAATGCCGCCAGAGCCGCCAGCGCCATGTATCGCTCGTAGCGCAGCGTGATGTAGATGGCAACCAGCACCAGGAACACCGCCAACGCGATGAGCGCCTTGTTGGTGATCTGGCCACCCCAGGTCTCCGACACCGCCGAGTCGCTGATCGCCTGTTTGCTGGGCTGGCCATCGACGCCCTTGGGCTGAAACTTCTCGAACAGTGCTTCCCGAAGTTTGGCGGTCTGGTCGTTGTCCAACGCCTCGGACCGGATCTGCACGGTGGCCGTTGCTCCGTTGCCGACCACCACCACCGACTGAGCGGCGCGCCCGATGGTTTGGCTGAAGGTCTCCTCGACCTGGACGATGCTCGCCTCGCCACTGGCCCCGTCGCGCGGGAACGACATCTTGGTGCCGCCCTCGAAGTCGATGCCGAACGTGAAGCCGCGCAACACGATGCTGGCGATCGCGATACCGACGATCAAAAAGCTGATGCCGAACCACAGCTTGCGTCGGCCGACCACTTCGAAGGCCCCGGTGCCGGTGTACAGCCGCGTGAAAAAACTATGCTGAGGCAGTTCCGTGGCCGGTAATTCCGTCAAGGGCAGACCAGCCGTCTCGGCCAGAACCGTGTCGGGCCCATCGGTGTCGGGCCCGTCGGTGTCGGGCCCATCGGTGCCGGGCCCATCGGTGTCGGTGTTATCGGTCATCGGACTATCCCCGTTCCGCCGCGGCGACCGCATCGGTCTGTCCGGCCGCCCGGCGCTCGCGGGCGATCCTCTGGACCGCGCCGAGGCCATTGAGCGCGGGCTTGGCCATGGTGGGTGATTTCGAGGCCAGGTATATCAGCGGCCACGTCACCGTGAACACCACCAACACGTCAAGGATGGTGGTCAGACCCAGCGTGAAGGCGAAACCTTTGACCTGCCCGACGGCGAGGAAATAAAGGACCGCCGCGGCCAGGAAGCTGACGGCGTTGCCCGACAAGATCGTCTTTCGAGCCCGTGCCCAACCCCGGGGCACCGCCGACCGGAACGATCGGCCCTCGCGAATCTCATCCTTGATGCGCTCGAAGAACACCACGAACGAGTCGGCGGTGGTGCCGATACCGATGATCAGACCCGCGATGCCGGCCAGGTCGAGGGTGTAGTTGATGTACCTGCCGAGCAGCACGAGGAGGGCGAACACCATGGCGCCGGAGGCCACCAGCGACAGTGCGGTGAGAAGGCCGAGCACCCGGTAGTAGAGCAGCGAATAGAGCAGCACCATGGCCAACCCGATTCCACCGGCGATCATCCCCGCCCGCAGAGAAGTCAATCCCAAAGTGGCCGAGACGGTTTCGGCTTCCGAGGATTCGAAGGACAGCGGTAGCGAGCCGTATTTGAGGACGTTGGCCAACTGCTTGGAGCTCTCGACGGTGAATGGCGGATCGCCGCCGGAGATCTGGGTGCGCCCGCCGGGAATGGCTTCCCGGATTTGCGGGGCGCTGACCACCTGCGAGTCGAGCGTGAAGGAGGTCTGGGTCCCGATGTTGGCGGCGGTGAAGTCGGCCCACGTCGTGGACGCCTCGTCCTTGAACTCGAGGTCGACGACGTAGGCCCCGCTCTGCTGATCGAAGCCGGACACGGCGTCCTTGATCTGATCACCGCTGATGATCGACTTGTCCAGTATGTAGACATACTTCTGGTCCTGCGAACACGTCACCAGGGGCAGGTTCGGATCATCGTTTCCGGCCAGGACGTCCTCCTGGTCACAACGCCCCGCCATGTACTGCACCGAGATCAGCAGCAGATTCTGGTTATCGCTCTGCCGGAGTTCCTTTTCGAACTTGATCCGCGCGGCCAGGTCCTTTCGCGGATCCGGAGGTCCGGGCAGTGGCGCCGTGGCCCCGGGGGCCGACGGCGGTGTCGGTTGTCCCGGTGGCACGGGGGGCGTGGGCGTGGGCTCCAGTGGGAACGGGCGTGGCTGCGGCGCGGGACTCCCGGGCGCCGGGGCCGGGGCCGGCGGAACCGGCGCCTCGGCCCTAGCGCCGGGCGGTACAGCGGGCAGTGGTGGCGACGGCGGCAGCGTAGGCGCCCTGTCTTTGTTCGGTGACGGTGGTATCGGTGGTGCCGGCGGAGCGGGGATTAGCGGCGACGACGGCTCACCCGGAACCTTGGGCGGCGGTGGCGGAAGTGGGCGTAACGGTACCCCCGGTGGTATCGGCGGTAACGGTGGCAACGGCAGCGCACTCTTCGGTAACGGTGGTGGCGGTGGCGGTGGTGGCAATGGCGGCAACGGTGGCAACGGCGGTAATGGGGACAACGGTGCAGCACTGCTAGGACTCACTGGCGGAAAGGGCGGCAGCGGAGGCAGCGGCGCACTCGGCGGTGCCGGTGGTAACGCCGGTACCGGGGCGATACCCCGTCGATCACCACCTCTGAACCGGACACTCCGAGGCCATTCACGCGGGAACTGATGATCTGCAGGGCTTGATCGAGGGCATCGCGGGTGGGCTTTGAGCCATCCGGGGTCCGCGCCGTCAGGGTGACCCGCGTACCACCCTGCAGGTCGATGCCGAGCTTGGGCTTGGCCTCCCGGTTACCGGTAAGGAAAACCAGCATGTAGAGGCCGATCAGGAGAGCCAGGAACAACGCCAGGTAGCGGTACGGATGCACCGGCGTCGAAGACGATGCCACGTGTTGATTCTCCTAGTCGTATGCCGTCGTGTGCCGCGTAGGTCGGCGCTGCGCCGCAGGTCCGAACGGGCTCGCAACTGCGTTCGCCGGCCCGCGGTCGTTCATACCCCAGCAAAGGGTACGGGGCGTTTCGGGCAATCAGTCTCGAGACAGGCGGTCCGCGTCGGTTTCGTTCAGATCGTAGGTGCGGCCCGCCGGGCTCGCCTCGCTGATTTCGGGCGCTTCCGGCACGATGCGGTCGCGGATCGCGAGCTTCATCCAGCGGGTCACGACGCCGGGCGCGACCTCGAGGTCCACCGTGTCCTCGCCGATGCCGGCAATGGTCGCCTGCAGGCCCGACGTGGTGTGGACCCGGTCCCCCAATCGCAACGATTCCTGCAGGTCGATGGTGGCCTGCATGGCCTTCCGCTGCCGACGGGAGGCAAAGAACATGAACGCCCCCAAGATGATGATCAGGGGCAGGAAACTGAGCAGCTCCATAACGGCACGTGTCTTTCGTCTTGGGTGCGGATCGTCACTTCGGCCCGGCGGTCACCGGTGCCACAACACCTCAGTGTGCCAGTTGCCACTGCGGTGCCGTGTTGAGCACCGCCAAATCGCCAATGGCAATGTCACCATGGAGGCTCCCCCTGGAGGCCAGATGGACCTGATCGAGACACTGCGGACCACCGGCGCCGTCCGTGAGTTCACCGAACAGCCGGTCCCGGACCACGTCGTGTCGCGCATCCTCGACAACGCCAGATTCGCGCCCAGTGGAGCCAATGCCCAATCCTGGCATGTGGTGTTGATCAAGGATCCCGAAATCCGGACGCGGCTGCGGGAGCTTTATCTGCCCGGCTGGCGCGATTACCTGGCGATGGGCGCCGCCGGACTGCGACCGTGGGCGCCGGAAACGACCGGGCCGCCGAAGCCGCCGCGATGTCGTCACCCGGGAGGGCGTTGCCGCCGCTGCCGCCGAGGGTTTCGCCGCCCACTTCGATCGGGTGCCGGTATTGCTGGTGTTGTTCGCCGACCTGGCCGGGCTGGCCGCCGTCGACCGCGACCTCGATCGGTACTCCTTCGCCGGCGGAGCCTCGGTCTATCCGTTCGCGTGGAGCATCCTGCTTGCAGCCCGGGCCGAGGGACTCGGCGGCGTTCTCACAACGATGCTGGTCCGCGAAGAGGACGCGGTCAAGCATCTGCTCGGGGCCCCGGAGCGGTGGGCCCTTGCCGGCGCGATCGCGCTCGGCCATCCGGTGCGACAGCCCCGGCGATTGCAACGCCGGCCGGTTGAATCCTTCGCCACGGTGGACCGTGTCGACGGTGCGGTGTTGCCCGGGTGATGAATCACCCCCGACGCGAGGCCGAGTTCTCAGTTGCGTAGCGGTGGGAGCGGACTACGCTTGCTCCTAAGCCGATTCGATCCTCGCCCCACCCGGGGAAGATCAGGAGAACAGCCGTGAGCATTATGGAACTCAGCTCCGTCGACCGGGGCACCACCGAACAGGGCACCATCGGACAGGGTGCCATCGAACAGGGCGCCATCGAACAGACCCGCAAGCTGCTCACCCCTGTCCCGGGTCCGGTGTCCATCGAGTTGGGTCGTCGTCGAAAAGCCGCAGTCTCCGGTGCAGTCGGGTCCACCATGCCGGTGTTCGCCGCCCGCGCCGGCGGGGGCATCCTCGAAGACGTCGATGGCAACCGGTTCATCGACCTGGGTTCGGGCATTGCGGTGACCACGATCGGCAACGCCTCACCGCGCGTGGTCGATGCGGTGCGCGCACAGGTCGCCGACTTCACCCACACCTGCTTCATGGTCACCCCCTATGAGGAGTACGTCGCCGTCGCCGAGCATCTCAACCGATTGACGCCCGGCTCCTACGAGAAGCGCACCGCGCTGTTCAACTCCGGCGCTGAGGCGGTGGAGAACGCGATCAAGGTCGCCCGCGCCTACACCGGACGGACCGCGGTGGTGGCCTTCGATCACGCTTATCACGGCCGCACCAACCTCACCATGGGCCTGACCGCGAAGTCGATGCCCTACAAGAGTGGTTTCGGGCCGTTCGCCCCGGAGATCTACCGGGCGCCGATGTCCTACCCCTTCCGCGACGCCCTGATCGACAAGGAATGGGGCACCAACGGCGAACTGGCAGCCGAGCGCGCGCTGACCGTGATCGACAAACAGATCGGCGCGGCCAACCTGGCCGCGATCATCATCGAGCCGGTTCAGGGAGAGGGCGGCTTCATCGTGCCCGCGCCCGGCTTCCTGCCCACGCTGCGGGCCTGGTGCACCGACAACGACGTGGTGTTCATCGCCGACGAGGTGCAGAGCGGGTTCGCCCGCACCGGGGCGATGTTCGCCTGCGAAGACGAGGGCATCGAACCCGACCTGATCATCACCGCCAAGGGCATCGCCGACGGCCTGCCGCTGTCGGGAGTGACCGGGCGCGCCGAGATGATGGACGCCCCGCACGTCGGCGGATTGGGCGGCACCTACGGCGGCAACCCCCTGGCGTGCGCCGCGGCGCTGGCCACTATCGAGACCATCGAACTCGACGGGTTGTTAGACCGCGCCAAGGACATCGAGCGGCTGATGAAGGACAGACTGGGCCGGATGCAGGCCGACGACGACCGCATCGGCGACGTCCGCGGCCGCGGCGCCATGATCGCCGTCGAACTGGTCAAATCTGGCTCGTACGAACCGAATCCGGAGTTGACCAAGGAACTGTGCTCGGCAGCGCACGCGCAGGGCGTGATCGTTCTCAGTTGCGGAACGTTCGGCAACGTGCTGCGCTTCCTGCCCCCGCTGTCCATCAGCGACGAACTGATCAATGAGGGCCTCGACGTGCTCGCCGGGATTCTCGCCGGGATCTGAGCCCGCAGGCCCCGGCCCTGCTACTCGAATAGCGGCGGTTGGCCGAAACCACCCGCTCCCGGTGGCGGCGTCGTTCCCAGGTGGGTCCAGGCCTGCGGGGTGGCCACCCGCCCGCGCGGAGTTCGCGCGATCATGCCGGCACGAACCAGGAACGGTTCACACACCTCCTCGACCGTGGCGGCCTCCTCACCGACCGCCACCGCCAGGGTCGACACCCCCACCGGCCCACCACCGAAGCTGCGGGTCAGCGCTGAGAGCACCGCCCGGTCGAGACGGTCCAGGCCGAGTTCGTCGACGTCGTAGACCGCCAGCGCAGCCTTGGCGATGTCGCGGGTGATCACGCCGTCGGCGCGCACCTCGGCGTAGTCGCGAACGCGGCGCAACAACCGGTTGGCAATGCGCGGTGTGCCCCGGGACCGGCGGGCGATCTCGGCACCGGCCTCCACATCGAAGGCGATGCCGAGGATGCCCGCCGAACGGGTCAGCACCCGCTCCAACTCGACCGGCTCGTAGAAGTCCATGTGCGCGGTGAAGCCGAAGCGGTCACGCAACGGCCCGGTCAGCGCGCCTGAGCGGGTGGTTGCCCCGACGAGGGTGAACGGGGCGACCTCCAGGGGGATCGACGTCGCACCGGGGCCCTTGCCCACCACCACGTCGACCCGGAAGTCCTCCATGGCCAGGTACAGCATCTCCTCGGCCGGACGGGCGATGCGATGAATCTCGTCGATGAACAGCACGTCACCCTCAACGAGGTTGGACAGCATCGCCGCCAGATCCCCGGCCCGCTCCAGCGCGGGTCCGGACGTGACCCGCAATGACGACCCCAGTTCGGTGGCGATGATCATCGCCAACGAGGTCTTCCCCAGCCCGGGTGGCCCGGAGAGCAGAATGTGGTCCGGGGTACCACCGCGGTTCTTGGCGCCTTCAAGCACCAACTGGAGCTGTTCGCGAACCCGCGGCTGCCCAATGAACTCACCCAGCGAGCGGGGCCGCAGACTGGCGTCGACATCGCCTTCGCCGACGGTCAGCGCCGCCGAGACATCTCGATCCTCCGGGGGTTCGTCATCTTCGAAGCGACCCATCAGGTTGGCATCCGAATCATCACTTCTTCCCCAGCATTGACAGCGCCGAACGCAGTGCAGCCGACGTCGTGGCGTCGGGCTCATCGACCAGGACCCTATCGCAGGCCTCCTCGGCCTGTTTCACCGCAAAGCCAAGGCCCACAAGGGCTTCGACTACCGGTCCCCGTACCGCATGAACCACCGCACTCGCCCCGCCGGCGACACCCGGGACGGCACCGATCTTGTCGCGCAGTTCGAGCACCATGCGCTCGGCGCCGCGCTTGCCGATACCGGGCACCCGGGTCAGCGCCGCAATATCACCATCGGCTAACGCCCGCCGAAGCGCGGCCGCGTCGTAGACGGCCAGGGTCGCCAGCGCGATTTTGGGTCCGACGCCGGACACCCCCAGCAGGGTCCAGAACAGATCGCGGGCTTCGCCGTCGGCGAAACCGTAGAGGGTCATCGAGTCCTCGCGCACGATCATCGCGGTGATCAGCCGGGCTTCGGAGCCCCGTTTGAGGGTCGCCAGCGTGGACGGGGCGCACATCACCCTGTATCCGACGCCGGCGGCTTCGATCACGGCGTGGTCGAGGGCGACGTCAAGCACCTCACCGCGGACCGAGGAGATCACGGCATCTCCCGGCCCGCGCGAACCGGGGCAGCCTTCAGTCGCGCCTGATAGGAACGCCGCTGTTCGGCGGCCATCTCCTCGGCTTTGGCCATCCGGGCGATCATCGGCGCGCGCCAACAGTGACAGATCGCCAGTGCCAGCGCGTCGGCGGCATCGGCCGGGGTTGGTTTCTGCTGGAGTTGCAGGATCCGGGTGACCATCACGGTGACCTGGGCCTTGTCGGCGCGACCATTGCCCGTCACGGCCGCCTTCACCTCGCTGGGAGTGTGAAAGTGGACGTCAATGCCGCGCCGAGCAGCGGCCAGCGCGATCACACCGGCAGCCTGAGCGGTGCCCATCGCAGTGTTGGCGTTCTGGTTGGCGAACACCCGCTCGATAGCGATGACATCGGGCACATGGGTATCCATCCAGTGGTCCACCACGTCGCTGATCGCCAGGAGTCGACGCTGCAACGGATCACCGGCCGGTGTGCGGACGACGTCGACGTCGAGTGCGATGACCTGCCGGCCCCCTCGACCCTCAATCATCGACAGACCGCAGCGGGTCAGGCCAGGGTCCACTCCCATTACCCGCACGATCACCCTTTCGCCGCCAGCGTTTGCGAACAGTTGTTCGATAGCGTAGCGGCGGTCGGCGACAACCGTGGTCAATGACACGCCCGGCCCACTGCGGCGAGCGTGCCCACCCTCGCGAGAGGCGTCAGTCCTCGTCGAGTTGCGCGGCCACGTCGTCCGGGATGTCGATGTTGGTGAAGACGTCCTGCACGTCGTCGCTGTCCTCGAGTGCGTCGATGAGTTTGAGCACCTTGCGGGCAACTTCGAGGTCAACCGGAACGGTCACCGACGGTTGGAAGCCTGCTTCGGCCGAGTCGTAGTCGATGCCGGCGTCCTGAAGTGCGGTGCGCACCGCGACCAGATCCCCCGGTTCGCAGACCACCTCGAAACTGTCGCCGTGGTCGTTGACCTCCTCGGCGCCGGCCTCCAGTACGGCCAGGAGAACGTCATCCTCGCTCAGACCGTTCTTCTCCAGCATCACCACGCCTTTGCGGGAGAACAGGTAGGCCACCGAACCGGGATCGGCCATATTGCCACCGTTGCGCGTCATCGCGACCCGCACCTCTCCGGCAGCCCGATTGCGGTTGTCGGTCAGGCACTCGACGAGCACCGCAACCCCGTTGGGGCCGTAGCCCTCATAGGTGATGTTCTGCCAGTCCGCTCCACCGGCTTCTTCACCGCCGCCGCGCTTGCGGGCGCGCTCGATGTTGTCGTTGGGCACCGACGACTTCTTGGCCTTCTGAATGGCATCCCACAGGGTCGGGTTACCGTCCGGGTCACCACCGCCGATGCGGGCAGCCACTTCGATGTTCTTGATCAACTTCGCGAACATCTTGCTGCGCTTGGCGTCGACGACGGCCTTCTTGTGCTTGGTGGTAGCCCACTTGGAGTGCCCGCTCATGGTCTCCTACGCCTTCATCCGTGCCGGTGTTGCGCCGCTGAGTCTACTGCGACCCACGAGCGGTCTGATCAACCGTCGAGTGCGGGTCTGGCTACCCCCGGCCGGTAACCATGTCCACGAAAAGCCGGTGCACCCGACGGTCACCGGTCACCTCGGGGTGAAACGCGGTCGCCAGCATCGGACCCTGGCGCACCGCGACGATATGGGCTTCGGCCCTGGCCAACACCTCCACCGCTGACCCGACCCGTTCGACCCAGGGTGCGCGGATGAACACCGCATGCGCCGGGCCGTCGAGGCCCTGGAATTCAACGTCGGCCTCGAAGGAGTCAACCTGTCGACCGAAGGCGTTGCGGCGCACGGTCATGTCGATCGCACCCAGTGCGCAGGCCTCCCGCCCCGGTTCGCCGGCGTCGAGGATCTCACTGGCCAGCAGGATCATGCCCGCACACGAACCATAGGCGGGCATTCCGTCGGCCAGGCGCACGCGCAACGGTTCCAGCAGGCCGAATTCGCGGAGCAGCAGACTGATGGTGGTGGACTCCCCACCGGGGAGGACAAGTGCATCGACGGAATCGAGTTCGGCGCGGCGGCGCACCGTGATCGCCTGCGCCCCGGCCTCGCGCAGTGCGGCGAGATGTTCCCGGGTGTCGCCCTGCAGTGCCAGAACCCCGACGCGCGGGTCGCTCACCGGCCGGACGGGGTGTAGCCGCGCTGATAGCGGGTCAACCCCTCCTGCGTGACTGCGGCCACCATGTCACCGCGCTGATTGAAAATCCTGCCCTGCGTCAGTGCCCGCCCACCGCTCGCCGACGGCGAGGACTGGTCATAGAGCAGCCACTCGTCGGCCCGGAACGGGCGCAGGAACCACACCGCGTGATCCAGCGAGGCCACCATCAGATGCGCCCGCTCACTCGGGTGGGTGACGTTGGCCGATCCCAGCAGGGTCAGGTCGCTGAGGTAGGTCAGCGCGCAGATGTGTAGAACCGGATCGTCCGGCAACGGGTCCCGGTGTTTGAACCAGACCTGTTGCTGAGAAGCCTTGCCGGGCAGCAGTGCTAGTTCGTCGCGCGGCACTATCCGGATGTCCCACTCGGCGAACTGCGCGAACCCGGCGTCGTCGAAGCTTCGCCCCGAGGAACGGAATCCGGGCAGATCATCGGGCGGCGGTGCATCGGGCATCGCGTCCTGGTGCTCGATGCCGTCCTGCGTGACCTGAAAGGAGACGCCCATCGAGAAGATGGTCTCGCCGTGCTGCACGGCGGTGACCCGCCGGGTGCAGAAGGATCCGCCGTCCCGGGGTCGATCCACCAGGTACACCGCGGGCGCGGTGGCATCGCCAGGACGCAGGAAGTACCCGTGCAGCGAGTGCACGTGAAACTCCGGTTCGACCGTGCGGACGGCCGACACCAGCGACTGACCGGCGATGTGGCCGCCGAAAGTCCTTTGCAGGAAGCCGGATTCGGGACTGAAGACCGCGCCGCGGTAGATGTTGACCTCGAGTTGCTCGAGGTCAAGGATCTCCTCGATCGACATCTACGCGTGACCTTCGGTCGACCGATTCACCACGCCACTGACTACCAGCCGCGCTGAGCGAGGCGGTGCGGCGCCGGAATGTCGTCGACGTTGATACCGACCATCGCCTCGCCCAGTCCGCGCGAGACCCCGGCCAGCACGTCGGGGTCGTCGTAGAAGGTGGTGGCCTTGACGATCGCGGCTCCGCGCCCGGCAGGGTCACCGGACTTGAAAACCCCGGAGCCGACGAACACCCCGTCAGCACCGAGTTGCATCATCATCGCCGCATCCGCCGGCGTCGCGATACCGCCCGCGGTGAACAACGTCACCGGCAGCCGGCCGGCCCGGGCCACCTCGACCACAAGATCATAGGGGGCCTGTAATTCCTTGGCGGCCACGTACAGCTCATCCTCGGCCATTGACGACAATCGGCGAATCTCGCCGCTGATAGTGCGCATATGCATCGTCGCGTTCGACACATCCCCGGTGCCGGCCTCGCCCTTGGAGCGAATCATCGCCGCACCCTCGGTGATCCTTCGCAACGCCTCACCGAGGTTGGTGGCCCCGCACACGAACGGCACCGCGAATTTCCACTTGTCGATGTGATGGGAGTAGTCGGCCGGGGTGAGCACCTCGGACTCGTCGATGTAGTCCACGCCGAGACTGGCCAGGATCTGCGCCTCCACGAAATGACCGATCCGCGCCTTGGCCATCACCGGGATGCTGACCGCGGCGATGATGCCCTCGATCAGATCGGGGTCACTCATTCGCGCCACCCCGCCCTGCGCCCGGATGTCGGCGGGCACCCGTTCCAGTGCCATCACCGCGACCGCCCCGGCGGCCTCGGCGATACGTGCCTGCTCGGGCGTGACGACGTCCATGATCACGCCGCCCTTGAGCATCTCGGCCATGCCGCGCTTGACCCGCACCGTCCCGGTCTGGGCGTGGTTGGTCGAACCGTTGGTTGAAGCTGCGCTGTCCACTGGGGGCTCCTTCGATCGTGCTTAGGCCCTTAAGTCTAGGTGGCCGTCTGCGGGCGCGAACCCCGGCCGCTCAGCGGATCGATAGCGGCTCGCGCGGTGGTCGCCCGGAATCGTCGGCAAGCCGGTTTGCTGAGTACAGCAGTTCAGCCAGCCTGTGCGGGTACACCCGTTGGCCGGCCGTGATGAGGTCGTCGATCGCCGCAGGGTCGCACCAACGGTGGGCGTGGATGTAACGAAGTTCCAGCGGTGTGCGGCCCGTTGGGGAGGGCTCAAACCGGCGAGTGCGGTGCACGAAGTAAAACTCGTCGCTGGCGGTCACCGCGCCGTTGAAATCGATGACCGATTCGCGACGCCAGACCGGGCCCACCAGGTCTTTGGGGTTCACGCCCAGGCCGGTCTCCTCGGACAGTTCGCGGGACGCGGCCTGCGCCAGCCGTTCCCCCGGCTGCACCTGGCCGCCGACGGTAAACCACCATCGCGGCGCGGTGCCGTCGGTGATCGCCGGGTCCGATCCGCACAGCAACAGCACGGCACCCACCTCGTCGAGCAGCACCACCCGCGCGGAGACACGCGCCCCCGTCATCGTTGCCCGGACTCAGCGATCTCGAAAAAGGTTGGCAGCGGCGCTGTTCCGCCTAGCCGCAACCAACGAACCGCACGACGATCACGAAGTGCCAGGGTGTCCCGCACTGCATCGTTGTGGAACCGCCGGGCCAGCAATACCCGCGTCTCGGCGTCGGCGAGTTCGACGACCAGTGCCACCGGGATCGAAGTCGGATCGACCAGTTCCAGCGCCGCAGACAGTTCGTTCTCGCAGGTTTCCCGGGTCGATCGGGGCGCACGCTCGGCAACACCGGCCAACGCGGCCAGGCGTTTACCCTCGGGGCTGGTGCCGTAGGCGTCAACGGCCACCGCCCGGGCCACGCCATCAACCACCCGGCGGCTCGATATCCCCTGCCAGGACAGGTCGTAGCGCACGTGCAGTCGGTCCAGCCGGTTGGCGGTCAGCAAGGCCCACACCGCCACACCGCCAGCAGTACGGCGACCAGCGCGGCCGTGATCGACCAGTACAACGACGACGACACCTAGACACCCTCCCGGGGCGCAGCGCTCCTGCCCGCAGGGCTGCCACCGACCGAAACCGTTGCCCCGGATCCCGCGACTGTCTCATAAACCAGCAGGATGTCGTCGGCGACCACCTGCCAGTCGTACTGGCGCACCACCTCTGCGGCGGCCCCGCGTGTAGTCCGCCCGCACGGTGTCGTCGGCCGGGACCGCGATCAACGCCTCGGCGAGTGCCACCGGGTCTTCGACCGGTACCAGTCGCCCGGCCCGGCCGCCCTCGAGTACCCGGCGGAACGCATCGAGGTCGCTGGCTACCACCGCGGTACCGGCGGCCATCGCCTCGACGAGCACGATGCCGAAACTCTGCGCATTATTGGGCGCGCAGTAGACGTCGGCACTGCGCAGCGCCGATGCCTTCTGAGCATCGTCGACCTGACCGAGGAATTTCAGATGCCCGGCCAGTTCACCGGCCTGCTCACGGAGGTCTTCTTCGTCGCCGCGGCCGACGATGAGCAGTTCAATCTCGCCGAACCGTTCGACCAGGGTGGGCAACGCTTTAAGCAGGACCGACATGCCCTTGCGCGGCTCGTCGAAACGACCGAGGAACAATACGGTCTTGCCGGATTTCGGGTAGCCGGACAGCAGCGGGGCACTGGCCAGTGATGCGACGTTGACGCCGTTGGGAATTTGGACGGCATCGGAGCCCAGGGCTTCAATCTGCCAGCGCCGGGCCAGGTCCGAAACAGCGATGCGCCCCATGATCTTTTCATTCCAGGGGCGCAGGACACCTTGGAAGACACTGAGCGACAACGACTTTGTGGTCGAGGTGTGGAATGTCGCGACAATCGGTCCATCGGCGATCATCAGTGCCAGCAGTGAGAGGCTGGGAGCGTTGCTGATCCATCGAGTGCAGCGTCAGTTCGCCGTCAGCCAGCCAGCGATTGGCACCATCGTGGGTAGTGGCAGAAGCGCAACCAGGCCCGCAGACAATTGTACGGGATGGGCAGGGCCCTTCCACCCGAGACGACGTAGTCGGGAAGCTTCACGTGCGGCGACGACGGTGCCAGCACGCTGACATAGTGGCCGCGTTCCCGCATTACCTCGGCTAGTTGCGGCGTGGGACTGCACCCCGCCGTAGACGTCGAAGGGTACGGAGCTGTACCGATGCGCATCAGGTCCCGTCTTTCGCCTCGAGGCGGGCCCGGCGTTGATCGCCCAGGTCGGCGAGCCACTGCGGCTGCAGCATGTGCCAGTCCTGGGGGTGCACGCCGATGTTGACCGCGAACCGATCGGCGAGTGCCTGGGTAATCACACCCACGTCGCCGGAACCGGTATCGAGGGCATCGTCGATCTGCACCACGCAGTCATCGCCGTCGTAAAAGACGTGCGCCGGGTGCAGTGGGGCACCGGTCTCGATCGCCAGTCGCGCCGGGCCCGCGGGCAGCCGGGTGGGTTCACCGAAGAAATCCACCTGCACACCCGAGCGGGTCAGGTCGCGATCGGCCATCAGGCAGACGAATCTGTTGGCGTTCAACCGCTCGGCCAGCACCTCCATCGGTGGGCGCGTTCCTCCGGTCAACGGCAGAACCTCGAAGCCCAGGCTCTCGCGATAGGCGATAAACCGGTCGTACAGGGATTCGGGCTTCAGGCGTTCTGCCACGGTGGTGAAGGTCCCGTAGTTCTGCGCCAGCCATACCCCGGCCATGTCCCAGTTTCCGCTGTGCGGCAGCGCCACTATCGCTCCGCGGCCGCCCGCGAGCGCGGCGTCGAATTTCTCCGCCCCGATGAAGACCCGGTCGACGCTTTCGGCCAGTTCAGTATGGTTCATCGTGGGCAATCGGAATGCCTCCCGCCAGTACCGCGCGTAGGACTCCAGCGACGCACGGATCAGCGCGTCGGGTACGCCGGCAGGCGTCGAACCGATCACCCGGGCCAGATTCTTACGCAGTTGTTCCGGTCCACCGCCTCGTGCGGCATACCGGGCTCCAGCGTCGAACAGGCTGCGCGCCATGGGTTCCGGCATTGCTCGGACCATCCGCCAGCCGGTGGCATAGCCCCAGTCGGTGAGACCCTCACGCATCGGTCTGCGCATCACCGCTCGTTGCTTCCCGGGTCGCCGGCGGCGTTTCCCGGCTCGCCGGCGGTGTTTCCCGGCTCGCCGGCGGCGAACTGTGCGCCGGGCGGCTCGATCCTGTCCATCGCACCGGAGGAGGTGCGCACGGCATGCAGGCGTTGCCCGACGGTCACCAGGCTGGCCGCGGCCAGCAACCACATCGCCACCGGCAGCGCATTCGGGATGGGAAAAAACGGAAGATCCGACAGACCCGCTCCGCCGACGGCGATGATCAGTCGTTCCGGGCGTTCGATCAGCCCACCACCACCATTGAGCCCACTGGCCTCGGCGCGCGCCTTGATGTAGGAGATGACCTGCGAGGTCACCAGGCAGATCAGAGTGGCCACCACCAGTGCAGAATCGCGCAGGCCGAACGCCGCCCACCACAGCAGTCCGCAGAACACCGCGCCGTCGCTGATCCGGTCACAGGCCGCATCCAGTACCGCGCCGAACCGGGTGCCCCCGCCACGCTCGCGAGCCATCGCGCCGTCCAGCATGTCGGCGAGTGTGAAGAACCAGATTGCCAGGAATGCCCACCACAGCAGCCCGGCCGGGAACAGTGTCAGGGCGGCCAGGACAGTGCCCGCGGTCCCGATGATGGTGACCGCGTCCAGTCAGCCCACCCGTAGCGCCGCGCGGACACGGCGGTGCGCTGAGCTGGTTGCAGGCCGCCCGGGTGAGTAGGTGAAGTCACTCACCGCTGACGCGCCCACTCGTCGGCCAGCAGCATCCGGGTGTCGCGCAACAACTGCGGGATGACCTTGGTTCCGCCGATCACCGTGATGAAGTTCGCGTCACCGGACCACCGCGGTACCACGTGCATGTGCAGATGCTCGGCCAGGGAACCGCCCGCGGACTTTCCGAGGTTGAGACCGACGTTGAAGCCATCCGGCCGCGACACCGACCTGATCACCCGAATCGCCTGCTGGACAAAGGCCATCAACTCGGCCATCTCGGCGTCAGTGAGATCCTCAAGTTCAGCCACCCGACGGTAGGGCACGACCATCAGGTGACCCGGGTTGTACGGGTAGAGGTTGAGCACCACGTACACCAGTTCACCGCGCGCGATCACCAGGCCGTCCTCGTCGGAGAGCGTGGGGATCTCGGTGAACGGCTCGCTGGGCCGGGTGGAGGTTCGGTTGGCCGGCACCTCGACGATGTAACTCATCCGGTGCGGAGTCCACAGCCGTTGCAGTCGGTCCGGGTCCCCGGCTCCCCGTTCGACAACCTGGTCAGTCACGGTTGATCTTCACCGTTTCAGCTGTGGGAATGGTGTTCTCGCGCTCGGCGATCCAGTTCCGGATGGCGGCGATGGCCGCTGATCGGGGTACGCCATTGATCTGGGTTCGGTCGGCGAACCGAAAGCTCACCGCTCCCGCTTCGACATCGCGATCCCCGGCTAACAGCATAAACGGCACTTTCTGGTTGGTGTGGTTGACGATCTTCTTGGCCATCCGGTCGTCGCTGGCGTCGACCTCGACCCGCACCCCGTTCGACTTGAGTTCGGTGGCGACATCGTTGAGGTAGCTCACGTGCTCCTCGGCAACCGGGATACCGACCACCTGCACGGGTGCGAGCCATGCCGGGAACGCTCCGGCGTAGTGCTCGGTCAGGATGCCGAAGAACCGCTCGATCGAGCCAAACAACGCCCGATGGATCAACACCGGACGCTGACGGGTTCCGTCGGCGGCGGTGTATTCGAGTTCGAAGCGCTCCGGCATAGTGAAGTCCAGTTGGATGGTGGACATCTGCCAGCTGCGCCCGAGCGCGTCGCGCACCTGCACCGAGATCTTGGGTCCGTAGAACGCCGCGCCCCCCGGATCGGGCACCAGATGCAGGCCGCTGGACTCGGCTACTTCCCGCAGTGTCTCGGTAGCCTCCTCCCACATCTCGTCGGAGCCGACGTACTTTTCCGGGTTCTTGGTGGACAGCTCAAGAAAGAAGTCATTGAGTCCGTAGTCGCCGAGCAGTTCCAACACGAAACGCAGCAGGGAGCCAAGTTCGTCGCGCATCTGTTCACGGGCGCAATAGATGTGCGAGTCGTCCTGAGTCATGCCGCGAACCCGGGTCAGGCCGTGGATGACACCGGACTTCTCGTAGCGGTACACCGTGCCGAATTCGAAGAGCCGCAGGGGCAATTCGCGGTAGGAGCGGCCACGTGATCGGTAGATCAGGTGGTGCATGGGGCAGTTCATCGGCTTGAGGTAGTAGTCCTGTCCCGGCTTGCGCAGCGTCCCGTCCTCGGCGTACTCGGCGTCGATGTGCATCGGCGGGTACATGCCCTCGGCGTACCACTCGAGGTGCCCGGAAGTGATGTAGAGCTGTTCTTTGGTGATGTGCGGAGTGTTGACGAACTCGTAGCCGGCCGCGATGTGTTTGCGCCGCGAATACTCCTCCAACTCTCGGCGCACGATGCCGCCCCTGGGGTGAAATACCGGTAGCCCCGAACCCAATTCATCGGGAAAGCTGAACAGGTCGAGTTCAACGCCAAGCTTGCGGTGATCGCGCTTCTGAGCCTCCTCCAGCAACTCGAGGTGGCGATCCAGCGCCTCCTGGGATTCCCAGGCGGTTCCGTAGATCCGCTGCAGGCTCGCATTGTTCTGGTTGCCGCGCCAGTACGCGGCCGAACTTCTGGTCAATTTGAACGCCGGGATGTATTTGGTGGTCGGGGCGTGCGGGCCGCGGCATAGGTCGCCCCAGATGCGTTCGCGGGTGCGCGGATTGAGATTGTCATAGGCGGTCAACTCCTCGCCGCCGACTTCCATCACATCCGGGTCTCCGGATTTGTCGTCAACCAGTTCGAGTTTGTAGGGCTCATCGGCTAATTCGGCGCGGGCCTGATCCCTTGATTCGTACACCCGCCGGGAGAACAGTTGGCCGTCCTTGATGATGGCCTTCATCCGCTTCTCGAGCCTGACCAGGTCCTCAGGAGTGAAGGCCGTCGGCACGTCGAAGTCGTAATAGAAGCCATCGGTGATCGGCGGACCGATGCCCAGCTTGGCCGCCGGGAACAATTCCTGCACGGCCTGAGCGAGCACGTGGGCTGCCGAGTGCCGGATCACGCTGCGACCATCCTCGGTGTCGGCGGCCACCGGAGTGACCTCGGCATCGGTTTCCGGGGTCCAGCTGAGGTCGCGCAGTATGCCGTCGGCGTCGCGGACCGCCCAGGCGTTCTCCGAGACCCAGGTCCGGGCTCGCCGCGTGTGGGCAGCCCGCCGTGCAGCACCGCCGCCCCGCAGTGGTCCCGGCGCCAACCCGCAGCAGGCCGGCCGAGGCGGGATGTGCGGGGGCGCTCATCAGCGGCCTCTTTTCAGGTCGGGAAAATGCGTCGACCGCCGCGCGGTCGGCGGTAGCCCGCTAATGCTAGCGAGGCGCCTGATCAGGCTCCCAGGCCGATCGGGCTGCGCAACATCGGGTGTTGGAGGCCAAGCAGGCCGGCCGCCCAGTTGATCGCCCCGAACAACCACAGGGTGCCGACCACGACGGCGCCGGTGAGGACCGCGCCCAGCGCCTGAACCCACCAAGGCTGCCGGCGCAACCACCACATGGCGGTGTTGTAGCGGTCCCGGGTGAACCTGAGCGTGCGTTGCGCCCAGTAGAACTCAGAGGCCAAGATCGCCAGGCCGAGGAAGACGATCGCCCAACCCGGCCCGGGATAGGGAATCGCCGCGATGCCCACCAGCAGGACGGTAAGTCCCACCACGGCGACGCCAACCCGATAAACGAAGTCGGCCAGCGGCCGCTCCCGTAGGCGGGCGCGGTGGTTCGACAGGTGGTCTCTGATTCCGGGCATTGCAGTCGAGATTACGGGCAACGGCGCGAGGCACGCCCGGCGACGAGCGCAATAGGGGGCGACAGGCACAGTAAGGGGGTGAAACTCACTCACCTAAGAGATCTGCCGTTAACCTACGCCGAGGTCGGGGCGACGGCAGGTGCCCTGCCGGCCGACTATCGGCACATCCGGGCGTCGCGGCGGATTGGGTCCGGTCGGGACCGCTTCGAGCAAGCCGCCGGTGCCGTAATGCGCTACGGAATGTTGCGCGGGGCCGGGTTACGGGTGATCGCCACCACCGAGACGGCCCAGGTCGGCAGCGATGTCCTGGGCCGACTCGGTCCGTTCGTCGCGCCGTGCCGGGTCGTGTACGTCATCGCCGAACCCGACCGTCGCGGCTTCGCCTACGGCAGTCTGCCCGGGCATGCGGTGTCCGGCGAGGAAATGTTCGGGGTGCGCTACGACCCCAGCGATGACGGCGTCTACAGCGAGGTGGTGGCGTTCTCCCGACCCGCGACGTGGTGGAGCCGAATAGGCTCCCCGGCCCTGGCGCTGGTTCAGCGGATCGTCACCGCGCGCTATCTGGGTGCGGTCTGAGGAGCCCGGTCACCACATGACCGAGCGGGCATAGGCCGCCGGCAGATCCTGGGCACCGAGCAATCCAGGCGGGGCGGTGCAGACGGCGTCGATCGCGTTGACGGCGCGGGCGGCGGTCGAAATGACCCCGGCCTGATTATGGTCAATGCCGGCCAACCCGAGGTGGGTGTTGATTTCGATACCGGGATCACCGCGCACCACCACCCGGTGCACGCCGGGGCGGCCCTCGGGTGGGTAGGGCCACTGCGGCGCGGCCGCGGCCGTGAGCCGGTTGACATGGTCCACGGTGATCACCGGTTCGCCGTCACGCATCCCGTCGACGGCGAACCGCACCGCAGCCACCCGGCCCGGCTCGACGGTCATCATCGTGGACTCGATCCTCGTCGGCGTCACCCAACTCTGGTGGCTCTCGCGGATCTCATCGAGGGTCACCCCGAGCAGGTCGGCCAGGGAGCGCACCTGCCCGCCCCACAGCGAACTCGTCACACCGGGAGCGAACAGAATCGGTTGATGATCTTCGGTGGTGCCGAAACCGAAACTGACACCGGTGAATTCGGCATCGTCGTAGGTGCCGTAGTCACAGATCTCTGAGATGGTGATGCCGGTAGCGCGACCCGCCAGTGTCAGGGCCGTGTAAACCAGCGTGTCTCCGGAGAATCCGGGATCGACGCCGTTGATGTAGAGCGAGGCGCTCCCGTCGCGGCAGGCCGCGGTCAGTGGTTCGACAAGCCAGGACTCGGCATGATGCGGTGAGACCAGCCACACCATGGAGGTCCCGACGACGTTGATTCCCGCCCGCAGGAATCGGCAGATCTCCTCGATGGCCGCCGTCGGGCGGGTCTCGGCTTGCGAGGTGTAGAGCACGCAGTCCGCGCCCGTAGCCAGGAGCGCTTCGACGTCGTCGGTGGCCACTATCCCGGTCGGTCCCGGCCCTGCGCACAATTCGCTCGCGTCGCGGCCGATCTTGTCTGCGCTGTGCGAGTGCAGGCCGACAAGTTTTAGATCAGGACGTTCGACGATCAGCCGCAACGCGTGGCGGCCGACGTTGCCGGTGGAGAACTGAATGACTGATTTCATGGGGGTCCGTGATCGTCGTGGGCCGGCCACGCCCGATTCTCTTCCCGGGCGCGCCCCGGAATGATGACACGCTCCCGGTGGCCCGGCAATGACACTGTCCTCAGTTCCCGGCGCTCTCAGATCCCAGCGCTCTCAGATCCCAGCACCCTCAGATCCCAGCGCTACCGTGAGTTCGAGAATCGTCCGCGGATCGGTGAGTCGCTCGCCATAGAGATCTCGTATCTGGTTCATCCGGTAGCGCACCGTCTGCGCATGGACGAACAGGTCTGCGGCAACTGCGTCACGCTGCCCCTGATGCAGGAGCCAGGCTCGCAACGTCTCGGCGAGTCGCGCGGCGGCGTTGGGCCGCAGCGTCGCCAACGGAGCCAGCACCCGGCGACGCAGATCCTCGGCGGCGTCAGGATCAGCGCCGAGGACGATTTCGACCAGGTACTCATCGGTGTCGAGAACACCGTGAACCCCGGAGCCGAGATGACGGGCCCCGACCGCCCGCCGGTAGGAGGCCGCCGCTGCCAGCCATGGTCGCGCCGGACCGACGATCGCCTGCCGGTCTGCCAGCCGTGCCAGCAGCGTCGGACGCAGAGCGCCGTCCATGTTCGGCACTAACAGCACCGACCAGGCGTCCCCGGCATCGACACCCGGCAATTCGACTGATGCCTGCAGGCTCTCGGAATTTAACGAGGTCGACAAACCGCGGGTTTCATCGGCGGGTAGCAGCACTGCCGTCAGGGTCTGCGGAACCTTCCAGTTCGCGCGTTCGGCACTGGCTCGCAGTACCTCCGGGGACTCCCCCGCCAACAGGTGATCGGTCAGCAGGTCGAGATAGCGCTGCCGGACCCGCCCGGCGGTTACCTGTTCGTCAGTGTGCCCGGAGGCACTGGAGGCCGACAACTGGTCAATGAAGGCGAACACCAACGCGGCGAACCGCGCGATGGTTGCGGCCGATAACCCCGCTGCGACGGCGGTCTCCGACAACTCCCGCCACGCCACCCGCGCACCGACCCGGTAAGCCGACAGCAGGGCGTCGATGGAACGGCCGTTGCGAGCCTCGCCGCGGCCGAGTTCGTAAGCGCCGTCCAAGGCCGGCGACAGCGGCGGCCCGGGGTCGGAGTCCTGCACGCGGGTCGCCAGACGCAGGAAGGCACCCAACGAGGTCTGCACGGCGTTTTCGATGTTCTGGCCCATCCGACCACTGAAGGCATCGGTGTAGGCGGGCACCTCGGCGGTGATCGCCGCCACCGTGCGCTCAGCCATCCGGGGCAATACGGCCTCCAGTGCGGCGATGGTCTCGGTGTCGAGAGCCAATCCGGTGAACTGCGTGGTCGAAGTGGTCGAATCCGACAAGTTGTTCCCTTTGAATAAAAAACGCTGATTCTCTCACCATATTTAGTCAAGAAATTACCTCAGAACAAGAGGGAAGGTAAGAGCATGGCTATCATCGCGCCTCGCCGGTCCCACACCGGTGGCCTGCGCGGGCGGATCATGCGTCTTGCCGAGCAAGTGACCACCCCCCTGGTACCGGCCGACTACCTCGACGTCATCGACCCCCTGCGGTCCGGCACCACCCTGCGCGGACGCATCCTGGCCGTCCGCCCGGAGACCGCCGATGCCGCAACCATCGTGATCAAACCGGGCCGGGGGTGGCGAACCCACACGCCCGGCCAATATGTACGCATCGGCGTCGATGTCGACGGCGTTCGCCAATGGCGCCCTTACTCCCTCACATCCGAGATCAACCGGCCCGACGGCTGCCTCGGCATCACCGTCAAGGCCTTTCGGACCCGGTCGACCAGGTGATGATGCTGTCGCGCAGTGACCGGAACGGTGGTGCATCTCGATCAAGCGGCCGGCGACTTCACGCTGGACGCTCCGGTCACGGCCAAGATCCTGTTCATCACCGCCGGCAGCGGAATAACTCCGGTGATGGCGATGCTGCGCAATTTGCCGGACCACGAATACCGCGACGTGGTGATGGTGCACTGCGCGCCCACAGCGACCGACGTCATCTTCGGGGCGGAGTTGCGTGCCCGTGCCGCCCGTGGGCACATCCGTCTGGTGGAGATTCACACCCGCTCTGACGGCCGTCTGGACGTCGCCGGGATCGGCGATCTGGTCGGCGATTTCACCGAACGCCGCACGTGGGCGTGCGGACCAGCCGGCCTACTGTCCGACATCGAAAACCATTGGGCCGCGGCCGGAATCACCGCACGACTGCGTACCGAACGGTTTCGGTCCGCACGTGTCACTACCGGTTCCGGTGGAGCGGTGAACTTCTGCACGACCGGCACGACCGTCGAGGGCACCGGAGCCGAGAGCCTGCTGGATACCGGCGAGGCCGCCGGCGTGCTGATGCCCTCGGGTTGCCGGATGGGCATCTGCTTCGGCTGTGTGGCGCCGCTGCGCACAGGTGCGGTGCGGGACCTCCGTAATGGCGCGATCACCACCGCCGCGCCGGGCGACGGCGTCGTCATCCAAACCTGCATTTCCGCCGCTGCCGGCGCGTGCGAGATCGAACTCTGAACTATCAACGACCCACAAGGAGCCCGCACGATATGACCACCATGGAATCCCCGCCCACCACGGACACCGTGGAAGCCCCGGCCACCACGGACACCGTGGACCCGACAGCTCACCTGTCCCCCGCCGATATCGAGAACCTCGGCGCCGAACTCGACGCCATTCGCGAAGAAATCCTGGCCAGCCGGGGCGAGTCCGACGCCGCCTACATCCGCACCGTCATCGACGCCCAGCGCAAACTTGAACTCAGCAGTCGCGCGATTCTGTTGTTCTCCCTGTTCCCGCCAGCGTGGCTGGCCGGCACCGTCGGATTGTCGGTTTCAAAGATCATCGAAAATATGGAGATCGCCCACAACGTGATGCACGGCCAGTGGGACTGGATGCGCGATCCCACTATCCACTCGACCACCTGGGAGTGGGATAACGCCTCACCGGCGGATATGTGGAAACACTCCCACAACGAACTGCACCACACCTACACCAACGTCATCGGCAAGGACAACGACCTCGGCTACGGCATCATGCGGGTGGACGAGGATCAGCGCTGGAAGCCGCTGTACCTGGTACAACCGCTGTCGAACGCCGTCAACGCCTGTTTCTTTCAGTACGGAATCGCCGCCTACGACCTCGAGATCGGCAAGTTCCTCCAGGGCCGCGTCGACAAGGACGACTTCCGTGCCCGCGGCAAGAAAGTTCTCGCCAAAATCGGTCGGCACGCCACCCGCGACTACGTGCTGCATCCGCTTTTGTCCGGACCCTCGGCGCTGAGCACGCTGGCGGCGAATTTGACTGCCAACCTCGTGCGCAATCTCTGGACGCACTCGGTGATCATGTGCGGCCACTTCCCCGACGGGGTGCAGACCTTCGCAAAATCATCGATTGAGGGTGAGACGCGCGGCCAGTGGTACCTGCGCCAGATGCTCGGGTCGGCGAACATCTCGGGCAGTCCCGCCATGCACTTCATGACCGGGAACCTGTCGTTTCAGATCGAACACCACCTGTTCCCGGATCTGCCCAGCAATCGGTACCAGGAGATCGCCCCGAAAGTCCAAGCACTCTTCGAGCGGTACGGACTGACCTACACAACGGGTTCGCTACCCAGACAGGTCGGCTCGGCGTGGAAGAAGATCATCCGCCTCTCGCTTCCGAACGACTTCCTCAAACGTGCCGCCAACCCCGCCCGGGAGCGCTCACGGTCGGCGGCCGCGTAGGCCGGGTGCGGTGCGGGCCGGGCACGATCCCAACCCGGTTGATCGGCCACAATTGGCGGAGGTGCCCAGCCGGTAGAGTTGGGAGCTCTATGGACAGGAATCTCCTTTCCCGGCAATTCATCCGAAGCGCACTCGCAGTGATCTTTCTGGTGACCGGTGCCGCCGCGCTCGGGCCGGGGCAGGCCATGGCCGCCGAACTGAGCGATTTCCGTTGGGAACGCCGTCCACTGCTGCTGTTCGCGCCCGCGGAAAGTGATTCACGGCTCGTTGAAACGATGCGCCGAATAGAGGCGAGCCGGTGCGACTTCGTGGATCGCGACATGGTGCTTGGCCGAATCGTCAGCGGAGGCACCAGCACCCTTGATGGCCACGTTGTCGACACCGAACAGGCACGACGGTTGATGTCAGAGTTTGGGATTGGCGCGGACAGCTTCAGCGCGGTGTTGATCGGCAAAGACGGCGGCGAGAAGCTGCGCGTCACCGACGTCCCGGATCTGCAGGCGATCTACGCCGTGATCGACGGCATGTCGATGCGGGCTCGCGAGACGAGCGCTAATCCAAGCCGGTGTTGATGGCTGGTCGCAACCGTTTGCGACGAGTCTTCCGACCCGAACGGGCCCTGAATCGCGGTGTCGGGGGCCGGAGAGAGCATCTGTCTCATCGGGTGGGTCTGGATCGTCCTCGGCGTCACTATCGGCGTCACTATTCTTATGTGGCTCAACTACAGGAAAATGACCGCCTGTGAGGCACATCGGGTAACGGCCGCCGAGCAGGCGCGCATCCGCAAGGCGGCAGATGCGGCTCGTGCCAATCGCTACGATCCGCCGCGTTGACATCGGCGACAATGATCTCGAACCCGGAAGACGATGTAGGTCAAGCGTGGTGGTCCCGGCTGGGATCGAACCAGCGACCTTCCGCGTGTGAAGCGGACGCTCTCCCACTGAGCCACGGGACCGGCGGGCACCCCCTGCGGTGGCGTCTTGCCGGGGACGCAGATTAACACGGGGCCGCATTTCCCCTGTATGTGGTTGTCGCGGCCGCCGAGTGGGGATTTGTGCGGGTTCCTCTCGGTGGACTATTGTCGGATTCCGCAGTGGGCGACGATCTCGCCCGCAGCTCGCGGATGTGGCGCAGTTGGTAGCGCATCACCTTGCCAAGGTGAGGGTCGCGGGTTCGAATCCCGTCATCCGCTCGGAAAGGTGCGAAACAGGCACAAACCCCGACGGTGGAGTGGCCGAGTGGTGAGGCAACGGCCTGCAAAGCCGTGCACACGGGTTCGATTCCCGTCTCCACCTCCGATTTACGCCCGGCGCGATTAGCTCAGCGGGAGAGCGCTTCCCTGACACGGAAGAGGTCACTGGTTCAATCCCAGTATCGCGCACCAGTGTTTGTGCCGCTCGAAGGATCAGCGCGGCACTGAATCGATGTTGCCGTAGCACGGCGCTCCCCAGAGGCCACGCCCCGCGTTCTGTGCTTCCTGCTGCGCTGCAGCGATCGCCGGATACCGGTCGACCGGATCGCCGTCGTAGATGTAGGCCAGCGCCATTCCGGCGCGCACGACCTCAACGGAATAGTCCCAGCCGTCAGCACGGACGAGGTAGGCAAGCGTGCGCCCGTAGCGGTCGGTGGAATCCTGGGTCGGATCGGTCTGGACCGCGACCTGCTGGCCAAGCACGTTCGCTTTAGCGAACGCCGTCGCCTCGGGTCCAAAACACCCGACGGTGTATCCGGGTTTTTTTGTCTCGGGAGTGTCGATGCCGAGCACGCGGATACGGAGGCGCCCACGAACCACGTCACGCACGTCAATGGTGTCGCCGTCGACCACCTTCAGCACGACCGCCGTGGCCGCGACTGGATCAGCGCGCGGTGTGCCCACCGGAGCGGTGAGTAAGAGCAGAGCGACCGCCAGTGCGGCGATTAGCCAGCGTAGGACTCGCACGCCACCCCGTCGCCGTCTCGATCGCCGTCGGACCAGTAAGCGTCGTCACCCACAAGAATATCGGTGTCGCCGGCCTCGCGGGCCTCGGTGCAGTTGGCGTACACCGGCCCGGGCTCTGCCGCCGCCACCGGAGTCACGCCCATCGCGATACCAGCGGCCGCACTGACAAGTGCGATGAGTTTCATAGGGCCCCCCGTGACCACTATGGCCCCTACCGCCATGTCCCTGCTGGGTTTACGGGTGTTTAGTCCCGGCTTCGGGGGGACAGACCTACACACCGGCGCGCTGGGCTGCCCAGGATCGTCGCCGAAATCCCCGGGGCCTGGGCCGACGCCAGCGGGTCTTAATCCTCTGAAATCAGCCGGTAGACCGCATATCCCGCAAACCAGGTGATCACTGCGGCGCAGATGACCAGAAGGGCGTCGAAAAACAGTTTGATCATCATCGTCCCCTATCCACGCGCGGCCGAGGATATTCTAACGCGCACCTTGGCCCGGCATGGACACCCCTGCGCGCCCTCGCCCGTCGGGCGGCACACCTCGGCCCCGTTGATAGTCCGCGGTTGTAAGAGTTGAGGGCTGAGCCCCGTCGGCGTGCAGGGGTCCAAAGGCTCTGTTGCTGAATATCAGCGAGGTCCATGCTGACGGCAGACGCAGTGGCCATCGACTGGCGATACCCAGGACCCCGGACAATCGGATGCGCCTGAACAGGCCAGGGATGATGACAATGAGCCGATCCCGATGAGTAAACGGAAAGCCGCAATCCTGGCGGCCAAACTACGCCACCCGGCCGGCAAGGCGATTCCGCCTAGTCCGGAAATACGGCGATGGGCGAAAGTGGAACTCGAGGACCGATTCCGGGCAGGCCATGACGGTAGTTACTACAACTAGACAAGTCCCGGCCACGCGCACCCGAGGTCTATTGGCACTAGTCGCCAGCGGAAGACGGCAATAACGTCTAGGAGTCTAGGGATTGGAGACCTCCGATGAGGCCCAGCGTAATATTCGAAATCGATTGCCGGAGAACGGCTTTACCACGGTGGGCCCCCATCGGCGCAGACTTCAGCCGTTGCGATCGCCGGGTGAAATGACGATCATCGCGGCTATCGCTTTGACGGCCGGTCTCACCGCACTCGCCGCACTGGCGGTCTTCGTCTACTTCGGAGCGTACTGGCGCATGGTGTGGCGTCAGAACCGGCGCGGAGAAGCAACCACTCTTAGACAAACCATCAACATCGACACGGTAAGGACGCCCGATGATCTCGCTAGGAATCATTCTCCTCATTCTCGGATCCGTGTTTAAGATTTCGATCCTCTGGTCCATCGGGATCGTGCTTCTGGTGATCGGCGCGGGTTTCATGGTCCTCGGGGCCCTGGGCCACGCCGTCGGCGGCCGCAGTCACTACTACTGACTACGAGAACCCGCAGCGACGCGCCAAGGCCGCCTTCCACACTTCCGCCGCGACATGGTGGATCATCAAGGAATGGCCGGCGGCACCGCGGCTTTACCCACCATCGACGAGGGCAACAACGTCCCCGCCCCTAGGACCGCGCCCCACGGCCCGCATCTGCGGAATTCGATGCTCGCAGGTGGCGCGTGAGCATCGCCCCGGAGGTTCGCGACTGGCTGGCCGCGCTGGAACTCGCCGAAGCCGTCGCCGAACGCAACACCACGAAAGTGGCGGCGGTCTATGCGGATGCCATGGCCACCGATCCGCCGCGTCTACTACCGTTGCTTCAGGCGTTCGTCAATGTCGCCGCACCCGACCGGGATCGGATTGCCGAACTACGCCGCAAAGTCGATCTGGTGGTTTTCGAGGAGATCACCGACGGATTGAACCGCTGAGTCTCGCCTGAGCCGCCACGGCGGCGACGAGACCGCGGGTTGGGCAGGTCAGCCTGGATCGATCAGTCCCGTTCCCAGAGGCAGTTGCCGGCCAACTCCAGATAAAAAAGCTTGGGCGCCATCGCCACCTCCAGGGGCTGCCCCGGCTCCCCTTCGCTGAGTTGAGGGGTTGATAAAACTCCCGCTTCGACGACCGTCTCCTGCTGGGCTCGGCACACCGTCTCGGAATCCCGCGGGGTGGCAGTCCAACGCCCGGAGGAGAGATTCGGGTTGCGCATGCCCTGCCCGTGCAGGGTGATCACCGGACCGTAACTAAGCCAGGTGTCGTTCGGCTCGAAAGGCACCGGCGCAGCCGCCCAAGCGTAACCGGCGGCGCCTTCCTGACACGTCACGTAGGTCCGCTCGTCGGAAAGCAACGTCATCGCATCCGCCAGGTCAGCCCCGCAAGGCGCCTGCAATTGCGGCGCGACCACATCGGCGTGGGCGAATCCGGGCGCCAGCACGGCCGCGGCGGCCAGAGCCAGCGAAACCAACCGGAACCGCTTCATCCCACACTTCCCACCTGTCACGTCAACCTCGTCTGTCTCACAGGATACGACGTCAATGCGACGACCGAAAGAGCCCCAGCGATCCCCTGCTCAGGCGTAGAGCTGGTCGATGCTGTCGTGGAAGCCGTCGACGACCGATTTGCGTTTGAGTTTGAGGCTGGGTGTCAGGTCACCCGCCTCCACCGTGAGTTCGCGGTCGATGATTGAGAACCGTTTGACCTGTTCCCAGCGGTTGAGATGGTTGTTGAGCTGGTCGACGTAACCGCTGATCATCTCGCGCGTTTTCCCGTCGCGCGCGATCTCGCTGAACAATTTGTCGCCCAGTCCGTTGTCGGCGGCCCAGCCCATGAGTGCCTCGGCCTCCAGGCCGACCAGTGCCACACAGTAAGGCTTGCCCTCCCCGTAGACGATGATCTCGCTGGCGTAGGGACAGATTGCCTTGAAGTGGGCCGAGACCGCCGACGGCGCGACATATTTGCCCTGCGAGGTCTTGAACATGTCCTTCTTGCGGTCGGTGATCCGCAAGAAACCCTCAGCATCGAGTTCGCCGATGTCCCCGGTGTGAAACCAGCCCTCGCCGTCGATCGCCTCGGCGGTGGCGTCCGGCAGGCTGTGGTAGCCGTCCATCACGCCGGGACCTTTCATCAGGATCTCGCCGTCGTCGGCGATCTTGACGTCGGTCTGCGGCATCGGCCACCCGACGGTGCCGAACCGGTAGGCACTCGGCCGGTTCAGCGTCGAGGCCGCCGAGGTCTCCGTCAGTCCGTAGCCTTCCAGGACTACGACGCCAATGGCGTCGAACCACTGGGCGATCTCACGGTCGAGGGCGGCCGATCCGGAGATGAAGAACCGAAGTCGTCCCCCGAAGCGATCCCTGATCTTGGCGAACACTAACCGGTCGGCGAGTTTGAACTGCGCGGCCAGCGCCGCCGAAGGCCGCTGGCCGGACTGCTTGACGCGCGACGTCTCCAACCCGACCTTGACCGCCCAGTCGACCAGGTGTTTCTTGAGACCTGTCTCTTTCGCCATCGTCTCCGAGACCCGGCCATGGACCTTTTCGAAGATGCGCGGTACTGCCCCCATGATGGTCGGGCGGATCACCGCCAGGTTCTCGACGATCTTGTCGACCCGACCGTCGATGACGGTCGGGAATCCGATGGCCAACGGAAGTGCCAACATCACCTTGCCGAATGCGTGCGCCAGGGGTAGCCACACGTAGTTCAGGTCCTTCTCCGAGAGCACTCCGAGGGAATCCATCGCCGCGGCGGTGTAGGTCCACGAATCCTGGGTGAGGCGCACCCCCTTGGGCTTGCCGGTGGTGCCGGAGGTGTAGATCAGCGTGGCCAACTGGTCGGGACGGATGGCGTCGACGCGGTCCGTCACTGCCGTCGGCGACTCGGCAAGCAACTGCTTGCCGCGCTCTTCGAGTTCATTCAGGGTGATCACCCAGTCGCCATCGCCGATGCCGTCGATGACAACGACCTTGTCGACGGCGGGCAATTCGGCGCGGTGGGCGATGAGTTTGTCGACTTGGGTCTGATCCTCCGCGACGACGATCCTGCTCCCAGAGTTCGCGACGATGAAGGCCACGTCTTCAGCGTGGGTGGTCGGGTACACCGTGGTGGTGGCGGCGCCGGCCGCCAAGATAGCGAAGTCGACGACGACCCACTCGTACCGGGTACCTGACGCCAGGGCGACCCGTTCCTCGGGATTGATGCCCAGGGAGATCAGTCCGGCGGCGATGAGCGCCACCCGATCACCGACCTGCCGCCAGGTAACGCTGGTCCAGCCGCCGTCGTCTGGGTACCGGAACGCCTCGGCTCCCGGCGTGGCGAGGACACGGTCGACGAACATGCGGGGAACCGATGCCGCACGGCCCTCAATCTTGGCGGTATCGGGACGTTCTTGGGTATTACGCAGGCCTGCCATGATTGGGAGTCTAGGAAACGCGCGACCGGACGGCACGGAAGACCGCCAAAGAGGCGTTGGCCTCAGGGAAGCGCGGGCGGCGGCAGACCCGGCGCCGCGACACAGGTGCGGGTCACCCCATCGGTCAACGTCCCAGGGGGGCACACCGAGACGCACTGAAAGCCCGGCGTCGTCGCGTCCTCGAACTGGCCGAAAGCACAGGTCTGGTCGGCACCCGCCGGTTGCGCGGGCCCGCCTACGATAATGGCACCGACGCCAAGAACGGCGGCGCTCATCACCCACCACACTCTGCCGCGACTCGTCACCATCATTCCTCCCGCCGATGTGCCCTTTGACATGCAGCGTAACGTCGCGTCGCACCGCGATGCGGTTGCCGCGCCGAGGCCACGATGGCAAGTCTTGACCCGGTGATTCCAGATTGGAGCCCAAATGCAGGTGCGGGTCGACCCCGCGACGGCCGCCGACCTCGTCGAGTTGGCCGACGTCGCTGCCGCGACCTTCCCACTGGCCTGTCCACCCTCCGCGGCGGCCGAGGACATCAACGCCTTCATCGTCGCCACGCTGTCAGCGAGCAGGTTCGGGCAGTACCTCGCCGACCCGGGTCGGGTCGTCCTCACCGCGACCGACGCCGACAGGGTCATCGGATACACCATGCTGGTCCGCCGCGCCGACATCTCGGGCGTCGACGCCGACGTCCCGCCATCGGTCACACCCCGGCCTGCGGTGGAACTGTCCAAGATGTATGTGCTGCCCAACTGGCACGGCAGTGGTGCGGCGGGGTTGCTGATGCGGGCCGGGATCACCTGGGCCGAGGCCGGTGGCGCCAGCGCGGTGTGGCTGGGGGTCAACCAGGAAAACCAACGTGCACAACGGTTTTACCGCAAGCATGGTTTCGGCACCGTCGGCGCGCGCACATTCCGGTTGGGCGCGAACCTGGAGGACGACTTCGTGATGGTTCGCCCCCGACTCCCCGCGTCGCCGGCCTAAATCGGCCTGGGCCCGGCGTGCGTCAGCGCCAGCAGTCGCGAGGTGGCGCGAAGATATTTCTTGCGATATCCGCCCGCCAGCATCTCCGCCGAAAAGATCGTGTCCAGTTTCGCCCCGGAGGACACCACCGGAATACCGGCGTCGTAAAGCCGATCGGACAGCGCGACGAGGCGCAGCGCGACACTCTGGTCGGTGATTTCCCTGACACCGGTGATGTGCACCGCCGAGACGCCCTCGATCAGGGCCAGATACCGCGAGGGATGCATGGTGGCCAGATGCGCACATAGTGCATCGAAATCATCGATCGTCGCACCCGGCAGGCGCGCGGCCCGTGCCGTAACTTCAGCATCGGTGACCGGCGCGGGAGCGGGCGGCAGTCCTCGATGCCGGTAGTCCGCACCTTCGATCCGAACCGTGGTGAAAATACCGGCCAGCGTGTTGATTTCACGAAGGAAGTCCTGCGCGGCGAACCGGCCCTCGCCAAGTTGCTCGGGCAGCGTATTCGACGTCGCAGCCACCGAGACTCCACGCTGCACCAATTGCGAGAGCAGCCGCGAGATCAACGTGGTGTTGCCCGGGTCGTCGAGTTCGAATTCGTCGATGCACACCACCGTGTACCCGGCCAGTAACTCGATGCACTCGACGAACCCGAAGACTCCGGCCAGTTGGGTCAGTTCGCCGAATGCCGCGAACGCTTTGGGGGCCGATTCGGGCAACTCACGGTAGATGGAGGCCAACAGGTGGGTCTTCCCGACGCCGAACCCACCGTCGAGGTAGATCCCCACCCCGGGCAGCGGTTCGCGGCCGCCGAACAACTTCTTGCGGCCGGACCGTCGACGCGTCGCCTCCGCGCAGAAACTCTGACACGACACCAGCGCCGCGGACTGGGTCTTCGCCCAGATCCTGGCCGGTAGCTCTGGAAGCTACGTCGGCGAACGTCGGCGGCGGCAATATTGGGCGATCAAAACCGCTCGGGGACACCGATAGGGATAGCGGTCCACCAGATGGACCGGTCTAGGGGCGACTGTATCGACGCGACGGGGATCGACGCGACGGGGATCGACGCGACGGGGATCGACGCGACGGGGATGGAGGATCGACGCGACGTGGATGGGGATCGACGCGACGTGGATCGACGCGACGTGGTGCAATCACCGCATGGGCGACGCCGCGGCCGACGAGCCACGCTTGCGCTGCTCGATGATGGCGCGCCGGTAGACGACGAACGGCTTTACACGCTGTACGCCTACCCGGAATCGGACCGACCGGTGGTCCGCGGCAACGCGATCATGAGCCTCGACGGTGGTGCGACCATCGGCGGAACCTCGGGCGGACTCGGCGGATCCGGTGACCGGCGACTGTTCGCCGTGCAGCGCGAAATGGCCGATGTGATTGTTGTCGGAGCCGGCACTGCACGGGAGGAGAACTACCGGGGCGCACGGATGACGGCCGGTCAACGTCAGCGCCGGCACCACCGTGGCCAACCCGAGGTGCCGCCCATTGCGCTGGTGACCCGCTCCGGTGTCCTCGAACACGACCTGTCGGTGCTGACCCACACTGAGGTGCCGCCGCTGGTACTCACCTGCGCGGACAGCGTCCACGCCGCCCGCGCGCAGCTGGGATCGGTCGCCGAGGTCATCGACTGCTCCAGGCCGAGCGCTCCCGGGTGGACCTTGCCGTTGCCCTGGCCCTGCAGCCGAGCAAAGGGGCCTGCCGGTGCATCGAGGGCGGCCCTGCTGCGCCTTCGTCGAAATGGACCTGCTCGACGAGATGTGCCCTGACGACTCCGGTGCTCGTCGGCGGTCGCGCGGTGCGGATTACCGCCGGGGCCGCCGACGCGCTGACCCGGATGCGCCGCGCCCACGTCATCAGCGACGCCGATGGTTATCTGTACACGCGCTACATCCGCGCCCACTGAGCGATATCGCCGGGTCGCTACTGTGGTGCCCATGCGTCGGCACGGTCGGATCACGGGCGCGGTCGTCGTCGCCACCGTCGTCTCCGGACTGCTTGCCGGATGCGCGCCCTGGTTGGCAGCTAATCCCCAATTCGCCACCGATTCGGCCCGGAATCCCGACGACGGCCCGACCACCAGCGCCGCGGCCGGGGGTCCACAAGAGATCTGGCCCCTCGCAACGATCTGGCGTGGCGGGACTGCACCGCCAAGATCGGGGACGCCGGAATCCCGGCGATCCCCGGAGTGGTCATGGAATGCGCCGACTACGACGCCGACCTTTGACCTGGTCAGACGGAATTCATCGGTGTGGTGGGCCAGGTCGGTGGGGAGCACCTCCGGACGCCGGCCCACTGGTGTTCACCACCGGCACCGACCTGCCCTCGTCGCTGCAGCTGCCGGGTCTGGCTGGCGCGATCGGGTTCCGACGTGCTCAGGGCGCGACCGATCGTCGCGGTGGACCGGCGTGGATGGGTCTGTTGAGTCCCTATCGACTGCGATGAATTCGACCGGCTACAGATGCGCGAGCTATAGATGCAGTTCACCGCCGGCGACAATCCGGTGGCCAGCCCAGGCGATCACGACGACCACCGGATGCACCGATGTGATCGCCCCGGCGACTCCGCCTACGACAACGCCCGGCGCGGCCGGAGGATCTGGAGCGACTGCGCAGCACCTGGGACGTCCGCGATGGCAACGTTGGGCATCCAAGCGCAGGTTGCGCTGGCCGCCGGTTCACCCCGGGAAGGTCGCCCGGCTGGTCCTGGACTCCCCCATCCCGGCGGCGGGCGCCGAAGCCGCCGCCGAGGAGCAGGCCAAGGCCCAGCAGGGGGCCCTGGCGGCCTTCGCCACCCAGTGCGTTGCGGTCAAATGCGCGCTCGGCCCCGATCCATTGGGCGCCGTCGATGCGCTCCTCGGTTCCGCCCGCGCCGGACAGGGCCCGGGCGGCCTTCCGGTGTCGGTCGTGGCCAACGCCATCATCACCGCACTGGGCTATCCCAGTGGCGACCGAATCGCCAGCACGGTGAAGTTGGCCGACACCCGGCCGCCGCTCGCGGCGGCGACATCCGGCTCTCAACAACCTGATCATCGAAACCGACGCCCTGCGCGGCACCGACGGACAATTCGTCAACTCCTGCAGCGACGCGTTGAACCGCCCGACCCCGGACCGGGTGCGGGAACTGGTCGTCGCCTGGGGCAAGCTCTACCCTCAGTTCGGCACCGTCGCCGCGCTGAACATGGTGAAGTGCCTCAACTGGCCCAGCGGCTCCGCCCCCCGGACCCGCGGAACCTCAAGGTCGACGTGTTGCGTCCTCGAGAAACGACCTGATCGTGGGTGGGCAAGGTGTACCGGCGACGGCGGCCACCGTGATCAGCGCCGGGGCGCGACCAGCAGGCGGGGATGTGGCAGGGCGTCGGCCACGGCGCCAGCATTTACTCGGCCTGCTCGCTGCCGCCGGTGCTGGGCTACCTCGAGACCGGTGAGCTACCGGACACCGACACCTTCTGCCCCGCCTAAGTCGCCGACGATCCGCACCGGTGTACGGTGCGGACGTGGCCCGGGTTGCTTCGCTTGTGCAGACCGCGTTCGGTCCCCGTACCGGCCCGCCGAGCACCGCAGCGGTCGTGCGCACCGCACTCTGGCCGATCGCGATCATGTCGATCATCCACCGCAGCTGGGTGCTGACGTCCAACGGCTACATCACCGATGACTGGGCGCCGGTCTACTGGGCACTGCGTCACTTTCGGGCCAGCGAACCGGTGTACACGGCGGCGTTCGACCACGTCGATCCGCACTATCTCTACCCGCCGGGTGGCACCCTGCTGATGGCGCCGTTCGGATATTTCGACAGCATCTTCGCCGCCCGCAACTGGTTCATCCTTCTCAACACGGTAGCCATCATCGTCGCGGCCTGTCTGCTGGTCCGACTGTTCAAGTTCCCGCTGACCTCAGTGGCGTTACCGGCACTGCTGGCAGCGATCTTCGTCACGGAATCAGTGACCAACACGCTGGTCTTCACCAACATCAACGGATGCATCCTGCTGGCCGAGGTGCTATTCCTACGTTGGGCGCTGGATGGTCGGGTGAACCGCCAATGGTTGGCCGGCATCGCAATCGGGCTCTCCCTGGTCGTCAAACCGGTGCTTGCGGTGCTGCTCCTACTGCCACTGCTGAACCGGCAGTGGCGCACACTCGTCGCGGCGATCGCGGTGCCGGTCGCATTCAACGCGATCGCCTGGCCGTTGGTGGTCGACCGGGGCAACTTCATCCACCGGACAGTGCCCTACATCCTGTCCACTCGCGACTACTTCAACTCCTCGATCCTGGGCAACGGCGTGTACTACGGATTGCCGATGTGGCTCATCATCGCCCTGCGAGTGGGCTTCATCGTCCTGGCGGCGCCAGGCCTGTGGCTGCTCAACCGCTACTACCGCACCCGCGATCCGTTGTTCTGGATGCTGACCTCATCGGGGGTGCTGCTGATTTCATCGTGGCTGGTCCTCTCATTGGCGCAGGGCTACTACTCGATGATGCTGTTCCCGTTCCTGATGACGGTGGTGCTCAAGAATTCAGTGTTGCGCAACTGGCCGGCATGGCTGGCGGCCTACGGCTTCCTGACCCTGGACCGCTGGCTGATGTGGCGCCTACCGACGACGGGCCGCTTTCTGGAGTACATGAAGATCACCTACGGCTGGTCGTTGATGCTCGTCGTGGTGTTCTGCGTGCTGTACTTCCGCTACCTCGACGCCAAACAGGATGGTCGCCTCGACGACGGGATCGACCCGGAGTGGATGGCACCGACACGAGGCCCCACCGCGCGCCCCACCGCGAGCCCTACCGCGCGCACCCCCGCACCGGGCGTGACGCCGTCGTGACGTTCGGCCACGACTGCGGCGCGGACGAAACGCGCGCGGTACCGTAACGCGCATGCTCGAACTGTCCGATGACGAATGGCGCACACGACTCAACGCCGAGGAATACCGGGTGTTGCGCAGGGCCGGCACCGAGCCTGCCTTCAGGGGCGAGTACACCGACACCAAAACCGAGGGCGTGTACCAGTGCCGCGGGTGCGGGACGGAACTGTTCCGCAGCACTGAGAAATTCGAATCGCACTGCGGTTGGCCGTCGTTCTTCGACCCGGCGAACTCCGATGCGGTGATCCTTCGCTCCGACGACACCATGGGCATGCGCCGCGTGGAGGTGCTGTGTGCGAACTGCCACAGCCACCTCGGGCATGTCTTCGACGGCGAGGGGTACCCCACGCCGACGGATCAGCGCTACTGCATCAACTCGATCTCGCTGAGGCTCATCCCCGCCGAGTAGCGGCGCGGGGTAATGGCGCCGAGTAACGGCTTCAGGGCAGCCTGGTGATCAGTTCCTCCACACCGACCCGCGGGCCAGTGAAGAACGGGATCTCCTCGCGTACGTGGAGTCGGGCCTCGGTGGCCCGCAGGTCGCGCATGAGGTCCACGATGCGGTGTAACTCCTCGGCCTCGAAGGCGAGAATCCACTCGTAGTCACCGAGGGCGAACGCGGGCACGGTGTTGGCCCGGACGTCTTTGTAGCTGCGGGCCGCGAGGCCGTGATCGGCGAGCATCTTGCGGCGATCGGCGTCCGGCAGCAGATACCACTCCAGTGAGCGCACGAACGGATACACGCAGACGTAATTGCCCGGTTCCTCACCCGCCAGGAAAGCCGGCACGTGACTCTTGTTGAACTCCGCGGGGCGATGCAGTGCAACACTGCTCCACACCGGTGTGACCGCGCGGCCCAGAGCGGTGCTCCGACGGAAGTCGCTGTAGGTGCGTTGCAGTGACTCGAGGTGTTCGGCATGGGTCCACATCATGAATTCGGCGTCGGCCCGCAGGCCTGCAACGTCGTAGAGGCCCCGGACCACGACCCCGGCGTCCTCCTGCTGCTTGAGAAAGGCGGCGGTCTCGTCGATCACCGCCGCCCGGGACTCCGTGTCGTAGCCCAGCACCCCGGGTTGCACCGAAAATGCCGAGAACATCACGTAGCGGATGGTGGCGTTGAGCGCGTTGTAATCCAGTTTCGCCATGGCAACCATGGTGCCACGGGGTCGACGCCTCGGGGTCGACGCCAGGGTCTACGTCGTCGCGGCCACCACCGCGGCGGCGGCCCGGCCCGCGACGGCGACGCAGGCCGGGACCCCGACGCCGTCGAGATAGTTACCCGCGACCGCCAGGGTGGGCGGCAGTCCGGCCCGGATCTGAGCGGACATCTCGGCGTGACCCGGGACGTACTGGGGCAGCGCGTCGATCCACCGATGCAGGACCACCTCGATCGGGTCGACGGCGATACCGAACACGGTGGCGAGGTCGTCGCGGGCCCAGGTCTGGAATTCGTCATCGGCGGCGCTGCGGGCAATGTCGTCGCCGAAGCGGCCGAAGGACATTCGCAGTAATTCGGTGTCGCCGCGGGCGCCCCATTTTCGCGTCGTGAGGGTGATCGCCTTGGCGTGCAGATGTTCCCCGGTCGCCACCAGCACCCCGGACTGCGGCGGAAAGGGAGTTCCCGCCGCCACCCTCATCGCCAGCACCGCCGCTGAGGCAACCGGAATTTGCGCGGCCGACGCCGCAGACCGCGGCGCCGGAACCTCCAGCAACACGGCCGCCTGCGAAGCCGGTACCGCAAGCACCACCGCCTCAGCCGGCCAGGTACGACCGGTGTCGTCCTGCACGGCCCAGCCCGGGCCCTGGGCGTCGATCCGGCGCACCGACGCCGCGACCCACCGCGGCGCAGCGCAGGCGACGAGTTCGTCGAGCAGCACCTGATAGCCGCCCTCCAGGGCACCGAACATCGGTCCACCCACTGCGCCCGGCAGCACCCGCAGGACCGCTTCGGTGACACTGGCCGCACCCGTATCGAGGGCCGCGGCCACCGTGGGAGCCGCCGAGCGGATGCCGATACCCACCGCAGATCCCGCGTAGACCCCGCTCAACAGCGGATCCACCGAGCGGGTAACCACCTGCTCGCCGAAGCGGTCGGCCACCACGTCGCCGAGTGCGGGATCTGAGCCGGACTGCCACCGCAGTGGGCGGTCGGGCTCGGCGGCGATTTTGGCACAGGTGGCCGCGTCGACCAGACCGGCCACCGAGGCCGCTGAGGACGGGATACCGCTGACGGTATCGGCGGGAAGCGGGTGTAGGCGGGCCTGGCTGTAGACCATGGGCCGCACTCCGGTGGTGCCGATCTGCCGTCCCGCCAAACCAAGTTCGGCGAGCAGGGCGGGCACCTCGGGCCGGCGGGCGATGAACGCCTCGGCCCCAATGTCCACGGCCTGACCGCCCATTCTCTCGGTCCGCAGGACACCACCGAGGCGATCAGCCGGGTCGAACACGGTGATGTCGGCGCGCTCACCGAGTGCGGCGCGAATCCGGTAGGCGGCGACAAGACCGGAAATCCCGCCGCCAACAACGCAATAGCGCAGAGATCGGTAAACGCCCGGCTGCCTGCCACCGAGCGTCACAGCGAATGCACCAGGGCCACCAGATCGGTCAACACATCGGGATCGGTCGCCGGAAGTACCCCGTGGCCGAGGTTGAAGATGTGCCCGCGCGCGCCGGCGTCGAGGGCATTGCGACCGTCGATGACCACCGCCCGCGCGGCCTTCTCGACGGCCGCCCATCCCGCGAGCAGGACAACTGGATCAAGATTTCCCTGCAACGCTTTTCCGGCGCCGACGCGACCGGCGGCGTCAACCAGCGAGGTGCGCCAGTCGACTCCCACCACGGTCGCGCCCGCCTGCGACATCGCACCCAGAAGCTCCGCGGTGCCGACACCGAAATGCGTCATCGGCACGCCGTAGCCGGCCAGTGCAGCAAAGATGCGCGCGCTGTGGGGCAGGACGTGGCTGCGGTATTCAGCCAACGACAGCGTGCCCGCCCACGAATCGAAGAGCTGAATGGCATCCACCCCGGCGTCCAGTTGGACCCTCAGGAATTCGATGGTCAGATCGGTGAGCGACGTCATCAGCGCATGCCAGGTGGACGGTTCGGCCAGCATCATCGTCTTGGTGCGCTCGTGCAGCTTGCTCGGACCGCCCTCCACCAGATAGGAAGCCAGGGTGAACGGTGCGCCGGCGAATCCGATAAGTGGCACCTCGCCCAACTCGGCGACCAGTAACCGAATGGCATCCGATACCGCGCTGATCCGCTGCGCATCAAGGGCTTTGATAGCAGCGACGTCGCCGGCGGTCCGGATCGGCTGCGCGATCACCGGGCCCACATCGGCGACGATGTCGAGATCAATACCCGCTCCCCGCAGCGGGACCACGATGTCGGAAAACAAAATCGCGGCGTCGACGCCGTGGCGGCGGACCGGCTGCACGGTGATCTCACAGATCAACTCGGCGTCGAAACAGGCCTCCATCATCGTCTTCGTGGCACGCAGCGCGCGGTATTCCGGTAGCGAGCGGCCGGCCTGCCGCATGAACCAGACCGGAGGCCTCGACGGAGTGCGGCCTGCGGCGGCGGCCAGGTAGGGCGCCTCGGGGAGGGCGCGGCGGTTGCTCACCGGGTCAATGCTGCCACGGCGTTCCCGGCCGGGTCACCGGCCCGGCGCGCCTGCCTGCGCGGCCCCCCGGATGGGGCTAACGTCACTTCGTGTGACCAGCGCGGAGCCGACCCAGTTCCGCGAGGCGGTGGCGGCGATGAATGCCGCCGAGGTCCGGTCGGAGATCGAGCTCGGCCCGATCCGCCCTCCTCAGCGCCTCGCGCCGTACAGCTACGCACTGGGTGCCGAAGTCCGGCGTGCCGAGGGCGAGATCGTGCCCGAGGCTTCCGAGGGTGATGCGTTCGGCCGCCTGATCCTGTTGCACGACCCCGACGGTGCCGAAGCCTGGGACGGAACCATGAGGTTGGTCGCCTTCATTCAGGCCGACCTGGACCCGGCCGAGGCCGTCGACCCGCTCCTTCCCGAGGTCGCCTGGAGTTGGTTGGTGGAGGCGTTGGAAACGAGGGCCGAGCACGTCACCGCACTGGGCGGAACCGTCACCGCGACCACGTCGGTGCGCTATGGCGACATCTCAGGACCCCCGCGAGCTCATCAACTTGAAATGCGGGCCTCGTGGACCGCCACCACGCTGTCTCTGGGCACCCATGTCGAAGCGTTCTGCGAAGTTCTCGAGCACGCGGCCGGGCTTCCCCCGACCGGGGTGACCGACCTGAGTTCGCGCTCCCGCGCCTGAGATGCCGACCCCCGATGCCCCCGACACTGCGCAGGGGGCTCCCGCCGATCCGGAACCAACTCCGCTCGCCCATCCCAGCGATGGCGTTCCGGCGGTGTCGGTCAGCACCGACGAAATCGCCGACGCGGCGGCGAAACTCTCAACCGGCCACGGTCCCTTCGCCGTCGACGCCGAACGGGCCTCCGGTTTCCGTTACTCCAACCGTGCCTACCTGATCCAGATCCGTCGGGCCGGGGCCGGCACGGTCCTGATCGACCCGGTCAACCACGGCGGCAGCCCGATCGACGTCCTGGCGCCACTGGCCGACGTGCTGGCCACTGACGAATGGATCCTGCACGCCGCCGACCAGGACCTGCCCTGCCTGGCCGAAGTGGGCCTGCACCCGCCCGCCCTGTACGACACCGAACTCGCGGGCCGGTTGGCCGGATTCGACCGCGTCAACCTCGCCGCCATGGTGCAGCGACTCCTCGGGCTGGGCTTGGCCAAGGGCCACGGAGCAGCCGACTGGTCACAACGTCCGTTGCCCGAGACCTGGCTGAACTACGCGGCGCTCGACGTCGAGGTGCTGATCGAGTTGCGCGCCGAAGTCGCCGCAGTGTTGGCCGAGCAGAACAAGACCGGTTGGGCAGCAGAGGAATTCGAGTACCTGCGCCACGCCGAGACCACGCCAACCCGCCGCGACCGCTGGCGGCGAACATCCGGCCTCCACAAGGTCCGGACCAGTGCGGGCCTAGCCGCCGTGCGCGAGATATGGACGGTCCGGGACAAGATCGCACGGGAACGCGACATCGCACCCGGACGAATCCTGCCCGACGCGGCGATCATCGCCGCAGCACTGGCCGACCCCACGACGGTGGAGGACCTGATTGCACTACCCGTCTTCGGTGGTCCGAGACAGCGACGCACCGCCGCGGTGTGGCTGGATGCCCTGGAGTCCGCGCGCCGGACCGACGACCCACCCGACACCGCCGAGGTCCTGACCGGTCCGCCGCCACCGGCGCGATGGGCCAAGCGCAAACCCGAAGCCGCGGCTTATTTGGATGCGGCGCGTGCCGCCCTCGGCGACCTTGCCCGCCGGGTCGAGGTGCCGACCGAAAACCTGGTGTCCCCGGATCTGGTGCGCAGGCTGTGCTGGGACTTCCAGGAGGGCACTGATGTCAGCGGCGCCGTCGCGGTCTTCCTGCGCGACGGCGGGGCCCGGGTCTGGCAGTGCGATCTGGTGGTGCCGGCACTGTCGGTCGCGTTGAGTCGGCCCGCCGCGCAGGAATCAGTCGAGTCGCTCTGATACGGCCTCGTCGTGCGCACCGATTGCGGCTACCCACCCGGTGACCTGACGGGCGATGTGCTGTTCGGTCAGACCCACGTCGGCGAGGACCTCTCCGCGGGCGGCGTGGTCAAGGAACTGTTGCGGCACACCGACATCGCGGCACGGCACGTCGATCTCCGCACCACGCAGAGCAGCCGAGACCGCCGACCCGACGCCGCCACGAACACCGCCGTCCTCCAGGGTGACCACAAGTCCGTGCGTCGCAGCGAGAGCGGCAAGCGCCTCCGGGACCGGCAACACCCACCGCGGGTCCACCACCGTCACACCGATGCCCTGCTTGCGAAGCCGCTCGGATACCTTCAGCGCCATCGCCGCGAAAGATCCCACCGCTACCAGCAAGACATCAAAGCCTAATTCCTCGGCGGGTCGGGCCAGCACGTCGATCCCGGAGATCCGCTCCAATGCCGCAATGTCTTGGCCCACTTCGCCTTTGGGGAATCGAATTGCAGTCGGACCGTCGTGGACGTCGAGCGCCTCCCCGAGTTCCTCGCGTAGCCGGGCGCCATCGCGCGGCGCCGCGACCCGGATTCCTGGCACGATGTTGAGGACCGCGAGATCCCACATCCCGTTGTGGCTGGCACCGTCGTTTCCGGTGACACCGGCCCGATCCAGCACGATGGTGACGGGGAGTCGGTGCAGGGCGACGTCCATCAGCACCTGGTCAAAAGCACGATTGAGGAATGTCGAGTAGATGGCGACCACGGGATGCATGCCACCCATGGCCAGCCCGGCCGCCGATGTCATCGCGTGCTGTTCGGCGATACCGACGTCAAAGAATCGATCAGCAAATCGTTCACCGAAAGCCGCCAACCCGGTGGGCCCGGCCATCGCGGCGGTGATAGCCACGATGTCGCGACGCTTGGTCGCGTAGGCGATCAGTGCGTCGGAGAACACTGCGGTCCACCCGGGCGCGGAAGCTTTGGTGGCTAATCCGGTGTGCGGATCGATAACGCCGCAGGCGTGCATCTGCTCCGCCTCATCGTTCTCGGCGGGTGGGTACCCCATACCCTTGCGCGTTGCGACGTGGACGATCACGGGAGCATTGAATCCTCGGGCGTGGCGAAGAGCGTTCTCGACCGCATGCTCGTCGTGACCGTCGATCGGGCCGACGTACTTGATACCAAGGTCGGTGAACATCACCTGTGGAGAGATCGCGTCCTTGAGACCTGCCTTGACGCTGTGCATGGCCTGGTAGCAGACCTCGCCGATCATCGGGACGCCGCGCAGGGCGACCCGGCCACGTTCCAGAATGCGCTCATAACCCGGTTGCAGACGCAGACCTGCGAGATGGTCGGCGAAGCCACCGATCGTCGGCGCGTAACTGCGGCCATTGTCGTTGACCACGATGACCACCGGGCGTTCGGCCGCGGCGATGTTGTTGAGCGCCTCCCAGCACATGCCACCGGTCAACGCGCCGTCGCCGACGACGGCGACCACGTGCCGGTTGCGCTGACCGGTCAACTCGAAGGCCTTGGCGAGTCCGTCGGCGTAGGACAGTGCCGCCGAGGCGTGGCTGGACTCGACCCAGTCGTGGTCGCTCTCGGCGCGCGACGGGTAGCCCGACAGGCCGCCTTTCATCCGCAGGGTGTCGAAGTCAGCGCTGCGCCCGGTCAGCATCTTGTGCACGTAGGCTTGGTGGCCGGTGTCGAAGATGATCGGGTCGTGCGGAGAGTCGAACACCCGGTGCAGAGCGAGGGTGAGTTCCACCACGCCGAGGTTCGGACCCAGATGGCCGCCGGTGGCAGCAACCTTGTGGATCAGGAATTGGCGGATTTCCACCGCAAGTTCCGTCAGTTGATCCTGCGAGAGACGCCGCAGATCGCCGGGTCCGCGGACCTGTTCAAGCATTTCCATATTCTACCCACCATTGCCGGGTCGATCCGGGGAGACCGTGTAGACGTCGGGCACACCGTCGCCGTCGACATCGGCGGTCTCCAGTTCGAGCACCGAACGATAGTGGCGGTTGCGAATCCGTAGCAGAATGGCAGCCAAGCCCGCTGCCAGCAATGATTTCTCTATCGCGCGGACATCGTCGAAATCCTTGACGACCTCGCGGCGAGCCGGGTCCGATTCGTAAGCCAAGTCTCCGATCAGCAGCGATACCGTGAACCCGACACCGGCCAGCAATGAGACGCCCAACACGTCGATCCAGCGCAGCGACGAGTCGAGACTCGCGCGGGTGACGGCCGCAACCAGACGGGTGGTGCCGTAGACACCGATGGTCTTGCCCACCACCAGCCCGCCGATGACGCCGAGTGAGATCGGATCGCGCAGGGCTGTCACGAATCCGTCATAGCCGCCGAAGGACACCCCGGCAGCGAAGAAGGCAAATCCCGGAACCGCGAAGCCGGCCGAGATGGGTCGCATCCGATGCTCAAATCGTTCGGCCAGGCCCGCCGCGCCGGACCTGCCGGCTAGGACCGGCACGGTGAAGCCCAGCAGCACCCCGGCCACGGTGGCGTGCACTCCCGACTCATGCACCAGCGCCCACGTAAGCAGGGCCAACGGGATCAGCAGCCACCACCTGGTGATATGCCGCTGTACCAGTACCGCGAACAAGGTCAGCGGGATCAATGCCAGCAGCAACGCGCCCAGATTGATCTTGGCGGTGTAGAACACCGCGATCACGGTGATCGCGAGAAGATCGTCGACCACCGCGAGGGTAAGCAGGAACGTGCGCAGTGCCGTCGGCAGATGGGTGGAGATCACTGCCAGCACCGCCACCGCAAACGCGATGTCGGTGGCGGTTGGAATCGCCCACCCGCGGGTAGCCCCGTCCTCGGAACCGGCGGTGAAGGCCAAAAAGATCATTGCGGGCACCGCCATGCCGCCCACTGCCGCCGCGATCGGAAGGGCAGCGCGGGCCGGATCCCGCAGATCGCCGGCGACGAATTCGCGCTTGAGTTCAAGTCCGACGATGAAGAAGAAGATGGCCAGCAACCCATCAGCCGCCCAACCGCCCAGGCTCAGGTTCAGGTGCAGGCCGAACTCGTCGGTGCCGATCCGAAAGTCGTTGAGCGCGTGATAGGACGCCGCCCACGGCGAATTCGCCCAGATCAGCGCAACAGCGGCGGCGAACAGCAGGACCGCCCCGCCGACGGTCTCCTTGTGCAGGATGGTCGTGATGCGCCTGGTCTCCGACCACGATCCGCGTGCGAACAGCCTGACCGGCAATCGCGGCCGACGACCGGTTCCGGCCGTCGGCCCGCCAGTCTCAGGTTCTGACACTTCAGGCCCGGACACCGGCGACCTTCTCCAGCAGCGCGATGCATTCGACATGGTGCGTCAACGGAAAGGCGTCAAAGACCCGGATGGACTCCACCCGGTAGCCGTGTGCGCGATAGAGGCTAATGTCTCGCGCGAAAGCCGCTGCCTCACAACCGATGTGGATCACCCTGGGCACACCCACACCAGCGAGCAGTTCGATGACCGGCCTACCGGCCCCGGCCCGCGGCGGGTCGAGAACCGCGATATCCGCGCCACCGGCGACCCCGGCCAGAACCCGGCGCACCGAATCACAGACGACCCGCACCTGCGGCGGGTCGGCAGCGCCGACCGCGCCGCGGCCGATGCCGCGCGCAGGGAGACGCGCGTCACCACCTCGCCGTCCTCCCCGGTGACCTCAGCGAGGGCGGCGGCGAACAGACCGGCACCGCCGTAGAGGTCCCAGGCTCGTTTCGCCTCGCAATCCTGCGCCCAACGCCGCACCAACTCACTGTAGAACTCAGGCGCGTCGCGGTGGGATTGCCAGAAGCCGGTTGCCGGCACCTGCCAGACACGCCGACCCACCCGCTGCACGGATTCACCGGTTCCCTCCAAGGCGATGCCGCCACGGCGGCCGCGAGCGGTGGCCACCACATGTCGGTGACCGTCATCGTCGAGCACCACGTGCAGCCGGTCACCCGCGCGGGGTTGCGCACCGGCGAATCGCGAGGGGCCCTCAAGTCCGGCGGTCATGGCCACGGGGAGCTGCCCACACTGCAGGTCGGTGACGAGATCATTGCTGTGGTACCGGTGGAAACCGGCCCGGCCGTCGGCGCCGACATCGAGGCGGACCCGGGTGCGCCAGGCCTGCACCGCCCCGGTGCCGAGCGGTTCGGCCACCCCCTGCCACCCGTAACCGCCCAGCCGCTGAAGTTGATTGGCCACCACCTGCGCCTTGATCAGTCGGGCGGCGGCCGGTTCGACGAAGGCCAGATCGCAGCACCCCGCGCCGTCAACGCCGGCAATCGAACACAGTGGCGTTATCCGATCAACCGAGGGTTCGAGAACCTCCAGTGCCTCGGCATGCCAGTACGCACCACGATCCGATGTCACTCGCACCCGCACCAGTTCTCCCGGTAGTGAATACCGCACGAACACCACGCGGCCCTCGTGGCGGGCCACGCAACTGCCGCCGTTGGCCGCCGACCCGGCGCGTAGTACCAGGGTGTCCGACGATTCGATGGTCACTCAATGAAGCCGCGGCGGACGTCGCCCGGCGCGCTCGGTTCTTCGAACTTGCGGAGACGATCCGACGAATCCAACTGCCACGGAACGGAAGCCACCACCACATTGGGCATGAAACGCAGACGCGTCTTGAGACGCAGCGCGCTCTGATTGTGCAACAGGCCCTCCCACCAGTGACCGACGACGTACTCGGGGACGAACACCGTCACCACCGTACGCGGCGAGGCCTTGCTGATCCGCTTGATGTAGTCCAGCACCGGGCCGGTGACTTCACGATAGGGCGAGGCAACGACCTTCAGGGGGACACTGACGTCGCTGGCCTCCCATTCAGCGGTCAGTTTGCGGGTCTCAGCGTCATCGACGCTGACGTTGAGCGCCTCCAGCACGTCCGGGCGCATCGCCCGGGCGTAGGCCAATGCCCGCAAAGTGGGCAGGTGCATGCTCGATACCAGCACCACGGCGTGATTGCGACTGGGGAGCACGATCTCGCGTTGCTCGGCCTCAACGGGCGTCAACTCGCGCGACACCGCCGCGTAGTGCCGGTTGATCGCCTTCATCATGACGAACAGTCCGCCCATCGCCAGGATTGCGATCCACGCTCCGACCAGGAACTTGGTGACCACCACCACGATCAGAACCGAACCGGTGGCGGTGAGGCCGATGCCGTTGATGATCCGGGAGCGGATCATCCGGCGGCGTTCCACCGGGTCGTCCTCGGTGCGCAACAATCGCGTCCAGTGCCGCACCATGCCGATCTGACTGAGCGTGAAAGATACAAACACGCCCACGATGTAAAGCTGGATCAACGCCGTGACCTCGGCATCGAACGCGACGACGAAGGCAATCGCCGCCAAGGCCAGGAAGGCGATCCCGTTGGAGAACGCCAACCGACCGCCCCGGGTGTGCAACTGCCGCGGAAGGTAGCGATCCTGGGCCAGGATTGACCCGAGCACCGGAAATCCGTTGAACGCCGTATTGGCGGCCAGCACCAGGATCAGGGCCGTCACGCCGGTGATCAAGTAGAGGCCGAGCGGGAAATTGTGGAAGATAGCGTCAGCCAACTGGGCCACCAGGGTCTTCTGGCGGTACCCCTCCGGTGCACCGATGAGTTGCTCAGCCGGGTTATGGGCAACTTTCACGCCGGTTTCGATCGCCATGGTGATGACGCCCATGAACATCACGATCGCAATGCCGCCCAACATCGCCAGCGTGGTCGCGGCGTTGCGCGACTTGGGCTTGCGAAACGCCGGAACGCCATTGCTGATCGCCTCGACCCCGGTCAGGGCCGCGCAACCGGACGAAAACGCCCGGGCCACCAGGAACACCAGCGCAAAACCCATCACGTCGCCATGTTCGGAGCGCAACTCAAACCCCGCCGACTCCGCCTGCAGATTGCGGTCCATCCCAAAGATCTGGACGAATCCCCAAGCCAGCATCGCGAACATACCGGCCATGAAGGCGTAGGTGGGGATGGCGAACGCGGTGCCCGACTCGCGAATTCCGCGGAGGTTGACCGCCGTGAGCGCCACGATCGCGATGACAGCGAAAATCACCTTGTGTTGGGCGACGAAGGGCACCGCCGAACCGATGTTGGACATCGCCGCTGCTATTGAGACCGCCACCGTCAGCGTGTAATCGACCATCAGCGCGCTAGCCACCGTCAGGCCAGCGTTCGGGCCGAGGTTGGTGGTGACCACCTCGTAGTCTCCGCCGCCGGAGGGGTAGGCGTGCACGTTCTGCCGGTAGGAGGCCACCACCACCAACATGACCAGCGCCACCGCCAGGCCGACCCAGGGCGCCATCACCAATGCGGACAGGCCAGCCAAGGACAGCACCAGGAAGATCTCCTCGGGCGCGTACGCCACCGACGACATGGCGTCGGAGGCAAACACCGGCAGGGCGATGCGTTTAGGGAGCAGCGTATGGCTGAGCTTGTCGCTGCGGAACGGCCGTCCGAGGAGCAATCGGCGCACGCCCATCGAAACCTTGGACACGAGAGCCAAGGGTAAGCCTTACCCGCGCTGGCGGTAGCGTTCGGAGTGCCGTGCCGCCCGCCGGGTGGGCCGCACGCGAGGTAGCCGGGAGGTTTTCGGGTGCGGGTGCTAGTCATGGGTTGCGGTCGTGTCGGCACCTCGTTGGCCGACGCGCTGTCCCGACTCGGACACGAGGTCGCGGTCATCGACCGCGACTCCACCGCGTTTCAGCGGCTCTCCCCCGAATTCTCCGGGGATCGAATCCTGGGCATGGGCTTCGATCGGGAAGTGTTGCTGCGTGCGGGGATCGAGCGTGCCGACGCCTTCGCCGCGGTGTCTTCCGGAGACAACTCCAACATCATTTCGGCCCGGGTGGCGCGGGAGATGTTCGGCGTGCAGAAGGTGGTGGCCCGAATCTACGACGCCAAGCGGGCAGCGGTCTACGAGCGGCTGGGTATTCCTACGGTGGCCACCGTGCCCTGGACCACCGACCGGTTCCTCAATACGCTCGTCGGCGACGCCGAGGCCGCCCGGTGGCGGGATCCCACCGGCACGGTCGCGGTCGCCGAGGCGGCGTTGCACGAATCCTGGATGGGGCACCGGGTGACCGACCTCGAGGAGGTCACCCGCTCGCGGGTGGCGTTCCTGATCCGTTTCGGCACCGGGGTTTTACCCGAACCCAAGACCGTCATCCAGGCCGGTGACCAGGTGTATCTCGCCGCGGTGTCGGGGCAGTGCGCCGAGGCATTGGCCATCGCCGCACAGCCACCCGCGGTCGGGGTCGGAGAATGAAGGTCGCCATTGCCGGCGCGGGCGCCGTTGGCCGTTCGATCGCGCGAGAACTCGCGGAGAATCACCACGAGGTGACGCTGATCGAACGTAACCGAAGCCACGTCGACGTCGAGGCGATCCCGGCGGTGGACTGGCGTCTCGGTGACGCATGCGAACTGAGCCTGTTGGAGTCGGTGCACCTCGAGGAGTTCGACGTGGTGATCGCCGCGACCGGCGACGACAAAGCCAACGTGGTGCTGTCCCTGCTGGCCAAGACTGAATTCGCGGTCTCGCGCGTGGTCGCGCGAGTCAACGATCCTCGCAACGAGTGGCTCTTCGACAGCGCATGGGGCGTGGACGTCGCGGTATCGACGCCTCGGATCCTGGCCTCGCTGGTGGAGGAGGCTTTCGCCGTCGGGGACCTGGTGCGATTGATTGAGTTCCGCAAGGGCCACGCGAACCTGGTGGAGATCACCCTTCCCGACGACACTCCGTGGGGAGGGCGGCCGGTTCGCAAACTGGCACTGCCCCGCGATGTCGCACTCGTGGCGATTTTGCGCGGTCACCGCGTGATCGTGCCGGAGGCCGACGAGCCACTCGAAGGCGGCGATGAGTTGCTCTTCGTCGCGGCTCCGGAGGTCGAAGGCGATCTGCGCGACCTGCTCACCACCGGCGCACAGTCGCACTAGGAACCACAGTCGCGCTAGGAACCCTTCAGTCCCGGACCGGTTCCTGTTCAGCGTCGGCAATTGGTGCGGCCTCGGCGCGGTCGGCGTGCAACGCCCGTTGGGCGGCCCTGATGGCCAGGTAGGTGACCAGCGCGCCGATGGCCGCCAGCGGCCAGCCCATCGCGATACGCGCAACTCCGAGCCAACCGGTCCGGTCGGCGTCGTAGAGGTGGTGTTGCACCACGAACCGGGCTCCGAACACCAGCACCCAGGTCAGTGTGGCCGCGTCAAACGCCAGCACCGCGCGACGCGACCGCCGCCAACTTCGGTCGTGGCCGTTGACCCAACTCCAGACGTAGCCGACGATCGGTCGGCGGATCAGCACCGACACCGCGAATACCGTCGCCCACACCAGGGACATCCAGATTCCGAGCAGGAAGTAGCCCTTGGACGCGCCGACAATCCAGGCGATCAATGCACTGATTCCGACGCCCAGGAAGCCGGCGAGGGCCGGCTTCACCGAATCGCGCCGGACCAGACGCCAGACCAGGATCCCCGCGGCGACGCTCAGCGCCGCGATGAGCGCGGGTAGCAAACCGAAGGCGGTCGAGACCGGCACCAGGATCACCACCGGCAATGCGGAGTAGATCAGGCCGCTGACGCCACCCATCTGACCAAGCAACGCCTGACCGGGGGTGCGGCCGGCGTCGGCCACTACCTCGGCCCGGCTGACACTGGGCGGATCAGGGCTCACCGCTGAATCTCGTAGTGCGGGTTGTAGATGGCCTTGCTGCCATCCTCCAGCATGCCCACCCGGCCGTGGACCCGCAGCATCCGCCCACTGTCGATGCCGGGAATGCGCCGTTGACCCAACCAAACCAGAAGCACGGTGTCGGTACCGTCGAACAACTCCGCCCGCACGCCGCCGGCACAACCCTTGGCGTTGGTCTGCACGCTGCGCAGCGTGCCGATCATGGTGACCTCCTGGCCACGTTGGCAGTCGATCGCACGGTGCGCTCCGGTACTGGCGGCTTCTCCGCTGAGTTCTCCGGCGTCACGCTCTTCCGGGCTCTCCGTCAGTCGGCGGGTGAGACGGCGCACAAAGCCTTCGGCCGTAGCCATGGACTCTCCTGGTCTCGGATCACACCTGCGCGAGGCACGATCGCTCGTTCACGTTTTTGGCGACGCCACCGCGTTGCGTTGACGCCACAGCAACGGTAGACCTCTTGGTCCGGTGGCGCCACGAAGCACACCCGCGGACGGCTCACGCACTGGTCCCAGGCACGATCGTGGGATGCCAATCGACCTAGCCTCAGTGCTGACGGTCCTGCTGCCCGGCACCGGATCGGATGAGGATTACGTGCGGCGCGCCTTCGCAGCGCCCCTGGAGCAGGCCGGCGCGGTGGTGGTCGCGGTGCCCCCCGGGCTCGCCTTCTTCAAGACAGAGAAGTCCTTCTCGTGGCCGGCTACCTGCGGGCGCTGGACGAGGCGGCACTGGGCGGTCCGATCGCCGTGGGCGGGGTGTCGATCGGTGCTGCCGTCGCGACCTGCTGGGCGCTGGCGAATCCCGGGCGCAGTGGCCGTCCTGGCGGTGCTGCCACCGTGGACCGGAGCGCCCGGGACCGCTCCGGCGGCACTATCCGGCCCGCCATACCGCCGCCCGACTGCGCCGGGAGGGACTGGCTGCCACGACTGCCGCGATGACGTCATCGAGCCCGCCGTGGCTGGCCGAAGAGTTGGCCGTTCCTGGCTCCGGCAGTGGCCGAACCTGCCCGACGCGATGGACGAGGCGGCTGCCTACGTGGGGCCGACCGCCGTTGAATTGGGCCGTCTGGCCGCCCCGATGGCCGTGTTGGGGGCATCCGATGACCCGATCCACCCGATCATCGTCGCCCGCGAGTGGGCATCGGCGGTGCCACACGCAGCGCTGAGCACCGTCACCCTCGATCAATTCGGCCCGCAACCCGCCGTGATCGGCGCCGCCGCACTGGCCGCACTACAGGCAATCTAGGGCGATGGCGAAGGCAATCTAGGGCGATGGCAATCTAGGGCGATCCAGGTCGATCTAGTGAGCAGCGTTGCCGGCTCAGCCTCCGGTGCTGGTGGTGGTGTTCGTGGTGCGAAGTTGTTGGGTCATTGCGCCCGAACCCCCGCGCTGATCCGCGGGTTCCTGCGGATCCAGCGGCCCTCGCTGTTGCTGCTGTTGGGCGAGCATGGCCTGCTGCGCCGCAAACATGGCCTGCTGAGCCTGCTGAGCCTGTTGAGCCTGTTGAACTGCGGCGGCGTTGAGTTGGGCCGCCAACGGCTCAGGCAGCTGGACCGGCAGCGGCGTCCGCACCGGCAGCGGCGTGTCTCCGCGCCGAACGACGGTGTCCGCCATCGCTTCACGCGCTTCTAAGGCAAGCGCATCAATGGACTGCGGCAGCCCATTGACCACACAGCGAATCATCCAGCGATACCCGTCCACTCCAATGAAACGAACCACGCCGGCACCGGTCCCGACCACCTCACGGCCCCATGGCCCATTCTCGACAGCCACCGCGGCGTTGTCGTTGCGCAGCGCATCCGCCAACTCGCCAGCAACTTCGCGCCAGAGCCCGGGAGACTTCGGGGCGGCGTAGGCGGCGATGGTGAACCGGCCGTTGGGGGTGACCATCCAGATGGCGCTGGGGACACCCATCTGATTGAGCTCAACCTGCACCTGACCGTCAGGCTGCATCGGGATAAGTACCGATCCCAGATCCAGTCGCGCCACGGTCGCCTCGGCAGGATCGTCGAAATCCTCGATGTCGAACGGGCCGTCGGCATCGCCGGATAGATCCGACACTGCAACCGCGCTGACCGCGCCCTCCGAACCAGCGGACTCCACCCCCTCGCCGACTTCGGCCGCGGCGCCCTGGTCCGGTTCCTGTTGGCCCAAATCCTGCTGGCCTGAATCCTGTTGGCCTGAATCCTGCTTACGTCTACCGAATGCCATCACAAACTCGCATGTCCGCCGGAGGAACCGTGGCCGCCCAGGCCACGGGTGGTGTTCGCCAGTCCCGCCTCATCGAACGAGGCCACTTCGACCAGCTCTGGTAGTTCGACCTGCTGGATCAGCAACTGCGCGATCCGGTCGCCGCGCCGAATTACGATCGGCTCGACGGGGTCGAGGTTGATCAGTGCCACTTTGATCTCACCGCGATACCCGGCATCGATCGTGCCGGGACTGTTGACGATCGAGAGCCCCACGCGCGCAGCCAGACCGGACCGCGGGTGAACCAACCCCACCATCCCGTGCGGGACCGCGACGGCGATACCGGTGGGCACCAACCGGCGCTGTCCGGGTGCCAGTTCGATATCCTCGGCACTACAAAGATCGACGCCGGCATCGCCCTCGTGGGCACGCACGGGCATCGGGAGATCGCGGTCCAAGCGAACCACCGCAAGGCTGGCGGGCACGAGGGCAAAGACTACTCTGATCACAGTGACCGGTTCGAGCCTGACCGCGGCAAACCGTTCGCTACCGCGAGCGGCTGTGGGTGCCGTGGTGTGTGGCCTGTCGGCACTGCCACATCGGGGTGCCGGCCACCTCCGTCAACATGGGTGTTCGCGATCTCCCCAACTGGTTGCCTTACACCGCGCTGGCCGCAGTCGCGGTGGCCCTCCTACTGTGGCTCAGCCGCACTGACGTGCGGGTCATCAACACCGGAGCAGATGTGGAACTTTCGGCCGGCCCGGCACACCTTCCGGCGTCCGTGGTGGCCAGTTCGGCGGTGATCCCTGCGTCCGCCAAGTCGGCCGCGCTGGGCCGCCAGCTTGATCCGGCCGCCTACGTTGTACATCGGAGTTGGGTTGGTCCGATGGCGCTGGTAGTCCTCGATGATCCGGAGGACCCGACCCCGTACTGGTTGGTCAGCACGCGCCATCCCGAGCGCTTGCTGGCCGCGTTACACAGCTGAACGGGCCGTGGGCTCCGCCCCCAGCTGTAGGGCGTAATAGGCTAGAGGGCGCAATCGGTGCAAATCATCACACCTTTTTTCGCGCTGGCCAGTCGGCTGCGGTGGTGCACGAGGAAGCAACTGGCGCAGGTGAATTCGTCCGCCTGCTTCGGAATGACCCGAACCGATAGCTCCTCGCCGGAAAGATCCGCGCCGGGCAATTCGAAGGACTCCGCGGATTCAGCCTCGTCGACGTCGACGACGGCCGACTGCGCTTCGTTGCGGCGAGCGGTGAGTTCCTCCAGCGAATCCTCAGACGTCTCGTCGGTCTCCGTACGCCGTGGGGCGTCGTAATCAGTAGCCATCGTCAATCCCCTCGTCGAACCTCGACATGGCTTTGTACCAGCGTCGGCTGCATCCGCATAACCGATACCTCCCCAAAACGAAGAGTTCCAGTGTGAAATTCATCACAATCCTCGCTGGATTCGGTCTATGGCCGCGACGCAAACCAGAGTACCGCCGCAGGCGCCTGCCCCTTACAGTGCAACACGTGGTCGCTCAACTCACCGAGGGTTCCCCGTACGACAAGAACGGGAACCTGTTCCGTCGGCGCAACTACCGCCCCGCCATCATCGGTCTGACCGTGCTCTTCACGCTCACCGCCTTGATCTGGACCTTCGCCCTGACCCGTCCCGTCACGGTGGGTGAGGCGGCAGCCTGCAACGCGCCGCCGGCCCCCAGCGGCCCGACAGCACCCAAGCTGGGCGACCGGGTCTCGGCGTCGTCCATGGTGGACGTCGCGCCGGCGAAGCTGGCCGAGACGAACATTCGGGTTCTCAATGCCAGCGGTCAGGGCGGTCAGGCCGCGTGCTTGATACTGATACTCGGCCCGCTTCGCGGCGCCGACCGCCGCCAATGACCCGATCTACGCCGGTACCCGACTGGGCTGCAACATACGTGTGGCGCAATCTTCCCGTGTGCTTCGGGCCGGGCGGTCGAGCCGGTGCGGCCGCCGCGTGGCTGGTGGCCCCGTGTGTCGAGCTGTACCAGGACGACCGCAAGGACAACTCGGTCGACCTGGTGATCGGTGCCGACTTCACCGCGCTGGCCAACAGCGACGACATCGCCGCCGTGCTGACTGGGCTGAGTCCCGGCGCCACCGAACCAGCCGACTCGGCGCTGCTAACCAAAATCCACAACGGCACCTGCTGAAAGCTCACGGCAGCGGCGCCAGACCGGCGAAACCGTCAAGCGCAGCGATGAGCTGACCCGCCACCCCCGGCGCGGCCGCCACCAACAGGCGTCCATCGGTGCCGGGTTCGTCTGCTCCGGGCAACACGAGCACCGCCCCTGCCTCTGCGGCGATCAGCGCACCGGCTGCCCAGTCCCACACGTTGAGCCCATGCTCGTAGTACGCGTCGAGGCGTCCAGCGGCCACCATGCATAAATCAAGCGCCGCCGAACCGATTCGCCGCACGTCGCGCATCAGCGGCAGCATCTGGGCCAGCAGCGCCGCTTGAGCGGCGCGGCGCGGCGCCTCGTAACCGAAACCTGTTCCCACCAGGGCCATCGATAGGTCATCGACTCTGCTGCATCGGAGCCGACTGCGCACGCCGCGGGCGAGCACGTGCGCACCGAGACCGAGGCCCGCCGAGTAGACGTCTCCGCCGGCGACGTCCGCGACGGCTCCGGCCACCGAATCCCCGTTGAGTTGAGCGGCGACCGATACCGCGTAGGCAGGGATGCCGTAAATGAAATTGACCGTGCCGTCGATGGGGTCGACCGCCCAGCGCACCGCGCCGCGATCTACCGTCTCTGTGCCGCCTTCCTCACCGAGGATTGCGTCCCCCGGGCGAAGCTGGGCCAATCGAGTCCGGATCAGTTGCTCGGTCTCGGTGTCGACGACGGTGACCGGGTCGGTCGGGCTGCTCTTCGTGCGCATCGAGGCGACGGGGGTCCCGGACGTGCCGGACATCTCGATTTGCCGGCCGCGCACCGACTCGGCCGCCTCGGAGACCACCTGCTCGGCCACAGCGCGCAGGGCCCCCGCGAGGTTTTCGGTCACGGTGCCATCGCATCACAATCGCCCGACGTTGGGCGACAGACCCACTAGTGTCGGTTCCGGTCGATCCATCCGCCGCCAGAAGGAGCAGCAATGACCGCGACCGAAGCAAGCCCGGCACGGCAGGCCCTCGGTATAGACGTCGGTGGCAGCGGAGTCAAAGGCGCCATCGTTGACCTCGACACGGGCCTACTCGTCGGGGAGAGGTTCCGGCTGGACACTCCACAACCGGCCACGCCCAAAGCCGTGACCAAAGCGGTCGCCGAGGTGGTGGACCACTTCGGCTGGGTAGGACCGCTCGGCGTCACCTATCCCGGGGTCGTGGTCGACGGCGTCGTAAAGACCGCCGCGAACGTCGACAAGTCCTGGATCGGTGCCAACGTCGCCGAACTGATGAGCGCGGGTCTCGGTGGCCGGAAGGTCACCGTCCTCAACGACGCGGACGCCGCCGGACTGGCCGAGGCACGCTACGGCGCCGGGCGTGACAAGAGCGGCCTGATCGTGCTGCTGACCTTCGGCACGGGCATCGGTTCCGCAGTGATACACAACGGCGTACTGCTGCCCAACACTGAGTTTGGCCATATCGAGGTGGGCGGCAAGGAGGCCGAACACCGCGCAGCATCGTCGGTCAAGGAACGCAAGGAGTGGAACTACCAGCGCTGGACTGAAGAGGTCACCAAGGTCTTGATCGCAATCGAGAACGCGATATGGCCGGACCTTTTCATCGCCGGCGGTGGTATTAGTCGCAAGGCTGACCGGTGGATCCCGATGTTGAAGAACCGGACGCCGGTCGTCGGCGCCGGGTTACAGAATGAGGCCGGAATCGTCGGCGCCGCAATGGCGAGCCAATCCGACCTGAGCGGCTAACCCCCGCGCCTGTGCGGCGAGGCGCCATTTAGTCGTTACAATGACCTTGGCGCCCGCTGACCGGACGGCGGCGAGTATCCATGTGAGATCACGCCGATATTCCCCATAGCAGACGCTTTCGGTGAGGCACGTCCGTGCCCGCCGAAAGCCAACACAACCGAAAGGCTGTACGTGGCAGCGACCAAAGTGAGCCCGGCAACCTCGAAGCCGGTGCATCGCACCGCCACCCGAACTCCCGCCAAGAAGGCCGCGGCAAGCCCTGCAGCAGCCAGAAAGGCCGTCAAGACCGCGCCCACCAAACCCACCAAAGCGGTGCAGGCCACCAAGGCCACCAAGGCCACCAAGACCACCAAGGCCACCAAGGCCACCAAGGCCACGAGAGCCGTGAAAGCAGTGAAGGCAGCCCCGGCCAGAGCCGCCAAGGCCGCGCCCGCCAAAACCCCCCGCGCCAAAGCCGCGCCCATCAAAACCACACCAAGCCCAAAGCAAGCCCCACCAAAGCAGCCCCCAAAAGCCGTGAAAGCCGCCAAAGCCGTGAAAGCCGCCCCGGCCAAGGTCGTCAAAGCCCCAAGGCCGTGTCGGCCGCAGCCGCCCCGCCAAAGCAGCACCCGCCAAAGCCGCACCGGCTAGAAGCGCGGCCGCCAAAGCAGCACCCGCCAAAGCAGCCAAAACTTCGCCGGCCAAAGTAGCCAAATCCGCATCGGCCAAATCCGCCCCCGCGAAAGTGACCAAAGCCACGCCTGTTAGGGCAGCCAAGGCCACCCCAGCCAAGGCCACCCCAGTCAAGGCCACGTCTACCAAGGCCACGTCTACCAAACCCGCTGCCAAGCTCGCGCCGACGAAAACCACGCGCAGTGGCGCGAAGAAGTCCGCGCCTGCGGCCGATGTTCCGGCGGAATTGCTGGTCGAGGACCTCGACCTGTCCTCCGAGCCTGAGATTGACATCGCCGAGGGCGTCGAGATCGAGGACCTCGAAGAAGTCGTCGTCGGAGAGGAATCCCTCGGGGTCGTCGTCGCGGTCGTCACGGCCGCCCCTGCCGCCGACGGCGAGGATGAGGACGCCACCGAGCCGTCCGACAAGGACAAGGCTTCCGGCGACTTCGTCTGGGACGAAGAGGAATCCGAGGCCCTGCGACAGGCCCGCAAGGACGCCGAACTCACCGCGTCCGCGGACTCTGTTCGCGCCTACCTCAAGCAGATCGGCAAGGTCGCGCTGCTCAATGCCGAGGAGGAGGTGGAGCTGGCCAAGCGGATCGAGGCGGGCTTGTATGCCACTCAGAAGATGACCGAGGTCACCGAGCGTGGCGCGAAACTTCCGGTGCAGCAGCGTCGCGATATGCAATGGATCTGTCGCGATGGCGACCGCGCGAAAAACCATCTCCTGGAAGCGAACCTGCGCCTGGTGGTCTCCTTGGCCAAGCGCTACACCGGTCGCGGTATGGCGTTCCTCGACCTCATTCAGGAAGGCAACCTGGGCCTGATCCGCGCCGTTGAAAAATTCGACTACACCAAGGGCTACAAGTTCTCCACCTACGCCACCTGGTGGATCCGCCAAGCCATAACCCGGGCCATGGCCGACCAGGCCCGCACCATTCGCATCCCTGTGCACATGGTCGAGGTGATCAACAAGCTCGGCCGTATCCAGCGCGAACTGCTTCAGGATCTGGGCCGCGAGGCCACTCCGGAGGAGTTGGCCAAGGAAATGGACATCACTCCGGAGAAGGTGCTGGAGATCCAGCAGTACGCCCGCGAACCGATCTCACTGGATCAGACCATCGGCGACGAAGGCGACAGCCAACTCGGCGACTTCATCGAGGACTCCGAAGCCGTCGTGGCCGTCGACGCCGTCTCGTTTACGCTGCTGCAGGATCAGTTGCAATCGGTGCTCGAGACGCTATCCGAGCGCGAGGCAGGCGTGGTGCGGCTGCGGTTCGGCCTCACCGATGGCCAGCCACGCACCCTCGATGAGATTGGGCAGGTGTACGGCGTAACCCGCGAACGAATCCGCCAGATCGAGTCTAAGACCATGTCGAAGCTGCGCCACCCGAGCCGCTCGCAGGTACTGCGCGACTACCTGGACTGAACCAAACCCCCGAGGGCCTCTCTGCGCTGCTAGCATTCGGCCGATGGCGCAGCCGTTACAGGTCGGCTCCTTATCTGCAGGCGGCCGCATCGGCACCTTCGTACGCGAATCCAGTTATCTGCGAAAGTGGTTGATCCTCGGGGTGTCAATCGGCGCCATCGCCGGCCTGGGTGCGGTGGTTTTTTTTCTCACCCTCAAGTACACCGGCCAGCTTCTACTCGGCACCCTCGGCGGTTACGTGCAGCCGCAGGCCACCGGCGACGGCGGCGGAACCGGGTCGCCGGGATTCGACCGCCCGTGGGCGATTCCGCTGGTTGCGTTCGGCGGCGCTCTGGTGTCGGCATTCCTCGTCGCCAGATTCGCCCCCGAAGCCGAGGGGCACGGCACCGATAACGCGATCGAAGCGGTACACACCGACCCGCGTTCGATCCGTGGTCGCGCCGTGGCGGTCAAGTTGATCGCCAGTGCGTTGACGATCGGTTCTGGCGGGTCGGGCGGTCGCGAAGGCCCGACCGCACAGATTTCGGCCGGATTCGGTTCGCTGTTGACCCGCCGGCTGGATTTGTCCGACGGCGACGGTCGGCTGGCGGTGTCAATAGGCATTGGCTCGGGAATCGGGGCAATTTTCGGCGCACCACTCGGCGGAGCCGTGCTGGCGGCCTCGATCATCTACCGGGAGGATTTCAACTATCGTGCACTCGTTCCGGGCTTCATATCTTCGGCGGCCGCCTACGCCGTCTACGGATCGATTCTCGGATTTACGCCGATGTTTGGATTCGTCGAACCCAACTACACTTTCGATCCGACTCAGATCGGCTGGTTCGTGATCATCGGTATTGCTGCTGCGGCCGTCGGTTACCTCTACGCGCGAACGTTTTACGCGACGGTGGCGTTGAGTCGGCGACTGCCCGGCGGCAAGATAGCCAAACCGGCGATCGGAGGCTTGCTGGTCGGACTGCTGGCGTTGGGTATCCCGCAGATTCTCGCCAGCGGCTACGGCTGGGTGCAAATCGCCATGACCAGCGAGGGACTGGCCACCATTCCGCTGTGGATCGTGTTGGTGCTGCCCCTCGCCAAGATCTTGGCAACCTCGTTATCGATCGGCACTGGCGGGTCCGGTGGCATCTTCGGACCCGGCATCGTGATCGGCGCGTTCGTTGGTGCAGCGATCTGGCGATTGGCGGATCTCATTGGCGCACCGGCACTCCCGGACGGACCGGGCGTGTTCGTGATAGTGGCGATGATGGCCTGCTTCGGCAGTGTGGCGCATGCTCCCCTCGCCCTGATGATCATGGTCGCCGAAATGACCGGATCATTCTCCGTGATTCCCGCAGCGATGATCACCGTCGGCATCGCCTATCTGATCATCTCCCGCACTCCGGTGTCGATCTATCGGGCTCAACGCCTGAACCGTGACAGTGACTCGACCGATCCAAGCTCAGCCGAGCGGTAACTTGCTGAGCCGCAACAAATTTCGTCGCGGCGACTTAGTGTCCAAACCGACTATCGCAGTGCCGTCATCCATAATCACCAGACCCTCTGCCTTTTCCGGGCTGCCCTCGATGCGCCATATCGCTTCAGCTTCCACGGTGCCGCCCCGTGGGTCCAGGGCATCGGGCAGTCGGGCGATCGAGCTGCCCTTGTCGGAGAGGAGGTAGAGCCGACCATCGGGGCCGACAGTGGCATCGCTGATGTCGGGCAGCCACCGAGCCATTTCCTCGGCCAACCACCACGTCGCCAGCACCGTCAGGGTGGCATCCCCGGGACCCGGCGCCGCCGTGGAGCCGCCGCGTTGCCACCCGACCGGGCCGTCACCGACCGGACCAAACTCGAGGATCGCCGACGGATCCTTCTCCTTGACCACCAGCAGGTGGCCACGGTCGGCCAGGATCAGCGACTCGCCGCGCGAGGAACGATCACCAAGCCAGGCCTGCCGCAGCCGATGCCCGTCCGGAACATCGAGCAGAATCGTCCCGATGAGCGCCGGCATGGCGAGGTCGATGTGCAGCACCCGCGCCGGTTGCTCCTGCAACACCAGAACGGTGTGCTCCCCGGTGGGTTGGACGGCCTCGAACTGTGTTCCCCCGTCGGGGAGACCGAGGTCGGAAAGGTCGATCCCCTGCCACCGCATTGGCCACGGTTTCAGTGCCGCAGTGAATACCACCGGATCCCGGTCTCCCACGGCAAGCAGTTCGCCACCCCGCAGCGCCAACCCCGAGACCTCACGCAACGGCACGTCGCCGACGTCGCGAACGTCCAACTTCGGCGGCTTACTCATCTCCAACACCCCTCGGTACGGGTGGCCGGGCGCCGCGCTCCGGTCGCGGAATGGGGGGCTTCCGCCGGTGCGCAACGCCCGGACACTGATGGTGAAACTAACAGTGCGAGCACCCCGATGATTGCAACTTCTGAGTTGATCACGACGGCCTGTGGATAAGTGGCGCAAACCGCCCATCCGGACCGGGAATGTAAGGGCGCACGTCCACCACGGCAGCGATCGGCAACGGTCCATACAGATGGGGGAACAGCATTGATTCCGGATCAGAGGGGACACCGGGCTCCCAACGAACAACGGCGCCGAGCCTGGCCGGGTCTAAATAGAGCACCACCAGATCGTCGCGTCCGGCGAAGAGCCGATTGGCCGGTAGGTGGACCTGACATTGCGCCGATAGGTGAACGAACCCGACCTCACTCAACGACTCGGGCCGCCACTGCAGGGTCGCCCGCGCACTCTCCCAATCTGGCTCGGCACATAGGTGGACCAGCAGTTCCGCCGCCTGAGACATAGCCGCCACACTGCACCACGGCGCGACCGGTCCAACAACGGGGGGTGAGACACGACACATCGGTCAGTCGCGGGAACAAGCCCGAAGGGCTTAGCGTCTGAGACAGTAGAAGAATCGCGCGAAGGCGGCCTCCGCCGCTGGAGTCGTCGAGCATCTAGGGAGGCCCATGAACGCAACGTTGACCAGTCCGGAGTTAACCAGGGCCGACCGCTGCGATCGCTGCGGGGCTGCCGCACAGGTTCGGGCCAAGCTTCCCTCCGGTGCCGAACTACTGTTCTGCCAGCATCACGCCAAGGAGCATGAGTCGAAGCTTCTCGCGCTGGCGGCTGTCTTGGAAGTCAAACCCGACGGCGCATAAGCCGCGCCCGCTCGCCCCTCCATGCCTGCGTGAGGAATCCCGGAAGGTTATGACGGACGTGTCACCGCCCGCACCGACGGGTAACCGTGCCTGGCGCATCGCCAAGCGGACACTGTCGAAAAGCTGGGACGACTCCATTTTTTCAGAGGCGGCCCAGGCTGGTTTCTGGTCGGTGCTCTCCCTTCCGCCCCTGTTGCTCGGCATGCTCGGCAGTCTCGCCTACGTGGCGCCGTTGTTCGGCCCGGACACCCTCGCCACTATTCAGAGCCAACTGATTAACACTTCGAGCAGTTTCTTCTCCAAAAACATCGTGACCGAGATCATCGAACCGACGGTCCGGGACATCGTGGCCGGCGCGCGCGGTGAAGTTGTATCAGTGGGCTTTGTGATCAGCCTGTGGGCGGGCTCCTCGGCGATCTCGGCACTTGTGGACTCGGTAGTCGAGGCCCACGACCAGACCGCCCTGCGGCACCCGGTCCGGCAGCGTTTCTTCGCACTCGGCCTCTACCTGGTGATGCTGGTCTTCGTTACCGCGGCGGCACCGCTATTGGCGTTGGGACCGCGCAAGATCGCCGAGTATGTTCCCGATGACTGGGAGCACATTCTGCGCTTTGGCTACTACCCGATGCTGGTTGTGGGCCTACTGGCCGCCGTCACGATCCTCTACCGGGTCTCGCTGCCCGAGCCACTGCCCACCCATCGATTGGTGTGGGGTGCCATCCTGGCCACAGCGGTCTTCGTGGTGGCGACCGCGGGTCTGCGAATCTACCTGCGGTACATCACTCAGACCGGTTACACCTATGGAGCGTTGGCCACCCCGATCGCGTTTTTGTTGTTCGCATTCTTCCTGGGATTCGCAATCATGATGGGGGCCGAACTCAACGCCGCCATCGAAGAGGAATGGCCCGCTCCGGTACCGCACTGGCATCGTTTCCGATCCTGGTTGCGACGCAGGGCAGAGCCGACCGGCACCACCGAGATCACCGACGCCGACCACTTCGCCGACGGTGGAGACGAAATCGCGCCCCACGATCCACAACCGGTCGCGGTCAGCCCCTCTTGAGGGACTCGTAGATCTTCTTGCAGTCCGGGCAGACCGGCGACCCCGGCTTGGCCGAGCGGGTCACAGGGAAAACCTCACCGCACAGTGCAACGACATGAGATCCCATGACTGCACTCTCGACGATTTTGTCCTTCTTGACGTAGTGGAAGAACTTGGGAGTGTCGCTATCCGAGCCGTCGTCGACGCGTTCCTCGCTGTCGGTGCGCTCAATGGTGTCAGTCCGCATGAAGACCATTGTGCCCCCGGACGGCGATTGCGGTCAGACAGACGTAAGAAAATCCCCCTCGTCCGATCCTGCAACGGTGTGGAACAGTGGTAAATATGGAGCGCGACCTGGGTTTCGATGACGAAGGTCGGCCAGTGCTCATCACCCGCGCAGCGCTGTCCCACGAGGAGCAGCATCGCAAACGGGTTCGGAAGTACCTCAAACTGATGGTCTGGCGGATTCCCGCTTTCCTCGCGGCAGCTATCGCCTACAGCATCTGGCAGAACGGCCTGCTCTCACTGGCGATCCTGGCCTTGTCGATTCCACTGCCGTGGATAGCCGTGTTGATCGCCAACGACCGCCCGCCCCGTCGGGCCGAAGAGCCTCGTCGCTTTCCCGATGCTCCGCAGCGCACCGCGTTGTTCCCACGGGCCGATCCGCCCGCCCTGGAAGCCGGCCTCGCCCCCACCTCGCAACCGAATGCCGAGCGCACTCACGAGGAGTATCCCCGATGAGGCACTCCGCCCGGTTTTCTTAATACATTCACAGAACAATTCGACATCCATGCTGCTCACAGCATGTCGGGGAGCACCGGCCCCGGGAACTCCCGACTCCGATCATGCGTTGTACCTCTGACAGTTGGATCCGATCAGGAGGCCACCATGGCAAACGCCACCACTACCCGGTTTGACAGTGATCTGGACTCTCAGAGTCCGGCGGCAGACCTCGTGCGCGTATATCTCAATGGCATCGGCAAGACTGCTCTGCTCAGCGCCGAGGACGAGGTGGAACTCGCCAAGCGCATCGAGGCTGGCTTGTACGCCCAGCACCTCCTAGCCACCCGCAAACGCATGAGCGACAACCGCAAAAACGTGCTCTCGGTCGTCGCCGAGGACGGTCGGGCCGCGCGCAGCCACCTGCTGGAGGCCAACCTGCGTCTAGTGGTCTCACTGGCCAAGCGCTACACCGGCCGTGGAATGCCACTGCTCGATTTGATCCAGGAGGGCAACCTGGGCCTTATCCGCGCGATGGAGAAGTTCGACTACACCAAGGGATTCAAGTTCTCGACGTACGCGACGTGGTGGATCCGCCAGGCCATCACCCGCGGAATGGCCGATCAGAGTCGCACGATTCGCCTGCCCGTGCACCTCGTCGAGCAGGTCAACAAACTGGCACGGATCAAGCGGGAGATGCATCAGACCCTGGGCCGCGAGGCCACCGAGGAGGAACTCGCTGAGGAGTCGGGCATTCCGGCGGAAAGGATCAACGACCTGCTGGAGCACAGTCGCGATCCGGTAAGCCTGGACATGCCCGTGGGTGCCGACGAAGAGGCTCCGCTGGGCGATTTCATCGAGGATTCTGAGGCGATGTCTGCGGAGAACACGGTGATCGCCGAACTGCTGCATACCGACATACGCCACGTGTTGGCCACCCTCGACGAGCGCGAGCAACAGGTCATCCGGCTACGCTTTGGCCTCGACGACGGCCAGCCGCGAACGCTCGATCAAATTGGCAAGATGTTTGGCCTGTCCCGAGAGCGCGTCCGCCAGATCGAACGCGAGGTCATGATCAAACTGCGGCAGGGAGATCGGGCTGAAAAGTTGCGCTCCTACGCGAGTTAACCGACCCGCTGCCATAGCGAGCCCGCCGATTTTCCGGCGGGCTCGCTGCGTTGAGATGACCTGTTGCGCCGAGTCCCGTTCAACCGGATCACGCGGCGCGGGCAAGTAGACTCGGGTTGCGACGAAGGGTGACCTAATGAACGATCTGGTCGACACCACCGAAATGTACCTGCGTACGATTTACGACCTCGAAGAAGAGGGCGTGGTCCCCCTGCGTGCGCGTATCGCCGAGCGCCTCGAACAGAGCGGGCCGACCGTGAGTCAGACCGTGGCGCGAATGGAACGCGACGGACTACTGCGGGTGGCCGGAGACCGGCATCTTCAATTGACCGATAAGGGCCGCGAGCTCGCGACGTCGGTGATGCGCAAGCACCGACTCGCCGAACGTCTGCTCGTCGACATCATCGGCTTGCCCTGGGAAGAGGTGCACGCCGAGGCCTGCCGGTGGGAACATGTGATGAGCGAGGACGTCGAGCGTCGGCTGGTGGCGGTGCTCGACAACCCAACTATTTCGCCGTTCGGAAACCCGATCCCCGGTCTGACGGCGCTCGGCATCGAACCCAGTGGTGCCGACCATGATGGTGCCAATCTGGTTCGGCTGACCGAACTGCCGACCGGGGACTCGGTAGCTGTGGTTGTCCGGCAGTTGACCGAGCATGTACAGGGGGATGTCGCATTGATGAGCAGGCTCAAGGAAGCCGGCGTCGTCCCAAATGCCCGAGTGTTAGTGCAGACCAGTCCGAGTGGCGATGTGACAATCGTGGTCAGCGGCCACGAAAACGTGGACCTGCCGCACGAGATGGCCCACGCGGTGAAAGTGGAGAAGGTCTGAGCTCCACGGTTCGACATCGTCGGGCTAGACCGCCCGCCGGCCGAAAACGCGCCGTGGTGGCAACCGCACACCCAATCGTTTGGCGAGCCGATACCCGGTGTCGGCCAGTTCCCGGATCTGCTCCGGCCGCATCCCTGACTGCAATGCGGTGTCGAGCATCCCGGCCATCCGGTGCTCGGGCGCACTTCGCAACGCCGATTCCAACGACAGTCCCGCCAACGGTCCATCACCCCGCGCATAAGCCGAAAAAGCAAGCAGAACAAGCGCTTCCACCCGCCAGGGATCGGGAAGTGTTCGCGCCATGACGGCCCATAACGCCTCTGCGGCGCCCGCATCGGCACCCACGGCCAGTGCGTACAACGTGTCCCGCACGGCAACATCAGTGAGTCCACATGCCAGCATCGCGAATTCGGAATCGGCGGGTGCGGCTCCTTCGCAAAACCTGGCGGCTACGGTCATTACGGTCTCGACGTCACGTCGGCCACAGCGGTCCGGATCGGCCTGCCAATCAGCCTGCCGGCGGGCCGCCCGGCCCGGATGGGCCCACCAGGGCGGCCGTGCGGTCCGGGTCGGCAACCTCGATGACCGCCTGCAGATCGGCGCGCCGCCGGTACAGTCGGCGGCCGTCGAGTACCGCGGCGGCAGCCAACGGTGAGGCTGTCGGATCCTCGACTGCGCCCTGCGCGCCACAGCCGTCGACGCAACACCACCGGCCACCGGATTCGATCCGGTCGACCACATGAGCCGCGTACAACCCGATTCCGCGTTCGGCCAACGCATCGGTCAGGGCCTCACACAATTGCCGGTGACCGGTGTTGCACATCGGGCATAAGGCGCCATCAGCGTCAACGATCACCGCCACCACGGTGTCGGCGCCGGAGGTGGCGGCGATCTCGGCGAGTCGCTCGAGGTTATCCCCGAGATCGGCGGCAAGGTCGGCGCGCATCACCGCGCCCATCCGCCCTTCCTCGAGGGACACCATCACCAGTGACTTTTCCGGGACGAAGCCGAGCACCGCCGGCAGAGCAGCGATCAATGCGCCGGGGCGGTCGAACCGAAATTCGGGTTTGTATGCGGTCATGCCATGACGGTGTCAAGCATCACCGTCAGCCTCCCCGCAACGATCGCGGCGCAACGAGGCGACTGTGGAACAAACGACGACTGTGGACCGCTTTCGGCACCCACGGGGCGGGAACGGGGACCGTCGCCGGAGCGTTGTGCATGAGGTAGACCCGGGCAACCTCTAAGCCCCGGGCAACCCCTAAGCCCCGGGCAACCTCCGAGACCTGGGCAACGTAGCGTGAAGGAAATGAGGGAGGCCACCTGATGTCCGACGAACAAGGCCACGATTTCCGTCCCGATCGGATGTACCACCTGGAGTTCCCGTCTCCGCAGCTGTCATCCTCCGATGGCCGCGGCCCGGTTCTTATTCACGCCCTGGAGGGCTTTTCCGACGCCGGCCATGCCATTCGACTGGCGGCCGCGCATCTGCAGGGAGTCCTGGAGACCGAACTTGTTGCCTCCTTCGCCATCGATGACCTCTTGGATTACCGGTCCCGCAGGCCGCTGATGACTTTCAAGACCGATCACTTCACCGCTTACGAGGAGCCCCTACTCAACCTCTACGCGGTGCGCGACAGTCTGGGAACGCCTTTCCTACTGCTGGCCGGTTTGGAGCCGGACCTGCAATGGGAGCGTTTCGTCGCCGCGGTGCGACTACTCGCCGAACGACTGGGAGTTCGCCAGACCATCGGCCTGGGCGCAATCCCGATGGCGGTCCCGCATACCCGGCCGGTGACGATGACCGCACACTCGAACAACCGCGAACTCCTCGCCGATCATCAGCCATGGGTCGGTGAGGTTCAGGTGCCCAGCAGCGTGTCCAATTTACTGGAGTACCGGATGGCACAACACGGTCACGAGGCTGTGGGCTACACCGTCCACATCCCCCACTATCTGGCCCAGACCGACTACCCCGCCGGGGCCGAGACCCTGCTTGAACAGGTCGCCAAGACGGCGTCCCTGCAATTTCCCCTGGGGCCCCTCGGCGAGGCCGCTCAGGCCGTCCGCAGCAAGATCGACGAGCAGGTCGAGGCCTCTCCCGAAGTCGCACAGGTGGTCGACGCCTTGGAGCATCAGTACGACGCATTCGTTGCCGCACAAGAGAACCGATCACTGTTGGCACGTGACGAGGATCTGCCCAGCGGGGAAGAACTGGGTGCGGAATTCGAGCGGTTCCTGGCTCAACGAGACGAGGACCTCAAGGACGGCTTGACCGACGACGATCAGAATTGAGTCCGGACCTGGCGCGCTTAGCGGGCAGTGCCAACCTGTCGGTGGGCACGCAGTGCCTCAATTTCGCGTTCGAAATCGTCGGCCGAGGTAAACGATCGGTACACCGAGGCGAATCGGAGGTAGGCCACCTCGTCCAGTTCGCGTAGTGGACCCAGGATTGCTAGGCCGACCTCATTGCTGGGAACCTCGGGAGAGCCGGCGGCGCGCACGGCATCCTCAACCTGCTGGGCAAGCAGATTAAGCGCATCGTCATCGACCTGGCGGCCCTGACAGGCCCGCCGCACGCCGCTGATCACCTTTTCGCGGCTGAAAGGTTCGGTGACCCCGCTGCGTTTGACTACCGCCAGCACCGCAGTCTCCACGGTAGTGAAACGACGACCGCATTCGGGACACGAACGGCGACGCCGAATGGCCTGCCCCTCGTCGGCTTCACGGGAGTCGACCACCCGGGAATCCGCGTGACGGCAGAACGGACAGTGCATGACCGCCCCCCTTCTTGCGCCACAGGTCGATAACCGAGTCGACCACGAGCGTACTCCCGAGTCCATTACCCGACCGGAGCAATGAGCGTCTGACCGGCGTCAACCGCAGCCGACCCGAGCTTGTTCAGGTTTCGGATCCGCTCGGCCATCTCCACCGCCGGCGCCCCCGGCGCCACCCTTTCGGCCAACTGTTGAAGAGTCTCGCCGGGCTGAACCTGAACCACGGCCAACTGATCGGAGGTGGGTGACGGCGCCGCGGATCTTTCACCGCTGTACTGGGCCAGAGATCCCAGCCACAGCGTGATCAATGCGGCCAACCCCGCCAACGCGACGGTGGCGGAGTTACTGACCCGACGCGGCGGGTGCGGAGCGCACGAGATCGCGATCCCTGTCCCGCGATAGCGCATTGGGGCGGTCGTCCCCAAAAAGGAGACGCTCAGGCGCTATCCCGCAGTCGGCCTCAACGGCGTGGGCCGATGGGCCCGGAAGCGCGTCGGCACGCCGGTGGCGGAGGGGACCGGCCGCGGGCAGTCCGCGAACCACTCCACCAGCTGCCGGTCACTATGCTGCCGGTCAGAGTGTTGCCGGTCAGAGTGTTGCCGGTGACCGTGTGGCCGGTGATCCACAAGTGTCATATCGACCCCTTTTCCTTCGGTTCTTCGCTCTAGTGTTCGAACTGTACTCGACCACATGTTCGATTTCCGAACATTTGAGCGAGCGTGTCTGAAGATAGATCAGAGCACCGACAGATCCGGGCCGTCGCCGGCGCCTCAATCCGACCGACAGGTGTCACGCCAAAAAAACAGCCGACACGCTCGAACACATGTTTGATAATCCGCCGTATTCCGGCTAGATTCACCGCCATGAAAGACAGCACTGGAGCTCCCGGCAGCACCCCCACGCGACGCGGCGCGACCGGCCTGACCGAGCGCCAACGGACGATTCTCGAGGTCATCCGGGCCTCGGTCACCAGTCGGGGCTACCCGCCCAGCATCCGAGAAATCGGCGACGCCGTCGGCCTCACGTCCACCTCATCGGTCGCCCACCAGCTCCGCACTCTAGAACGCAAGGGATACCTGCGGCGGGATCCGAACCGCCCTCGAGCGGTGGACGTCCGCGGAATCGAAGACTCCGCGACTCCGCCGACCACTGATGTTGCCGGTTCGGACGCGCTGCCGGAACCCGCCTACATCCCGGTGCTCGGTCGAATCGCCGCCGGCGGGCCAATTCTGGCCGAGGAGGCGATTGAGGACGTCTTTCCACTCCCCCGGGAACTCGTCGGGGAAGGTTCGCTCTTTCTGCTGAAGGTGGTCGGTGAATCGATGGTCGACGCCGCGATTTGCGACGGCGACTGGGTCGTGATCCGTCAGCAGAACGTGGCCGACAATGGCGATATCGTTGCTGCGATGATCGACGGCGAGGCCACCGTCAAAACTTTCAAGCGAACCGCAGGCCAGGTGTGGCTAATGCCGCACAATCCAGCGTTCGACCCGATACCTGGTAACGAAGCCGCCATCCTGGGCAAGGTCGTCACCGTTATCCGCAAGATCTGACGACGGCCGCCGTCCGATTCATACGACCGGGCGTGCCGCACTTAGATAGACGCGGTCGGTAAAGCTTTTCACTCCGGGGCTTTGAAGAAACCGTTCGCCAAGGCCAGATCTTCGCTCGCGAACCAGACTTCCGGAAGAGTGTTGTCGTACAACGCCGAATCCGGGGTGTAGTAAAGCCCGGAATGGGTGTTGCCCTTGATCCGATACCCGTCGGGCGCTTGATACGGGTCAGCCAATGGAAGGTGGATAGCCGGGCGCCACGGCTCTTGCACCGGTGCCTCGAGCTCAGCCTCGACGGCGATGACGTCCCCGGCGGCGACGTCAACAGCGGCGACGTCAACAGCGATGGCATCCACGGCGATGGCATCGCCGGCGTCCGCGGCGGACCACTCCGGGGGCTCTGGCGCAGCGCGGCGGTGTCTGGGCCAGCCGACCTCGTCGAGGTCGAGTTGCCACCTCGACGACGCGGCCTCAGCGCCAAACACGGAATGCCGACCGCCGTCGGAGGACGGCACGTCGTCTTCCCACGCCTCGGGATCGGCATCAAACTTCTCCGCCGCGTCGAACTCGATCGCGTCGAACTTTTCCGTCGACTCGAATTCGGCGAGTTCATCGGTGGTGGGAATACGGGTGGGTGCGGTGTCGATGGCGTCTTCATCGCTGCCGAATGCAGCATCTTCCCCGACCGCCGGCGCCGACCAGTTGAAGGCGGAGTCCCGCCCGGATTCCGGACGGGTCCCCGGCCATGGGTCGTCGTCGGTGCCGACGCCGAAATATCCCGGATCAGCGGTGCCGGATGGGGCCATCGTGGACTTCCGCAGGGACCACGCCGCGAGGGACCCGAGCAGCAGGACCAGTGGGATCAGCAGCAGCCACCATGAGTTCCATCCGCCCTTACCGGCGGTGTCGCTCGCTATCGGCCCAGTGGGCGCCTGCGCGACCGTATCGGGCAACTCCAGTCCTGATAGCGATGAGGCTAGGTCGCCCGGCGTCGTACTGAACTTTTCGGTCGCCTGGTTCCAGGAGATCTCGCCACCGCTGAAGCCCTGGGTGATCGTGTCACCGGAAACGGTCGGCTCCCCGGTTGGAGCGCCAAGGGTTCCGGTGGCCCCGCCGAGTTCCGCCCAGGCGGCGTTGATAGCGCCGCGGACGACGATCGCGCCGGTATCGGGGGTCCAGAACATCACCGGGTTGTCGGGCGCACTAAAGAAACTGATGCGACTGTTGGGCAGTCCGCCGTCGGACTCGGTGCCGACCGGATAGCCCAGATCGCCGGTGGGACCGCCCAGAGATTCGTACTTCGACAGGATCGCACCGGTCACGGCATGTGCGCCGGTGTCGGGCGAGTAGAAGACCTTGCCGCCGGCGTAGGTCTGTGCCGCACCGTTGTCGCCGATCACCGTCGCCTGTCCCTGCCGGGCCCCGAGTGGGCCGCCGAGACCGCCACTGGCGCGCCAGGCCAGGTTCATCAGTGTGGTGGGATCGGAGGGCACCTCAAGGCCCGCGAGGCCATCTGCGAGTTCGGCGGGAACGGAGGTGAAGGTCTCGGTGCTTAGATTCCACGTCAGCTCACCGCCGGTGAACTTCTGGCTCACGGCGTCGCCGTTGTAGCGCTCGTCCTCGACCGGTACACCCAGTGCCCCCGCAGACCCGCCGAGTTTGTCCCAACCGGCGTTGATGGCGCCACGAACCGCCCAGGCGCCGGTCTCCGGCGTCCAGAACACCGCTGGTTTGTCGCTGGCACTGAATGTGCTCACCCGACTTTCGGGTCCCACCAAGCCGGTGACCTCATCGATGGTCGGGAAGCCCAGGTCGCTGTCGGCCGGCCCGCCGAGTGATTCGTATTTATCCAGGATCGCGCCGGCGATCAGGTGCGCTCCGGTTTCCGGGGTGAAGAAGATTTTGCCGGCGGTGAATTTCTGGCCGTAACCCTCGCCGACCTGGTAGACGTCACCGTCCTGGCTGCCCACCAGGGAGTTGGACCCACCGGCCGCTCCCCAGGCAGCACTGATGGCATCGGCCGCGTCACTTTCCGGCGTGGCTAGCGCGAGGGCGCCACCAGCACCGCCGCTGCGGCGGTTGCTGCCACGCCCAGCGCAAAGCGCCGAGCGGTCCGGGTCAGCCCAAGTCCTAACCGAGTCATTTACTGTCTCCCGCGTTCGGTCGAGATAAATCTAAATCAATCGAGCTCGATCGGAATTGACGATCCCACACAACCGCGATAGCTAATCACGACACGCGGCAGGTCTCGCTGCCGAATCCAAATTGAGATTGAAATCGAGTTGATCTGAAATAAAGGTGAGACCGACCCAAAAGGCCCACCCGATCGGTCAACTACAGGCCAAGACTCCGCCCGATGATCTCCTTCATGATTTCCGTGGTTCCACCGTAAATGGTCTGCACCCGGGCGTCGAGGAAAGCTTTCGCCACACTGTATTCACGCATATATCCGTAACCGCCATGCAGTTGCAGGCAACGATCGACCAACCGCACCTGCGCTTCGGTGGTCCACCATTTAGCCATCGCGGCCTGCTCCGCGGTCAACTTGCCGTCCAGGTGCAATCGGATGAACTCATCGACCATGATCCGCACCGCGGTGGCTTCGGTCGACAATTCCGCGAGCAGGAATCGGCTGTTCTGAAAGGAACCGATCGGCTTGCCGAAGGCTTTGCGCTCACTGACGTAGGCAATGGTCTCCTCGAGCACCGACTCCATTGCCGCCGCCGCCATGATCGCAATCGAAATTCGCTCCTGGGGCAGGTTCTGCATGAGATAGATGAAGCCCATGCCTTCTTCGCCGAGACGATTCTCCACCGGCACCTGGACGTCGGTGAAGGACAATTCGGCAGTGTCCTGGGCGTCCATGCCGACCTTGTCGAGGTGGCGACCGCGCTCGAAGCCTTCCATCCCCCGCTCGACGGCCAGCAGTGAGAACCCCTGAGCCCCCTTCTCCGGGTTGGTCTGGGCGACCACGATGATCAGGTCGGCATTGATGCCGTTGGTGATGAAGGTCTTGGATCCGTTGAGAACGTAGTGGTCACCCTCCCTGACCGCACGGGTCTTGATGCCCTGCAAGTCGCTGCCGGTACCGGGTTCCGTCATGGCGATCGCAGTGATCATCTCCCCGGTGCTGAACTGCGGCAACCAGCGTTCCTTTTGCTCCCTGGTAGTCAGTTCGAGTAGGTAGGGTGCGACCACGTCGTTGTGCAGTGAGAAACCCAGACCGCTGAACCGGCCGGCCACCGTCTCCTCGCAGACGATGGTGTTGTAGCGGAAGTCAGGATTGCCGCCGCCGCCGTACTCCTCCGGCACCGCCATGCTCAAGAAGCCCTGCTTACCGGCCTCCAGCCACACCCCGCGGTCGACGATCTTGTCCTTCTCCCACTGCTCGTGGTTGGGCGCGACGTGCTTGTCGAGGAACGCGCGGTAGGACTCCCGGAACAACTCATGCTCGGGTTCGAACAGGGTGCGGGAGTAGTTGACGGCTTTGCCCATGGTGGTTTCCTCCGAAGACTGTGCTGCGACGTTGATTCGAGGATAGACCAACCGGATGGTTGGGCACCAAGGTCACGGCACCGATGTCGGCTCAGCTATCGGACGTCGCGAATTGGCGCAAGCCCGCGGCCAGCGCGGCCGGTACCCGGGCCTTGACTCGGGTGCCCCGCTCGGTGTGCTCGGTGGCATCGACCCGCCCATCATTGTGCAACCGCGCCACCAGATCGCCGCGACCGTAGGGAATCGTCACGTCAACAGCGACTTCGCGAGGTTCCACCAACTCGCCCAATCGGGTGCGTAGTCGATTCATCCCCTCGCCGGTGTGGGCCGAGACGAAAACCGCGCCGGGTAGCGCCCGGCGTAGCTGCGCCAAGGTCAATTCCGTTGCGGCGTCGATCTTGTTGACAACCAACAACTCTGGCGCAGGTTTCCCGTGGTGGTCATTTTGAACCTCGCGAATGACCTTGTGCACGGCCTCGATCTGAGCCATTGGGTTGACATCGGATCCATCCACGACATGCACCAGCAGGTCGGCATCGACGACCTCTTGCAGGGTGGAACGGAAAGCCTCGATGAGTTGGGTCGGCAGATGTCGGACGAATCCGACGGTGTCGGTGAGGACCACTGGTCGGCCGTCGTCGAACTCGCCGCGACGGGTGGTTGGTTCCAACGTGGCGAACAACGCATTCTCCACCAGGACCCCGGCCCCGGTCAGGGCGTTGAGCAGGCTGGACTTACCGGCGTTGGTGTAGCCGACTATCGCGATCGAGGGCACGTCACTGTGTAAGCGTCGGCTGCGTTGGGTATCGCGGACCTGTTTCATGTCCTTGATCTCACGGCGCAACTTCGACATCCGTTCCCGGATCCGGCGCCGGTCGGTCTCGATCTTAGTCTCGCCGGGCCCTCGCGTGCCGACACCCCCGCCGCTGCCGCCGGCGCCGCCGCCCTGCCGCGACATCGACTCGCCCCAACCACGAAGGCGGGGCAGCATGTACTGCATCTGGGCGAGTTCCACCTGCGCCTTGCCCTCCCGACTGGTGGCGTGCTGGGCGAAGATGTCCAATATCAGGGCCGTGCGGTCAACGACTTTGACCTTGACCACTTTCTCCAGAGCATTCAACTGGGCCGGACTGAGTTCGCCATCGCAGATCACCGTGTCGGCGGCGGTCGCCGTGACGATCTCGCGCAATTCCCGCGCTTTCCCGGAGCCGATGTAGGTCGCCGGGTCCGGCTTATCGCGACGCTGGATGATCCCTTCGAGGACCTCCGAACCGGCGGTCTCCGCCAGCGCAGCCAGTTCGGCCAGGCTGGCGTCGGCATCGGCGGCACTGCCATCCATCCACACGCCGACGAGCACCACTCGTTCCAGGCGAAGCTGGCGGTATTCCACCTCGGATACGTCGGCGAGTTCGGTGGACAGCCCGGCCACCCGACGAAGCGCGATCCGATCCTCAAGCGCAAGTTCGCCGACACTTGGGTCGGCGCGGGGAGTGGTCAGATCGGGATCGGTCATAGGCGTTCCTCGATGGTGCCATGGTCGGGTGAAGTCGCGCATCGGTGTGCGGCCCACCAAAGCGCAGACAGTTCACCCGCGCCACCAGAACCGACGGCCCGCGGAGGAAGCTGGTCGCATCCAGTGATCCCGACCCCGGACCTCGCCGCCGGGGACCCGGACCCGTAGCGACCCGGTCTCGCTTCCCTGGTAGGCCAGCGCGGCCACCGCCGCCGCGAGCGTTCCGGTGCCACACGATCGGGTCTCGCCGACGCCCCGCTCGTGCACTCGCATCGAAACGGCCCCATCCGCCGGCGCGGTGAGCACCTCGATGTTGACTCCCTCGGGAAACTGATCAGCGTCAAACTCGACCGTGGAGCCGACCTCGAGTGCGGCCAGGTCGTTCTCCGTCAATCCGGAATCCAGGCACGCCAGATGCGGATTGCCGACATCGACGGCCAACCCGGTGAATCGGCGGCCACCGACGGTCGCGGTGCCTGCTCCCAGTCGTGTCACGGCACCCATCTCGACGGTGATGTCGGCCAGGAAATCCTCGGCGCGGTGCACGACGACCGGTCGCGGCCCGGCCAGTGAACCGATCGCGAACTCGTCGCGGCTCTCCAGACCACTGAGCCTCAGATAGTGGGCGAACACCCGCACCCCATTGCCGCACATCTCGGCTACCGAGCCGTCGGCGTTGCGGTAATCCATGAACCAGTCCCCGGACTCCACTCCCCCGGGGAGTCCGGGGAGGATGCCCGCGTCGACGGCTACCCCGGCGGTGATCACCCTGAGCACCCCGTCGGCGCCGAGGCCGCGGCGCCGGTCACACAGCGCGCTCACCACCGAAGCGGTGAGATCCAGGCGACCAACCGGGTCAGGCAACAGCACGAAGTCGTTCTGGGTGCCATGGCCCTTGGCGAAGATCACCTGCTCAGGATACGTGTCGCCAGTGCGCTAACACCGCCTCGAGCAAGTCATCCGCCGATCCGTCAAGCCAGCGAATTCGAGGATCGCGGCGAAACCACGACCGTTGCCGTCGCACGTATCGGCGGGTACCGGTGAATGTTCGCTCCCGGGCGCGATCGATACCCGCCGCGGTAAGGCCGGCATCGAGGGCATCGATTACCTGCGCATAGCCGAGAGCGCGCGAGGCGGTGACGCCGTCGCGCAGGCCGCGGGTCTGCAGCGTCTCGACCTCACCGATCAGTCCGGAATCAAACATGGTGTCGGTGCGCGCCATCAGCCTGGAGTCGAGAATCGTTGTTTCCCAATCTAATCCGATGATCGCAGTCTCCCAGCGAGGAGGGCCGATACTGGGCGCCGACGCCGCAAAGGGCCGACCAGTCAGTTCGATCACCTCTAATGCGCGCACGATCCGACGACCGTCGGTGACCAGGATGGCCGAGGCTGCGTCGGGGTCACGGGCAGCCAGTTCGGCGTGCAGGGCGGTCGCTCCGGCCTCGACGAGGCGCGCTTCCCATTCGGCCCGCACGATCGAGTCGGTTGCCGGAAACGCCCAATCATCGAGCAGGGATTGGACGTACATCATCGAGCCTCCGACGATCACCGGCACCGCGCCGCGGGCCGCGATGGACTCGACGTCAGCGACCGCGGCCTGTTGGAAACGCGCGACGGTGGCGGTGGTGGTGACGTCGAGGACATCGAGTTGGTGATGCGGGATTCCCCGGCGTTCGGCAAAAACGACCTTGGCGGTTCCGATGTCCATTCCCCGGTACTGCTGCATGGCGTCGGCGCTGATGACCTCGCCACCGATCCGTTCGGCGATGTCAAGCGCAAGTCCGGACTTGCCGGTGCCGGTGGGACCGATGATCGCAATGGGCCTGGCCACTAGGCCGATTGCCGTGTCGACGCGCTCCGGCCCGGGTAAATCCACGTGCCGACGAAGTATCCGACACCGAACGGAGCGCCCCGGGCGAGTTCGGTCGTCACATAGGTCTGGTCCTCGGTGAGCCCGGCAAGCACTTGATAGGCGACCCGACCGATGATCTGTTCCGGCAACCGCCCGAGCGCGACACGGTCACCGGTGGCAAGCGCCTCGTCGAGGGTCCCCTGCACCGCAGGGGCGTCGGGGTCGTAACCGCCGGGGGCACTCGGGGTCAGGGTGTTGGCGCCGTCGGCTACTACCAGCACCCCGATGGACTCACCGATCGCGTCAATTTCGGTGCGCAGCGCGCGCCCGAACCCGAGAGCGGCGTCCGCGTCGTGATCGGCGGCGAAGACCCGCACCGCAGCGCAGGCATCTGGAGCAGCCTGGCCGCGCAGCCATCCGGCGGTCAGTGCGCAGAGCGGTAGATCGACGACTGTGGCCGCCGCGTCGGGCGCGAGCAGCACCGGCACGTCGACGCCGTATCCCGCAAAACTGCCGCCGGCACTGGATTCAATCACCCGATCAGCCGGACCGACTCCGATAACTATCCAGCGCTTTGGCAGTGTGGCCACCGCAGCGAGTGCAGCGGAACGCAACCCCGCAACCTCTGCGGCCGCGGCGCCGGCCAGTTCGGGGACCAGTACCGGTGCAGAGGGGGTCAGGGCGATCGCTGCCAACACAAGCCAACGCTAGCGTCCGGTCCCTAAGACCTGCGCGGCGGCGTTCCCGGTTCCCGATCCTGCCTCGCTGCGTGCCAGTGCCGCGGTAGCGAACACCACGACCACCACCGCGACCACCAGAGCCACCCACCCGTCATCGCTGGGTCGCAGCGTTTCGCCGAGAACACCCATGCCCAGCGCCGAAGCGACGACGGGTTCGGTGACCGTCATCGTCGGGAGTGAGGCGGACAACGACCCGGCCCGGAACGAGGACTGCTGCCAGGCGGTGGCGGCGACGGCGACCACCGCCCACACGTACAACTCCGGCATGGCCAGTATCGCCCCGAGACCACGATCGAGGTGGTCGACCAAGCCCTTGGTGAGCACCGCGAAAACACCCCACAGCGAACCTGACACCACACCGAGCAGCACCGCCGCCACCGGCCGTCCGGCCCACACCCGGGCACCCACCACACACAGCACCAGAGCCGGGACCATCACGGCCACCACAACGCCCCACACCTCATGGCACAGGTGACCAAGATCGCCGG
>JAGYKK010000019.1 GCA_018401645.1 Mycobacterium sp. | reverse complement strand
CGGTCGGCATCGTCGCCGCTGTCGCGCTGGTGAATCTCTTCGAGGCGATCTCCCAGCTTCTGGGCGTCGGGAACTCGAGCGTGCTGACGCCGAGTCCGGCGGCGAGCCTCGCCGGCGAGAGCCACTTCGTCCAGATCTCGACGGTCTCGGACTTTTACGTGATGCACGCGATCGCACCCGACTGGCAGGACGCGGAGTCCATCCATCCCGCTACGGCCGGCTACAGCCAACTCGCTCTGGCCGGTCTGAAGGTCGATATCGCGGAGACCGGGCCGGATATCGTCAAGGTGAGTCTGACTTTCGACGCCGGGACGGTGGATGGTGGCCCCGCCCCGATCGCGCCACTGCTGGTTGATCTCAGGTTCCCCGTCGGCGCGTTGTTCTCATCCCCGGGGCAAGCCTTCTCCGCGCCACGGCCGGTCAAACGCCGCCAGTTCGCCTGATCCGGACCTGGTCCATCGGCGGCTCAGGTGATCGTCAACCCGCCGTCGACGACGATCGTCTGCCCGGTGACATATCCTCCGGCCGGCGATGCCAGCCAGACGGCGGTCGCCGCGAGTTCGGCCGCATCGCCGAGGCGGCCCAGGACGATCCGCGGCAATTGGGAATCCAGATATCCGGGCCTGAGTTCATCGGTCATCTCGGTGACGAAGAAGCCGGGTGCCAGCGCGTTGACCCGGATGCCCTTGCGACCACTCCACTGCTGCGCAAGATCTCGGGTCATGCCGATCACTCCGGCCTTGGAAGCGCTGTAGGCAGCCTGCGGTAGTCCCGCTGTGGTCAAGCCGAGCACGCTGGCGATGTTGATGATGCAACTGCCCGGCTTCATCACCCGCCCGCAAGCCTGGGCCATCCAGTAGGCACCATTGAGGTTGACGTCGACGACGGCCCGGAACTCCTCGGCGGTTTCCCGGGTGGCGGGCACCGCGGTGCCCACCCCGGCGTTGTTGATCAACACATCGACCCGGCCGAATTCGGCCATCGCAGCGTCCACCAATTGCTGGCACTGCTCGGGGTCGACGACATCGGTCTTGCGGGTGTGGACGCGCCGCCCGGCCGCCGCGACCAACGCGGCGGTGTCCGCCATCTTCTCCACCCGGCGCGCACCGAGCACCAGATCGGCGCCGGCCTCGGCGAAACCCTGCGCGAACGACACCCCCAAGCCCGAGGACGCGCCGGTGACGATCACGACGCGACCGTCAAGTCGGAATAGCTCCAGAACGCTCACGCGCGGGTTTCCGCCGGATCCCGCAACACCTGGCGCGCGATGGCGTACTTGTGCACCTCGGTGGGGCCGTCGTAGAGGCGGAAGGCGCGCATATCGGTGAAGATCATTCCGACCGGGGTCTCATCGGAGATGCCCATTCCGCCGAGTACCTGAACGCACCGGTCGGCCACCTTGAACAGTTCCTCGGAGACGGCCGCCTTGACCATCGAACTCTCGTGGCGGCCCTTGGCGCCCTGATCCAGCGTCCAGCACGCCCACCAGATCGACAACCGACACTGCTGAATCGCGATCTCGTTGTCGGCCAACATGAAACCAACACCCTGGTGTTCCCCGAGTGGTTTGCCGAAGGCGGTACGCGTGCGGGCGTGCTCGACTGCAATCGCCTGCGCCCGCGAGGCCGCACCCAGCCAGCGCATGCAGTGGGTGAGCCGGGCCGGGGCGAGGCGCATCTGGGCGTAGCGCAATGCCTGTCCGACCTCGCCGAGTACCGACGACGCGGGAAGCCGGAGGTCGTTGAACACCACCACGCCGTGGCCCTGCACGTAGTTGCGGTCCATGGTGTCCATCACCCGTTCGAGTTCGATTCCGGGTGTGTTCCCGTCACAGAGAAACAGCGTCGGGCCGCCCGCGTTGTGCTCGTTGGGCGCCAGGCGCGCCATGATGATCCAGGTTCGCGCGCCATCGGCGCCGGTGATGAGCCACTTGCGGCCGTTGATCGCGTACTCGCCGCCAGCCGTTCCGGAGTGGTAGACGGCCTCGGTCTTCAACTGGCCCGGATCCGACCCCGCGCCGTCGGGTTCGGTCATCGCGAACACCGATCGCTGCCGGCCGTCGATCACCGGAACCAGGAACTCTTCGACCTGTTCGGTGTTCGCGATCTTGGCCAGGATGAACATGTTGCCTTCGTCGGGTGCGGCGCAGTTCAGCGCCACCGGCCCGAGTGTTGACCATCCGGCGGCCTCGAAGAGCACGGCCTGATCGCGGTGCGAGGGCTCCCAGCCGCCGAAGCGGTGGGGGGCCTGGAACGTCAGTAGTCCGGCCGTGCGCGCCAACTCGACCATCTCGGTGCGTAATTCCTCGTTGGGCCCATGCCGGGTGAGCCGCGGGTCGCGCTCGTAGGGCACGATCTTGTCGGTGACGAAAGCACGGATTTCGTCGCGCCGCGTCGCGACAGCGGCAGGTATCTCGAAGTCAATCACTGAAGTCTCCATCCATAATTGCGACCGCCCGTTCGAGGAGTCGCACGGTAGCGGTGTGCAGAACATCGCCGATCTCTCTGGGCGCCTGGCCGGCCGCGGCGCGGGCGTGGGTACCTTCCAGGATGATGCCCAGTTTGAAGCAGGCTAAAACGGCGTACCAGTCGATGCGCGACAGATCTCGGTCGGTGTTCTGACCGTAGCGTTGCACCAGTTCATCGGGACTGGCCAGATTCCCCGCTGTCATCAGCTGATTCGGCAGCACCGGATGATGGCCGGGTCGGTACCACGTCGCCAGCATCCACCCCAGGTCCAGCAGTGGATCGCCGATGGTGCACATCTCCCAATCCACCACCGCCACCACATCGGGTCCGGTGTGGGAGAACATCGCATTGGCGGCGTGATAGTCGCCGTGCATGATGCCGGGTTTGAAGTCAGACGGTTGATTGCGGCGCAACCAGGTAGCGACGGCATCGACATCACCGATTTCCGGACCCCGGTAGTTGTCGAACTTCGCGTAGGAATCGAGTTCGGAAAGCCACCGCGGTACTTGGCGTTCCAGGAATCCATCGGGCTTGCCGAAGTCGGCGAGTCCCACCGCCGGGTAGTCCACGGCGCCCAGCCGAGCCGCGGCCTCGGCCATCGACAGGCCCATCCCGTGCCGGATACCGGCATCGGCGGCGTGCAGTGCGGGCAACTCCGCACCGGCGTTGAATCCGTCGATTGGCTCCATCAGATAGAACACGGCATCCCCGAGCACCGAGGTGTCCTCGCACACCGCGATGAGCGCGGGATGTGGGACGTCGGTTCCGGCCAGGGCGCGCAGCACCCGCGTCTCGCGCAGGATCACGGTGTTGCTCACCGGGCGCAGGTGCCGCGGCCCCCGTCGGAAGACGTATTCACGCCCCGCGCGGCGCCACCGCAGCATCACGTTCTGGGTGCCGCCGGTGATCTCGGCGACCTGCTCGATGGGCCCCTCGCCCAAGCCTCGCTGCGACATCCAGGCGGCTACCGCCGGCATGCCGCGGTTGAGGTCCACGCTGGCGAAGCTACCTCACCGCGGCGATCCGGCAGAACTGGAGCCGTCGTCGCCGAACCATTTCTGCCGGATCAGGCCGAAGGTGCCGTCCTCGCGCATGCCGAGCATGGTTTCGTCGAAGTGCCGGCGCAATTCGCTGCCGCGAGCGAAGGCGATTCCGTAGTCCTCCTTGTCGAACACCGGCCCCACCACTTGCGAAGTCCCGTCGCCTCTATTAGCAACGTAGTAGTTCAATACCGGAGCGTCGAAGACCACCGCGTCGAAGATTTGCTTCTGCAAGCCCGCGTAGCAGTCTCCGATTGCCGGTTCCCCATCGAACTCGACGCCGATTTTCTTCAGATAATCGGCCGCGGCGCTGTCGGCCAACGTGCAGACGGACTTGCCAAAGAGATCCGAGGGGGAGGAGATCTGGGAGTTGATCTTGTTCACCGTCAGGTTGGTGGTCAGAGTCGCGGTGAAGAGCGAGACGAAGATGATGCTGACGAACGCGAGTGCAAGACCGAGGGTGCGGGACGCCCAGTGCTTGGGAAAATTATCGGGTTGGGTGACAAGCATGCCCAGGCTCCACCCGACGGCCTGGAAAATCCCGGGGAAGTACGCCCGGGAAACCATCGAATCGTCGTGGCGGCGCTCCACCAGCCAGGTGATGTGCGCGGGAATCAAGGCGATGACCAAAGCCGCCGCCAGCCAGACCAGCAGGGACCAGGAGAACAACAACCGCAGGAATTCCGCGAGGCCGGGGAGTGACCGGCTGGTTGCGCTGGCGGGCACCAGGATTTGCAGACCGCCGTTATACAAGGGCTGCGAGAAATCGAATTCTCCAGCCCGATCGGAGGTGATCGCGAGCGCGCCCAGAGCGGCGTCGGCGCGGCCTTCGGCGACGGCCTTGAGCACGTCGGTCTGGCTGCTGGCTTTGCCGTAGGCGATCGTCCAGCCTCGGCGTGCAGAAACCTCGTTGAGGATGTCGATGGTAAAGCCAGACTTGACGTCGTTGGCGGTCGTGACGAACGGGGCCACATCGCGAGCGGCCACGGTGACGGTGGTGTCTTCAGCGCCGGCCGGTGCGACCAGGCCGGGTAGGCCCCCGATGATCGCCAACAGCAGTGCCAGGGCCACCAGAGCGTGTGCGCGAATGACTGCGGGCCGCGAGGAGTTCACCAGGGTCTCATCTCTGTTTTCGATTGGCAGGCCCTAGATTAAGGGCCTAACTCGACGCCCCCCGTTCGGGGACCCGAAGAGGGGCGAACCGGGTGAGGTGAACTCCCTACCGATCGGCTCAACGTAAGGATGTCGGCGTGGCTGGAAAAGCAGACTCCGGCTCGGCCCGCTTGCGCACCGGCCATCTCGGCCTCATGCAGTTGGTCGGGCAGTCCTTCTCCATCGGCCCGCTTATCGATATCGCCCTGTTCCTCAGCATCGTGGCCGCTCTGGCGGGAGCCATTGGTCCACTGGCCGTCACCTTGGCGGCTGTGGGCATGGTGGCCTTCTCGCTCGTCATGGCCTTCTACGCATCCGAAACGGGCGGAGCCGGGGCGATGGGCGACTACATGGCCCGCGCCTGGGGGCAGACCGCTGGCACCGGCGCCTTGGGGATCTATGTACTTTCATTACTCTTCTCTGGAGCCGCTGGTTTTGGAATCGTTGTGGGAGAACTGATTTCGCGGTTCTCGGTACTGTATTTCGGAGTCGACTTTCCATGGTGGGCCGGGGCGCTATTGGTCTGTGGCGCTGCTTGGTGGCTGAATGTGCGCGGGGCTTCGCTGGCTACGAAGGTGCAATTAGTGATCGTGGCGGTTTCGGTGATTCCGTTCCTACTGACCGCCGCGGCGGCGGTGATCCACGCGGGACCGGCTAATACCTGGTCGGTGTTTTCCTGGAGCAATCCCCACCGGGGCGACCTCTTCGCTGCGTTGCTGTTCTGCATCCTGCTTTTCGGTGGTTTCGAGACGGTGAGTTCGCTGGCCGAGGAAGCCCGCGCCCCGCGGCGTGCCATCCCCATCGCTCTGGTCGGGACGGTGGTGGGTTCCGCCAGCCTGCTGGTCTTCTGCTCCTATGCGGGAACGATCTATTACGGGCCTGAGCACGTCGCGAAGTCGTGGGGGGATGCCCTGGACGGCTTCGCTGTGATGGGAGGTGAATTGCTGGGGCCTTGGGCAGCGTTCTGGATCCGCCTGGCTCTGCTGGTGGATTTCTCGGCCACCTGCATCGGTTTCACCGTCGCGGCCCTGCGCGGCATCTATTCGCTGGCCCGGGCCGGTTACCTTCCCGGGTGGTTGGCAGTCACCAATAGCCGGGGTGCTCCCAGCAATGCCGCGATGCTCGTGCTCGGCTGCGCGTTCTCGGTGGTACTGGCTGGCCTGTTCATCCCGTCCGGGGATCGCTTCCAAACGCTTTTCGTCGCGGCCACGGCGCAGGGCTTGCTGCTCGTCTTGGTCTACACCGGTCTCGCCGTTGGTGCGGTCCGCCTGATGGTCATCTCGAAAGCCGCGCAGCCATGGTGGCGCTGGATTGTGTTCCCTCTCGCCACGGTGGTCCCGGGGCTGGCCCTTTACGGAAGTTTCGTGCCATTCCCGGCTTTGCCCGAGCGGATCGGCCTCTATACAGCGATCGCCGCTCTGGCGTTGGTTGCCATGTGGCTATGGGTCATCCGGTCCCGCCAAACACCAAGAGTCGCACCGGAATAGCCGGGCGGTTGACGGAGATCATACATCCAACCGGGGTGCGCCCTGCTGCTGTTGCCGGTTCTTCTGCCACGGCCAGTACCCGGTGACCTCCAATTCCAGTGAGAAACTCAGGAACGTCCGGATCAGCACGATCCCGGCGAGGATCGCCACACTGCGGGCATCGGGCGTGACGGCCACGGTCCTGATGATGTCTGCTGCGACCAGGAACTCCAGGCCTAGCAGGATCGATCGGCCGAGTTGCTGGCGGAACACCCGGTAGACGTCGCCGGTGTTGCGCCGCCACCGCGACACCGCCCCCGCCCCCGAGACCAACGCCCCGATCGCGATGACGGCCACGCCGACGGCGTCGATGGTCTTCCCGACCGTCTCAATGACTTCGAAGAAGCTCACCGCACGGAGTCTAGGTGGGGTCGGCGTCGCGGGCGTCCGGCGCCGACATCGTGGACTTCGTGACCCGCACATCCTCCTGTGCGACGCCGGGTCGCAATGCGGCGACCGCGGCCCGGTTGGTCTCGAAAACATGGTGGCCCTGGAATAGATGCATCCGGTTGAGGTTGGCCCGCAACTGCGGACGCACCCTGGAGTACGCGAAGGTGATGCCCTGGCCCTGGAGCCACTGCTGCTCCTTGGCCAGTGCCTCGGCGCCGGTGACGTCGACGTCGGTCACCCCCTCCATATCGAGGACGAAGGCAGAGACCGGGTGTGGGGCTTGCCGGACTGCGCAGCGGATCGCGGTGGACAGTGTGGCGGCGTTGCCGAAAAAGATGGGGGCCGCGAAGCGCATCGCGATCACCCCGGGCACCGTCTCACCGCTGCCATTGTCGGAAGTGGTCAGGGACAAATGCGGGTTGTCCGAACCCTGGAGGACGTCCACGGCGGGCCGGGCGGCCTTGCGCAGCAGATTGATCAGTGACAGTACGAAGGCCAGCACGATGCCGGCCAGCGGACCGATCAGCAGCACACCCGCGAAACAGACTGCCGCGACGCTGAATTCGAACCTAGACAACTGCCACAGGTGACGCATCTCCCGGCCGCCTATCAGCTTGATCACCGACACCCCGACGATCGCACCGATAGCGGGGAGGGATCCGGCCAACAGGCCGGCGCCGAACACCAGCAGCAGCAACGCCCCGGCCGCCATCACCAGCAGGGGGCAACTGCGTGCGGACCCGGACTGGTCCATCGCGGCCGCCCGCGACGTCGAGGACCCGATGGTGAAACCCAGGACAGGCCCGAGGCGATATTGGCCGCCCCGAACGCCAACAGGTCGCGGTTGGGGGAGGTGGTGTAGACGTATGTTGTCGGCGTAGGAACGCGCGAGCAGCAGACCCTCTCCGACGGTGACGGTGGTGATCGCGATGGCGGGAAGTATCACCGCGACCCACTGGTGCCAGTCCAGGTGCGGGAAGGCCAGCACCGGCGGTCCCACGCCGGCACCGACCCCAGTACCACCACACCGTGGTCAGGGAAGGTGCAGTGTCATCGATGCGACGGTGGCGGCCACCAGAACGATCAATGCCCACGGCACCATGGGCAGGCGTCGTCGGGCCGGCACCATCACGGCGATCACGGCGACGCTCAACCCCAGCGACCACCAGTGCACCGCGCTGATCCGGGTGAGCAGTTGCACGAGTCGTTCGAAGAACTGAGCACCGCTGTCGACCTTGATACCCACCATTTTGGCGATCTGGCTGAGCAGGATGTCGGTGGCAAGGCCACCGACGAAGCCGATCAGAATGGGTTTGGACAAAAAGTCGGCCAGAAAGCCCAGTTTGAACACCGCGCATGCCACGAACAGCAGTCCGCCGACGACGGCCTGGGCGGCGGCCATGGCCGCGTACTGTCCTGTTCCGGCCACCGCAATCCCGGACAGCGCCGATCCCACCAGGGCGGCCGCGGCGGCATCCGGGGCAGCCACCAAATGCCGCGAGGATGCCAGGAGGGCGAACATGACCGACGGCAGCACCAGCGCATAGAGGCCGGCGGTGGGCGGCAGGCCGGCAATCTGCGCATAGCCGATGTTCAACGGCAGAGCGATCGCGAGCAGGGTGATCCCGGCGAGCACCTCGGTGCCCAGGTTGGCCCGGGTCAGACCCGGCAGTAGCGCATGCATCGGCGCCAATCATGGCGCAATCGCCGACGGCGGGGAACAATTCGCGGTTATGGAAGCCAACGCCCCCACCTCAATGATCACCTCCGCCCACGCCGAACACATGGATTCACTGCCCTTCGACGACGTCCGCGATTTCGAGGACGCCGACCGCGGATTTCTGGGTCGTTTGGATCCCTGCGTGGTCAAGGCTGCCGACGGACGCGTGGTCTGGGACAACGACTCCTATGCGTTTTTGCGCGGTGCGGCGCCGCCGAGCGTGCATCCCAGTCTGTGGCGGCAGTCAACACTGGCCGCCGAGCAGGGCCTCTATGAGGTCGTCGAGGGCATCTACCAGGTACGTGGTCTGGATCTGTCGAACATCAGCTTCATCGAAGGTGATACCGGGGTCATCGTGATCGACCCGTTGATCAGCACCGAGACCGCCGCGGCGGCCCTCGCCCTGTACCGCGCCCACCGCGGCGATCGACCGGTCGTCGCGGTGATTTACACCCACAGTCACGTCGATCACTTCGGTGGCGTGCTGGGCGTGACCACCCAGGCTGAGGTGGACGCCGGGACGGTGGCGGTGGTGGCGCCGGAGGGTTTCATCGGACACGCCGTGCAGGAGAACGTCTACGCGGGCACCGCCATGACGCGACGGGCCACCTACATGTACGGCACCCTGCTGGCCCGCGGTCCGCGTGGTCAGGTGGGGTGCGGACTCGGTCAGAACACCTCGACCGGGGAGATCGCGGTCATCGTGCCGACCCTCGACATCACCACGACCGGCGAGGTGCACACCATCGACGGGGTGGAGATCGAGTTTCAGATGGCACCCGGTACCGAGGCGCCAGCCGAGATGCACTTCTACTTCCCGCGTTTCCGTGCCTTATGCATGGCCGAGAACGCCACCCACAACCTGCACAACCTGCTCACCCTTCGCGGTGCTCTGGTGCGCGACCCGAGGGCCTGGGCGGGCTATCTGACCGAGGCCATCGATACTTTCCTCGACCGCACTGATGTGGCGTTTGCCTCTCACCACTGGCCGACCTGGGGTCGCGAGCGCATCGTGGAATACCTTGGCCTGCAACGCGATCTCTACGCGTATCTGCATGACCAGACCCTGCGGCAACTCAACCAGGGTCACACCGGTATCGAGATCGCGGAGAATTTCACGATGCCGCCGGCCTTGGAGCGGGCCTGGCACACCCACGGTTACTACGGTTCGGTCAGCCACAACGTCAAGGCGATCTACCAGCGCTACATGGGCTGGTTCGACGGCAACCCAGGCCGGTTGTGGCAGCATCCGCCGGAGGCGGCGGCACCCCGCTACGTGGCGGCAATGGGTGGTATCGACCGGGTGGTTCAGATCGCCCGGGAGGCCTTTGATGCCGGTGACTTCCGCTGGGCAGCAACACTGTTGGACCACGCTGTGTTCACCGACGAGAGTCACGAACAAGCCCGGGAGTTGTATGCCGACACCTTGGAGCAGTTGGGCTACGGCGCCGAATGCGCGACGTGGCGCAACTTCTTCCTGTCCGGGGCCACCGAACTGCGCGACGGGAACTTCGGCACGCCGGTCAACACCACGTCGCCGTCGATGCTGAGCCAACTCACTCCGGAACAGATGTTCGACATCCTGGCGATCTCGGTGAACGGGCCGCGGGCCTGGGATCTTGATCTGGCCCTGGATGTGACGTTCGTCGACCTTGATTCGAATTATCGGTTGACGTTGCGCAACGGTGTGCTGGTTCAGCGCAAACGCGCGGCTGAGCCCTCGACCGCCACCGCCACCGTCACGCTGGATACCAAGATGCGGCTGATGGCCGCCGCCGCAGGCGACGTCGCCTCACCCGGCCTGACGGTCACCGGCGATACCGGTGCTCTGCAGTCATTGCTCGATGTGCTCGACGCCCCGGACCCGGGCTTTCGCATCATCACTCCGTAACGATCAGCCGGGTAGGCCGCCGTCGGCGCGCAGGATCGATCCGGTGGTGAAACTGGATGCGTCCGACATCAGAAACAATGCGGCACCGACGATCTCGGCTGGTTCGCCGGCGCGGGCGAGGGAATGGCGGGAGAACGGATTGAGGCCTGCGAGGTTCCATGCCGCACTGATATCGGTGAGGAACGGGCCCGGCATCAAGGTGTTCACCCGAACAGTCGGTCCGTAGGCGATCGCCAGACCCTCGGTCATCGCGTTCAGGCCCGCCTTCGCGGCGGCATACGGCAGGTATGACGGGTGTGGCCGCAGCGATCCGTGTGTGCTGACGTTGATGATCACTCCGCCACCGGCGGTCAGCATGCGGTCGCCGGCCAGGACCGACAGTCGGAACGGACCCTTGAGATTGAGATTGACCACCGTGTCGAACAGCTTCTCGGTGACGTCGGCGAGGCTGTCGTAGGTCGGTGACATGCCGGCGTTGTTGATTAGAACGTCGAGCTTGCCGAACCGGGCATAGACGGCCTCAACGAGGGGCTCAAGCTCGTTCCAGCGGCCGACGTGCACCGCGTAGGGCATTGCGGTGCGGCCGGTTTCGGCTTCGATCGCAGCGGCAGTGGCAACGCAGTTGTCGAACTTGCGGCTGGCGATCACCACATCAGCGCCGCAACGGGCGGCCGCGAACGCCATCTCCCGACCCAGCCCGCGGCTGCCGCCGGTCACCAGCACCACCCGGTCGGTCAGGTCGAACAGACGATCGGGGTAGCTCTTCTCGGCGCTCATCGGGGCTCCTTCCGGGCCGTGGTCATCGCGGGCCCCTATCGTGGCAGGAATGCAGTTGCTGCTGATCCGTCACGCACTGCCGTCGCGCACGCAGGTCGGCGAGGGATCCGATCCCGAACTGACCGAGGCCGGTCGGGAGCAGGCCCGGCGGCTGCCCGGCGCCCTGGAACGTTTTCCGCTCAGTCGCCTGGTGAGCAGCCCGCAGCGCCGGGCCGTCCAGACCGCCGAACCTGTCGCGAAGGCCCGCGCGCTGGCCATCGACGTCGACGAGAGGTTCGCCGAGTACGACCGCGGGCACTCGCACTATCTGCCGATCGAGCAGGTGCGCGCCGAGCGCCCCGAAGACTGGGCGAGGATGGCTGCCGGTGAACTTCCCGCGTCGGTCGACGTCGGCGCCTTTCGGCACCGGGTGCGCGGTGCGCTCGGCGAGATCGTCGCCGGCGCCGACCACGCGGACACCGTCGCGGTGTTCAGCCACGGCGGCGTGATCAACGTGATCCTCCACGAGATCCTCGGCACCGCAAGGCTATTGGCGTTCCCGATCGAGTACGCATCGGTTACCAGGTTGCGGTACTCGCGGAGTGGGACCGTCACGGTCGCCGGCGTCAATGACATCGAGCACGTCTGGGATCTGTTACCTCGGGTGCGATCGTAGTTAGCGCCCGCGAGCAAACTCGAGGTTCTTCTTCGCCGCTCGACGTAACTGGAACATCCGCGCGGCGCTGACCAGTGCGGTGATCAGACCGCCGCAGACCGCCGCCAGCAGGATCGCCACACCCAGCGGCAGATCCCAATGCCAACCCAGGAATGTGAACGGCGTGGAAGCGGTGTTCTGCGTAATGAAGACCAGCAGAACGATCAGGATCAAAAATCCGAGAATCAGTGATGTCCACAGGGCCGCGGCCCGGGTGAACTTCACCTCGGAGGCGCGACCGTGGTCGAGGTCCGGATCGGTTGTCACCGGCTCACCCGGGGACAAGGGGGGTTCACTGCTCATGTCGCCCATCTTCGCCTTTTGGGGACCCGAAGGAAACACCCAAACCGGCAACGAGACGATAACGGCGACGCTCCCAACCGATAGGGTCGTTCCGAAAGGAGCGGCGAGAGGACGCTGATGAGCCCGTCCAGGCGACATCCCGTGATTGCACTCGCGCTGGTCATCGCGCTGCTCGTGACCGGCGGCTGTGGCAGTTCCAACCCACTGGGTGGGGCACCGGCATCGGCGGACCTGAAGTCGGTGATCGTCGGGTCCGCAGACTTCCCGGAGTCGAAGATCGTTGCCGAGATTTACGCCCAGGCGTTGGAGGCCAACGAGTTCACCGTGGTCCGCAAACTCGGCATCGGCAGCCGGGAGACTTACATCCCGGCACTGCTGGACCGTTCCATCGACCTCGTGCCCGAATACACCGGAAATCTGCTCCAGTACTTCGAACCCGACAGCACCGAAACCATTCCCGATCAAGTCGAGCTGGCGTTGTCGCGGGCGCTGCCCGGCGATCTGTCGATCCTGACACCGGCGCCGGCCAACGACACCGATACCGTGACCGTCACCGAAGCGACGGCCCGGAAGTGGAAGCTCACGACCATTGCCGATCTGGCTCCGTACTCGGCGGAGGTCAAATTCGGGGCGCCCTCGGAGTTCCTGCAACGCGCGGTGGGCCTAGCCGGCCTCAAGACCAAGTATGGCCTGAACATTCCGGCCGCGAACTTCGTCGCGATCAGTGACGGCGGGGGGCCCGCGACGGTGCGTTCGTTGCTGGACGGGACTGTTAACGCTGCCAATATATTCAGCACATCCCCGGCGATTCCGAAGAACAAACTCGTGGTGTTGAGCGACCCCCGGAACAACTTTCTGCCGGGTAATGTCGTGCCACTGATCAGCTCGCAGAAGAAGTCCGGCCCGCTCAAGGCCGTTCTTGACGCGGTCTCGGCCAAGCTGACCACGAAGGGGCTCACCGAACTCAATACCGCGGTCTCGGGCAACTCCGGGGTGGACCCCGACGAGGCGGCCCAGACGTGGGTGCGCGACAACGGTTTCGATCAGCCGATCGGTAAGTAGATGATCTCCTTCACCAGCGTGACCAAGAGTTATCCCGACGGCACGGTTGCGGTCGATGATCTGAATCTGGAGATCCCCGAGGGGAGCCTGACGGTCTTCGTGGGTCCGTCGGGATGCGGAAAGACCACCTCGATGCGGATGATCAACCGGATGGTCGAGCCGACCGCGGGAACAGTTGCCGTCGATGGTCGTGATCTGTCCACGGTCGATCCGGTCCAGTTGCGGCTCGGTATCGGCTATGTCATCCAAAGCGGTGGCCTGATGCCACATCAACGGGTGATCGACAATGTGGCATGCGTGCCGGTACTCAAGGGCCAGTCCCGGCGGGCGGCCCGGCGGGCGGCCTACGAGGTGCTGGAGCGGGTGGGTCTGGATCCACGGCTGGGTAAGCGCTACCCGGCGCAACTTTCCGGCGGACAGCAGCAGCGGGTTGGGGTGGCTCGAGCACTCGCCGCGGATCCGCCGATCTTGCTGATGGATGAACCGTTCTCCGCAGTCGACCCCGTGGTGCGCGATGAACTCCAGGCCGAGATATTGCGGCTGCAGGGCGAACTGCGCAAGACCATCGTCTTCGTCACCCATGACATCGACGAGGCGATTACCCTCGGTGATGCGGTGGCCGTCTTCGGCTCAGGCGGATCATTGCAGCAGTACGACTCACCGGCCCGGTTGCTGTCCAACCCCGCGAACGACTTCGTCTCGAACTTCATCGGCGTCGATCGGGGTTACCGCTCTTTGCAGTTTCGTTCCGCGTCAGACCTCGAACTGCAACATATTTCGGTGGTTTCCCCCGAGGAAATTAATGGTCTTGAGTTATCCCCGGACGAATGGCGGCTGGTCACCACCGAGGATGGATCACCCTCCGGGTGGATCGACGCCGACGGCGTTCAACGGCACCGCAATGGAAGCGGGCTCTACGAAAGTATGACCGCGGGTGGGTCGCTTTTCGGCCCCGGCGCAACGCTGCGGACCGCACTCGATGCCGCCCTGTCCTCGCCGTCGGGCGTCGGGGTGGCCGTCGACGACGCCGGGTCGGTCGTCGGTGGAATTCAGGCCGAGCAGGTGCTCGATGAACTCGATGCCCAACGGCGCGCACCGGCACCACAGACGGACTGACGCGAGTGCACTACCTGATAACTCATCTCGACACCGCGTGGGAACTGACCCGCATTCATCTGCGACTCTCGCTCATTCCGGTCGCCCTGGGGTTGTTGATCGCGGTCCCGCTGGGCGCGCTGGTGTGGCGGCGACCCGTTCTGAGGCGGCTTACCACCTTCACCGCCAGCATCATCTTCACGATTCCGTCGCTGGCGTTATTCGTCGCATTACCCCTGATCATCCCGACTCGAATTCTTGACGAGGCCAACGTCATCGTCGCCTTGACGCTGTACACGACCGCCCTGCTGGTGCGCGCCGTACCCGAAGCACTGGACGCGGTTCCGGTCCGGGTGTGTGACGCGGCTTCAGCGCTCGGCTACACCCGAATGCGTCAGATGCTCAAAGTGGAACTGCCGCTGTCGATTCCGGTGCTCGTCGCGGGTCTGCGAGTGGTAGCGGTGACCAACATCTCAATGGTCGCGGTCGGTTCGGTGATCGGTATCGGCGGGTTGGGCACCTGGTTCACCGAGGGCTATCAAGCGGACAAGAGTGACCAGATCGTCGCCGGGATCGTGGTGATCTTCGCTCTGGCGATCCTCATCGACATTCTCATTGTGCTGGCGGGACGCCTAATGACGCCGTGGACCCGAATGGCGACGGCGACGTGAACTTTCTGCAGCAGGCCCTCGAGTACATCTTTTCCGCCGACAACTGGGGCGGTAGCGCGGGCCTGGGCGCCCGCATACTTGAGCACCTTCAGTACACCGCGGTGGCCGTCGCGGTGTCTGCCGTGATCGCGATCCCGATCGGGCTGATCATCGGTCACACCGGCCGCGGCGCTGTGCTGGTGGTCACCGGAGTCAACGCGGTGCGCGCGCTGCCGACCCTCGGAATCCTGCTACTGGGGGTGTTGCTCTGGGGGTTGGGTTTGCTGCCGCCGACCGTGGCGTTGACCCTGCTTGGGGTGCCACCACTGCTGGCCGGGACCTATGCGGGCATCGCCAACGTCGATCCGAATCTCGTCGATGCGGCCCGATCGATGGGAATGACCGAGGCCCGGGTGCTCACCCGGGTGGAGATCCCCAACGCGCTGCCTCTGATCCTTGGCGGCCTGCGCACCGCGACACTGCAGATCGTGGCCACCGCGACGGTGGCCGCCTACGCCAGCCTGGGCGGATTGGGTCGGTATCTGATCGACGGCATCAAGGTCCGGCAGTTCGAGATCGCACTGGTGGGGGCGCTGTTGGTGACAGTTCTGGCATTGCTGCTCGACGCCCTGCTGGCCTCGGCGGTGTGGGCCTCGATGCCCGGTTCCGGCCGGCTGCGACGGCGAATTCCGCAACCACTCGTCGATGACGAGATGCGGGTGCAGAACCGACCCCGCCGAGGGCCCCCCGACTACAGCAGGACAGACCCCTCCCCACCCGGTCAAGGCGCGTCCCCTACCGTAGAAGGGTGGTGAGTCCCGACGATGCTGCGAACTCCGGGAAGTGGCCGGCTATCCTGACCTGGCGATCCCACGATGTCACGCGGATTGAGTCCACCCGGGTCCAACTCTCCGGCAACCGCATCAAGGCGCACGGGCGGATTACGGCCGCGGCTGCCGAGGGCATTCCGGCGTTCAGCGCCTCCTACGACCTGGTGACCGACGACAACGGTGCCACCAACCGGTTGTCCCTGACCGTCAGCCTCGCCGAGCGGGATCGGCAACTGTCGATCTCCCGCGACGAGGAGAACATGTGGCTCATCACCGACCACGAGGGACAGTCTCGCGGCGGCTACGAGGGTGCCCTCGACGTTGATGTTGTTCTGAGCCCGTTTTTCAACGCCTTGCCGATTCGCCGCGTCGGCCTGCACCGGCACGCGGATTCGGTCACCCTGCCGTTGGTGTACGTGAACCTCCCGGAACTGACGGTCGGCCCAGCCACCATCTCCTACAGCAGTTCCGGTCCCGGAGGCGGCGATGGGATCAAGGTGATCTCCCCGGTCGCCGACACCACCGTCGTCGTCGACGACGACGGTTTCATCCTCGACTATCCGGGCCTGGCAGAGCGGATCTGATCACCGCGCCTGAGCGTCCCGCGGCGGCAAGCTCTTCACGCCAGTGGTCCGCGCCGAGCACCACGGTGAGTATCTCGGGCCGCGAGAAGCTGTCGAAACGGATGCGCGCGGCGTGCCCGGAGTTAACGAGTTCGGCAACCGAGCCGTTGTCTGCCAGAGTGTTTCGGCTGCGTTGCAGTAACTGCAGCGCGCGGTCCAGGGCGGGGATCAGCTCAGCGGCATTCGCCTCACACATCGCCCGGACCAGTTCCGGAGCGGTTCCGGCGACCCGGGTGCCGTCTCGGAACGATCCCGCCGCCAAGGCGAAGGCAAGCGGTACCTCGCCGGCGGTGGCGGCGAGCGCTTCGGCGAGAAGGTGCGGTAGTTGCGAGATCGCGGCAACCGCTGCGTCATGCTCGCCGGACTTCGCCGGCACGACCACTGCACCGCAGTCCAGGGCCAACTGCATCACCGACGACCAGACCCCGGCGTCGACGTGGTCGTCGACACTGATCACCCACGGTGCCCCGGTGAACAGCCCGGCGTCTCCGGCCTGCCATCCGGAGTGCGCGGTCCCGGCCATCGGATGGCCCCCCACGTAAGTGTCGAGTAGTCCGGCCGCGCGCACCTGGGCCAGGACCGCGCCCTTGACACCGATGACGTCCGTGAGCGCACAACCGGCGGCGCCACCCTTGATACGTGGCAGCAGCCCCTCGACGGCAGGCATCGGGACGGCCAGCACGATCAGTGCATCTCGCCGTGCGGCCCATGCCAACGCCTCGGCGAAGTCGGAGGTGGCGGTGAAGCCGTCAGCCCGGGCCGCCTGGGCGCCCGCAGCCGTGCGGTTGTAGCCCAGCGCCTCCCGGCCCGCCGCGACAGCTCCGCGCAACACCGATCCGCCGATGAGACCGAGACCGAGCACACAAACCGGTGTCTTCGTCACGCTTCCCAGGTTGGCACACGCATCCGCCGGTTACGCCGGTAGCTGGTCAACTTCTCCGGTGAGCGACTACCGTAAGCGCCCATGGAGGCGCAGCGTGCAGGCCGCGAGCAGGGAGCACCGGCATCCGGTGACACCCCGGACGGCTTTGCTGTGGCCGTCGTCCATGAGAACGCGACCTGGCGATGTTCGGCGATGAGTCCGGAGGCCTTGACCAGTCTTGCCGTTGCTGAGACGGAGTTGCGGGAATTGCGAAGCGCCGGAGCGGTGTTCGGACTGCTCGATATCGACGACGAGTTCTTCGTGATCGTCCGACCGGCGCCGTCGGGCACCCTGCTGTTGCTTTCCGATGCCACAGCCGCACTGGATTACGACATTGCCGCCGAGGCCCTGGAGAAACTCGACGCCGACATCGCGATGGAGGATCTTGAGGACAGCGAGCCCTTCGAAGAGGGCGACCTCGGTGTGCTGGCTGACGTCGGGTTGCCCAACGCGGTCTTGAGCGTGATCCTCGACGAAACCGACCTCTACGCGGACGAGCAGTTGGGCCGCATCGCCCGGGAGATGGGATTCGCTGAGGAGTTCGCGGCGGTCATCGACCGCCTCGATCGGTGAGTGCCTACCCCGGCGACCCGGATGAGGACCTTATCCGGGCCGCGATCGCGGCGGCCCGTGACGCCGGTCCCGATGACGTGCCCATCGGGGCGGTGGTGTTCGACGCCGACGGCACCGAGTTAGCCCGCGCGGCCAACGCCCGCGAAGCACTGGGCGACCCGACCGCGCACGCGGAGATCCTGGCCCTGCGGGCCGCCGCACTGGTGCGCGGTGACGGTTGGCGGCTTGGGGACACCACACTCGCGGTGACGGTGGAACCCTGCACCATGTGTGCCGGTGCGCTGGTGATGGCCAGGGTGGCGCGGGTGGTATTCGGGGCGTGGGAACCCAAGACCGGAGCGGCGGGCTCGCTGTGGGACGTGGTTCGCGACCGCCGACTGACGCACCGACCTGAGGTTCGGGGTGGTGTGTTGGCTGATGATTGCGCTGCACCACTGGTCCGCTTTTTCGCCAGCCACCGTGATTTGGGCCGGACGCCGTGACTGGAGGGCAGTTCGGGAAAGGATTTGGGCTGGTTCGGGAAGGACCGTAGGATTTTCCCCGGTGGCGTGTCCGAGCGGCCTAAGGAGCACGCCTCGAAAGCGTGTGACGGGTAACCCCCGTCCGAGGGTTCAAATCCCTCCGCCACCGCCACTTGACCCTCGGCCGGGCACGTTGCGGCGTTGACGGCTGAGGATTCGGCCGGTTATGGTTTGAGAGTATCTCAGCAAAATCTTAGTAATTAGCGGTGATGGGGGCTTTCATGGCGGTCAAGAGGACCGGTGCTCGCGCGGGAGCAGCGGCGTTCGCCCTCGGGGTCGCGTTATCTGCGGGCCCGGGTGCGGGGATTGCTGTGGCGGCGCCTGGCGAAGATGACGCTGCGTCGGCGTCCGCACCCGGGCCGAGCGGTTCCGCCACCTCGACTCCGGGCTCGGGCCGGTCGTCCGCTGGGCAGTCGGCCACCCCTACAGTCGGCCACTCCCGCCGGGCAGTCGGCCACCCCGCTGAACGTGGTCCGCGGCGCGGGGGCAATCGCCACGGACTTCTGCCAAATGGATCTTCGGCGCACGGATCTGAACGATCCGGTCGCTTCCCCCCGCGCGTGCCGAGCACCGTCAGCTCATCCGCCGCGGCGATTCGGCGTGTCAGGCCCGGACGGTTATTAGACCACACGACTCCAGAGTCCGGGCCAACAGCTAGATTCCAGATCCTCTCTCTGTGACACTTCGCGAGTACGGCGGCCAGGGCGACGGTGACGCTGCCGGGAGCTCCTCCGTCTTTGTCGCATCGGCTCCGACCGAGACGCTGGTCACCGCCACCGCCACCGCACTGCCGATCGGCGCACCGGCACGAGCAGCGCGGGAGACGCACCTCTGCGGCGCCGCTGTCCACGCCGCCGCGGCGGGATCCGGCCGTGGCGATGGGCACCATGATCTTGGCTCTCAGTTTCGGCACTGAACTGGCTCTCCAGTCGGTCGCCAACCCGGGTCAGAATTGACCTTGAGGGCGCGCTGCTTTGGTACGCCGCACCTTGATGAACCTGTTCCCGGCGATGTATCCGGGGCAGACCACCGCAGGGGACGACAACGACGTATGCGGCCTACTACACCGATGAGGGAACTGCGCGACTGTCCCTGGCCTGGCCCAGGAGCAGTACGGCAGCCTGTTCGGCTGATGGTGCCGGTCGCCTGGGCAACGGCGGGCCATGGCCTTACTACCTGAAACTTCACGGGGTGCTCGCGGGCACCGGGTCGCCCCGACACAACACACAGGTCAACGGTATCGATGAGGCAGACTTCGTCGAGTCCGACGGCCGATACCTCTACGTCGCGCACAACGGCCAGTTGTCGATCGTCGGTGCTGACCTGAGCGTCGCCTACCAGGGACACTGTCCGGAGAGACGTCGTCGGCCAGTTCCTGTCGGTGATCACCGTCTGATTGCGATCACCAGTCCGGGTACGGCGGCTGGTACGACCGATGGCGTGGATGGCGGGCCCGTGGTGGGCGACGGACCCGCACCACGGTCACCGTGTACCCGACGTCTCGACCGGAAACCCAATGACGGTGGTGACCGGACGACGTTCGACGGCGGATTCCAAGACGCGCGGTCGGTTGACGGCGTTGTGTACGTGGTGCCGCAACGTCATCCAGTCCGGCACCGCTTATACCGATACCCAGTGAAGCTGATTCGACCCTGTCGACAGCCAGGTTGATCTCGCCATGAAGCTGGGTCGCTGGGGAGAACCGACCGTCACGCCCAACTCGCACCGCCAACCAACTGTCGCAAACGTCGGCGACCAGATCGTGGATTTGTCGCTGCCGCACGCCTATAGCGTTGACGCAGAATACGGTCGACTCATCACAAAACCAAACACCGACACGTTCGCCCGCACACTGGGGGACGCGCAGTTTGAAGTCCTAACGCTGGTGCCGGTCGACTCGCATTCTGCCGGTCCAGCTCGCCGACAGCGCGGGGCGCCATGGTCACCGCCGGGGACAACACCATCTACATGACCTGTGAGTGCGATGTACGTGGGCACCCGGGAGTACCAGCAGTACACCGAGACCGGCTCGTCCGACAACACCTGTATCGATCGCTTCGTCATCGCGGGCACACAGGTCGCATGGCAGGCCACCGGTGGTCAACTTGATCAACCAGTTCGGCGATGGATGAGCAGAACACTACTTGACTGTCGCGACGCCCACCAACGCTCATCAGCTGATCAACGGCACCTGACCACGCGGAACGACAGTCGGCGTACGTGCCGACACCGCCGGTGACACTCGACCTCAGGCAGCCTGACCGGGCTGGCACCCGGCGAGCAGTTGTACGCGGCCCGGTTCGTCGGGGGGACACCGCCTACCTTGTCACCTTCCTGCAGACTGATCCGCTCTTCGCCATCGACCTCAGCGATCTGATTGTCCCCACCCTGCCAGCAACCACCCGTCCCGGGTCTCCAATCATCCGCAGCCCGTTGGTGAGGTTCGCTGGGCATCGGACAGGAGCAAGCACGTCGGCAGCTGAACACCAACGTTCACGCGACACTGTTCTGATCGAGTGATCCACAAAGTCACCGAGATCACTCCGGCGTTTCGACCGAAAACACCCAGTGGTCGTCCTCGATGGCACAGTTCGACCTCAACCACGCGCTGCTCTACTCCGCCGAGGATTAAGCAGCTAACTTGTCGTGCTTTCGGCTCCATGCCAGCGGCTACGACCCGCAGACCGGTGTCTACCGTTCCGAAAGAGCATGAAGTTCGTCATAGTGCGGTCACTGCGGGCGGCGGCACCGAGGTGATCGGCGAGATCCGGCACCGATGAGTCGGTGTTTCGACCGTTCGTATCGGCGACGGTTTCGATGCGCTACCCAACCACTTCGGTGACGGCCACTACAACATCAGCCGCCGCGACCATTGATTGGCAGCAGCGCCGCGCCCGCCGTGGTTCGACATCAACGGCGGTAAGGCACCGGCGTCAGCAATCGAGTAAACGCCTGACCGGTCGCCCGGTAAAACTGCTCTAATGGTCTCAAGGGTGGCTTTTTGAGGTAGTTCCGGCGCGGGCGGTTGAGGCGGCGAGGTGAAGGCCATGAACTGATTGCGCCGCTGGATGATGTTTCCGTTCCCTGAGTCGCGGGAGATCCGATGCACGTCGCCGGGCTACAGGTCTTCAACCTCTGGCCGGAGGCAAACAACGCGCGACATCTACCAGCAACTGGTCGTCCGCGATGACGTCAGCCAGACTTTCCGCAAGCACTCCCGCCGAACTCGGCGGAGTCGTCAACCTGAACCGGGCCTTTGACCGCCAACTCGACCTCGAGTACCACCTGCGCCGATCCGGCCCTGCCGTCGCCGGGTCGGGTGCGTGAACTGCTGGAATTGACCTCTTGGTCGACTGGCACGGAACCCCTGTCCTCGACCGCCACCGCCCACTGTGGAGAGCCACCGTCGAAGGCCTCAACGATGGACGCTTCCCGCGGTTCACACCAAGATTCTGTCACGCCCGCGTCCACGGCGTCAGCGCGCCAGCGCGCCATGATGCGCCGCGGTCTTGTCTACTGAAGGATCCACTGGATCGCCAGGCGCGAGTTCCCTGGGGGGCACCACGAGCGCCCGCCGACTGACGCCTCCCGGGTTCACTGCTGCTGGGCGAGCTGGCGCAACCGGGCGTTCGGCGGTCGGCTTCGGTCCGTCGGCTTTCAACCAACCTCACTGCAGAGGTCCAGCGGAACAGCAGTTGACCCGCTGTTCGGGGCACTGAGTGACGATCCTGAACGTCCTGATCGGCGCGCGGCGTTGCGCGCGGCACAGTCCTGGCCGATGGAACGGGATTCTGGCGATCAAGAAAGCGGCGGCCGCGTCACTGTCAATGACCGGTCTTGGCCATGCGCGGCGGGGCGCTTCGGGCCTATCCTTATCGAGCAGAATGCGTCCCCGACAAACCGCCGAGATCGCGATGGTTCCGGTGAGCCTTCGTGACGACGCTAACTCCACAGGCGGCAACCAGGTCGGAGCGTTGCTAGCCGTCTGGCCACTGACTGACCGATCCGGCGAAGCGACTCGAGTCGGTGAGTGCCTCACGGCAGCAATAAGGAGGTGTTCGCCCACACGCCCAAATCCCACAACCGATGTTCATGGTTTTCAACGTTTCACCTCTTTGCTGCTGAGTGCGATATCCTGCGTTGGGGCGGCCGCGCCACTGTTTAATCTGGTGATCTCCAACGTGCCCGGTTCGTGAAAACCGCTGCAGCTTGAACGGCGCTCGGCTGGACGGGCACCACGGTTCTCGATCGCCCTAGACGGCCAGGCACTAAATATCCATTGTCCAACAACGCCGACAACCTCGACTTCGGTCTGACCGTGCCACGCAGCGTGCCAGCCCTGCAACGTCTGCTCGGTCATCTCGAGGAGTCTCTAACGACCTCGAACGTGTGATGGGAAACGGTTGCTGAGGCCACCGCCAAGAAGGCGCCGCCAAGAAGGCTCGCCAAGGAGGTGTCGGCCAAGAAGCCGCGGCCCGGAAACCGGCGGCACCGCCGCCGCCCGGCCTCACCGCGTCACCAGGGGCCACTGAGCTGCAACCGGGAGCCCTGGATTCCTGTTAGAGTCCTCCCGGGTGACCGAGCGTGCGTTCTTCGACATCGAGGCCGAATTGGCCCCGGTGCCTGCGGGGCGCAGGCCTCAGAGCTGCCCAATCCCGCGGCACGGCGACATCTGCACTCCGGCCTCGTCGCGGTCGGTACCGCAACGGTAAAGCGGTGCTGCCCGAGACCATGCTAACCCGGGGCTCAGGCGGTGCTGGCTAACGCCGCTCGCACCTGTACCTGCAACCGGGCCTGACATCGCGTCGCGAGGCCGGTGGCTGGGGCGTTCATGAACTGGCCGGGCTGACGTTCACTGACAGCTGCGGGTTCCAGTGATCATGTCGCTGGGTTCCGGTTTCGCAAGGTGCTCATGGCGGACATGGACTGAGCAGGCCGACAATCTCGCCCTGGCGCGTTTGCAACGGTTGTCCTGACGTCGACGACGGATGCACCAGCCTTCACCGTCACCCCGACTGATCCACCACCGGTTCACCTCCCGGAGGTGTCCGTCCGTGATTCAGCACTAAATCTCGCGACATCATCTTTTGGCTTTCGACGAACTGACCACACTGATGAACACCTGTGCCTACTAAGAGGAGCCACTGCCCGGCACGCAGATGTGCGGGCCGGGCGCTGCCTCGCTGAGACCGCCGGCTCACCATTCACCCTGAGGCCGCCATCCCCGGCGCAAGCGTTGTTCGGAGTGGTGCAGGGGCGCCCACTACGAGGGACCTCCGGGACGTCAGGCCTGCCGCGCGGTTTGGAGTGGCCTCGTTGATTCCGACGTATGCGGATTCGACGGATACGGCATCGGCGGTGCACTGGAGAAGCAAAACCTGCCACCATCCGTCGGTTGGTGCAACTGAGGAGTTGCCCGATTCCAAGCCCCGCCACTCACTGGGTATCAGTGAGCTGACGACCTGCTCGCCGCGATTGCCGGCGCGGACACACCTTCGATTGTGTCTGCCGTCGCGGGTTGCGCGCAATGCCGTGCGGGGTCTGCCCGACGGGCGCTACAACATCACCGCCACCGCGCGGACTTCACCCCGATCGACGGGCGTAGAGTGCGACTGTTATACCTGCGCCCACTGCGCCCTGGCGCGCCTACATCCACCATTTGTCTGTCGCTCGCGAGATGCTCGCCGCGACGCCAGGCACCATCCACAACGAAAGATCTATCATTGCCTCTGTTGATCGCGAGGTACCTGGCGGGACTTCGGGGAACTGGTGGATGATTTCTGGGCTGGTATTGCTGGCAGACTGGCACTGCGACTGCTCCCTTTATCTCAAAGCGTCACACGCCAACCGCCTGAACTCCCACTCATCCATCCCCGCCGTCGTCACCATGTTGACTCAATGGTGGTGTTTTCGTCGTTCGCCGACTGCGACGATAACGCGTTGCGGCATCCGGTATCGTGCAGCGACCGCCTCAAGTTCACCGCCGCCCAGCAGGCGATCGCCGCCGGGTGGAAGCGCGACCTTTGGCACGCTCCAACTTCCCTGTTCCTCGACCTCCTGATCACACCCGGTTCCGCAAACTCGTCAGCAAAGCGTTCTCGCCCAAGGTCGTCCGTTCGTTAAACCCGGGATCGCTGATCTGGTCGAATGGCTTACTGGATGCGGTGGTGACTGCCGCGGAAGCTGAGGTGATCACCGACCTGGCGTATCCGCTGCCGGTTGCGGCGATCTGTCGACTGCTCGGGGTGCCCATCCGAGACCAGAGGCTCAATTCAGCTTCGGCCTCAGCGTTGCTGGCACAGGGTTTTGGATCTGTCGAATGTACCAATACCGCCGCGAAGAACCGAGGAACGGTTGCAGGCCGGGTCCCGCGCGGGCTACCGGTGAGACCTATCCGCAGGCGCGCTGGCGCACTCGCGACGAGATCTGATGTCGGGGTTGATCGCGGTCGAGGAATGGGGATCAGCTCACCGTGACGAGATCGTCGCGACTCCGCAACCTGCTCAAACGTCATCGCGAGACCATTTGTGAATCTGATCGCCAACGGGTGCTGGCGATGTTGCGACATCCGCGATCAATTGGGCGACGCTGGGCCAGGAGTCCACCGTGCCGCGGCGGTCGTTGAGGAGACTCCTGCGCTATGACCCACCGGTGCAACTGGTCGGCCGGATCGCGGAGACATGTGTATCAACGGCGCTGATGAACCCGCGGGCGACATCATGATGCTGCTCTTGGCTGCCGCCCACCGCGACCCGAGGTCACACGACCTGACGAGTTCGGATCCGACCCAAACCTGGCGCGCCACCTGGCTTTCGGATTAGGCCCGCATTTCTGCCTGGGCGCGCCGTTGGCCCGCCTTGAAGCCTCGGTCGCACTGTCGGCGGTAGCCGAGCGTTTTCCCGGCGCCCGCATCGCCGCCGAACCGGCCTACAAGCCCAACGTGACCCTGCGGGGCATGGTCAGCCTCAACGTCGCGGTGTAGTTTTCGCGCATGAAGATTCTGTTGGTCGGCGCCGGCGGTGTCGGGTCGGCGTTTTGTGCCATCGCCCAACGGCGCGGCTTCTTCGACCAGATCGTGGTGGCCGACTATGACCACGAGAAGGCCCGGCGGGCCGCCGGAGCGGTCCGGGATTCGCGCTTCTCCGCCACCACGGTCGACGCCTCCTCCGAAGAGGCCGTGGCACGACTGGTGCGCGAGCACCACATCACCCATGTGGTCAACGCCGTCGATCCCCGCTTCGTGATGCCGATCTTCAACGGCGCCCTGGCAGGCGGGGCGGACTATCTCGATATGGCGATGAGCCTGTCGCAGCGACATCCCGACAAGCCCTACGAGTTGACCGGGGTCAAACTCGGCGACGAGCAGTTCGAAGCCGAGCCGAAGTGGATCGAGGCAGGCCGGTTGGCGGTCGTCGGCTTCGGTGTTGAACCCGGCCTGGCCAATGTCTTCGCCCGCTACGCATCGGACAACCTGTTCAGCGATATCGACGAACTCGGTGTCCGCGACGGCGCCAACCTCACCGTCGAGGGCTACGAGTTCGCCCCGTCGTTCTCGATCTGGACCACCATCGAGGAATGCCTCAACCCGCCGGTGATCTGGGAGAAGGACCGTGGCTGGTTCGTCACGGAACCCTTCAGCGAGCCCGAGGTCTTCGACTTTCCGGAGGGCATCGGCCCGGTGGAATGTGTGAACGTCGAGCACGAAGAGGTGCTGCTGATGCCGCGCTGGATCGACTGCAAGCGGGTGACATTCAAGTACGGCCTCGGTGAGGAATTCATCGACGTCCTCAAGGTGCTGCACAAGCTGGGACTGGACCGCACCGAGAAGGTGAAGGTCAGCTCCGACAAAGGCGCGGTCGAGGTCAGCCCGCGCGACGTGGTCGCCGCCTGCCTGCCCAACCCCGCGACCCTGGGTCCGCAGATGAGAGGCAAGACGTGCGCGGGGCTCTGGGTGACGGGGACCGGCAAAGAAGGTAAGCCCCGATCGACCTACCTCTACCACGTCGTTGATAACGAATGGTCGATGGCCGAGTACGGCCACCAGTGCGTGGTGTGGCAGACGGCCATCAATCCCGTTGTGGCATTGGAACTTCTGGCAAACGGAACCTGGAGCGGCGTCGGGATACTCGGACCGGAGTGTTTCGAGTCGGAGCCGTTCCTGGAACTGCTCACCGCCTACGGCTCGCCGTGGGGTCAGATGGAGTTGTCTGCCTGAGGTCTAGGCCCCCGAATAGATCCACGGCGCGCGCGGCAGCCCCGCCGGGTCGAACCGCGCCAGTACTTCGGCCATGTCGGCGGCCGGCCAATCCAGCGACCCGGTAATGAGATCCCAGGCCCGCGGCACACCCAACTCGCCGAGGGTGACGGCGCCGTCGCGCTTGGCCAGGCGCTTGCCCTGGGCGTTGAGCGCCAGCGGAACGTGGGCGTACACCGGCTGGCGGTAGCCCAGCAGCCCTGCGAGATACGCCTGACGCGGCGACGAGGAAAGTAGGTCGTCCCCACGGACCACCTGGTCGACGCCGCAGTGGGCGTCGTCGACCACCACGGCCAGGTTGTAGGCCGCCACCCCGTCGCCGCGGCGCAGCACGAAATCGTCGATGCGGCCGGTGTAGGGACCATGTAGCAGGTCCGTGACGGTGAACTCGGTTTTGGTGGCGCGCAGTCGCAGGGCGGCCGGTCGCCCCGCGTCCCGGCGGGCCTCGCGTTGGGCTTCGGTAAGTGCTCGGCAACTTCCGGGGTAGGCGCCGTCCGGGGTGTGCGGGGCCCGGGGCGCGTCGAGGATGTCCTTTCTGCTGCAGTAGCACTCGTACACCAGGCCCCGTTCGATCAGCCCTGCGATTACCGCGTCGTAGCGCCCGCGATGCTCGGACTGCCACTGCGGCTCCTCGTCCCAGGTCACACCGATGGCCGCCAGATCGGCCAACTGGCGTCGCGCCACGTCCTGGCGAGCGCGCTCGTCGAGGTCCTCGATACGAACCAGGAACCCGCGCCCGCTTGACCGGGCGAACAGCCATGCGAGTACGGCGGTGCGCAGATTGCCGAGGTGCAGATCGGCCGACGGACTGGGTGCGAAGCGCCCGGCCCCGGTCGTGCTGTGCATGGGTGACGAATCTACGACCGGGGAATCGACTCGGGGGAGTGGCCTGCGAATCTGACCTTACGTCCGACGGCCGGTACCATGATCTCTCAGGAAACATTAAGGTAGTGTTTGTGCCGAGCCGAGGGGACATTTCCGTGTCGAAGCAACGCCGCAGGACGCCGTACACCTGGCTGGGCGCGGCCGCGGTGACGCTCGGCCTGGGTGCCTCGATGGTCGGTGGAACCGCCGTTGCCGTCGCCGATACCGGCGCCGACGCCGGATCCCCGCAAAAAGACACCTCGGAAGGTGCTGCCAGCACCACCTCTGCGACGTCGCCGACGGCCCAATCGCCGAACGCCCAATCGCCGAACGCCCAATCGCCGAACGCCGGCGGGGCCCCACGCGCATCGCGATCTGCGGCGGTGCGCATGAATCGCGCGACCGCGCCGACCTCGAACGTTGCGCCGGCCGGTATGCGGTACCGGCGGCTGCTGCCGCTGACACCAGCGTTGCCCGCAGTGGGCGACATGCCGGTGGCGGTGCCGTCCGATGAACCCGCCGTCAAACGGCCGACCGCCCGTCGCACGGCGACCGGCCTCACGGCCGTTCGATGCCCGACGAGGGTGCTGAGCCCGGCCTTTGCACCGCCGGCCCCGCCGGCTTTGAATCCGGCGGCCCGCCCGCCCCGAATCCGGCCTCGGCCCTGCCAGCGGCGGTTACCACCGGCGCCGGGTGCGGACCCGTCCTACAACATGGCGTCCTACCTGCCGACGGAGCCGATCGTCCCGGGCATCAAGGTCGCGCTGGCCACGCAACAGATCTCCGACGCTCAGTCGCTGCTGAACCAACAGACCTGGGGTTCGAACGGCGAATATCGCCGCGGGCGTGGCGTCGATTGTTCCACCCAGCTGTTCCTCGCCGAGGCGGCGTGGTCATGACCGCATGGCAGAACAACATGCCGGGCGCATCACTCGCAGGCAATTGCGAACACGGCCGGCATTTCATCCACCCAGGTGACTCAGGTCAACCTCTGGCCACCATGGCGTTGCCGATATTGGCCGAGAGGCCAGCCTGACGGGTGCGGCTGCTGCGCCAGCGGGTCAATCTGCTGGGTGCGGCCATCGCACCGACGCAGGCACTGGTCGGCCAGGCCCGCAATGGCGGCAAAGGTGTACGCGTTCGTCCCGGTTCAGATGAGGGCCGTGGTCAGACGGTTGTGATCGTCTCGGTGAACAACGGCCCCGGCAACCCACGATGGTCGTCGACACCGGGGCATCGGGTCTGATCATCACCCGTGCCTCGCACCCGGCGACCTCGGTGAACCAGTAATAGAGGTGACGTTCAGTGGCGACCCTGACAGGCCATTCGCTACACCACGTACGCGTGACCACGGTCGACTTCGGTGGCGGTGTCGTCACCGCGCCGACCACCGTCAACATCGTCGACGATGCGGACGCGCGGCGTTCGGGGAGTTTCTGAGACCGAGCCAGGTGGTCGGCATCCTCGGCGTCGGCGCGAACACCTACGGCCCCGGCCAGGCGGCCCCACACCATCCCGACCACCTCGCTGCCCGGCGAACTCAGCAACGGGTTCCTGCTCTGCCAGGGTGCGCTGCTCAGGCTGTTCGGCGTCGCGGGTCTTCCGGGCCCAACCGCTGCCCACCCGGGTGTCGGTGCCCGTTGCGCAGACGCCTACGTCACGGTCAGCGTCAACGACGGTCCCAAAGCAGACCGCGTACTCGATTATCGACTCCGGCGGCGTGTACGGCACCTTGCCGGCCTACCTGATTGGCGGCGCGTTCTCGGTGCCGTCGAACACGAAAGATCTCGGTGTACACCGCCGACGGTCAGACGCTGCTGTACTCCTACAACACCATCCCGGGGCCAACAGCCCGACCGTGGTCGGCGACGGCGAACTGATGAACACCGGATACATCCCGTTCCAGCAGGTTGGTCTATGTCAACCTATGCACGGCGCCGAACCGGATCGGGTCGACGGACTTCGCCATCTGGTGATCCGCACGGGCGTTTGCCAGGGTAGGGATTTGCCGGTGGTTGCCCGGTGGCAGGTCGTGTCTGTCTGGTGACAGCACGCTTGCCGGGAGCACATCCATGAGTGCATCGCGTTTTGTGGGCCGGGTCGGTGGCTTGGCGGTGGCCCTGGGGGTGGGCGCGGCCGTGTTCTCCAGCGCTGGGGTGGTGGGGCGGACACCGTCGACGGCAGTGCGCGGGGTGCCGACTCCGCCGGTTCGGCAGGGTCGGGGATTCCGCTGCCCCGCGCGCCGGTGCGCGCCGCGGTAACGCCGGCCCCGCCCGGGTGCGGCACCGTGCGGGGCAGTAACCGTCAGCGCGTCGCTGCGTCGGCGGTCGCTTGCCCGCCGATCACCTCGCCCGCCGCAGGTGTGTCCCGCCGCGCCGCGGCCCTGGCGGTCGCGGGCCCCGGGGTCGGCGACGGCGGGCAGTGGCGACCGACCAGACAGCAGCCGATAGGGCGCAGCCGATGAGACCGCAGCCGATGGGGCCCTGGGCGCCCGGCCCGCGTTCGACCGGGGCCACCCGTCGGGCCGGATGTCCGGGTCATCATCGATCCGCTTCCGGAACCAGCCCAGGCCTACGAGGTGACGGCGTTTCTGTCCGAGGCGGACACCGGGGTCACCGACGGTGCCGACACCGATCCGCTGGTGCCGGCGGACTCCCCGGCGGCGTGGGCGCTGCTGGCGCCGCCCGCCGCCAAACCTTGAGCGCGGCGATCAGCACGGCCCCGACCGCGCAGGTGACCTCTCGGCGACGGTCACCGAGACGGCATCACCGTCAACCGACGGTGGTGTTGGTCGACGGGATCTTCCAGAGATTGCCCTCAACGCCACCCTGGCGCCCGCGGCACCGGGTTGGTCTACACCTCACTGGGAGGCAGCAACGGCACGGCAAAACTCGATCTGGGGACGGTGCCGATCTCGTTGACGGCGACCGACCCACTGAGTTACGATCTGCTACGCGAACTGGAATCTGATCACCGGCGCCGGCAAAACTGAGCAGTTCGGGGTCCGGATCACCGAGGTCACCAATTTCGACAAGTTTCATCAGCATCCCACTGGTCGGCTTGTTCGCCGCGCCGGTGATCTCATTGCTGCAACGGTTACCGTTGATCAGCGATCTGCTGGCTGATCATCGGCAGCTCGATCGTGGCGACCGTCACCGTCAACGTCGGCGCTGACGCGCCCAGGGATACGGTGGCGTTCACCTACGACGTCGTCTCTCCTTCGACGGGGGTAAAGATCAGCACCAACTTCTTCCCCGCCGCCGGCATCGCGGCCAGCGAGACCGCGCCGACGGTGCTCCAACGGCCCAGTTGGGCTCGCCCGGCGAAACCGATCACGTACGATCCGGCGGGCACCTTCAGCATCGTCCCCGGGTGAATCTCATGCGCGACGAGGGTTATAACGTGATCACCTGGGATCCCCGCGGTAGTTCGCCTCCGGTGGGGTGCTGCAGCTGGACAACCCGTTCTTCGAGGGCCGCGACGCCTCCGCGATCGTCAGCTGGGTCGCCGAGAACCCGCTTGCCGACCTCGACGTCGCCGGCGATCGAGTCGGCATGGTGGGCGGCTCCTACGGCGGTGGGATTCAGATGGTCACCGCCAGCACCGACCCCACATCGATGCCATCGTTCCGGCCGGAAACTGGTATTCCCTGATCGATGCGCTGTACCCCTCCGAGGCGTTCAAGACCGCGTGGTCGGCACTCCAACTTCTCGGCTTGGTACGGGCGGGCGCCCGGATCCAGCACCCAGATCTACGAGGGTTTCTCACCGGCGCTCTGTTCGGCCACCTCACTCAAACCGCGCAGGCGGTCCCTGGCCCGAGCGGCCCGACCTCGCTGCTCAACCAACTCAAAGCCCCGACCCTGTTGCTACAGGCACGGTTGATGCGTTGTTCCCGCTGAATCAGTCGGTGTTCAACGCCGAAACCATTTTCGCCAACCCGTGGGACACCGGGTGAAATTGGCCTGGTTCTGCGGTGGTCACGGCTTCTCACTCCCACCGGCGCCAACCTCTGCAGGCCGATCTCCTGTTCGCCGACACCTTCGCGTGGCTGAACCAGTACGTCAAGGATAGAGGGGCACCCCGGCTGATGCCATCCCGTTTTCCAGGTGGAAGGACCCAAAGGCGGCTGCATAGATGCGCATAAAGCCCCGAAACTCCAACCAGCCCATCCAGTGAGCGCCACCGACACCGGTGGCACGCTCGGCATTCTGCCGATCCTCGGCAGCTCAGGTCAAACTCCGGCCTTCTCGTTCCCGTTCAGCCTGATCTTCCCCACCCCGGCCGGGAACGCGTCAACGTGCGTTGACCCCGGACACCGGTGATCAGGTCGTGGGCGCGGCCCAATTGACTTCACCTACTCCGGGTCTGGGCACCAGCCGAGGCGGTCTACGCGCAGTTCGTGGACGACGCCACCGGCCTCGTCGTCGGCAATAACGTGACCGCGACGGTCACCCTCGACGGCCGCGAACAGACGAACATCGGTGCCACTCAACGACATCACGGTCGGCGCAGGTGACTCGCTGACGCGCTTTACCAGATCACCAGTTGGTCTACTCGGATCTTCGCGAACGCCGCGGTCGGCGGTCCAACATCTCCGACATTGAGGGTTGATCTGCCACTGCGGGCCCTGCCAACGTTGGTCTAACGATTCAGCGGAGCCTGGCCGCGACGAATTTCGCAGCCTGGTCGAACGACGCCGCCATTACTTGGCGTGCGCGGTCACGTCCGATCCGTTGGAGCAGAACGGGCCGCCGGTGATACCTGAGTCGACCTGGGCCCGTAGGTCTTGCTGATTGCCGTTATCGGCCCGCCGCCCACCCGTCGAGACGGGTTGCCGAACACTGCGTGAGCGCCACCTGGCCGGCCACCGCTGCGGGCATCGGCGTGTTGGTGCCCCATGGCAGCGGCTTGTCGGCGGTGAGGAGATCGATGACGGCGGCGCCCTGCAGGTAGCCGCTCAAGACGGATTGGGTGGCAGGGCATTCGGCGGCGCGGTTGACGATGTGGACCCAGGCCCGGAGCCGCGCGTGGCGTTGGACGGGCGAGGTTGGTGGCGGGTAGTCGACGCCGTAGACGCTGATGGTCCTGCCGGGAATCTGGGCGCTCAATGCATTGACAAAAGCCTGCCCGACGAAGTCGACCGGCGGAGTGGTGTCCGTGCCGCGGGCGTAAACCACCTCAACGTTGGGCAGGTTTCCGCTGTCGCCGTTGCCCCACTCGATGTGAGGGCTATCCCTCCGACCAGGATCGAAAGAATGACGGGTAAGCGGGGGCGGCCACCGGAACAGGGTGGCATCATACGTCCGGGCTCATCAGGGTTAGGCGCACCCCGGTCTCAACCATGTTGCTGACCGTCCCCGATCAACAGGGCGAGCGGCGGCGCTGCCGGTGGGCCGCTTGTTGCGCAGGCCGCCGGTCTTCTCCGTATCAACTGATCCCGGTGTCGCCCGGCGCGGTGTCGCCCGGCGCGGTGTCGCCCGGCGCGGTGTCGGTCTCGATGGTGTCGGTCTCGATGGTGTCGGGTCTCAACGGTGTCAGTCTCAACCAGGTGTCGGTCTCAACGGTGTCGGTCTCAACGGTGTCGGTCTCAACGGTGTCGGCTTCAACGGTGTCGATTTCTGACGTCGGTTTCGACGAGCCGTATCTCGCCGACTTCCAGTTCCATCGAGTTGGTCTCGACGACCTCCGCGTCCCTGTTTGGGGCGGAGGTCTCTCGGAGTCCTCCGACACCTCGGGCGCCTCGCGACGGAATCTTCGGGGTCGAGGGTGTCGTCAGGTCGCGGAGTCCTCGGTCAGGCTGCCCCGTTTGCGTCCGCGGCACTTCGCCCGCTTCTCTTTCAGGGGCTTGTCGGGCTGTGGGGGCTTGGCTTCAGCGGGGGCTTCTCGGCGACCCGCGACCGTCTCACGAATCCCGAGTAGCGCGATGGCTGCGGCCGCGCCGTAGACGGCAGACAGCCAGGGGCCCACAGCCTCCAGACTGAGCAAGTCTCGCTACCGCCGCGGGGACGTCAAGGCGCCCGCCACTATGTGCAGGACGGCCGACCATGCCTGCATCCCGCAGTGCGAGTTCAGTGCGAAAACCGGTTGCAGCGCACGACGCAAATGAGCATGATCGGCACCGCGGCGCAGCGATGGGCAACCCGGCCACGATCCTCCCGACCGTGGCCGCGTGATTCAACGAATCGCCGGTCAGTACCCACCATCGCGGTATCATGAACACGATGTAAAGGGGCGCTTACGAACAACGCGAGGGTGCAGTGCTGTCCGCGGCGCGGCGCTGCATTCACTCCTCGGCAGTTGTGGTCCGAGGGTGCACGGCACCACCGTTGGCTTTGGTCGCACCTCGGACGGTGCGGAGGATGAGGATTTGAACCCTGAGGGGCTATTAACCCAACCGCGTTCCGGTGACGCCATAGGCCTGAGCGAATCCTCCGTCGATGATGGTAGCCGACTCCGGCGGTGCCCGACCGGCTGGCTGTCCTGCTCCCAGGGTCCGGGTATTACGCAGGTCGGACCCGCGCGGCGTCAACGGAACTCCCCAGGGCTGGAAGGCAGCAGGAGTCCAGCAGGCTCTGGCGGAACGCAGGGTCCCAGCTTCTCGCCGGGCGCTGGCCCGATCCACGGCGTTGACGAAGGCGCATGGTGTCGTTTCAGACTCTAGGTCGTGACGAACTGCTGGCACAGAATGAGCTTCAGCGGCGGGATTATGCCGATCTGCAAGCCAAGAATTTGTCTCTGGACCTCACCCGCGGTAAACCATCGGCCGAGCAACTCGACCTTTCCAATGCCCTGCTGGAATTGCCCGGAAGTGGTGACTACCGCGACGACGATGGCACCGACACCCGCAACTTCGGCGGGTGCCTGGGTTGCCCGGCCTGCGAGCAATCTTCGGCGAGCTGTTTGGGCATCGGTGTTCACAATCCTGATTGCCTCGAACAATTCCAGCTTGGAACTGATGCACGACATCGCCGTGTTCGCGATGCTGCACGGTGGCGTGGATTCGCCGAGGACCGTGGATTCAGGAACAACTCGCGCCGGAGTCGGCAGTCAAATTCCTGTGCCCGTCGCCGGGATGAACCGGCATTTCGCGATTACCGAAAGCCTGGGCATTGAGATGATGTGTTCCGATTCGTGAGGACGGGCCCGACGTCGACATGGTCGAGGACTGGTGGCTGCCGATCCGGCGATCAAAAGGGAATGTGGTGTGTGCCGCTGTTCTCCAATCCCACCGGTACCGTCTACTCCCCGAGGTGGTCAGGAATTGGTTCAGATGAATACCGCCGCAACGGATTTCGGATCTTCTGGGATAACTCCTACGCGGTCCACACCTCACATTGGATTTCCCGCGGCAGGTCGATGTGCTGGGCCTGGCTGCCACGGCGGGCAATCGCGAACCGGCTACACGTGTTCTCCTCGACATCGAGAGAATCCCCTTTGCCGGGGCAGGGGTGAGTTTCTTCGGCGGCTCGCTTTGGGCAACATCGCCTGGTACCTGCAGTACGCGGAAGAAGTCGATCGGGCCCGACAAGGTGAATCAACTGCGCCATCTTCGGTTCTTCGACGACGCGGACGGTGTGCGGCTGCACATGCTGCGCCATCAACGGGTGCTATCCCCGAAACCGCACTGGCGGAGATTCTGGAAGCGCCTGGCTGACTCGGGGTCGCGTCGTGGACCACCCCTGAGGGTGGTTACTTCATCAGCCTGGTCTTGATGCCCGGAACCGCCCGGCGCACGGTGGAGTTGGCCGGGATGCCGGTATCGCCGTGACGGAGAGGCGGGCGCGTCGTTCCCGTACCGGATTGACCCGGAGGACAAGAACATTCCCGGATCGCGCCGAGTTTCCCCACCACCACGGACTTGGCCGCGGCCATTGACAGCCTGGCCACCTGTGCCTTGCTGGCCGCCACTGAGTCGCTGCTGCGATGAGAGGTCTTCGAAGCCGGGCCTTCTCGTCCGGCGTTCTCGTTAGCCTGCTGGTGGCGCTCTATCGAAGTACCAAACCAGCACGACACTTCGCTGAGGTAGTCGGCCAGGAACGTCACGAACCGCTGTCGACCTTGCCGCCGGCCGGATCAGCCATGCATATCTGTTCTCAGGTCCCCCGGGGCTGTGGCAAGACCTCCTCGGCGCGCATCCTGGCCCGGTCGTTGAGACCAATGAGCAGGGACCGACTCAGAGCGCCCTGCGGGATTTGCGATTCCTGTCTCGCCCTAGCGCCGCGGCGGCGGATCGGTGGACGTCGTGGAACTCGACGCTGCCAGCCACGGTGGCGTGGACGACCCGAATCTTCGGGACCGCGCCTTCTACGCTCCCGCGCAGTCGCGCTACCGCATCTTCATCGTGGACGAAGCGCACATGGTGAGCACCGCCGGGTTCAACGCGCTTCTCAAGATCGTTGAGGAACCGCCTGACCACCTGATCTTCGTGTTCGCGACCACCGAACCGGAGAAGGTGCTGCCCACCATCCGTTCGCGAACGCACCATTACCGTTCCGGCTGCTGGCACCGCCAGGCCATGCGCGGCCTCATCGAATACGGCCCCTTTGCCGCTGAATCCGTCGAGGTCGACGTGCGGTATTCCCGTTGGTCATTCAGGCCGGCGGCGGTTTACCCCGCGACACTCTCCAGCGTGTAAACCAGTTGCTGGCCGGTGCTGGCAACCGGGTGCACTACCCGCGGGCGCTGGCACTCTTTGGGGTCACCGATGTCGCCCTGATCGACGACGCCGTCGATGCGCTTTCCGCCGGCGATGCCGCAGCACTGTTCGACGCAATCGAATCGGTCATCGACGCCGGGCACGACCCCCGCCGATTCGCTATCGATCTGCTGGAACGCTTCCGCGATCTCATTGTGCTGCAGGCTGTTCCCGACGCAGCGAGTCGCGGCGTCGTGGACGCCCCGGCGATATCTCGACCGGATGCGCGAGCAAGCGACCCGGGTCGGTCCGCCACGCTGGCCGATACGCCGAGGTGGTGCATCACGGATTGGGGGAGATGCGCGGCGCAGCCGCCCGCGATTACTGCTGGGGTGGTGTGCGCCCAGTTGCTGCTGCCCTCGGCCAGCGACACCGAGTCCGCATTGCTGCAACGCCTCGGAGCGCATCAGACTCGGCTGGACATCACAGTCCCGGCCGACGAAGGTCGCGATGAGTGCGGCTGCGCCGGCCACCGACCGGCGATACGCCCCGCAAGACTCAGGCCGCCCCGAACACGAATGAAGCCCCGACCCCAGTGTCGCCCCGACCCCGAGTGTCGCCCCGACTCCAGTGTGTCGCCCGACCCCGGGTGACCCCGACCCCGAGTGAAGCCCCGACACCAGGGTGTCGCGGAACCCGCACCGCCGCAGGTCTCGCCGGCGATTTCCCCCGACGCCGCGGCCCTGCCGCAACCCCAGTGGTCGAACCCGGGTCAGGCCCGAACCCGCGGAACCCGCGCCTCCGGCGGTGTCGACGCCGACGGTCCGGCGGGTGGGTCGGCCGAGCCAAGCGCGGCGGCGGTTCAGCTCCATGTGGTCGACGGTGCGAGACAAAGTGCGCGAACGCAGCCGCACCACCGAGGTGATGTTGGCCGGAGCCGTCGTGCGGGCCGTCGAGGACGGCACGCTAATTCTCGCGCACGAATCCGCTCCGCTGGCCAAGCGGCTGAGCGAGCAGCGCAACACCGACGTGATCCGTGATGCGCTCAAGGATGCCCTCGGTGTGGATTGGCGGGTGCGATGCGAGTTCGGTGTGCTCGAGCAGGGTTTGGTGGCTGATCTCGTTGGCCCGGAACCCGAATCGGATCCCGCCGACGCCCAGCGGGCCGAAGAGGACAGCATGATCGCCGAGGTCGGTGTCGACGATGACGCTGCGCCCCGCCGAGATCCTGAAGAGGTCGCCCTGGAACTGTTGCAAAGTGAACTCGGCGCACGTCGGATCGACGGCTAGACCGGGACCTGACGAGGAGTCTGATGGCACGGGTCAGTGCATCCAGCACCATCCTGATCGACGCCGAGCCCGGCGTCGTGCTCAACGCCGTCGCCGATTATCGGGTGATGCGCCCGAAGATCCTGTCGCCGCACTACAGCAACTACCAGGTGTTGCAGGGTGGCCACGGTGAAGGCACCGTCGCAAGCTGGAAACTTCAGGCCACCCAGTCGCGGTCACGCGAGGTGCGCGCCGCTGTCGATATCGCTGGGCGCACCGTCATCGAGAAGGACGCCAACTCATCGCTGGTCACCAACTGGACGGTCGCCCCGGCCGGCGCCGCCGGTTCCAGCGTGACGGTGAAGACCGCCTGGACGGGGGCGACCGGAGTCAAAGGTTTCTTCGAGCGGGTCTTCGCGCCCGTGGGGTTACGCAGGATTCAGGGCGAGGTGCTCGCGAACCTCAAGAAAGAGGTTGAGGGCTGATGCGGGTCAGCTCGTCCGGGGCGGTTGGGTCTGCAGGAATGCGACCACGCCCTGCACGACGGCGTTCGCATACTTCTGACGTCCCTCAATGCCCTCCATCAATGTCGAATCCACCGGGTTCTTCATGTTGCCCAGTTCAACCAGGATGGACGGGTATTGGGCCAGATTGAGTCCCGCGATGTCTGTCCGCGGGTTGAGACCATTGGAACCGATGTAAGTCGCCGGTGGGATCCCGGAGTTAGAGAGCCGATCCCGCATGATCCGGGCGAACTGCACCGACGGGCCGGCCTGAGCTTGATTCAGCGGGGGACTGGAATACAGGATGTGGAATCCGCGCCCGGTGGGCGGACCGCCATCGGCATGGATCGACACCACGGCGTTGGGGGCCAGGGCGTTGGCCATCGCGGCGCGTTCGTCGACGCACGGCCCGACCGCGTCATCATTGCCGCGGGACATCGCGGTGCGCACCCCCAGCTGGCTTAGCGCCGCGCGGATCCGCAAGACGGTGTCCCAATTGAAAGTGTGTTCGGCGTAGCCACTGACGGTCTCGGTCCCGCTGGTCTGGCAATCTTTCGTACCGCCGCGTCCGGTGGGGACCTGTCGGGTCATTGAGGCGTCGTTGGCGCCGTTGTGGCCCGGGTCGAGGAACACGATCATGCCGGCGACGCCGCCGGCCGGTGCTGCACCGGCATCGGGTGCGGGCAGCGACGCGGTTGCCAGCAACGCGCCGATCGATGTTGCAGCCACGACACGACCGAGGGCGATCTTCAGCACGGGCGTCACGGTAAACCCTCGGCGACTAGGCTGGGAAGTCACCGGTGGGGTGAAACGCCAAGCCGCAACGAAGTCGAGACCGAGATGCAAGGAGACCGTCATGCAACCCGGAATTACCCCCGGTGACCCCGGTGACCTGGGCGCGTTTGGCCAGCAGGCTCAGCAGGCTCAACAAGCCCAGCAGGCCCAGCAAGCCCTGGGTGAACTGCAGGCGGCTCTGTCCCAGGCACAGCACATGCAGCAGCACTTACTCGCGGCCCAGCAACAGATCGCTCAGACCGAAGTGCAGGGCCAGGCCGGCGGCGGGTTGGTCGAGGTCACGCTCAACGGGCAGGGCAAGGTCATTGCCGTCCGCATCGACCCGAGTGTCGTAGACCCCGCTGATGTCGAAACGCTGCAGGACCTGATCATCGGTGCCCTCGACAACGCCGCTGAGACCATGCGGGAAACGGTGAAGTCGATCCTGGGTCCGTTGGCCGCAGCGGGCGGCCGACCGCTGCCGGAGTCCTGACTTGACCCGTCATGTTTGAGGGTCCTGTTCAGGACCTGATCGACGAGTTCGGCAAGTTGCCGGGCATCGGGCCAAAGAGCGCTCAGCGGATCGCCTTCCACCTGCTTTCCGTGGAGCCGACCGACATCGATCGGCTCACCGCCGTGCTCGCGCGGGTCCGCGACGGTGTGCAGTTCTGCGATATGTGCGGAAACGTCTCCGAGGCGCAGCGTTGCCGGATTTGCGCCGACGCCCGACGGGACGGGACGCAGGTGTGCGTGGTCGAGGAACCCAAGGACGTCCAGGCCGTCGAGCGCACCAGGGAGTTTCGCGGGCGCTATCACGTCTTGGGCGGCGCATTGGATCCACTGTCTGGGATCGGTCCCGATCAGTTACGGATTCGCCAGTTACTCAACCGGATTGGGGAGCGGGTCGACGGAGTGGATATCACCGAGGTGATCATCGCGACCGACCCCAACACCGAAGGCGAAGCCACCGCCACCTATCTTCTGCGCATCCTGCGGGATATCCCGGGTCTCACCGTCAGCCGTATCGCATCGGGTTTGCCGATGGGCGGCGATCTCGAGTTCGCCGACGAACTGACATTGGGCCGTGCACTCGCCGGCCGTCGGGCGATGGTCTGACCAACGGTCGCCCCGCGGTAGTCGCGCTAAAACAAGCCGGTCGGCGGCAACCGGTATCCGAGATTTACGAAGCGGCAGCCCCACGCGCGGACCGCTTCGGAGTGGGTCCGGTCCGTGTCGTGGACCCGGCATCGGCGGCAGCGGCGGAATCAGGAACGCGTCGTCCGTGCGGCCGCCCGCCGCGGAGCGGAGTCGGCGGTCGAAGCGCCCGGTGCCGCCGATTCGCGCGCGGCCTCTCCGGGTTCAGCAGCCACTACCTCAGCAACAACCGCGGTCTTAACCCCGGCGGCCGTAGCGGCCTCCGCAGCCGCAGCGGTCTCGGCTGCCGCAGCGGTCTCGGCAGCCGCAGCCGCCCCCGTCGCCCGAGCGGAGGGAACTGAGGAAGCGGCCGCCGAAGCGCTGCGCGCGACAGCCGCCACCGGAATCGGCACGGGCCGCTCCGCCAATGCCAGCGCCAGGGTGGTCTGAGCAGCCACGATGCCGTTGACGGCATCCTGGCCGGCGGTACCGAACGAGGTCACCACGTCCCGGACGCCGTCGACCGTGGCCGCGACGATGTTGCCGAGGTTAAGTGACAGCACGGCGTTGACGAAGTTCTGCCCGGCCGTGATCACCGCGCGGGTGACCGCGTCGAAGGCGGCGAACAGTCCCGCACCGAGTTCAACTGCCGCCACCGGGCGGGCCAGAAGCAATGCTGACTCGACTGCGAGCTGGATCTGGCCGATGTCGATTCTGGATGCGACGAGCGGAACCAGGATCGCCTCGGCGGCGCCGAGGGCGGCGTCCTCAACGGTGGTGAGCGCACCGAGGGGGTCTCTGGCGAAGATCTGCTGGGTAGCCGTGATCAGGGTCGGTAGAACGGCGGCGAGGGACTGGCTGACCCCGATCCCGCTCTGGGCAAGTCCCGCCGCCCACAGTGCGGCGTATTCCACCTCGTTGACAATGGCCTGCTGGACCGCCGGGAAGGTGAAGATATCCAGCACCGAGGCCTGAAGGCTGATCGCGGCGTCGCTGAGTTGCGGGACTGCCACCTCGACGGGGGCCGAGGCCGACGTGGCGATCAGGCTCGCGCCCATCAGGGCGGTTCCGGCGGCGGTCAGGGAGCGGCTGAGGGCGATCACGGATGACTCGTTTCGTGGTGGGCGACTGGGCTGCGCGGCATTCACCGGGGCCGGAAATCCGGGATCCAGCAAAGGCGAGATAGCGCTCAGCTAACATACACGAGCTGTCACATGCGGCGCGGTGCGGCCAGCCGCTCTCGGCGCAACTGATCCACTTCGGGTAGCTCCAATGGCGGCAGCGGGCCGGTGATCCGGGTCAACAGCAGGTCGGCCAACTCGGGGTTGCGGGCCAGACACGGCCCGTGCAGATAGGTCGCCAGCACGCTGCCCTGTACCGCGCCGTCGACACCGTCCCCCTTGCGGTTGCCGGCGCCCTTGATGACTGTTGCCAGCGGCCGGGCATCGGGCCCGAGAACCGTTCCTCCGCGATGGTTCTCGAATCCGGTCAACGACTCGGTGAGTCCCGCGACCGACGGGGTGGAGACCACCTCGCCGATGGTGCGCTCCGATTGCGGGGATGTGGTGAGGTCCAGCAGGCCGACCCCATCGACTCGTTCACCGGCGGCGGTCTCGTACCAATGTCCCAGCACCTGGATCGCCGCGCAGATCGCCAGTACCGGCGCGCCCCGGTCCGCCGCGCGTTGCAGTCCCCGGTGGCGCCGCAGATGCGTGGTGGCCAGACGCTGGGCGTAGTCCTCGGCGCCGCCGAGGGTGTAGAGATCCAGTGATTCCGGCACCGGATCCCCAAGGGTGATCTCGATGATCTCAGCGGCGATCCCGCGCAGCAGCAATCGCTGGCGGAGCACCACGGCATTGCCACCGTCGCCGTAGGTGCCCATCACATCGGGCAGCACCAGGCCGATGCGCACCGCGTCCGTCACCGGGCACCCGCGCGTCCCAGCGCCCGCTGCAACTGAAGGAACGCGGTGTAGTTGGCGACCACTTCGACGTGCCCGGGCGAACAGGACTCGACGGCCGCAACGGTGTCGTGAACCAGTGAGTGTTCCACGCCTGCGTAGCCGAGCCTGACCGCGAGGTCGGTTCCACGCTCCCCGGCCGCGACGACGGCAGTCCCGCCGAAGTGCTCGAAGCGCACGTCCCACAGCCACGACAGATCCTCGCCGTCGGGCACCTGGCCGTTTACCGCGATGACCACTCCCGCAGCAGTTTTGTTAACCATCGACAGGGCTTCTTGCCAGCCCGCCGGATTCTTCGCCAAGAGCAGTCGGGCGGTGTGTTTGTCGCCGATCCGCACCGTGCGGTAGCGACCGGCGACCTCTTCGACCCCGCAGACCGCGGCGACCGCCGCCGCCGGGTCGGCACCCATCGCGACCGCTGCCGCGACCGCCTGTGCGGCGTTGCCGCGGTTGACTGATCCGGGTAGAGCGAGTCGCATCGACAGTGCCAGGCCATTCGGGCCGTAGAGCGTTTCGTCGTCGAACCACCACTGTGGCGCGGGCCGCCGGAAATTCGTTCCGCTGGAGTGCCAATTCCGGCCTTCGCGCACGATCACCTCACCGCTGCGCGGACAACTCACCGAATCGCCGGACCAGCCGCCGCCGGCAGCCACCCACACCACGTGGGGGCAGTCATAAGCGGCCGAGGACATCAGCACGTCGTCGCAGTTGGCCACGACGACGGCGCCCGGATGACGGGACAGGCCGGTGCGCAGGGTGCGCTCGATGTGGTTGATCTCGCCCACCCGGTCAAGTTGGTCGCGGGAGAGGTTCAGCAGCACGATGACGGCCGGATTGACGGCGTCGGAGACATGCGGCACGTGCATCTCGTCCACCTCGAGAGCCGCCAGGGTGGCACCGCGATCGGCGGAAAGGGCCGCAACCAGACCGGCATCCATGTTGGCGCCTTCGCCGTTGGTCGCCACCGACCCCAGGGCGGACAGGGCGGCGGCCACCATCCCGGTGGTGGTGGACTTGCCGTTGGTGCCGGTGATGATCGCGCAGCGGCGCCCAGCGCCCAGCTGTCTCAGGATCGAGGGGTCCAGGGTCATCGCGACCAAGCCGCCGATCATGGCTCCGGCACCACGGCCGGTGATCCGGGAGGCCCAGCGCGCCGTCGAGCCAAAGGCCAGCGCGGCACGTCCCCGCGGCGTCATCCCCGGGTCGGCCATCCCCGGTTCAGTCATCCCCGGTTCAGTCATCCCCGGCTCAGTCATTTGAGGGAGTTTATGCCGACTCGGCCACAACCGGCCCGACACGGATCCGATGTGCCGGTCGCTGTCGGGGGGGCGTGCAATTCTGGCGGTTGTGAGTCACTCCTGGGGCCGACCGGCCGGTGAGTCCGACGACGGCTGGGTAGTCGTCGACGTGGAAACGTCGGGCTTCCGTCCCGGGCATGCCCGGGTCCTCAGCGTGGCGGCGCTGGCGCTGAATCACGACGGCAACGTCGAACGCTCGGTGGTGAGCCTGCTCAACCCCGGTGTCGACCCCGGACCGACGCACGTACACGGGCTGACATCAAAGATGCTGGAGGACCAGCCGACGTTCGGCGACATTGCGGGTGACCTCGCCGAGTTGATGGACGGCCGCACCATGGTTGCCCACAACGCCGCGTTCGATTATTCGTTTCTGATCGCCGAGGCTGAACGTGCGGGAATCGCATTGCCCGTTGACAACGTCATGTGCACGGTGGAACTCGCCCGCCGGCTCGATCTTGGCCTGGATAACCTGCGACTGGAAACCCTTGCCCGGCATTGGAACATCCCACAGACCCGCGCCCACGATGCTTTTGACGACGCGCTGGTGCTTTCCCGGCTGTTGACGCACGCACTCCAGCAGGCCTGTGCGCGCGACATCTGGCTTCCGGTCCGGCCGCTGTCCCGGCGACACTGGCCCAACGGCGAGGTCACCCACGAGGAGCTCCGTCCTTTGAAGATGTTGGCCTCGCGGATGCCGTGCCCCTACCTGAACCCGGGTCGCTACTACAGCGGCGGACCACTGGTGCAGGGCATGCGGGTGGCCTTGTCGGCGGAGGTGAGCCGTACCCATGAAGAGCTCGTTGAACGCATCCTGCACGCGGGCCTGGCTTATACCGATGCCGTGGATCCGGCAACGTCGCTGGTCATCTGCAACGAACCCCAACCTGAGCACGGCAAGGGTTACCAAGCGCGGGAATTGGGCGTACCGACCATCTCCGACCAGCACTTCATGAATAGCGTCGGATCGGTGGCCGGCGGCACCGGTGTCGACCAATTCGAGCAACCCGTCCACCAGGGCCAGCAGTTCGCCCTATTTTAATCAGAGGCTGCGAGCCTGAGGACATCTTCAGGAGGTGCCGTTGAATTCCGAACAGTTCGACTTCCGCAACGGCCGCGAACAATTACTGCGGGCCCTACTGCATGAGCCCGCCGGGGACCCTCTCGGCTATGCGTTGTTCGCCCACTGCTTCACCTGCAGCAAGGAGAGCCGTGCGGCAAAGGTCATCGGCGAGACTATGGCGGCGCGTGGCATCGGCGTTCTCCGGTTCGACTTCACCGGACTGGGGTCCAGTGAAGGCGATTTCGCCAACACGGATTTTTCCTCCAACATCGACGATCTCGTCGCCGCCGCCGACCACCTTCGAGTCACCCGCCGGGCTCCGGCGTTGCTGATCGGGCACAGCCTCGGCGGCGCGGCGGTACTGGGCGCGGCACACCGCATCCCGGAGGTGAAGGCCGTTGCGACCATCGGCGCTCCGTCGGATCCGAGTCACGTCACCAACTTGTTCAAGGATGAGATTGAGGCAATCCGCGATCGTGGCGAAGGTGAGGTGGAGTTAGGTGGCCGGGTCTTTCGCATCCGCAGCGAATTCCTCGACGACGTCGCCGAGCAGCGACTGCTGAGCCAGGTTGCCGACATGCGCAAGCCACTGCTGATCATGCACGCGCCCGCAGATCAGATTGTTTCGATCGACAACGCGAGTGCCATCTTCGTCGCAGCCAGACATCCGAAGAGCTTCATATCCCTCGATGGTGCCGACCACCTGTTGTCGCGGCGTCAAGATGCCCGGTACGCGGCCGCGGTGATCGCGGCATGGTCCGAGCGGTACCTCGTTACCCAGGGTGACCTCATAGTCCCGGCGGATTCGCCGGATCAGCCGCCGGGCGAGGTCGTTGTCACCGAGACCGGCCGCGGCATGTTCGAGCAGTCGGTCACCGTTGGTGCCCACCATCTTGTGGCCGACGAACCGATCTCAGTCGGTGGCCTCGACAGCGGTCCGTCCCCATACGATCTGTTGCTGGCTGCGCTAGGGGCATGCACCGCCATGACTATTCGACTCTATGCCCAACGTAAGGCTCTGCCGTTAGAGCAAGTCTCGGTGCTGTTGCGGCACTGCAAGATTCACGCAGACGACTGCCAGACATGCGAGTCAAGCCAGGGTCAGATCGACCGTATCGAAAGGGTGATCACCATCGTCGGCGATTTGGACGTCGATCAACGTGCGCGTTTGATGGAAATCGCCGATAAATGTCCGGTGCACCGGACACTGACCTCAGAGGTGGACATTCGGACGGTACCGGCAATCCCGGTATTCAGCGATCCTGCCGAGCCGCCCGGTTGACCGCTGAGACGACCGCCCGCAGCGAGGCCGTGGTGATCGAGGTGGCGATTCCGACGCCCCACACCGTGCGGCCCCCGACGGAGGCCTCGACGTAGGCGGCGGCGGTAGCTTCCTCGCCGGCCGACATGGCGTGCTCGGAGTAATCGAGCACGCTCACCTCGATTCCGACGGCGCCCAGAGCGGCTACGAATGCCGCCAACGGCCCGTTGCCCTCGCCGCGGATCTCGGTTTCCACTCCGTCGACTTTGACAATGGCCTCGATGACGTCGATTCCGCCGTCGACTTCCGAGCCGATGACCTTCTGCCGAATGCGTTCCAGTGGCCGCACTGGGACCAGATACTCGTCGGCGAAGGTATCCCACATCTCCTTGGACGACACCTCGCCACCATCACCACCGGCACCTTCGGCGATCTGCTGGATAACTCTGCTGAACTCGATCTGCAGACGGCGGGGCAGGACTAGGCCGTGGTCGGCCTTCATGATGTAGGCCACGCCGCCCTTGCCCGATTGGGAGTTCACCCGGATGACGGCCTCGTACGTGCGCCCGACATCTCGGGGGTCGATAGGCAGATAGGGCACCTGCCACAGGATGTCGTCGACGTCAGAGTCGGCCTCATCAGCGGCAATCTTCATTGCATCGAGGCCCTTGTTGATCGCGTCCTGGTGGCTTCCCGAGAACGCCGTGTACACCAGATCGCCGCCGTAGGGGTGGCGCTCGGGCACCGGTAATTGATTGCAGTGCTCCACCGTGCGGCGGATCTCATCGATGTTGGAGAAGTCGATCTGTGGATCCACTCCGCGGGAGAACAGATTGAGTCCGAGGGTGACCAGGCACACGTTGCCGGTCCGCTCGCCGTTGCCGAAGAGGCAGCCTTCAATCCGATCGGCACCCGCAGCAAAGCCCAATTCCGATGCCGCTACCGCGGTTCCGCGGTCGTTGTGCGGATGAAGGCTCAGGATGATCGAGTCCCTGTTGTTCAGGTTGCGACTCATCCACTCAATGGAGTCGGCATAGATGTTGGGGGTGGCCATCTCCACCGTCGCCGGCAGGTTGATGATCAACGGCCAGTCCGGTGTTGGCTTGATGACGCTCGAGACGGCGTCGCACACGTCCTTGGCGTAGACCAATTCGGTTCCGGTGTAGGACTCCGGTGAGTACTCGAAGCGCCACCGCGTGCGGGGATACTTGGCGGCCTCCTCAAGACACTTGCGTGCACCGGCGACCGCGATCTCCTTGACCTCGTCGCGGTCAGCACGAAAGACCACGCGTCGCTGCAGGATCGACGTCGAGTTGTAGAAGTGCACGATGACGTTCGGTGCGCCCTCGCAGGCCTGAAAGGTCCGTTCGATTAATTCCGGCCGGCACTGGGTGAGCACCTGGATGGTGACGTCGTCGGGGATCGCGTCCTGCTCGATGATCTCGCGCACGAAGTCGTAGTCGGTCTGGCTCGCCGACGGGAAGCCCACCTCGATCTCTTTGTAGCCCATCCGAACCAGCAGGTCGAACATCCGGCGCTTGCGGGCCGGGCTCATCGGGTCGATCAGGGCCTGGTTGCCGTCACGTAGATCGACCGCACACCACAGGGGTGCGTGCGTGATCACCATGTCCGGCCAGGTGCGGTCAAAGGGTGCGGCGGGTTCACCTCCGGGGATCTCCGTGGCGAAGGGCCGGTAGCGCAGGACCGGCATGGCGGAGTTGCGCTGGGTGTTCCACGTTGGCTGGCCCTCGCGGCGCGGTCCGGCGGGAGTGGTGATGGCGCGGGCCGACACGTAGGCGTCGGCGGAATTGAATACGGGGTCACGGAAGTCTGGGAATCAGGCTGGGAAGTCCGGGAAGTCTGGGAATGCGTGGTCACGATTTCGGCTCCGGAAGTTGAGGAGGGACATCAGACCGGCGCGCCGCAAACGCCCGCGTCGGGAAGCCGGTCTGGATCAGGCCCCGCCGCGGCGTCCGAGGAGGAACACACGCTGCATACGTTCGACTCTACTCCGGTTGCCTCACCAGGCATAGTCACCGTGTCAACGCCAGGGTTGGCCCCAGGTTCGGGCGAAGGCGATCTCACTCAGGGGCAGTCGCTCGCGCAACCGCCCGTCACGCTCGGCGATGTTGTCGTCGACCGTGCGGTAGTCGGCGAGGGAACCGACCGCGATCACCATCAGTGGCCGGACCCGGTCAGGGATGTCGAACGCCACGCGAGCCGCGTCGACGTCAAAGCCCGCCATCGGGTGGGTGACCAGGCCGCGCGACACCGCCTCGATGATGAGGTTGGCTTCGGCCGCGCCGGCGTCGACCGCCGCGTAGAGCGCGGTGTTGGGGTCCTCGCCCTCGTCGGCACACACCAGGATCAGCGCCGAAGCGGCCTCGGCGTAGGAGTTGCCGCGGCTGAGCAATCCGGCGATCATGTCGAACGTGTCGCCGGTGGAATCGTGCCGACGAATTCCCACCACGAACCGGACCGGTTGGCGCCCGCCCCACGTCGCCGCCCACCGGGCGGCCTCCAACAGCGCGGTTACCTGCTCGGTCGTGACCTGCGCGTCCGGGTCGAACGCGCGGGGACTCCATCGCGCGGCGATCGGGGGGTGGATCGGGACGCTCGTGTCGGCGCGCCGATCGGGGGGCTGTTCAGGCACGGCACCGAGATTACCCGCGGAAACCGCCGACGACACCGGCCTTATCCTTAGACGCGAACCGGACCCGGAAGGGATGTCAGTGGCGCTCGTCGTGCAGAAATACGGCGGATCTTCGGTGGCCGACGCCGAACGGATCCGCCGGGTCGCACAGCGCATCGTGGAGACCAAACGCCAGGGCAACGATGTCGTCGTGGTGGTCTCGGCGATGGGCGACACCACCGACGACCTGCTCGACCTCGCCCGTGCGGTGTGCCCGACGCCGCCGCCACGCGAACTCGACATGCTGCTGACCGCCGGCGAACGCATCTCCAACGCACTGGTGGCCATGGCCATCGAATCACTCGGCGCCCAGGCCCGGTCCTTCACCGGTTCGCAGGCCGGCGTGATCACCACCGGCACCCATGGCAACGCCAAGATCATCGACGTCACGCCCGGGCGTCTTCGTTCGGCACTGAACGAGGGCCAGATCGTTCTGGTGGCGGGCTTCCAAGGTGTCAGCCAGGACAGCAAGGACGTCACCACGCTGGGTCGCGGCGGCTCCGACACCACCGCCGTCGCGTTGGCGGCCGCGTTGCACGCCGACGTCTGTGAGATCTACACCGACGTCGACGGCGTTTTCACCGCCGACCCCCGTATCGTGCCCAATGCCCGCCACCTCGCCACCGTCAGCTTCGAGGAGATGCTCGAGATGGCGGCCTGCGGAGCGAAGGTGCTGATGCTGCGCTGCGTGGAGTACGCCCGCCGCTACGACGTCCCCATCCACGTCCGCTCGTCGTATTCGGACAAGCCCGGCACGATCGTCACTGGATCAATCGAGGACATTCCCATGGAAGACGCCATCCTGACCGGAGTAGCCCACGACCGCAGCGAGGCAAAGGTCACCGTGGTCGGCCTGCCCGACGTTCCGGGCTACGCGGCCAAGGTTTTCCGAGCGGTCGCCGACGCCGACGTCAATATCGACATGGTGCTGCAGAACATCTCCAAGGTGGAGGACGGCAAGACCGACATCACCTTCACCTGCTCGCGCGGCGTCGGGCCGACCGCCGTTGAGAAACTCAATGAGCGCCGAGCGGAGATCGGTTTCACCGATGTGCTGTACGACGACCACATCGGCAAGGTCTCCCTGGTCGGTGCCGGGATGCGCAGCCACCCGGGGGTTACCGCGACATTCTGCGAGGCACTGGCTCAAGTGGGTGTGAACATCGACCTGATGTCCACCTCCGAGATCCGGATCTCGGTCCTGGTCAAGGACACCGAATTGGATAAAGCTGTCGCCGCACTGCACGAGGCTTTTGGTCTTGGCGGCGATGAGGCGGCCGTCGTATACGGCGGGACTGGACGCTAACGGATGGTCAGTATCGGCGGGCAGGAGCGAAGCGACCGGGGGATCAACATCGGCGTAGTCGGGGCGACCGGTCAGGTCGGCCAGGTCATGCGAACCCTGTTGGCGGAGCGGGACTTTCCTGCTTTGAGTGTGCGATTCTTCGCGTCGTCGCGCTCGCAGGGCCGCACGTTGACGTTCCGCGGGCAGGAGATCGAGGTTGAGGACGCCGAGACTGCCGACCCGAGTGGGCTGGATATCGCGTTGTTCTCCGCCGGGGCAACCATGTCGCGGGTGCAGGCCCCGCGTTTCGCCGCCGCCGGTGCCGTCGTGATCGACAACTCCTCGGCCTGGCGCAAGGATGCCGGTGTTCCGTTGGTGGTCAGCGAGGTCAATTTCGACCGCGATGTGCGTGGCGTGAAGCTGGCCAAGGGCATCATCGCCAACCCGAACTGCACCACCATGGCCGCGATGCCGGTGCTTAAACCGTTGCACGACGAGGCGCAACTGGTTCGCCTGGTGGTCTCGACCTATCAGGCGGTCTCCGGCAGCGGTCTGGCCGGTGTCGAGGAATTGGCGACCCAGGCCCGCGCGGTGATCGACGGCGTCGAGCAACTCGTGCACGACGGCGGAGCTCTGGATTTCCCGGTGCCGAAGAAGTACGTCGCGCCGATCGCCTTCAACGTGGTTCCCCTGGCCGGCGCTCTGGTCGACGATGGATCGGGGGAGACCGACGAGGACCAGAAGCTGCGCTACGAGAGCTGCAAGATTCTTGGCATCCCGGACCTGGCCGTCAGTGGAACCTGCGTCCGGGTACCGGTCTTCACCGGACACTCGCTGTCCATCAACGCCGAATTCGCCCGGCCTATTTCCCCGCAGCGTGCCCGCGAGATCCTTGTTTCGGCGCCGGGAGTCACCGTGGTCGATGTGCCGACTCCGCTGGCCGCGGCGGGTGCGGATGACTCACTGGTCGGCCGGATCCGTCAGGACCCCGGGGTGACCGGTGGTCGTGGCCTGGCTCTTTTCGTCTCGGGGGATAATCTCCGAAAAGGGGCCGCGCTCAATACCGTTCAGATTGCCGAACTGCTCATCGCTGCGTGCTGAGAAGCCGCGCTCAGCCGACGGCGTGACGCGGAATCGCCTCAGTGCGGCAGTTCCCAGGTGTGCACCGGTTCATTGCTATGCATCAGTTCGCAGTACCGGCGCAGCATCTTGGCCAGGGCCGTTGGCCGGTCCAGGCCCTGCCGTTGCAGTGCGTGCACTGTTGCAACCTGCCATGCCGAGCCGTTTTGGCCCGTCTTGGCGCGTCCCTCGATGACGCTGAGATAGCGATCCCGGACCTCCGGCGCCACCCGCCAGCGCCGCAGCCCGTCGTCCGCCATGGGTAGCAGATGGCGCAGCACCAACTCATCGGATGTCACCTCGCCCAGGCCTGGCCAGTACAGCCGTGCTCCCATGCCATGACGTGCCGATTCGAGAAAATTGTCATGTGCCGCAGCGAAACTCATCTTGGTCCACAGTGGCTGCTCATCCTCGGAGATGGTGCGCAGCAAACCGTAGTAGAACGCCGAGTTCGCCATCATGTCGACGACGGTTGGTCCTGCCGGAAGTACCCGATTTTCCACCCGCAGATGGGGTTGGCCGTTCGCGACGTCGTACACCGGCCGATTCCAGCGGTATACCGTGCCGTTGTGCAGGCGTAGCTCCGCCAGCAGCGGGGTGCGCCCGGCGGCGAGTTCGGCAACCGGGTCCTCACCGGACATCTCCGGCAGCAGTGTCGGGAAGTACCGGACGTTCTCCTCGAACAGATCGAAGATCGAGGTGATCCATCTCTCGCCGAACCAGACCCGCGGCCGAACACCCTGGGTCTTTAATTCCTCAGGGCGCGTGTCGGTAGCCTGGGCGAAGAGTTCGATGCGGGTTTCAGCCCACAGTTCCTGGCCGAAGAAGTACGGCGAGTTCGCCCCGAGCGCCAATTGCGGACCTGCCAGCACCTGGGCGGCGTTCCAATTGGTGGCGAAGTCGGCGGGTGACACCTGCAGGTGCAGTTGCATGCTAGTGCAGGCCGATTCGGGCGCAATCGATTCGGCGTGGATGCTCAGTCGCTCGGCGCCGGCGATGTCGATGATGATGTCCTCGCCGCGGGCCGTGAAGATCGAATCGTTGAGCGCTTGATAGCGCATCGACGGACTCATCCAGCTACCGGTCAGATCCTCCGGCATCAGGGTTGGCAGTATCCCAATCATCACGATGTGCGAGCCGTCCGCGCCGGCCTTGGTCTCGGCGGCATTCAGACTGGCCCGGACCTCCGACTCCAACTCCAGCACGGTGCGACCCGGCAGCGGACGGGGCGGCACGTTGAATTCGATGTTGTAGGCGCCTAATTCGGTCTGATAAGCCGGATCGGCGATCGAGGCAAGTACCTCCTGGTTCGTCATCGCCGGCTGGTAGTCGGCATCAACCAGATTGCACTCGATCTCCATACCCGTCAGCGGGTGGTCGAAGTCAAAGCTTGACTCCGCGAGCATGGTTTTGAATACGTCCAGGCACAGCTGGATCTTCTGCCGGTATTCCTGCCGTTGTCTACGGCTGAAGCTGGCGTGCGTCACTTCGTCTCCCACAGCGACGATGCAACAGGGCGCCCGGCGACCGCGCAAGCAAATCCTTGCGGGCGGCCGTTTTCCCACATGAAGCCGGATCGACGGTGGCAGACTCCCAGGACAGTTTCCATTCCGATCTGCAAGTGCTAGTCCGATCCACGAGGAGCACCATGGCCGAGTTCGTCGCCTCTATCGACCAGGGGACTACCAGCACCCGCTGCATGATTTTTAACCACAACGGCCTTGAGGTCGGCCGCCACCAGCTTGAACACGAACAGATCCTGCCGCGCCCGGGGTGGGTCGAACACAATCCGACGGAGATCTGGGGCCGCACCCAGACGGTGGTGACCTCAGCACTGAACAACACCAATCTGAAGGCCACCGACATCGCGGCGCTGGGCATCACCAACCAACGTGAGACCACCATCGTCTGGAACCGCAAGACCGGGCAGCCCTACTACAACGCGATCGTCTGGCAGGACACCCGCACTGACCAGATTGCCGCCGCGCTGGATCGCGACGGCCGCGGTGATGTCATCCGACGCAAGGCCGGCCTGCCGCCCGCCACTTACTTCTCCGCCGGAAAACTGCAGTGGATACTAGAGAACGTCGACGGCGTGCGGGCCGACGCCGAACGCGGCGATGCGTTGTTCGGCACCCCGGACGTCTGGGTGTTGTGGAACCTCACCGGCGGTCCCGCCGGTGGCGTGCACGTCACCGACCCCACGAATGCCAGCCGCACCATGCTGATGGATCTCGAAACCCTGGATTGGGACGACGAACTGTTGTCGTTTTTCGGGGTCCCGCGCAGGATGCTGCCACAGATCAGGCCGTCGTCGTCGCCGCAGCCGTACTCGGTGACCAGAGCGGACGGGCCGATGGGCGGAGAGGTGGCGGTGACCGGCATTCTCGGTGACCAGCAGGCCGCGATGGTCGGGCAGGTCTGCTTGAAGCCGGGTGAGGCCAAGAACACCTACGGGACCGGCAACTTCCTGTTGCTCAATACCGGAGAGAAGATCGTCCGCAGTAAAAACGGCCTGCTGACCACGGTGTGCTACCAGTTCGGAGAGGCGAAACCTGTTTACGCCCTGGAAGGTTCGATCGCCGTGACCGGGTCGGCGGTGCAGTGGCTGCGTGATCAACTCGGCATCATCAGCGGCGCTGCTGACAGTGAGACGCTGGCCGCCCAGGTTCCCGACAACGGCGGGATCTACTTCGTCCCCGCCTTCTCCGGTTTGTTCGCGCCGTATTGGCGCTCCGACGCCCGCGGGGCGATCGTCGGACTCTCGAGGTTCAACTCCAACGCCCACATCGCGCGAGCGACGCTGGAGGCGATCTGCTATCAGAGCCGCGACGTCGTCGATGCGATGGCCGCTGATTCCGGAGTGCCGCTGACGGTGCTCAAGGTCGATGGTGGGGTCACGCTCAACGAATTGTGCATGCAGATTCAGGCCGACGTACTCGGCGTGGATGTTGTGCGTCCGAAGGTTCCCGAGACCACCGCGCTGGGCGCAGCCTATGCAGCCGGTTTGGCGGTCGGTTACTGGTCGGATCCGGAAGATCTGCGGGCCAACTGGCAGGAGGGGCGGCGGTGGTCGCCGTCCTGGACCTACGAGCAGCGCGAGGCGGGCTACGCCGGGTGGCGTAAGGCGGTGCAGCGGACCCTGGATTGGGTGGAGGTTTAGGCCGAGGGGGTGGCGGACGGTTGATTTGTACCTAGAGTGGTGGTCATGACCGATACCGCCGCGGACTCCGCCAACCTGCCCGACACCGGCCAGTTCTTTCAGCGCGGGAACTACGCGCCGGTACCCGACGAACTCACCGAGTACGACCTGCCGGTTAAGGGCGCTATCCCCGCTGAACTCGACGGCTGGTACCTGCGTAACGGCCCCAACCCCCGCCAGCCGACCGGACACTGGTTCCTCGGCGACGGAATGTTGCACGGCGTGCGCATTGAGGGCGGTGCCGCCAAGTGGTATCGCAACCGCTGGGTGCGTACCGACAGCTTCGATACCCCGTTCGGCGTCTACAACGGCGACGGCAGCCGCAACCTGCGATCGGCGGTAGCCAACACCCACATCGTCAACCACGCAGGCAAGACACTTGCCCTTGTCGAGTCCTCACTGCCCTATCAAGTCACCAAGGACCTCGAGACGGTCGGTTGCTACGACTTCGGCGGCAAGCTCAACGACGCCATGACGGCTCATCCCAAGATCTGCCCGACCACCGGGGAGTTGCACTTCTTCGGCTACGGCAACCTCTTCAGCCCGCATGTCAGTTACCACCGGGTCGACGCGGACGGTGAACTGACCGTCAACCGACCCGTCGATGTCGAGGCTCTCACGATGATGCACGACTTCGCGATGACCGCCGGTCACGTCATTTTCATGGATCTGCCGATCGTGTTCAACATCGATATCGCGATCAATGGCACTGGCGATATGCCGTTCCGCTGGGATGACGAGTACGGCGCCCGGTTGGGGGTGCTGCGCCGCGACGACCCGTTCGGCGAGGTGCGCTGGTTCAACATTGATCCCTGCTACGTCTTTCACGTCGCGAACGCCTATGACGACGGAGACACCATCGTTCTGCAGGCGGTGCGTTACGCAGAACTGTGGCGTAAGGACGGCGGATTCGGGGACAGCGCGGTCCTGTGGAACTGGACTATCGACCTCCGCACCGGCGCGGTCACCGAACATCAACTCGACGACCGCGCAGTCGAGTTTCCGCGGATCGACGACCGGCTCGTTGGCCTGCCCGCGCGTTACGCGGTGTCGGTGGGCGACGCCAGCCTGGTGCGTTACGACCTACGGACCGGAGCTGCCGTCGAGCACCGATTCGGTACGCCCGACGCGCCGGGAGGACCCGGCGAGGCCGTTTTCGTGCCATCGCCGTCGGGTGCGCCGGATGAGAGCAACGGCTGGTACATGGCCTACGTTTACGACCCGGTCGACAACACCAGCGAACTGGTGATCTTGGATGCGTCAGATTTCTCCGGTGAACCCCTGGCCCGTATCCAATTGCCCCGCCGGGTGCCCTACGGCTTCCATGGGAACTGGATCAGCAACTGATTCGATCGCTATCGTTGCGGCATCAACCAGAGGGAATCGGTGTAGAAGGTGGCCCCCGGACCGGCGGCTGCCCCGTTGCGCAGGGCGAAGTCGAAGGCTTCTGACCGGATCCGGGCGTCGACGTAGAGCAGTACCACCACGCCCGCGGTGAACGGCGCGGCGATCACCTGGCCGGCCGCCTGTCCGGCGGCGGCGAAAAATGCGCCCAGTAGGGTCGGGCCCTCCGTTCCGATGGACATCAACTGGCTGCCGAGACTGAACGGAATCGAGACCAATCCGGCTACAGCAGTGGCGAGAAGCCCGGCCAGGACGCGGATTCCCAGGATGCGCCAGAAGCGGTGGCGCACTAGGGCGAAGGACCGCTCGATGGCGCCCAGCACCGGCTTACGTTCCAAGACGATCGCCACCGGGGCGAACGTCAGCACGGTGAACAGGTAGGCCAGCGAGCCGATCAGCAGCAGCACCAGGGGAATGCCGATCAGGGCGGCAACGGCACCGTTGGCGGCGCGGGCAACACCGATGATCACCACCACGACGGAGCCGATGAGTACGGTCACCAAAATGACCTGCAGTGCGCTGAGCCCGATCAGTGCCGGTAGTCGGCCGCGTACTCGTCGCCAGGCTTCGCCGATGGTGATACCGGATCCGAGCACCGAGCGGGCCACCACGACGGTGAGCATCCCGGAGAGCAGAATCGTCGCAACCGCCGTGGCGGCCGCCGAGGTCAACGTTCCGATTACCAGCGCGAGTCCGTCGTCGGCGGCCGGCGCGGCGAACTGGGCTAGCAGCGCCATAGCTGACGTGACCGCAACGACGGCGGCTGTCAGTCCAAGACTTGCCTTCGGATTGGCTCGGATGTACCCGACGGCGCCGCTTAATATCTCGCCCATGGTCAGCGCCCGCAGGGGGATCACTCCGGGTTTGAAGCCCCAACCGAA
>JAGYKK010000018.1 GCA_018401645.1 Mycobacterium sp. | reverse complement strand
GTGCTAACAGCCCCCAGGGGCGTGACGTACCCGCGACGCTCGGTTCCATCCCAGTGCGCCCCGCCGCCTCCGGGACAAAGCGTGGACACCGGAGGACTGCGAACTGCTCGACGGCTGGCGCACCCAGATCAGCAAGTGGATCCTCGTCGCGGTGGAGTTGCTCGGTGACGGCCCTCCACAAGTCGCGCTGTGGCTGCCATGCCCGAGCTGTGGACGCAAACACGTCCACCGGCCGAACAGCTCCGGAGAAGTGGTGCGGGTGTGGACGCTCCGAGTCTCTGAAGACGGTGCTCGGTGTAAGGGCTGCGACGCGACGTGGACGCAGGAGCAGTTCCCGTTCCTCGCGAAGCTCCTCGGGTGTCCTGAGCTGCCGGTGGCATAGGCGGGGGAATCCCCGATCCACCCCACCAAGCCGCTACTCGTGACGTAGGCACCCAGGAGAGAGCATCTCCAAAGTTCGCACCTAAAACCGTCGGTGTGACCTCCGCAGCCGCTTTACGCTGGCTCGAAACCAATGGGAGTCCAACAAGGGGGGGCCAGTGGACGACGACGAAGTTTTTGAGTTTTCTGTCCAGGATCTAGCGCAGGCACCGCAACAGGTCCGCGACGCGTGCCCGGTGACGTTCGCAGTTCGTGCACAGCTGGTCGAAATGATTGACGACGGGACCTTTGAGGAATTTGAAGCTCTCGCCACGGCGGTGATAACTACCGTCTACAACCTGGAGTTGAAACTCCTGGATACGCGAACGGATCTCTTGGAAGTGCGTGCGAAAGCAATTCAAACCGTCACCTCCGCGAAGCAGTTGTACATGGCGATACTGGACTTAGAGACCCGCCTCCTGGATTGCGGGGTACCACTACCGCCGAGCCAGCACGGATCACCCGAGTTTCCGGACTGACAGTAAAACCCCTGCTAGAGCCACTTCAGCCATAACGTTCTCGGCGTGTCAGTTGTCACGTCCAACCAAAAAACGCGACCAGCGTCAAGCCTCGACACTTAGGTGGCCCGTTCCGCCTGCGCCTGGACGTAGACGTCAAACATGTGTTTCTGCAGAGCGATCCGTTCCGCCGTCGACAATCCGGACCGGTCGGCTGACGCCAGACCACAGGCGTCGTCGAGGTAATTCCGCGCGGTGCTCAGATCGGGAGATGTGCTCATGCGCCGGACCGTAGCACCGCAATCCGACAGCTCCCTCGGATGCGTGTTACCCGGAAATACTCATGAATCGTCGCCACGACTGAGCTCCCTACCCAGAGGTCGCAGGTTCAAATCCTGTCCCCGCTACCAGTGTGATGTCCCGAGACACCGTTGACAGGTGTCTCGGGACATCATTTACATCTGGGGTCTGTTGGTGGGGCTGTTTCCGGGTTTTACGCCGCGTGGTTGGTAGTCGCGGGTGGGGTCGAGTGTGAGTTTGCGGATGAGTTTCCCGCTGTCGCGTTCCAGGACGCGGATGTCGAGATCGTTGATCAGGACGATGACCTTGGTGCCGCGGAGGTGTTTTGCCTGTGGGCACGTTCACAACCATTTCGACTCGCTCGCGGCCGCGATCGACGCGAAGTCAGTGAACCGTTGCTCGCCGAGCACCCGCCTATCGATGTTCGGTCATCCGCGATACTGATATTTTCATGGAGGGTTATCGCCCGCTCAGGGTCGCAGACCCTGATGGTGTTCGATGCCGCCCCGATGTGGGGAAACTGGTTTTCGACACTGGCTTACCCCTCGACCGCATCATGCTGGATGCGGGGTCGCAAACAGCTGCCGCCACCGCAGTGGGGCGGTGGAGACCGAGTGTTCTCGCCGGGCAGCCAGCAGGCCGCCTGTCGATCCACATGGGCGTGATGGCTGGGGCCAGATATTCACTGCGCCGACTCTCGGTCAATGAGGCCCCCCGGACATCAATGCCCGACCGCTGCGTGGAACTGGGAGTCTGAGACGGCGTAGCTGAGCGGGCTCGCGCACCGACCGCAGGAATTGGAGGCCGGCGCCCGCTTGCCGTTGGTTCCGAGCAACCCTTGGCCTCCAAGAAATGGAGAACTGACCATGACCTATCCAATCCGGATCCGCAAAGCCGCAGATCGCGCGGTGCGCGTCATCAGAGGCTACGCAAGCGCGACGGCCGATTGTGGTCCCATGGCCTCCCGGCGCTTGCTGTCAGTGGGCAGGTGCCTTATGGTCGCCTGGGTGATTCACCGGCCGGGGCGCCGCCGGTGGCCTTCGCCGACACGTCGGGCCTCCGGGTCGGCCTTGTCCGATCGGCGGACACCCCGGCCTCGAGTCAGGCCCCGCAGACCGCGGCGACGATCCGGCGACAGCGCCCCGTCGCGCCGGCGCCTGACTCCGCCACCGAATCGGGGCGGATTCCTCCTCGGCCGTGGATCCCACCGGCTCCGCACGATGGGTGCGGGCGCCGACGCCGTCTCCAGGCCCCCGCGTAATCGTCGAGCCGCCGTCGAGGTGGCTCCTGCGGCGCAATCCGCGGTGCCCAGGCCGTGCCGCCCGCCCGGGATTCCGCCGCACCAACGGGGCGGACTCCGCTCGGCCGTGGCTGGTCCCACTGGCTCCGCACGACGTGGGTGCGGGCGGCCGACGTTGCCCCAGGCCCCCGCGTAATCGTCGAGCCGCCGTCGCGTGGCCTTGGCGCAATCCGCGGTGCCCCAGGCCGTGCCGCCCGCCTGGGGAGCCGAGCCGAGGGTCGTCACCAGGCCGCGCCCGACCTGTCGCAGCTGACCCCGGTCGGCAGCAGTCCTGCCGACCACGTCCGATCCGTGGCCGCCCCGGCCGCTGCCGCACCGATAACGCGGACGGTCGCCAAGTCGGGGCGCGCCGATGGTGAGGCCGGCGGTGGGGCCGCGCCAACGGCGCCGTCCGGGGCGGTGAGCGATCTCGGTGCGGGCCTGCTGGAACTGGTTATGGGCGGTGGCGGTGTCGGGTCACACAGCTCTCCGGGCCGCGCCGCGGTCAGTTCCGCTTCGGGAGACCGGGATCAGTTACCCGTCACTGCGCGACGGTCGAGACCGGCGTCGACGGATTCGGTTCAACGCGTGGTACCCGGCGCGATCCTGCCAGGCCTCTTCGCAACGCACCGTCAGACGATCCCAACGGCGGCATCTGGGGCACCGGCTGAGCTGGACGGCGGAGACCCGCCCGGCTGCCCGTGCGACGCGGCGGACGGCGGGATCTCTCGGTCTTGGCAGACGGGCCACAATGGCGCAACGGTGGCGCGCCGGATGGTTCGGCGGCGGCGGGACGTAGGCGATGCCTGACCCCCGGCGGAAACTGGCGGCGCTGGCGGCCGGGCGGTGCCCGGCAGCGGTGGCAACGGCGGTGCAGGGGCGGCGTCACCGGACCAATCGGCGGCTCGGGTGGTGCCGGTGGCTCCGACCGGGTACGGTCGCTGTTCGTCGCGGTGGTGTCGGGGTCGTGGTGATGAAGGACCCGGTACCGGCGGGACCGGCGCTGGCGGCCGGGCCGAAGTTCTGCGCTCGTCAGCGCCGGTGGCGCCGGGGCGCGGGCGGCGCGGGGTTCACCGGCGGCGTCGGTGGCAGCGGTGGGCTGGGCGGCCTGGTTGGTCGGCAGCGGTGGCGCGGGCGGAACCGGCGGTGCGACGACGTCCGCCGACGGCATGGCGGCGACGGCGGCTGGTAATTCGCCGGGCGGTCATTGCTCGGTTGGGGAGGCAACGGCGGCGACGGGAGGGCGTCGGGCGTCGTGACGGCGTCGACGGTCAATTCCCCCTGGAGCGACGGCACCGGGCCGGCACGGCGGGCGGTTGATGGATGGTAACTGCGGCGTGCCGGTGGCGACGGCAGCTGGGTGCTCGGCGGTGGCGGGCCGCGGCGGCAACGGGGGCGTGCCGGTGGTATCATACAACGGCGGCAACTGGCGGAAATGGTCTGGCGGCATTTTGGTCGGGCGGCCGGCACGGACGGGGCAACGGCGGCGACGGCGCCGCCGGCATGGCGGCGCGGCCGGTACTGCCGTCGAATGGCCCTGCTGCCACCCGGCAACGACGGCAGCGCCGGGATCGGTCAGACCGGTGGCGGCGGCAATGGCGGCAATGGCGGTGCCGGCGGCGCCGGCGCTGCGGTGCAGCTGGGTCGATGCGATGGACCCCGGCGGGGACGGCACTCCGGCAGTGACGGCGGGCCGGCGGCACGGCGTGGTGCCGGTGGTCGCTGGGCCTGACCGGGTCCGGGGTGCCGGCGGCGCCGGTGGCTCCGCCGGTGCGGGTGGCGCTGGCGGAAACGGGGCCTCCAATCCCAATGGCGGTAGCGGCGGTGACGGCGGCAACAGCGGCTCCGGGGCGGTGTGGCGCGGCGGTGGGCGGGGTGCCGAGGGGCGGTGGGGGTCCACCGCGGTGAGCCGTGGCGGCGCCGGCAGCGGCGGGTGCGGCCGGCGGAGCTGGCGGCGACGGTGCCGACGGAACGGCGACCCACCTGCCGGCGGCGTCGGCGGCGACGGCGGTGATTCGGGAGCCAGCGGCTGGGCGAGCGTGGGCGGCAGCCGGAACCGGCGGGCAGGGCGGTGCGTCCGGCGCCGACGGGGAACAGGCGCGAGGACGGCGGTGAACGGCGGCACCGGGGTTCCGGCGATCTCGACGACCTGGTGCAGCCGCCGGTGGCACCGGGGCTGCGGGCGGGACGCCGGCGGACAATGGTGCCGGCGGTCAGGGTGGCCAGGGCGGTGCCGGGGGTGCCGAGGCGCCGGCGGCTTGGCGGTGCCGGCGGACGTGGCGGTCTGTCGCCAGGCGATGGCAGCTGGTGGTGCCGGGGGCGCCGGTGTGGGCGGCGTGCCGTGGTGCCTGGCGGCAGCCGCGGGGACGCAGTGCCGCCGGACTGTGGCGAACTGGGGGGCGTCGGTGGTGTCGGCGGCCCGGTGACAGCGCCGGGGGAACCGGCGGCGCGGGCGGTCAGGGGTGGGCGCTGGTGGCGGAGTCCCGTGACGGCGGTGCCGGCAACTGGGGGTCCGGCGGCGAGCTGGGGCGTGGGCGCGCTGGCGGTGCTGGCGGCGACGCCGAGGGATATCGGGACGGTGGTGGCGGCGGCACTGGCGGCACCGGCGGGTTGACGGCTACCGGTGTGGCGGCGCCGGCGGTTCCGGTGGCGCGATCCGGGTAACGGCGGAGCTGGCGGAACCGGAGGCGCCGGCGGACTCAACGGAGGAGGGCGACGGCGGCGCGGCCCGCGGTGACGGTGACTGCGGCGCAGGCGGAACCGGCGGTCTGGGCGGTTTTTGGCGGGATCGCGGAGCGTGCCGCGATCACCCTCCGGCGGCGCCGCTCGCCGCCGCCCGCGAGCGATGAGGCCGTCGCCGACGTCCCGGTGGTGGGCGGTGGCGGCGCGGGCGGCCGTGGCGGCACGGCGATCCGCGGGGCGCGCCTCCGCGCTGGCGGTGCCGGCGGTGCCGGTGGTGTCGGCGGTAATGCCGATGGGACCTTCGGCGACGGCGGTCATAAGACGGCGAAACGGTGCCGCTGGCGCGGCTACGGTGCCGATGGTGGAGACGCCGATAACGTCGCGACGGCGGTCGCGGAGGTGATCGGCGGCGTTGCCGGCGTCGGAACTGACTGGGAGGACGCAGGTCCCGGCGGTGACGGTGGCGCGGCGGCAGCATGGAACATCGATGGGTGATGGCATGTCGGCGGCAACGGCGGAAACCGGTATCGGTCAGTGCCGTCATTCCGGGCGGCGAACTGGGAGGTCGGCGAACTGGCGTGAACTGGCGGGGTCGGCGTGACAGGTGGTGTCGTTGAGCGTCGGGGCTGGAAACGGCGGCACTGGGTGGGGTCTATGTCCGGTAGCGGGGTCCGGCGTGGTGCGGATGGCCGATGCCACCGACATCGCCCCGGCCTTCGGAGGACGCACCGGGGCAGCGGCGGTGCCGGCGGTGGCGGCGGGAGCCGGTGGGGCTCGGCGGTGCCGGGCGGCGTTTCGCCCAACGCATGGCGGCGCGTGCGGTGATGGCGTCGCCGGGAACGGTGGCGCGGCGGATCGGGCAGTGCGGTCGACGTATGGAAATGGCGGTGTCGTGTATATCCTGGCGCGGTCGGCTTGGTGGCGCCGGTGGCGGGGCCGCCGGGGCCTGTAGGAATCAGGATTGCGCCTGATGGCGCGACCGGTCTGCGTGGTCCTCGAAGACGGAGGTGCCGGCGGGTCGGGCTATGACGCGGCGGTCGATCCGCCGTCAGCGCCCGGAGCAGCCGGCGGTGACGGCGGCATTTTGCTGGCTGGCGGCGGTGCCGTCGGTCACGGCGGCGCGGGTGGTGACGGCGGCGCCGCGCAGTAATGACGGTGCCGATGCGACGTCGATCGGCAGGTTCCGGAGAGACGGCGCCGTCGGCGGATCGGGTGAACGGGGGGTCTGGCGGCGGCGGTGCCCCGGCCGGTCGCGATGGTGACGGCGGAAGCGGCGCGGCAGGCGCGTCAGTGGTGCTGGCGGTGCAGGGGCCGACGGCGCCGTCGGAGTTGCCGGTGCGAACCGCCGGGAAGACCTGGCAGACGCCCGTCGCCAAAGAAGCACCAAACACCATGGCGCCAGCATGGCAGCCGCAGGTGGTTCGAACTGTCTCTGGTGGAAAACGCGAAAAGCTGACAGATGGTGGCGCTGGTGGCGAGGTAAACAGAACACCAGCGCCGAGTACCAGAGTTAATGGAAAAACCGCTGGGGACCGGCAAGATGGCGGCACGGGCAACCGGGGTGCGGCGAACCGGCAGCCAGCGGGCGTATTCGACCCCAGCCTGCTGCGGGATCCATTGGCGACCGCGCGCCAGGCGTGGCGGCAGTGGGGTGGTGCCGGTGGCGCGGGCCAACGGCGCGGCCGGGGCTGACGGCGCCAACCCGGGTGAGTCGACCGATGGCGGCAGCGGCAGGTGGCGCTGGGGTAACGGCGGGTACCGGGTAGTGCTGGGGGTGCCGGCGGTGGTTTGACCGTGTCGCGCTGAAACCGATGGCGACGGTGGTGCCGGTGGCGTGGCCGGCAGTGGTGGTGCTGGTGGTGCGGGCGTTGACGGTGCGGCTGGGGTTGACGGCACGAACCCGGGTGAGTCGGGCACTGACGGTCAGGCTGGCGGCAGCGGCGGTGCCGTGGGGGCAACGGCGGAACTGGTGATGGCGCTGCAGGTGGTGGTGAGCGGTGTCGCCGGTGTCAGTGGAATTGATGGCACGGTGGCGCCGGTGGCGTGGCGGGGCAGGTGCCGGTGGCGCGGGGTGTTGACGGTGCGGTCAGTTGACGGTGCAACCGCCGGGGACTCCGGGCACCGATGGCGGTAACGGCGGCAGCGGTGGTGCTGGGGTGGGCGGTGGTACGGGTGGAAGTGGCGGGCGGGCAGTGGTGGATACGGCGGGTGCCGGGCGGGTGTTGATGGTGACGGCGGTGCCGGTGGCGTGGCCGGCAGTGGTGTGCCGGTGGTACAGAACGGCGGCTGGGGCTGACGGCGCGAACCCGGGCGACTCGGGTGGCGATGGCTGGCCGGCGGCAGCGGCGGGACCGGGGGTGCGGGCGGTACCGGTGGAGCGGGGTGCCGCAGGCGGCCGAACTGTTCGCGGGTGCCGCGGGGCGTTTGACTGGTGAGTTGCGGTGCGGTGGTCTGGCCGGCGATAAGTTGGTGGTGCGGGCGTTGACGGTGCGGCCGGGTTGACGGTGCAACCGCCGGGGATCGTGGGATCGATGGCGGTGACGGCGGTGGCGGTATTCCAGGTGGGGTGGGAATGGTGGAAGCGAGGTGCCGCGCGGTCGAACTGGTTCTGCGGTGCCGCGAAGTCAGATGGTGATGGTGGTGCTGGTGGCCCGGCCGGCGATGGTGGTGCTGGTGGTGCGGGTGTTGACGGCGCGGCCGGGCCACGGTGCAACTGCCGGGGATTCGGGATCGATACCGCCGGTGGCAGCGGGGGCGCCGGCGGCGTAGCGGAAACCGGGTGGCTGGGCGCACTGGCGTGGTTCGACCGGTATCGCCGGGGCCAATGGGACCGACGACGGCGGCGCTGGCGGCGGGCGGGCAGTGGTGGTGCCGGTGGTGCCGGCGTTGACGGTGCGGCCGGGGCTGACGGCACGAACCCGGGCGACCTGGCACACTGGCGGCAGCGGTGGGACCGGCGGGGCGGGCGGTACCGGTGGTGCTGGGGCACTGGCGGTGACCGGTCGCTGGGGCCAGTGGATCCGACGGCGATGGTGCCTGGCGGCGTGGCGGCAGGTATGCTGGCGGTGCGGCCGGTAGGCTTTGGGCCACGGTGCAACTGCCGGGACCTCGGGTGGCGATGCAGCCGGTCGAAAGCTGATGCCGGGGGTGGGCACCGGCGGGAGCGGGGGTGCCGGCGGTGGTCTGACGGGTGTGGCCGGTGCCGGTGGAACCGACGGTGATGGCGGTGCTGGTGGCGTCGCGCAACGGCGGTCAGGTGAGTCGTGGTGACGGGGTCGCGGGTGTTGATGGCGCTTATGCGGGCGCGTCGGCACCTCGACGGTGGCGCTTGGCGGTGGTGGCGTTGGCGGTGCGGGCGGCACCCGTAGCGGGCGGCGCTGCAGGCGGTGTGACCTGCGGGTGCCGCGGTGGTGACGGTGACGGCGGTGCCGGTGGCGTGGCGGCAGTGGTGGTGCCGGCGGTGCCGGCGTTGACGGTGCGGCCGGGGTTGACGGCACGAACCCCGGTGAGTCGGGGACCGATGGCGGCAACGGCGGCAGCGGCGGGACCGGGGGTGCGGGCGGTACCGGTGGAGCGGGGGGTGACGCAGGTGGTTCGAGCGGTTCTGCGGGTGCCGCGGGTGGTGACGGTGACGGCGGTGCCGGTGGCGTGGCGGGCAGTGGTGGTGCCGGTGGTGCGGGACAGAACGGTGTGGCTGGGGTTGACGGCGCGAACCCGGGTGAGTCGGGGACCGATGGCGGCAGCGGCGGCAGCGGTGGTTCCGGGGGTAGCGGTGGCAGTGGTGGTGTTGGGGGTGCGGGCGGTGGTTTGACCGGTGTCGCCGGGGCCAGTGAATCGGTGGTAACGGTGGCGTAGCGGGCAGTGGTGGTGCCGGTGGGAAACAGCGTTGACGGAGCGGCCGGGGTTGACGGCACGAACCCGGGCGAATTGGGTGGCGACGGCCAGGCTGGCGGCAGCGGTGGGACCGGCGGGCATGGTACCGGTGGTGCTGGGGGCACTGGCGGTGGTTTGACCGGTGTCGCCGGGGCCAGTGGGACCGACGGTGACGGCGGTGCCGGTGGCGTGGCCGGCAGTGGTGGTGTCGGCGGTGCGGGACAGAACGGTGTCGCCGGGGTTAACGGCGCGAACCCGGGTGAGTCGGGGACCGATGGCGGCAGCGGCGGCAGCGTGGGTGCTGGGGGGCAATGGCGGTACCGCGGTGAGCGGAAGGTGGTGGTGTTCCGATCCGGTTCGGCAGGTGATGGTGATGGTGGTGCGCCGGTGGCGTGGCCGGCAGTGGTAAAGCCGGTGGTGCCGGCGCTGACGGTGCGGCCGGGGCTGGACGGCGCGAACCCGCGAGTCGGGTGGCACGGTCACTGGCGGCAGCGGTGGCGCGGGGGTGAAGTGGCGCTGTAGCGGCGGGACCGGGTGGTGGCGGTTTAACCGGTTCTGCGGCGCGCAGGCGACGAAGGCAGGGATGAAGGCGGCGGGCGTGGCGGGGCAGTGGGTGTGCCTGGTGGTGCGGGTGTTGACGGCGGCCGGGGTTGACGGCGCTGAACCCGGGCGAGTCGGGGGACCGATGGCGCAGCGGTGGCAGCGGCGGACCGTGCGGGGCGGGCGGAACCGGTGGTGTTGGGGGTGCGGGCGGTGGTTTGACGGGCGTCGCCGGGGCCAGAATCGATGGCGATGGTGGCGCCGGTGGCGTAGCGGGCAGTGGCGGTGCCGCGGGGCGCTGACGGTGCGCGCGCCGCTGACGGCAAACTGCCGGGGACCTCGGGGCAATCGGCTTTGCGTAACGGCGGCAGCGGTGGTGCCAGGGGTGCGGCTAAAACGGTGGAAGTGGCGGGGCGGCAGGCGGTTCGAGCGGCCTGCGGTGCTGTGTGCGGGTGGTGACGGTGATGGTGGTGTCGGCGGGGTGGCCGGCGCTGGTGGCGCTGGTGGTGCCGGCGTTGCTGGTACGGCCGGGGCTGGATTGGCACGAACCCGGCGATCTGCGGCGATCATTGTGGGGCCGGCGGCAGCGGTGGCGCCGGAGGTAAATGGCGAAACTGGTGGAAGTGGCGGAAGACCGCTGGCGGCGGAGCGTTCCGCGGGTGCCGGTGGTGACGGTGACGGTGGTGCCGGTGGCGTGGCCGGCAGTGGTGGTGCCGGTGGTGCGGGCCAGAACGGTGCGGCCGGGGTTGATTGCGCCAACCTGGTGAGTCGTGGGGACCGATGGCGGCAGCGGCGGTGGTGGCGCTGGGGTAACGGCGGTACCGGTGGTGCTGGGTGCCGGCGGTGGTTCGACCGGTCTCGCCGGGGCCAGTGGGACCGACGGCGACGGCGGTGGCGTGGCCGGCAGTGGTGGTGCCGGTGGCGCGGGTGTTGACGGTGCGGCCGGGGTTGACGGCACGAACCCGGGTGAGTCGGGCACTGACGGTCTCGCTGGCGGCAGCGGCGGCGCCGGGGGTGCGGGCGGTACCGGTGGTGCTGGCGGTGCCGCTGGCGGTGTGAGCGGTCGGCGGGTGCTGCGGGTGACGGTGATGGTGGTGTCGGCGGTGGCTGGCGAGGGCGCTGGTGAGCCGGCGTTGCTGGTACGGCCGGGCTGATTGGCAAGAACCTGGGCGATTCGGGCGGCACTGGTCGTACCGGCGCGTGGTGGTGCCGCGGGCGGTACGGTGGAAGTGGCGGTTCCGCGCGCTGCGGCGTTGATAGACTGGTGGCGCTGGTGGCGTCGGCAGTGGTGGTGCCGGTGGTGCGGGGCCAGAACGGTGCGGCTGGCTGACGGCGCTGAACCCGCTCAGGATACGGGCCGGCGGCAGCGGTGACCAGGCGGGCGGTACCGGTGGAGTGGGGGTGCCGCAGGCGAGCCGAACTGGTTCCGCGGGTGCCGCGGGTGCTGGGAGGCACGGTGGTGCTCGTGGCGTGGCCGGCAGTGGTGGTGCCGGTGGTGCGGCCAGAACGCGGTGCGGCTGGGGCTGGATCGGCGCGAACCCGGCGACTCGCGGCGATGGCCAAAGCCGGCAGCGGCGGGACCGCGGGCGCAGGCCCGGCGGAGCGGGCGCCGGCGGTTTCGGTTCGTGGGTGCCGCGAAATGATGGCGGATGGTGGTGCTGGTGGTCTGGGCCGGCGATGGTGGTGCTGGTGGTGCGGGTGTTGACGGTGCGGCCGGGGCTGACGGTGCAACTGCCGGGATCGATGGCCGGCGGGCAGCGGGGGCGCCGGCGGGGCGGGCGGAACCGGTGGCGCTGGAGGCAACTGGCGGTGGTTCGACCGGTATCGCCGGGCCAATGGGACCGACGGCGACGGCGGTGCTGGCGGCGGGCGGGCAGCGGTGGTGCCGGTGGTGCCGGAAAAGCTGACGGTGCGGCTGGGGCTGACGGCAACGAACCCGCGAATTGGGTGGCGACAGCCAGCTGGCGGCAGCGGTGGGACTGGCGGGGCGGGCGGTACCGGTGGTGCTGGGCAATCTGGCGGTGGTTTGACTGGTGTCGCCGGGGCCAGTGGGACCGACGGCGATGGTGGTGCCGGTGGCGTGGCGGGTGCGGTGGTGCTGGTGGTGCGGGCCAGAACGGTGGCTGGGTGCAACTGCCGGGGATCCGGGTGGTTTGCTGGAAGCGGAGGCGCCGGGGTGGGGCGGTACTGGCGGAGCGGGGGGTGCCGCGGGTGGTCTGACGGCGTGGCCGGTGCCGGTGGAACCGACGGTGATGGCGGTGCTGGTGGCGTCGCGGCAACGGCGGTCAGAGAGCCGCGGATCGGGCTGATGGCGCTTATGCGGGCGCGTCGGGCACTGACGGTGGCGCTGGCGGTAGTGGCGTTGGCGGTGCGGGCGGTACCGGTGGAAGTGGCGGTGCTGCAGGCGGTGTGAGCGGTTCTGCGGCGCCGCGGGTGGTGGCGGCGATGGCGGCCGTGGTGGCGTGGCGGGTGGTGGTGCTTGGCTGGGTGCTGGAAGCTGACGGCGCGGCTGGTTGACGGCACGAACCCCGGTGAGTCGGGGACCGATGGCGGCAACGGCGGCAGCGGCGGGACCGGGGTGCGGGCGGTACCTGGTGGATGGGGTGACGGTGGCGTCTGAGCGGCTCCTGCGGGTGCCGCGGGTGGTGATGGTGACGGCGGTGCCGGTGGCGTGGTGGCGGGCAGTGGTGGTGCCGGTGGTGGTGGGACAGAACGGTAATTCTGGCCGCGATGCGGGCGCTAACCCGGAGTCGGGACCGATGGCGGCAGCGGCGGCAGGTGGTTCCGGGGTAGCGGTGGTGGTGGTGTTGGGGGCGGGACCGGTGTCGCTGGGGCCAGTGGGACCGATGGCGATGGTGGTAACTGTGGTGTAGCGGGCAGGTGGTGCCGGTGGTGCCGGCGTTGACGGAGCGGCCGGGCCGACGGCACGAACCCGGCAATTGGTGGGCGGATTGAATAGGCTGGCGGCAGCGGTGGGACCGGCGGGGCGGGCGGTACCGGTGGTGCCAGCACTGGCGGTTTGACCGGTGTCGCCGGGCCAGTGGGACCGACGGTCGGCGGTGCCGGTGGCGCAATGGCAGTGGTGGTGTCGGCGGTGCGGACAGAACGGAGTCAGCTAACGGCGCGAACCCGGGTGAGCCGGGACCGATGGCGGCAAGCGGCGGCAGCTGTGGTGCCAAAGGCGGTACCTAGTGGAAGCGGCGCGGCATGGTTCGGACTCGGTTCTGCGGGTGCCGCGGGTAGTGATGGTGATGGTGCCGTGGCGTGCCGGCAGTGGTGGTGCCGCGTGCCGGCGTTGACGGTGCGGCCGGGGTTGACGGCACGAACCCGGGCGAATTGGGTGGCGACGGCCAGGCTGGCGGCAGCGGTGGGACCGGCGGGGCGGGCGGTACCGGTGGTGCTGGGGGCACTGGCGGTGGTTTGACCGGTGTCGCCGGGGCCAGTGGGACCGACCTATGATGGTGGTGCCGGTGGCGTGGCGGGTAGTGGTGGTGCTGGTGGTATGCGGGCCAGAACGGTGTGGCTGGGCGACGGTGCAACTGGGGACCTCGTGGCGATAATATGGCAGCGGAGGCGCCGGGGGTGGGGGCGGCAACGGTGGAGCGGGGCCATGGTTCGACGGTGGGCCGGTGGTGGAACCGGACGGTGATGGCGGTGCTGGTGGTGTCCGCGGGCAACGGTATCAGGAGCCGGACGGGGCGGGAAGTCGGGATGGCGCCGCGGGCGCTGCCTAACTGACGGTGGCGCTGGCGTAGTGTGTGGCGTTGGCGTTACGGTACCGGTGGATGTGGCGGTGCTGCAGGCGGTGTGAGCGGTCCCGCGGGTGCCGCGGGTGGTGATCGGTGACGGCGGTGCCGGTGGCGGGCAGTGGTGGCAGCCGGCGGTGCTCGGCGTTGACGGTGCGGCTCGGTTGACGGCACGAACCCCGGTGAGTCGGGACCGATGGCGGCAACGGCAGCGGCGGGACCGGGGGCGGGTTCCTGGTGAGCAAGACGCAGGTGGTTCGAGCGGCTCTGCGGTGCCAGCGGTGGCAGATTGTGACGGGCGTGGTGCGCCGGTGGCGCGGCGGCAGTGGTGGTGCCGGTGGTGCGGGACAGAACGGTGTGGCCGGGGTTGACGGCGCGAACCCGGGTGAGTCGGGGACCGATGGCGGCAGCGGCGGCAGCGGTGGTTCCGGGGGTAGCGGTGGCAGTGGTGGTGTTGGGGGTGCGGGCGGTGGTTTGACCGGTGTCGCCGGGGCCAGTGGGACCGATGGCGATGGTGGTAACGGTGGCGTAGCGGGCAGTGGTGGTGCCGGTGGTGCCGGCGTTGACGGAGCGGCCGGGGTTGACGGCACGAACCCGGGCGAATTGGGTGGCGACGGCCAGGCTGGCGGCAGCGGTGGGACCGGCGGGCGGTGCCCGGCGGTGCTGGGCGCACCTGGCGGTGGTCAACTGGTGTCGCCGGGGCCAGTGACCGACGGTGACGCAGGTGCCGGTGGCGCTCGGCAGTGGTGGTGTCGGCGGTGTGGCGGTGTCGCCGGGCTGGTGAACCCGGGTGAGTCGTAAACCGATGGCGGCAGCGGCGGTATGGTGGTGCCGGGGGCAATGGCGGTACCGGTGGAAGTGGTGGGGCGGCAGGCGGTTCGACCGGTTCGGTGGTGCCGCGGGTGGTGATGTGATGGTGGTGCCGGTGGCGGCTTGGCAGTGGTGGTGCCGGTGGTGCCGGCGTTGACGGTGCGGCCGGGGTTGACGGCGCGAACCCGGGTGAGTCGGGTGGTGACGGTCAGGCTGGCGGCAGCGGTGGCGCGGGGGGTGCGGGCGGTACGGGTGGAAGTGGCGGGACTGCAGGCGGTTTAACCGGTTCCGCGGGCGCCGTGGGTGTTGACGGCGATGGTGGTGCGTGGCGTGGCGGTGGTGGTGCCGGTGGTGCGGGTGTTGACGGTGCGGCCGGGGTTGACGGCGCGAACCCGGGCGAGTCGGGGACCGATGGCGGCAGCGTGGCAGCGGCGGACCGGCGGGGCGGGCGGAACCGGTGGTGTTGGGGGTGCGGGCGGTGGTTTGACCGGTGTCGCCGGGGCCAGTGGGACCGATGAGAGCGGCCGGTGGCGAAGCGGGCAGTGGCGGTGCCGGTGGCGCGGGTGTTGACGGTGCGGCCGGGGCTGACGGTGCAACTGCCGGGACCTCGGGCACCGATGGCGGTAACGGCGGCAGCGGTGGTGCCGGGGGTGCGGTACCGGTGGAAGTGTGGCGGGCAGTAAAGGTCTGAGCGGTTCTGCGTGTCGCGGGCGGCACGGTGATGGTGGTGTCGGCGGGCGGCCGGCGATGGCGCTGGTGGTGAAGCTGCTGGCAATGGCCGCTGACGGCATAACGAACCCGGCGATTCGTGGCGACGTACGGGCGGTGCTGGTAGCTGGAGGTAACTATGAACCGGTGGAAGTGGCGGCCGCTGGCGGTGTGAGCGGTTCTGCGGGTGCCGCGGGTGGTGACGGTGACGGTGGTGCCGGCGGCGTGCACGCGGCGGTGGTGCCGGTGGTGCAACAGAACGGTGCCGCTGACGGCGCCGCAACCCAAGAGTCAACTGATGGCGGCAGCGGCGGCAGTGGTGGCGTCAGCGCGGTACCGGTGGTGCCAAAGTCGGCGGTGGTTCCGACCTGGTCTGCCGGGGCCAGAACCGACGGCGACGGCGGTAACGGTGGCTTCGCTGGCGATGGTGGTGCCGGTGGTGCGGGCCAGAACGGTGTGGCCGGGGTTGACGGGCAACCGCCGGGGACTCGGGCACCGATGGCGGTAACGGCGGCAGCGGCGGCGCCGGGGGTGCGGGCGGCACCGGTGGAAGTGGCGGTGCTGCTGGCGGTGTGAGCGGTCTGGCGGGTGCTGCGGGTGGTGACTTATGATGGTGGTGTCGGCGGGGTGGCCGGCGATGGTGGCGCTATGGCGGGCCAGAACGGCGGCCGAAGCGACGCACCTTCGGGCCTGCCGGGGTGAACTGGAACCAGATCTCCGCGGCCGATCCTCGGTTTGCGTCGCGGCCTGGTGAACCCGGCCGGGCAGGAACAATTCGTCGCGGTGGCTAATTCGGGCACCGACCAGGATGACCTCCCGGATCTGACCGTAGACCCCGGCGGCCAACAACCTCGGGAATGGCGTCTGGGGTGGTCCGGCCGGTCAGGAACAGTTCGTCGCGGTGGCCCAGTCGGGCACCGGTAACCGGGTGATGACCTCCCCGGATGGCATTGGAACTCCCAGACCTCCGCGGCCGACAACAACTGGCGAGCGGTGACCTGGGGTGGTCCGGCCGGGCAGGAAACATTCGTCGCGGTGGCCAATTCAGGCACCGGTAACCGGGTGATGACCTCCGATACCTGACCCTGACCCGCGCGGGCACCCGGCAGCGAGTCTGGGGTGTCCGGCCGGTCAGGTTCGTCGCGGTGGCCCAATCGCCTGGCAACCGGGCACGACCTCCGGATGGCACACGGGACCTCCCGGACCTCCGCGGCGGACAACTCCTGGCAGTCGGTGGCCTGGGGTGGTCCGGCCGGTCAGGAACAGTTCGTCGCGGTGAGCTCGACCGGCACCGGTAACCGGGTGATGACCTCCCCGGATGGCATTACCTGGACCTCCCGGACTTCCGCGGCCAACAACTCCTGGCGGTCGGTGGCCTGGGGTGGTCCGGCCGGTCAGGAACAGTTCGTCGCGGTGAGCTCGACCGGCACCGGTAACCGGGTGATGACGTCCCCGGATGGCATTACCTGGACCTCGCGGACCTCCGCGGCGGGCAACTCCTGGCAGTCGGTGGCCTGGGGTGTCAGGAGACGTTCGTCGCGGTGGCCACGACGGGCACCGGCAACAGGGTGATGACCAGTGCGGCTGTGGTCCCGGCCGGTAGTGGTGGCGACGGTGGCAGCGGTGGTGCCGGGGGCGTTGGCGGTACCTGGTGGCGTTGGGGCACTGGCGGACTGGTGTCGCCGGGGCCAGGGACCGATGGTGACGGCGGTGGTGCGGCGGGTCATGGTGGCGCTGGTGGCGCTGGCCTGCTGGTGCGGCAGGGGCTGACGGCACGAACCGCGACTCGGGCACTGACGGCTGGCGGCAGCGGCGGTGCCGGGGTGCGGCTAAACAGAAATGGGGGTGCCGGCAGGGGAACGACCGGCGTCATCGGGGGCCAGTGGGACCGATGGCGATGGTGGTGCCGGTGATGCGTGGCGTGTAGGTGCTTGGTGGCGCGGGTGTTGGACGGTGCGGCGGACGGCGGCCCAACCCGCGACCGGGTGGCGACGCTGCCGGCGCAGCGGTGGCGCCGGTGCGGCAGCGGTGGATGGCGGGGCCGCAGCGGTTTAACCGGCCTGCGCGGCGAAGGGGTCCTGGACGCAGGTGGTGGTGCCGGTGGCGCGGCTGGCGATGGTGTCGGTGGTGCGCCAGAGTGCGGTCGGGGGTTGACGGCGTCGGAACCGGGTGACCTGGTGTCGGCGGCAACGGGGGTAGTGGTGGCGCTGGGTAGCGCGGTACCGGTGGCGCTGTGGGCCGGCGGCGGTTCGACCGGCGTTGCCAACAAAGGACCGACGAGATGGCGCACCGGCGGTCCCCGGCAGCCCCAGGCGCGATGAGGTATTTTGCGCGAGCGCCGGGCCCGGTTTGCGCCGAGATTGGCGGGCGACGGTTTGATGGCGGGCCGCGGCGCTGGCGGAGCCGGCGGGAAATGGTGCTGGCGGGATGGCGGCGGCTTGAGTGACCAGCGTCCGACGGTGTCGGCGGCGACGGCGCGATGGCGGCGCCGGCGCTGCGGGCGGGGTGCCGGCGGCACGGTGCGGACGTGGGGATGGCCCCGATGGCGGCGTCGGCGGTGCTGGCGGGGATCCCGGCGCTGGCGGTCTGGCGGCGCTGGGCAGCGGTCAGACCGGCGGTACGGTCATTGTTGCAGCGCAGTCTGGCGGTAACGGTGGTGACGATGGGCAGGCCGCGACGCGGCCGCAGATTCAGTGCCGCGGCTGGCGACCGCTCGCGATGGTGGGTGTCGGTGCGTCAGTGGTCTGGTCGGCAATGGTGGTGCTGGCGGTCTGGTGGCGGCGGTGCGGCCGGCGCGATAGGCGCGGCCGGACCAGTGCCGGTGATGACGGCCAGGACGGTACGGCCGTATGGGCAAACGGGTGGTGTCGGTGGCTGTGGTGCGCGCGCGTCCTGGCAACGGCGGCAGCGGCGGGGCTGGCGCGCGCGGGCAGCCGGGCCGGTGGCAATGGCGGTGTCGGCGCACCCGCAGGCCTCGGGCCTGCCGGAGTGACCTGACCTCGCAGAGCCGGCAACCGCGGTGGTGGCAGTCGGTGGTCTGGGAAACCCGGCTGCATGCTCAGGAGTTCGTCAGTGGTCGGTAAGGGTTAACCGCAGTGACCTCCCGGACGGCGTGACCTGACCCTCGCAAACCGCGGCGACCGGGGGCTTCCTTGGCGAGGTGACCTGGGTAACCCAGAGCAGCCCGTCGCGGTGGTGTTCAGCTGGCGGGGATGACGTCCCGGATGGCATCAACTGGACCTCGCGGACCGCGGCGTCGAATCAGAGTCGGCGGTCTGGGGTGGTCCGGCCGGGCAGAGACGTCTGTCGGCACCTCCGCCAATGGGAGAACAACCGGCATGACCTCCCGACGAACACCTGACCGCGCAGACCTGGCCGCTAACAACGATTGACTGCGTCAACTGGCAAAAAACGTCCGGGGTCAGGAGCTATTCGTCGCGGTGGCCACCAGTGGCACCGGTAACCGGGTGATGACCTCTCCCGACGGCATCACCTGGACCGCGCAGACCTCGGCTGCCAACAACAACTGGCAACAAGTGGTCTGGGGTGGTCCGGCCGGTCAGGAGAAGTTCGTCGCCGTGGCCAACTCGGGCACCAGACTGGGCGGATGGCATCACCCTGGACCAGCGTAAGAATCCCGGCGTCGAACAACAACTGGTCCTCGGTGATCTGGGGTGGCGAGCTAACGAGAGGTTCGGTCGTCGCCAACTCCGGCTGCGACCGGGGCGTGAGACCTCCTGATGCATCACCTGACCTGCAGTCCTTTACCACAATCAGATAAAAGTAAAGCGATTCCTGGGGTGGCCCGCTGGTCAGAGCTGTTCGTCGCGGTCTCTGCCACTGACAGCGGCAACCTGGCGATGACCAGTGCGGCCGACGGCACGGCCGCCGGTGATGGTGGCGATGGGGTGCCGGGGCGGCCGGTGGTGGCCGAGGTAACGTCGGTTACCGGTACCAACGGCACCCAAGGTGTCGGTGGCTGCAGGCTGTCGGGGTCCTCGGGGCGGATTGCGGTAGACGCGGCACCGCGCGCCACCAATGCGGCGGGCGGGGAGGCGGCGAGATCCCGGCGTCGCGGGCAGCGGCGGTGCCGGTGGCGCGGCCGGTAATGGGGCAGCGGTGGACCGGAGGCACCAGCGGCGTGGACGGCGCGGCGGTGACCCCGGCGGCAACGGCGGCAACGGCGGTGGAGCATGACGGCACACCGATCCGGATGCTGCCGGGGCCGCCGGTGACGGGTGGCACTGGTGGTGATGGGGTGCGGTCAACGGCGGCAACGGCGGGGCTGGCGCGACGAGTTGCCGTGTCGGCGGCTAACCGGCGTTGCCGGTACCGATGGTGCCGTGAGCGAACCATGGACAACGAACTGGTCGACCGCGAACCCTGCAACCGGCGTGGTGGCGCAGTAGAGCGCCGCGGTGCCGGCGGCACGGCGCGGGGTCCGCTCCTGGCTCATGGCAACGGCGACGGCGGAGACGGTGGCGTCTGCGATCTCAGGTCACCAATCGCCGTCGCCGACGGTCTAGCAACAATATTGTGAGCGGTATGCGAGCGGGTCGACGGTGTACGCGGCGACCGGTGGTCTGGGCATTTCCACCGATGGTGGTGCGTCGTTCACCATAGGACCACTGCCATCGGCCTGGGCAGCAACGTATTGCGTACGCGAGCGGGTCGATCGGTGTACGCGCCACCGGTGGTATCCTCGGGGCACGCACCGATGGTGCGTCCTTCACCAACCTCACCTTTGACGAGGGCCTGGGCAGCAACCTTGTGTACGGGGTGTATGCGAGCGGGTCGACGGTGTACGCGGCGACCGTCGGTGGTCTGGGCATTTCCACCGATGGTGGTGCGTCGTTCACCAACAGGACCACTGCCAACGGCCTGGGCAGCAACGCCGTTCTCGGGGTGTACGCGAGCGGGTCGACGGTGTACGCGGCGACCATCGGCGGACTGGGTATCTCCACCGATGGTGTGTCGTTCACCAACAAGACCATTGCCGCAGGTCTGGGTAGCAACACCCTTCGTGGAGTGTACGCGAGCGGGTCGGTACGCGTATCGGTGGCCTGAGCATCTCCACCGATGGTGGTGCGTCGTTCACCACGAAGACCACTGCCGATGGCTTGGGCGGTGACACCGTGCGCGGGGTGTACGCGAGCGGGTCGACGGTCTTCGCGGCCACCGAAGGTGATGGCTTCTTTTCCGATGGTGGTCTGAGCATTTCCACCGACGCTGGAGCAAACTTCACCACCTACACTACCGGAGACGGCTTGGGTAGCGACGAAGTCCTCGGTACCTATGCCAGCGGGTCGACCGTCTACGCGGCCACCTTCGATGGTTTCAGCAAGTCGTTCTGAGCAGCGACTGGCGGCGATCCGCGACGGCATTCGGCAGTTGCACGGGCACACCCAGGGGGAAGCATGAACGTCGGCCAGCAGACCATCGAGTGGCTCTACTCCACGCAGTTACAGGTTGACGACGAGTGGGCGGTGCGCCGGCCGGACGGCTTCACCTGGTGGGCCTACCAGAGCGCGCAGACCATCGAGATCATCGGCGAGGAGCAGGGCCTCGACGGACAGACCGGGTACCTCATCGGTGTCCGGACCGACATGGTCGACGACGTTGACCTCACCGATCAGGCCGCCGAGGACATCTGCACCGGACCGATGCAGACCGCCGCACTGGCCGGCCCGGTGTACGACCCCGAGACCCGGCGGCTGAGGTTGTGCTCGCTGGCATTGGTACACGACGAGAACGCCCAGTGGATGCGGGTTCTGCTCAGTGCGGCCGCGGCGACGCAACTGACCGAGGCCATGCTGCTGGGTCCCGGTCTGGCGGAGCAGTTGGACGGGAATATCGCCGTCAGCGTGCATCCCGACAGCGGGCTTCGCGACACACCCGATGAGATCGCGTTGTCGGCGCGCGTCTTCGTCGAGGATGGTAAACAGCCGTGCCGGTGGCAGGCCGACGACTTCGACCAGGCGGTCCAGCAGCACATGATGCAGCCGCCCTCGCTGGGGGCGAGCAGCGCTGGCAACGGCCTCACGGTGGAATTCCCCTACGCCGACGGCTCCTCGCTGTGCCAGATCATCGGGGACAACCCGCACCCGCTCTACGGCAGCGGGCTGCTGATCCTGCAACGGTTTCCGTTCTCCGCCGGGTCGACGGACAACGGTGCCCGATTGGCGTTGGCGCTCAACCAGGACGACCTCTCGATCCAGCCCGCGGGATACGGATTCGGCAGCTACACCTACCGCGACAACATGATCTGCTTCAACGCGTTCATCCCGCACGCATTGAAAGGCCCGGTGACGCTGGCCAATCTGTACTACTCGTGTGCCGTGCGAGCCCGCTCGGTTGCCCGGCGGCTGGTGAACCGTGACTGGGATCTTGTCAACATTCCCGTCAACATCCAGGCTCCAACGGGAACATTCCCAGCGTCTTGCCGCGGTGGAGACTGGACTGGCCGAGTTCCTTGCGGAGACGCGGGTTGGGCTCGCCGACACAAACTTGCGGGCGCGGTCCCTTGAAAAAGGACAAGCCGAGATCAAAGACCTGCTCATCCGCGCGCTTGAGCGCTGAAGGTGCCACGGCGGGCGGTGCAGCCGGTCGACCACGATGGGCTGCAAGGCCTTCGCCAACTACGGCTTCTGAGTCCACCGGCGAGATTTCACGCAGGGAGCCCCCTCGGGAAGCCAAGGGCAGGTCACCGACGACCTGTCGGTACAGTTCCGGCGCGCTCACCCCGCGCGCATCGGCGATGCGTTTGAGCCCGACCACCGTTGCAGTGGTGACATGAAACTGCACAGCGAACTGAACGCAGGAACCATCCTCGGGCGGCAGCCCTGGCCCCAAGATGACGGGACCGTCGATGGTGTACTCGCCAGCCTCGACATCCCGGCTAGTCCGAGCGACCTCGTTACGACGTAGTGGGCTGTCGGTGCAGCTATCCGGCTCCCGGCACTCGTCGTCGCTGAGGTGGCCCATTCCGAAAACGCTAGACGCCGGAGAATTCCGAGGCCACCATGTACCGGACCTGGCTGCAAGAGACCGAGGCCCAACGAAACACCCTCACGAACCAACTGGATGCTCTGCGCCGCGCCCAGGCCGACAGCATTACGAAGGCCCTCAGCCTCAAACCTACCGCCCGAATCGGTGGACGAGAGGCGAAAGCGCAGCTACTCTGAGCGACTAGTGCGCACAGGCCGCCTTCGTGATTGCTATTTGGCGTCAGGGAGGTCTTGGTCGACGTGGGCAATCCGTGTCTAGAGCCAGCAGTGCCAGCTGACTCAAGGGGGTTCAGCATGCGACATGCGAACCGTTCGATATTGGTGTTGCTGCTCGCATTGATCAGCGCAATGACGTTGGCCGTGTCGTCGACGACGGTGTCAGACGTGCGGCTGACCGCCAACGCGGTTATCACGATGCGCGGGACGGGCGCGGGAACCCCAAGTGTGCCTTTCACGACCGGGATCATGGACAACTTCATTCGCCCGACACACCCAGAACTGGCCGCTTTTCCCGTATCTGACGTCAGGCGGCTCTACACGCCGGAAGATGCGTGGCCGCTGACAGGCCTTTTGACCGCGAAGTTCAATCAATCGGTGCGCATCGGTGTCGACATCTTGACCTCGACGGTAGCCACGACCACGTCACCGTCCGACCACGTCGTCATCTCCGGCATTTCGCAGAGTGCGGTAATCTCCACCGAATACAAACGCGCGCTTGCCAAGCTCTATCCCGGCACCGCCCCCCTCCCTGGCGCTCCGGATATCTCGTTCGTGTTGGCGGGCAACCTCAACCGGCCCAACGGCGGCCTCCTGATGCGATTCAAGGGCTTATACATTCCCATCGTCGACTTCTCGTTCAACGGCGCAACGCCGACCGACACTCGATTCCCCACCGCCGACATCGCTCAGCAATACGACGGATTCGCCGATTTTCCTAACTATCCGATCAATCTCATCGCCGGTCTGAATGCGTTGATGGGGATCGTGTACCTGCACCCGAAATATGCCGATCCCGCCAACACCATCGCGGGTCATCCCGAATATCAGCAGGGCCCGGTAGTGGGTGACACCACCTACTACCTCATTCCGACCAAGAATCTGCCGCTTCTGGACCCCATCCGCAATGTGGCGGCGCTGCAGCCATTGGTCGCCCTGATCGAACCCGCGCTGAAGGTTATCGTCGACGCCGGCTACAACCGCAACATAAGTCCGGGGACACCCACCCGTGCGCAGCTGTTTCCGCGCATCAACCTGGCGACCTTCGCCAATGACCTCGTCAACGCCGTCGAACAGGGCATCACCGACGTGCAAAATCTCCCGCCGTCGGTCGCGGCAACATCATCCACAGCTATCAAGACAGCCGCACCGGCGGCCAAGATCTCGGCAGCAGCGGGGCGGAAAGCCAGGGCCAACAGCACAATTCACCCTGCCAGTGCGGCGTCGGCGGTGCGGCCTCATTCGCATCCGGCTCGGCCGAAGCCGAGCAGGGCGCGGGCATCGGCGTCACCGGGCGCCTAGAATTTAGCCTGTCGGCCACCTGGGCCAAGGGTCGATCGATTACTCAGTGATCTCGCGACGACCGTGACGCGCAGCGCGTCCTAGACCGGGCTAGGCCAAATCTAGGCCCGGGCTGGTGGTCACCATGCTGCTGAGAAACCCGCTGTCGGGTTTGTCCAGCGCCCCTGAAATGCTGCCAACCGGCCGCTGTGACCGCCACCGTCGCGCTCGCGGCAGGCGCGTTCCTACTGAGCTTCGTCGCGCCGCGTGACCTGGCGGTACTGGCCGGGATCACACCCACCCTCGCGCCTGTCCTGCCGCTGGTGATTGATCTGGCCGTCGCGGTGGCCACCATCGCCCTGGTCGCGGTCATGAAACCTACGCGACGATCCCGTAGCGCGACTCCCGCCGCGACTACGACCGCGCCGGGTACCGCGAGTCCTGCGGTATCAAGCGCGACCCCAGCCCGCGCCTTACCGGCCCGCCGACGATTCAGCCGCGACCGCCCCCCTCCTGCGACGGGGCTGGGCAGACCGCCCGGCTGGCCGCCGAACTGGTCGCCGCGAAGCTCACCCGCCAGCCGGTTGAGACCGTCCAGGCCATCCTGATCGCCACGGCAACGGGGACCCGCTGAACCGTATCGCCGCCGCCGTCGGGGTACACCACAGCGCGGTGAAGCGGGTCCTGGATGGTGCCGAGGGGCAGCGTCCACTTCTTTTGTCGGCCTGACCCCTGCCCGCAAGATCGGCCTAGGGTTGTCCGCGCTAGAACCTGCCTACGGCCCGGTAGTCGTTGCAGGAGGCGATGCCATCATTCCCGCTTGACCACCTGCACACAACCAAAACCGACCACCCGGCCACCAGGCAAATCAGCCAACCCAGCCCATCAGTGGATCGAGGCTTAGGTAGGCACCGCGCGGTCATGACTCCTGAGTATTCCCGGAAAGCGCCTCAGCGCCCTCCATGCTTAGTTAATGCCGATCGGCGATCCAAGGCGATCCAGACCCTCCTCGGTGACCACCAGGACAGCGTGGTCAGCCGCGAGCACCTGCTGGCCGCCGCCGACGCCGCGCACGCCGCCGGCGAGGACACCTTCACCTACGGGGTGCTTTACGAGCGTGAGGCCGAGGTGGCGTCGTACTGCGAACACCAACTCATGGACATCGAGCCGGGGGTATTCTCCTGCGATGCCCGCCAAATTGACCCGCACCACCGCCGCTGCCGTCGGCCTGGCCATCGCCGCGACGCTCGTCACGAGTTGCTCCCAGACCAAGGAAGCCACCAAGGACATAGCCTCAAGCGCTTCGAGCGCGGTCTCGCCGGCCACCAGTGCGGCCAGCAGCGCCGCCAGTGCCACGACCAGCAGCGAGAATTTCGCCGCCGGGACGACGACGCTGTACTACCCGCAGCAGCAGGAGGCGATGTTCTCGATCGAGGCGCCGTCCAACTGGACGGTGGGCAAGATCGACGAGGTCGGAGATTTCGGCTCGCTGGAAAGCCCGAACGGGGCGATTCTGCAGTTCCGCGCCCAGAATTACGACACCGAGGATGCGGCGTTGAAGGAGATCGAGTCGATCGTCGATTCGACCACGACATTCCTCGAGGACAACTACACCGAGATCAACCTCGACGATCCACTGGATGTGACTGCCGGCGGCCAGCCGGGGACCGAGCTCGCGGGCACCGGTAAGGACGAGGACGGCAATCCGGTGAAGTTCCTGTCCGCCATCATCGTGCTCGGCCCCCAGTCGCTCGCCGAAATCTGGGCCGCGGTCTTCCCCGAGGGCAACAGCGACCTCGAGGCCGCCACCGCGGTCCTAGACTCGTTCAAGCCTGCGACGCCTCAATAGGACCAGCTGTGGGGCCTTGCCATCTGGGCACACCGTCGCCGGGCACCTCAATCGGCCTACCCGCAGGCTCGCAACGGTCGGCTGGAACGCCTCGATCTACCGCGCCGACGCCGACGGCTACCCCGATAACGCCATGGCCAGCGCCCACCACGAGACCGCGATCGTCGCCGAACTCCCCGGCCTGATCGGGCTCGCGCTGCGATCGGTTCAGTTGGCCGTCTGCGAGGGCCTCCATCGCCTCGGTGGATTTTCCGGCCGTCTCAGCGGCCACCACGACCGCCTTCTTGGTGGAGATCAGTTTGGCGACCTTGGCCACCGACACCCCGGCGTCGAGCATGGTCTGGATGCCGCGTGCGCGTTGCGCGTCGGTCAGATGTGATGGCACATAGTCTGCTCTGGGGGCAATGCCTGGGCGCACCCGACGACGTCGCCCGCGCCGCCACGGCCGCCGACAATTTCCGCGAAATCGAGGAATACCTTGCCGGGCTGTCCGTCGGCCGCCCCCCTGGCCGCGAACAACCCGACGACATCGCACACCGAGAAGCCGCCGCGCACCTTTCTGCATCTGCCTGACCCGGCCCCCCGGGGACGCAGATTCCCCACCCCTGTGAAGCGTGCCTTTCCCCGTCACCGGGGTGAGTTACCAGCGGCACCCCGTCCAAAATGGGTACACCTCGATCGCCTTCGGTGACCGCCTCGACGGCCTCGTCGTTGGCCAGCATCGTTATGACCACATCACGCGCGACACTAGACCCGAAGAACGAGATTAAGGAGCCGCATCGTGGCCTCGATCAGCATCGCCGACCTGGCAGGAGTCGTGTACTCCTCGGGTAAGGCGTTCGACGGCTTAGCGACCGGCCGTCTGGACACCGAGAACTTTCTTCGCTCGGGGAGCCTCGACGGGATCACCTCGCGCTCGGACCTGCCGCTATTGGAAGACCTTCGCGATGCTGCGCAGCGGATCGTCGACCACCTCGGCCCGGTCGACGTGGACTTCGTGTGCGAGATCAACCGGGCGATCAGCCGCAGCGGCGCACTGCACCCCGGGCAGCTGCGCGGCGCCGACCAGCAGATCGGCGTCTCGACGGGCTACGGGAGGCACACGCCGGCGGCGTTCACCGAAGACGGCTGCAGCAGCTCATCGACACCGCACTGAGCAGTGCTGACGCGCGGGAGAACGCCCTGGCCGACTCGTTCAACAAGCTGCTCGCGGTGGCCTACGTTCGCGGCCAGCACGACGGTGTGAAGGATCTGCTGCGCAAGCAGGGTCTCGTCGACCTTTGACGTCCCCCCGCCCTGAAGGACGGGGGATTCCAGGTTGCTTACGCAGCCTGTTGGTCGCAGCAGCTGTCGCTGCTGTCCGTAGACCGCCCGGCAAGCAGTGAGTCCACCGAAGGCGAGCTCGTTGATGTTAGGTTCCGGGCATCCATCGACCATTACGAGGGATCAATCAATTCCGAGGCTGGCGACCAGTAGCATTCGTTACGCACCCGTTGTTGGCGGAGACAGGTCGAACACAACACGTGCGCCATTGGGATCGTGGCCTTCCGGATGCTGGCGATGGAAGGGACTTACGTGTGCGAACCCTTTCTGCACTACCCCCCTGGCTGATTATCGCCATCGGATTCGTGCTTTTCGCCGCTGTCAGCGCCGGTTGCCGGTTTGCCCTCAACAGGGGGGCTTCGCCGGAACGAAGTGCTCATTTAGAAGAATACGCCGGCAAGCTGCTCGGTGTGTTTGGGGCGACTTTTGCTTTCCTAGTCGGATTTAGTATCACGATCACCTGGTCGGCGGTGAGCGCTGGTCAGGACGCTGTCGACCTCCAGGCATCCTCAGCACAGCAACTTTCCTGGGCAGCGAGTGCGATCCCGGACCAAGCCGGCGCCGACGAGGTCAACGACAATCTACGCGAATACTTGAACACAGTCGTGAACAAGGATGGACCAGCGCTTGCGGAGGGAATCGTCAGTGGGCTGCCCTCTGCTGAAACATTCGACAAGCTGCAGAACAGCGTGCACCGCGTGGCATCCGCGGGGAACGCTGACCCGGCGGCGAGCGGAATGGTGTCGGCTGCTGCATCGTTAACCGCCGCCCAAAGTAAGGTAACCGCGGTAGCGCAGCGATCGCTTCCGGCAATCCTGGTTGCGCTCATCCTCTTGTCCGGGTTACTGCTGGCGGCCACGGTAGGCATGTCTGCCCTGACGGTGGAACGGCCCCACCTCATGTATGCCTGGGCGTTCCTCGCTGCAGTGTCTCTCGCTGTGGTGCTGATGATCGACTTCCCCTTCGGGGGTGGAATCGGGGTTAACCTCGGACCGCTCAGTGTTGCTGCCGGCTCCATTTAGCCGCTGAAAGCCTCTTCGCGCGCACGAGGTCACCACCGCCTGCAGAAGCTCGAAGCCGAAGTCGTGCAAGTACGGAACCAACTAGGGGACCTCCCTGCCGAGGAGTGAGCGCCTACAGCCCAGCGCGATGGCGGGGCCGATTGCTCTGTGCTTTATGGGCGCTGCGTTTCGATTACCTCGCGCAGGTCAGGGATATGACCCGCACCGAACTGGTTGCCGAGCGGCGTCAGCTGACCAGCACCGACGGAAACCACGCCGAGCGGCTCGCGATCCTCCGCAGCGCGGCGAGCGGATCGACGAGGGCATCCGGCAGTTGCCCGACGGCCGATGGCAGGCGCGGCCCACCTTGGGAACCGACCCGGTCACCGGCCGCCAGGTCCGCGCGGTCAAAACCTTCCCCACCAAGCGGGAGGCGAAGAACTGGGTCAAGGATCAGCACAACCAGTGGGACCGGGCCGCGTGGGCACCGCGCACGCACCTGACGTTGGACGAGGTCGCCGACCACTGGCTGCGGCTGCGGGAGGCGGAGGTCGGGGTGAACACGCTGCGGGCCGACCGCGACTCGCTGGCCTACGCCCGCCGGACGTTCGGTGCCGGTGCCGGTGCAGAAGATCGACATCAATCCCGAGCGCGCCGCCCGGCTCGGTTCGCGACTGATCGTCAGCCAGGCCAGCTCAGTTGACCCGACGCGGGGCGGCCCGCGAACAGCCCGCCGTCGATGCCGATGACTGCGCCGTTGATAAAGGCGGCGTGATCAGAGACCAGAAACAAGATCAGATCTGTGATCTCGGAAATGTTTCCGAACCGTTTGGCAGGGATCTGGTCGGTCTTGGCCGCGCTCACTTCCGAGTCGCTCCACAGCCGCCGGCCCATATCGGACATGAAGACCGTGGGACAGATCGCGTTGGCGGTCACCTGATGGGGTCCCAGTTCGACGGCCAGGCTGAGGGTCAGCATCTGGAGGGCAGCTTTGGATGCCGAGTAGGCGCACGAGCCGTGCTGGGGCCGGCGACCGGAGTGGGATGACACGTTGACGATGCGCCCAGACCTACTTTTCACCAGGCCGCCGGCGAGTCCCTGGCAGATGAGGAACGGCGCGTCGACGTTGACGGCGAATGTCTGCCGCCACTGTGCGGGATCGATCCCGCCGACTGGTTGAGTGAAGGCAACTCCCGCGCAGTTGATCACGATGTGCCAGGTGTCGGAGAGGGCCAAGGCCCGGTCGACCACGGACTGCGCCCCGGTAGGGTCGGCGAGATCGGCCGTGATCACCGACATTGAGGCCGCGCCCTCGGGCACGGCGGAACAAGTGTCGGACAGCGCACCGATGTCGCGTCCGACCACCGTGACCAGCGCGCCTGCGTCGGCCAGCACATGGGCCACCCGGCGCCCCAGACCGCGGGAGCCACCCGTCACTAGGGCGCGTCTTCCCGACAGTGAGATACCTTTTGCCAAAACGTCCATCGTCTCAGTCTGCTCGGCCCGCTGGCTTACTCGCCGATGGCTACTGTTCGGCGCACTGGTAGGCGGTGACGTTGTCCACCTGCCGGGCACCGGCGTTGCCGCACGGTCCCGAACACGGGCCGGGCACTGCCCGCGCTGAAAAGTTTCGCGGAGTCCGGTGATGATGTCACCCGTGCCCGCCGAAACAGTCCCCGAGTTTCGGTGCCGCGACGGCAGCGAAATCGTTATCGGCACTGCTGACGTGGAGCGGAAGCCGATTCATGATCCTCGGTATGGGGGATACGCCGTCGCCGGGTCGGCTTGCGCGGGAGGTGATGGCGGGCATCGAGGCCTCCGGAGTGGCAACCGGCAAGCGACCGCTGACCGTGTTGGTGGGAGTCAGGGCACCACCACGACCGGGCGGTGGCTGTGGTGCAAGGTATGCATCGCCACGCTCCGCGCCCTGGCCGAACACGGTCATGGCTGATGGCGGCCTCGGGATGCGGGGCTGCCGGCGGCGGCACGTCTGTTTGGTCATCGACCGATATCGCGACGAGACGCCGGTCTCCGAACAACCTGGCGGCTGCCTCGATCGCCGACTCCGGCGGTAGGCATAGACCCTGGCGATCGCCGTCTGAATGTCGGTCAGCCGATCCTGCGCCGATCTGCTCACAACGCGATGGCCTGGTTTCGGGCAGATTGTGAAACGCCGTCTTTGAGAAGGTCTTCGCATGCGACGTCGACTGGCATCTTGAGTAACGTTTCCAGCTCTAATCGGATGCCCGAAAGTCGGGACAGTCGACTGCCGGACCCCTCGGCGGCGAGGTCTAGCAGGAGGTCGACATCACTGTCAGGCCCTGCGTTACCTTGCGCGATCGACCCGAACAACCGGGGATTGCTTGCACCGTAGCGTGCCAGCACATCGCATATCGCCTCCCGGTGCTCGCGCAGCCGGTTCAATGCCAGGTCACTGGCAGCACTGGTCATTCCCAAGATTCTACGTACGTTCCCGGACAATTCGGCTGTGCTGGTTTCCGCCGGTTAGGAGGCTAGGCGTCTTGCATATCAGTTGACAGCGTCAACACATCGCACGTTCCCGCAGGTGCTTTCGCGTTGTCTGACGTACTTTCGCATCGTGAAGTTCGGTGTTCTACCTGTTCAGGGCGTTTTCTAGAGCGGGTTCGATTCCCGGCAGCTCCACCAGGGACAGGCCAGGCCGAAAGGCCTGGCCTGCTTTGTGTCTTTGTGCCGAAGGAGTGTTGGCTACCGACATCGCCGAGATGCTCGGGGTTTCGAGAGCGGCGGCCAAGTGTCACAACTCCGCGGCCCCTGAGTGGCATACTTGTAGCATGGCCCGCATACGGTTGAGCACCACAGTTGACGCCTCCCTGCTGGAAGCGGCCCGGGGTGTTCACCCCGGTCCGACCGATGCCGCGCTGGTGGACGACGCGCTGCGAGCTCTGCTGGCCCGGAATCGGGCACACGAGATCGACGCCAGCTATGCCGCATATGACGAAAAGCCGACTGATCAGCCGGACGAGTGGGGCGATCTCGACTCGTGGCGGAGGGCGGCAAGCGCCTCGTGACCCCGCTTCCGAATCAAGGCGATGTGTGGTGGTGTGAATTGTCGGAGATTGGTCGCCGGCCCGTCGTCGTACTGTCGCGGGACGCGGCGATTCCCAGACTCCGTCGAGTTGTCGTCGCCCCGTGCACCACGACTATCCGCGGACTGGCCAGCGAGGTCGTCCTAGAGCCAGGGGAGGATCCGATTCCGCGGCGTTGCGCCGTCAATCTGGACTCATTGGAAAGCGTGTCGGTTGCCGTTCTAGTCGAAAGGGTCGGACGGTTGGCAGACGAGCGGATGCGACAAGTTTGCGCTGCACTGGCCGTGGCGGTGGACTGCTCCCCGTAACAACACGGCTGGAACGGCCAGATCCAAACCACCTATCACACCATCGGCACTCTTCGCGGCTACGCCCAGTGGCGACGCAGGGCGAGGTGGCCAATCGACCGGTGGCACCGGCGGCAACAGGGGTACCGGCGGGTTGGGCGATGCGACCTCTGCTGCAACCGGTACCGCCAACGGAGAGGGCCGGAGCCGTATTGCCCCCAAGCCGTTGGCCGCCTACACATTGGCGACCGGGGTGAGCGTGATCGCCGGGTCGGTAGTGGCTGCGTCCTAACTGGGCGGCGACGGGCACGACCATGACCATGGGTCCGTCATCTCCGCGGCGCTCCCATCAGTGGCGGCGGGATCCCCCGCTGGTGGCATCCGCAACGCGTCGCTGAGGTCGATGACAGCCGGCGCATTGCTCCCGAAAAGCGGCAGGCTCAGCAAGGTGAGCCTGTGCGCTTGATCGTGGTCAACTGCGGGCAGTCCAAACACGAGTTGTTGGTGGAACCGGCCGATGAACTCGGTGCGCATGTTCAATCTATGAAGGAGCCGGCAATCGGACATCACGGCCACAACAACGTAGTTTTGGTGGAACCCGGACAAACGGCCGCCATGTTGTTGACCTTTGATGCGCCTGGCGATTGGGGCATGGCGTGTCATGAACCCGGCCACTTCGAAGGCGGTATGCAAGGCGTCGTTGACGTCGCGCCGAGTACCTGAGCACCGACGCCTTGCTCAACCGCGAGAGTCCTGTTGCCGGCAAGGACCCCGGCACCCTTGGGGCCATCAAAAATGCGATGCATGCGACTGCCTTGTCAGCCCTAGTCAATAAGCCTTCGCTGCGACCGCGAGAACTTGACTAAGGGACGGCGGCCTCATGTGTTGACACCGTCAACACCTCTCGCGTACCCGCAGGTGTTTTCGCGTCGTCTGACGGGCTTCGGCGTTACCGTTGTAAAAGTTTCCGCATTTCAGGGCGTTTTCCAGAGCGGGTTCGATACCCGGCAGATCCACCACAGCAGGCCAGGCCGACAGGCTTGGCCTGTTTTATATCGGTGGCCAGATGGTGCCGAACTTTGCCGTACCGGCGGATGCGTCTAGCGTCGGCTGGTGGGCCGATGGACCCTTGTTCGGCACCCCTGGAAAGGTAATTTCGTTGGTATGCAGCCAAGTTGGTGGTGGTTTTGCGGTATTCAACCGGCTCGGTGAGCTGCGCCCGGGAAGCGGTTCAGTTCGAACAGGCTGATGTCTTCAACGTCGCGGCGGCCACGGCAGCGCCGGCGTAGTCACTCGTCGCGAAGCTTCGGTTCGATGGTGTTGACCCGCATGTCATCGACCGCCTGACGGTTCGCGGCGGCCGGTGCGACCAGGAAGGCGTACTTCCGCTGCTTGGTTGCGACGGCGAGGATCGCCTCCCGTTCCCCCATCTTGGTCAGGGAAAGGGTCTTACGGGCCCACTCCCCGGGCGGGACATCGAATGCGTCAACGTAGACAACCCATAGCCGGACGTCGCGTGCCGTCTGCAGACTCATGACGGCGGAGTTCACCTCTGCGATCTGCTCGCGGCTCAACGCCCCGGCGGAATCGGTGACGGCCTGGCCCAGCGTCATCGGCGCCGTCGGGGCTTGAGAAGCCGCTGGGGCCGGAGATTGCGGGGCCTGGGTCGGCGCGGACGCCGGGGATGCGGACTGAACCGTCTCCCGGTTTGTGCTCGCCGAGTCGTCGGTGTGCAGGAGGGTCTTCACGCCGAAGCCCATCCCGCCCACCACGGCCAGCCCCGCGAGAATTACGGCGATCCGCTTCGGCCAAATGTACTTGATCGGCACCCGCGTTCCCGTGGGCGGACCATCAAGAGTGCCGAAGGAATTGGCCTCGGAGTAGGGCGGGATGCTCATCGGCGTTGGCTCCGATCGTCGTGATCCGACTTGCCTGGCAGCGGGTGCTGGCGGAGGGCGGGACTGAGTTTTCAGATGCCCCGAGTCGCCTTCATCGATGCCGCTAGTATCCGGCATTCGCACCGGAGTGGGCGCGGGCGGCCTTCCGGAGACTTAGACTATATAGACTAGTCCGATAAGTTCGATTGACGTATTGTGGTGCGGTGAAGACCATCTCGAGCACGGAGGCCAAAGCCCAGCTCAATGCCATCTTGGCTGAGGTGGAGCGCACCGGTTCGCCGGTGACGATTACCACCCACGGCCGGCCCGTCGCCGTCCTCACACCGGTGCAGCCACGGCCGCGTATCTTCGGGCAACTTCCGAAACTGGTGATCGGCGATGACTTCGACGAGCCGCTTCCTGAAGCGGAATTTACGGCGTGGGAAGGAATCCCGCGTGAGAACCGGCCCAGCGTTTGAGCCGCCCTCCACGGCGATCCTTCTCGACACACACACGCTCCTGTGGCTTGTGAGTACGCCCGATCAGCTATCGGATACCGCGCGCGAGGCGATCTCAGACTCGGCACGTGAAGTAGCGGTCTCGGCGGTCTCGGCCTGGGAGATAGCGATCAAGACCCGCCTTGGTCGGCTCGATGGCGAACCGCTCCTCTCGGCATGGTCAGACATCGTGACAGCGATGGCGGTCACCGAACTGTCGATCGAGCCGACCGACGCGATCATGGCGGGTAGGTTGCGGTGGAATCATCGCGATCCGTTCGACCGGATGATTGTGGCCCAGGCTGCCCGCCGCGGCCTGACCATCGCCACTCGGGACGTGGACATTCTCAATGCCGCGTTGACGCCGACCTTGAAGGTTTGATTGCGGCAGCTTGCCGCTTGGAGTGTGCCGGAATTGTGGGTAGTCGTGGTTCTTTGGCTGCAGCAGGCTGAAGTGAATGATTCGTCTGGGGTCGTCGGCCGGAATGACGACGACTACCAATAATCGCGCACCTAGCGGCCTATTCGTTGGCTTACTGTCTGACGATGACAGGTTTCACGATCCCGACAGAGCCGGACGGCTTCGACGCCGTCGTCGTTGAGGCGTTGATCGCGACTAAACACCCCGACGTGCGGGTCGGCTCCATCGCCCTTGTTGATGCTGCACTGTCATCTGAGGAGAACAGTCGCGTGTCCACCGCCCGGCGGGTCACCTTTGACGTCGACTACGTCTACAACCCCGACTTACTACCAGTCCGGGTAACCATCAAGGTGGCGCGTCCGGGTCTCGGCGGTATTCCGCTCTACGACAACGAAGTCAATGTCTACACGTACCTCGGTGACGAGCTTCCCGTGGTGACCCCCCGTTGTGTGGGAGCGTGGCGTGACATCGATGGAGCCACCTTCGGCATCGCACTGGAAGACCTGCGTGTCAGCGGCGCTGAGTTCCCCACAGTCTTGGCGCCGGTCGGCGTCGAGGATGTGAAGGCACTGCTCAGCCAGCTCGCCGCACTGCACGCCCACTACTGGCAGTCGCCGCGGTTCGGCGCCGACCTGTCGTGGTTGTGGCCGCATACCTCCGGCCCTATCCACGAGCTGTTCACGAACCCGGGCGCAGTGCCGGCGGTGATCGCATGGGAGGTGCAGGCCCACCAATTCAAACGCGAACTGCTGCAATCAGTTAGCGAGACCACCGACTCGTTGCTGGTGAAAGTCGCACGTGCACAAATGCACCAGACAACGCTGCCCACTACTCTGGTTCACGGGGACTGTCACATCGGAAATACCTACGTCCTGCCCGACGGTCGGCGCGGCCTCATCGACTGGCAACTCACCGCACAGGGCTTTTGCATGCACGACGTCAGCTACCTCATCATTACGGCACTATCGGTCGAGGACCGCCGGATCTGCGAGGACGAGCTGATTGCCTTCTATCACAGCCGTCTTGTCGAAGCCGGGGTGCGCGACGCACCCGCGGTGAAGGTGTTGCGTTACGAGCACAGCCTTGCAGCCGCCTGGTGTTTCTATATCGGCTGGCTCACCACGCCGGTGGAGAACTATGGCTGGGAGATCAACGTCGGTAACCAGATTCGTCTTGCCACGGCCTACCGGGACCTGGAGACCAAGGCGGCGCTGGAGGCGCTGGGCCAAGACTGATTCAGGTGGTGACGCTAGGTGGATTCCTAGTCGGGCGGGGTTGTCGTGGAAGCTGTGCGAGGTCGACGCCGAAAAAATCGGAGTGCTCACAAGCGTCAACGCGATCGTCCACATCGTCGGAGCCGCTATCGCCGCCGCGCCTGCGCGCGGGCCGAGGCGGTCGAGGAGATTCAGCGATTCGCGGGCGATGAACCACGTGCCGGGGCGTAGCCCGCGGCTTGGGAGGGTTCACCCGCCGAAAAGCAAGAACAGGCCCGTCAACGTATAGGCGACCATCACCAGCATCATGGCGAGCTGGCCGGTGAGTTGATGGCCCACCGGTATGACCCGCAAAGCCTGGTCATGCGCGGCGATCACCCCGACGACGTGTCCGATCACCACGCAGGCCACTTTGATGGTCCATAGCAGCGCCGGATTCATCGAAAGGAAATAGATGACGTCGCCGGAGTCGAGCCCGAGAAGCTGCCAGCCCCTGCCGAGTGGATCGGCCAGACGCACGATGGTTTCCTGCCCGCGCTCGACCAGATAGGACAGGTAGTGGGCGAGGACGTAGCCCACGACGATCGGGATCAGACAGTGTGCGAGCCGGCCGGGCAATTCGCGGCGTTGCTCAGCGGTGACGCCGGCAGGCAGTTGTCGCGCGAGCGGCGGCGGTGAAACTCACACCTACAACGAGGACGAACACAGCAGGCCGGCGGTTCGCAGCACACTACCGCCGCCGGAGTCGCCGACGAGGGGGACGGCGTCAGCGTTGCGGTCCACGAAGTTTCGGAACGCTTTCGATTGGGCGAAGCTGTCGAACGCGGTGGAGCCGAGCAGCACCGCCATCACCGCGACGGTGCCCGGGCGCACCGGCATGGTGGGTAGATGATCGAAGGGGTTACCGATGACGATGCGGCCGGTGGCGCGATTTCGCCGGAACGGGGCCAGTCGTGACACCGTCATGCTGTACACCTCGAACGGGTCGGCCCGGGCGAACCACGTCGACCCGAACACCGCCGCACCCACCCACATCGCCACCGCGTAGCACAGGATCCAGATCTTGATTGCCGACAGTGAGCCGGGATCGGGGCTGGCCAGTTCCAGCCACACGAACGCGAACAGGCCCAGTGCCGCCGGCCAGTATCCGAGTCCGGCCGGGTACCGCCGCCGCGCCCCCCCAGACGCCTTATCTCCTCTGCCAAGCGTCAGCAGTCGCCAGACCGTTCGGACCGGCGAGATCACCCGCCAGACGGGGCCGACGATCACCGACACCGCGACTAATCCCACCCACAGCAGCACGTAGAACGTGCCCGGTAACGCGCTGTCGCTGCCCTGCGGTCCCCAGATGGCTGCGATGGCAACCCACACCGTCAACGCCAGGGTGGCCGCAGCGGCGATACCGCGGACGATCGGGGAGTCCACCGCGGTGCTCACCCATTGGGGTAGCGCGCGTCCGGGCTTGGCCGGGTCGAACCGGGGCGTGCGCCAAGCGACACCCACCACTGCGAAGGTGACGATCAGCGCCCACACGCCGCCGATGAGCGCGTACTCCAACGGCAGTGGCAGATCGGTGGATCCGCCAACGCCGTGTGCGAGGACGGTCAGGGTGGCATCGGTCATTTGGGCCCTGTCATCAGGGCGTGACCGCGAAGGTGACCACGGTGCGATTCAGGTCGTGCAGTTCGACGTCGACACGGCCGGGGATATCCACGGTGAACTCGAACCGCTGCCCGGCGCGCGGTTGCACGTCGAAGACCCGTTCCGGGATCGAATGCACGTGCAGGCTGTCGGTGGCGTCGCTGGTTACCTCCAGGACGATGGGTTGTCCGACGCCAGCGTCGACTTCGGCGTTGGTAGGGGTGACGGTCCCCGCGGCGATGGTGATGTTGACTACCGGGCCGACCGCCGCACCCGCCGAGGATTCCGCCGCCGACGAGGTGGCCGGCCCGGCAGTCGAGGAACTCGATGGGGCTTCCGGCGGGGTCGCCGGCGGTGTGCCACACCCGGCAACGACCACCGCCGAGACCAGAACGCCCAGCACGACTGCGGCCTTCATCACCGACATTTGCCCGGACATCTATGCGCTCGCCGGGGAGGGGCGTAGCGGCTCGGCTTCCGGCGAATCGGCTGCGGCGGACCGCCGCGATGCCCGGTCGATCCCGAAGACCGCCAGTGCCAGTGCCACGACCGAGAGACCCAGCGCCGACCACGCGACGATGGGCATCACAGTGCTGGCCAGCTTGGCGATCGTCGCCGCCGGCACCGGGAACTTCGGTTTCTCGTCCCCGGACACCGTCGGTTCATTCCATGCCTCGGTGGTGCCGTCGGAGAACGTCTGGGTGGTCGGCAGCGCAAGGGTGTCGGCATCGGGCAGCGGTCCGGCGTAGATGGCGAACTGCGCGAACTGCCCCGTGTCGATACCGGGGCCGGTCGCGGTCCAGGTCACCGTGTCGATGACCTCGGTGACGGGCGTGCCGTCGTCTTTGTACAGCGGCGGATCGATCGTGCGCTTGGTGACGTCGACACTCCAACCTGCCAACGGCTGGGGGCGAACGGTACGCATCGGGGTGTCGTCGGGGATGCGGACGGCCACTTTGGTGGTGGCTGGCTTGCCCCTCGGTGGGCACGCCGAGGTGACGACACCGAAATCGCCGGGGCCGGCCCCGTCGAGTTGGGCGTCGACGTGCGCGGCCGCGGATGGACTGGCGACCACCGCCACCGCGCCGCTGACGATGAGTGCTCCGGCGACGCGCCGCAGGGATGTTGACATGGGGAACCTCCAGTTGTGTTGTTGAGTACTGCCGGGGCCGTGCATTACTTGTCCTACAGGGGTTGTGGTCATCCGACGGCATCCACCACCGGGCGGGGGCCGCCGTGCTGGAGGTGCCCGTTGCGGGCCAGGGAGCGCAGTGCGGCCGCGGACAACAGCCCGATCGCGGCGAGCGCCGCCCAGACCAGGGCGTCGAGTCCCTGCTGGCGGGCGGCCTGCACCAGTGCACCGGTGGCCACGTTGCCAGCCAGTATGCCGACGCCGACGATAGTGCTGTAGAAGCCGTAGTGGGTGCCCGCAGGCGTCCACCGGACAGGGCCACCACGGTATCCATCTCGAGAAGGGGAACACCGCCGCCGATCCGATGGCCAGCGACGGCGGTGGTCACCAACAGGGCACCGATCGCCGCTGCGGTCCCGAACCTGTTGTCCGGCACAAGGATCAGCGGCGCGAAGGGACAGCGCGATCACGGTCATACCGATGATCAGAGACGGCTCGAGCCCCACCGATCCGAAACCCTGGTCACAGCAGAACCCGTGGGTTGGGCGGTCACCGCCACCGCGCCGGACACCACGAACATCGCGGCGATCAGAGCCGACGCGTGCTGAGGGGCGAGAAAGGCCGCGTGCAGCGGCATCGCCAGGTAGATCTGGAAGGTCAACACGTAGGAGCCGATCATGGCGGCGGCGAACAGTAGGAACGAGCGGTTGCCCGCCACGGTGCGCCAATCCTGCAGCACCGAGGTGGTGGCCGCGGCGGGGTCGGAATCGCGCCGTGGCAGGGCGAACAACTGGGCGATGGTCAGCAGGGCGAACACCGCCGCCGCGCCCGCGGCGGTGACCCGAAAATCGACTGTCATCAGGGCCAATCCGACCAGCGGCCCGGCCAGGATCCCGGCCTGGTAGAAGACGTGGAAGAGCGCGAACGCTTCCACCCGCCGCTCCCCGGCGTCGGCGGCCAAGTAGGCGCGGACTGCTGGGTTGAACAGCGCACCAGCGAAACCCGTTGCTGCAGAGGCGATCAGCACCGCGGGCAGCGACTGCGCAAACACCAGTAGCCCGAAGCCGGCGGTGCGCAGCAGACAGCCGGCCACGATGAGCGGTTTGTAGCCGAGTCGGTCGGCCAAGGTGCCGCCCACGATGAACATGCCCTGCTGGGAGAAGTTGCGCACCCCGAGTACCAGTCCAACGGCCCACGCCGCTAACCCCAGCGGGCCGGCGAGGTAGCCGGCCAGGTAGGGCATCAGCATGTAGAAGCCGAGGTTAATGCCGAACTGGTTGATCATCAGCAACCGGCTTGGCCAGCCGAAACTGCGGAACGTGGCAAGAGTTCCCATCAGCGCCCCGCCTTCGCCGGGGCCACGACCGTGGCGCACCGGGTCCATGAGTCGACGACGGTCTCGGCGGGGTCGCGGATCGTCAGCGGTTCGGCGGGCGGTGCACCGTCGAGCAATTGATGCTCGCGGCAGTAATCGTCGTTGAAGATGCTGTCAAAGTAGCGCTGCGGGCCGTCTGGGAAGATCGCCGCGATGGTGGCCGTGGCCGGGTGGGTGCGTGCGGCCCATCCGGCCACCAGGGCGACCGCCCCCACGCTCCACCCACCGCTGGCGTAGTGGGTGGCTGCCAGGGTCCGGGAGGCCCACGCTGCTTCGGCGGGCGCCACCCAGTGCACCTCGTCGAACGCCGTGTAATCGACGTTTCCGGGGTAGATGCTCGACCCGAGGCCGCGCATCAGGCGGGGCCGGGCGGGCTGGCCGAAGATGGTCGACCCGACGGTATCCACGCCGATCAGTGTCAGCTTCGGGTTCAATTCCCGCAGCACCCCGGCTATGCCGGCGGAGTGTCCTCCGGTGCCGACCGAGCACACCAGAACGTCGACACGGCCGAGTTGGGCATCCAACTCCATTGCTAGGCCGTGGTAGGCGCCGACGTTGTCGGGATTGTTGTACTGATCGGGGTTCCACGCTTCGGGGTGTTCCGCGAGCAACTCGGCCACCCGGTCACAGCGGGCCTGCTGCCAGCCGCCGTCGGGGTGGGGCTCGGTGACCTGCTCGACCTGTACCCCGTAGGCCGACAGCATGCGGGCGATGATCGGCTCCAGGCCGGTGTCGGTGACGATAGTGACGGGATGTCGATAGGCCATGCCCGCCAGCGCCAAGCCCAACCCGAGAGTGCCGCTACTGGACTCGATGATGCGCGCCCCGGGGCGAAGATCCCCGCGGGCACGGGCCCGGCTCACCATGTGCAGGGCGGTGCGGTCCTTGATTCCGCCGGGATTGGAACCCTCGAGTTTGGCCCAGAACCCGCGACCGTCATCGGCGAACGGGCTGGTGATACGCAGCACCGGGGTGTTGCCGACCGCAGCCGCGAGGGTTCCGGCGTGGTCGTATCGTCGTGGCGGCCGGTGGTGGGCGCGATGCAGGTTGGCGGGGTGAAGAGGAACAACAGAACTCATGGGGTGGTCGCTTCCGGGTGAGGACCGCGACGTGAAACCGCGGCCGCTGAAATGGACGGCAGACACCGGCCCACGACCCGGATAAGGGTCAGTCGGCCTGCGCCATCCGATCAGCGGCGAGAGATGCAGTGCCGGGCCAGCACATCGCGGCCCGAAGAAACAAGGATGCGTGTTCGGGGTGGATCGCGGCCGCCCGTGTTCCTCTGCCGCAGTGACATTCCGCCCATCAGAGCGACAGGAAAGATCAGGCCCATGGCCAGGAGACTGATGCGCGTTCGGGGCACCAGCGCATCGGCGAGTGCGTCCGGTGCGCCCGGAATCATGGCGAGGGCGACGTGCTCGTGGTCCACCGAGGCGAGGTGATCGGGAGCGCCGGTGGCCGAGATGTGATGATCGACGTGGGCGTCTGGCGACGCCGCCAGGCTGGCCAGCGGGGCGGCGAGAAGGGCGACGATGAACGTCAGCCCAATCGCCGTCCAAATCCTGGCAGATGCCAGCGGAACCGCCGCACGCATGATGGCTTGACTTTAGCAGCAGATCGGCGCCGCGGGACGCCGCGACGAAACCGACTTGGAGTCGTTACTTGGTTGCGTGTCTTGAAGAAACGCACGCTACTTCGCGGTCGTTGCGAGGCTGGAAGCACTATCCGATGGGTGCGGTTGAGCCGGATGTGTGGGCGTGCGATGGGTCATCTTTATCGAATCTTCACAGAACGGCTAAGACAGCCCGGGGGAGTCGCCGAGATGCTCATTCCTAGATTCGTCTAACGAAAAAGGGGTGCGCAATGATCAAGTCAACGGCCGCAGTGGCCGGGATGGCCGCATTGGCCTTGATGCTGATGGTGCCGCCATCGGCGCGTGTGGCAGTTCGGCTACCAAGGAGGCGGCTCCGACGGCCCCGTCGCAGACCCAGATCACGGCGTCGGCGCGGGCGGCCGCGCACAACAAGGCCGACATGATGTTTGCGAAGATGATGATCCCGCACCATCAGCAGGCGATTGAGATGAGCGACCTGGTCTTGGCCAAGCAGAACATGGATCCGCGGGTGGTCGAGTTGGCCAAGCAGATTAAGGATGCCCAGGGCCCAGAAATTGCGCAGATGCAGGGCTGGCTCGACGGGTGGAACATGGACATGAACGACATGCCGGGGCACGGCGGCATGGGGGACATGCCGGGAATGGGGGATATGCCGGGGATGGGTGGCATGGGCATGATGGACGGGATGTTGTCACCGGCTGAGATGCAGGCACTGCGGGACGCCCAGGGTGTGGCGGCGGACAAGTTGTTCCTCACCGGGATGATCAAGCATCACGAGGGCGCGATCACCATGGCGCAGAACGAGATCAAGAATGGTGAATTCATCGAGGCGATCGAACTGTCGAAGGCCATCGTGGCGAGCCAGCAGAAGGAGATCGACATCATGAACGAGATCCTGAAGACGCTGTAGAAACTTCGATGTCGAAGACCCGCGATGCCATCCAGCGCGCCGACTACGAACTGGTCGGTACAGACTCGGGCTGAGTCGCTGCCGATGGAATTGCCGCGCAGGCCGGTACCGTCACGGTGAAGGTCGCGCCATGGCCGAGGCCGCCGCTGGCCGCCCGATGTAGCCGCCGTGGGCCTCGATCAGAGCCTTGGCGATTGCCAGGCCGATGCCGGAGCCGCCGCGCCCGCGGTCGCGGGCGGAGTCGGCGCGGTAAAAGCGCTCGAAGACGTGGGGCAGGTGCTCTGCGGCGATGCCGTCGCCATCGTCAGCGACAGTGAACGAAAGCTCATTGCCGTTGCCGGCGGCGGCGGTGAGTGACCTGCCCACCGGCGGGGAGTGTGACGCAGTGCATTGTCGAGAAGATTGCCCAGCACTTGGGCCAGCCTTTGACCGTCGGCCCACAGTCGGCCGGATGCCCGGACCCGGGTGTCCAGCGTGACGCCTTGGGCGCTGTAGCGATCCGCGACGGCGGCGCCCGCCGTGGCCGCGAGCTGACCGGGGTCGACCCACTGCGGTGCAATGGCGGCATGCGCCTCCTCGGCCTGGGCCAGTGCGGCGGCGTCAGCCTGCAAACCGCACCAGCCGGCCGGTCTGCTCCCGCAGCATCGCGATGGTCCGCGGGTCGAGGGTCTTCACGCCATCCTCGACGGCTTCCAGGTAGGCCTCCAAGACCGACACCGGTGTGCGGATCTCGTGGGCGAGATCGCTGAACAACTGGCGGCGAGTTGATTCCACCGTCTGCAGGCGTTCGGCCATCCGGTTGAATGCCATTGCGAGCCCGTCGAACTCGTCGCCGAGTTGCGGACTGGCGACCCTAATGTCGTAGTGACCTTCGGCCACGGCCGATGCTGCGGCGGACACTTCGGCCACGGAGCGCTGCAGGCGCCGGCTGAAGTAGGCGGTAACGACGAACGCGGTCAGGGCAGCCACCGTGATCGCGACCGCAATGGATAACGCCGTCGCATGCTGATAGGCCTGCTCGGCGTGAAACTGCTCGTAGGAGTCATGCGGTACACCGGCCTGAAAGAGGTGATCGCGGAACAGCGGCGGGCCCACCACCAGAGCCGCCACCCAGGTGGTGACCCCGCTGGCGATGAGAACTAGTGACTGCGCCAGCAGAAGCCGGCGGCGTACACCGAATCCTTGTGCCGCGCTCATCGCCCGGTGCCCATCCGATAGCCCACACCGCGCACGGTGTGCAGGAACCGTGGGTCGGCGGGGTCGTCGCCGAGTTTGCGGCGCACATGTCCGACGTGGACGTCGACGAGGTGATCGTTGCCCACCCACCGCTCTCCCCAAACCACGTCGATCAATTGGCGGCGAGTCCACACAACCCCGGGGCGCGACGACAGGGCGGCGAGGATGTCGAACTCGGTGCGGGTCAGGGCGATCGGCTCGCCGTCAAGGAGCGACTCCCGGCTGGCGGGATCGATCGACAGCGCCCCGAAGACCCGCGGTGGCAATTCGCCGCCGCGGTGGGGCACGGGTGCGGCCACCGACCGGGGCCGGCGCAACATCGCCCGGATGCGGGCGACCAACTCCCGCGGACTGAACGGCTTGGTGAGATAGTCATCGGCCCCGACGGACAGGCCAACGATGGTGTCGACCTCGCTGTCGCGGGCGGTCAGCATCACCACGTAGGCATCGGAGAAGGTGCGCAGTTGCCGGCAGACCTCAAGGCCGTCGATCCCTGGTAACCCCAAATCCAGGACCACGACGTCGGGATCGACCCCTCGGGCGGCGTTGAGCGCCTCGGCACCGGAGTGACACACAGTGACCTCCATGTGATCGCGTCGCAGGTAGCTGGCGACCACGTCGGCCAGTGCCGCCTCGTCGTCGACCACCAGGGCGCGGTATCCGGTTGGGGGTCTGCTCGGTGTGCTCCCCGATATGACGTCCATGTCTCTATCGTGCCGTGCCGCCCCGCCGCGTCATCGTCATGGGTAAATCTTCACACAACGGACACCGAACTTCCCGGGGCTGAGGCGGCGGGAAGGCGAGCTGGGCGCGCTGCTCGCCGCTGAGGCCGGGGTCGCCGGCTGCCGGGCCGTATGGCCGCTTGGGAAGTTACAGCGTCATGGCCCCCGAATGGCATACTTGCCGGAGGTGTTCCGGTACTTGTTCGACAAGACCCCGCTAATCGAAAAGACCCCGCTGTTCGAAAAGACCCCGCACCAAACGTGATTCGAGGAACCCGTGTGCCGCTGGTGTGAACGCTCACCCATCGCCGACCAGCTGACCGCAGGGCTGTTGCTGCCGGTCCGCCGCGAGTTCAGTGCCGACCCCGACGCGGCCCGCGGTGGCGGCCCGGTGCCACGCCCGCCCCAACCATCGTCTTCCGCAACGGCACGATCCGCACCATGGTGGTCGGCCGGGATCGGGTCGATGCGCTGGCGATTGCGGGCACGACCATTCTCGCCGCCGGTTCAGCGGAGGAGGTCAAGGCCCAGAGCCGGCTCGAAGGCCAGCGTCGTCGACCTGCAGGGCCGCACCCTGCTGCCGGGACTGATCGACCCGCACCACCACTACACGCTGTCCGCCCTACTGGCACAGGCCCTGCTCAATATCGGCTACTCCGGGTTCCACACCAAAGCGCAAGCCCTCCAGCGGCTCACCGCAACCGCGGCGACGACACCGGCCGGCCAGTGGATCGCGGCCGGCTTCTTCGACAATCTGCTCCAGGGCGGCGATCTGTCGATGCCGCGGTCGATGGGCCCTCGATGCCATCGAAGCGGTCTACGGCCCGGACCCGCTGACCGGCGTCAACCGCATCGAGCACGCCACCATGGCGCGTCGCGATCAGATCGACCGGATGAAGGAACTGGGCGTGGAGCCCAGCTTCATCCCGGACTTCATCTACCTCTACGGCGGTGCCTTCCGCGACCAGATCTTCGGCGCCGAACGTGCGGAGTTCATGAGCCCGTTCCGGTGCGGCCGCCGACGCCGGCGTCGGCTTTTCCCTGCACTCCGACGCCCCCGCAACCGGGCTGCCGATCAATCCACTGCGCCACCTGCAGACTGCCGTTACCCGCCGCTGCGCGCTCGACGGATCGACTGTCGGCCCCATGTTGGCACTGACCGTCGATGCGGCGTAGCGGGCGATCACCGTCGATGCCGCACGCCACCTCGGACTCGGGGCCGAACTCGGCACCCTCGAACCGGCCATGCAGGCCGACCTGACGATCCTGGACGGCGATCCGTACGGGTGTGACCCGGATGCGATCGGGGCGATCCCGGTCAGCGAAACCTGGGTCGCCGGGGAGAGGAAATTCGCCTCTCGGGCGTAGCGGGTCTCCTGGGGCCAATTCGCCTGGCGCATGGAAGATTCCTTGTTCACGGAGTGACATATCGCCTCCCGGTGCTCGCGTAGCCGGGTCAAAGCGTCCCGAAGCAGACCCTCCGTCTGGCCGACGATACGACGAGTGATTACCTGCTTCAGAGAGTCGGCCGCCGGACCTCACTAACACCGCTCAACTCAGTTAGCGCTGAGGCTCCGGCCGACACCCGATTGGTCGTCATCGGAGTCCTGGGCAGTATCGACGGAGAACTCTTCGGGCGTCGACTCGGCGGCGTGGGCTGATTTCACGACAGGGCGACCGTCGACGTAGCGTGGTAGGCGTCGCACCAGTAGGAGGATGGAACCCATGTCCCGAGCCCAACTCGCCCTCAACGTCGACAACCTCGACGAGGCGATCACGTTCTACTCCAAGCTGTTTAACACCGCACCGGCCAAGGCAAAACCCGGCTACGCCAATTTTGCGATCGCCGAACCGCCGCTGAAGTTGGTGCTGCTGGAAAACCCGGGCCAGGGCGGCACCATCAACCACCTCGGCGTCGAGGTGGAGTCCAGCGACAAGGTGCACTCCGAGATTGCCCGACTGACCGGCGAGGGCCTGTTCACCGACGAGGAGATTGGCACAACCTGCTGCTTCGCCACTCAGGACAAGGTGTGGGTGACCGGGCCCGCCGGCGAGAAGTGGGAGGTCTACACCGTGTTAGCCGACTCGGAGACGTTCGGCACCACCGACGAAGAGGACAAGGCGGCTACCGCCAGGCCGTGAGGGTCCCGCCTGGTTGCGGCCTCAGACTCGGCTGATGATCCTGACGTCGTGGCGGTTGGCCCCCGGTGCGCGCCAGAACATGTCGTCGTCGAAGCGGTGGAACAGTTGCGGGGGCAGCACGGTCTGGCGGGCGATGAACTCGACCTTGCGTCGGATGGTGTGCAGCCCTGGTGCACCCAGTGCCAGATCGAACTCGTCGGCGTCGTATTCGACATTGTTGAAGTCGTGGTCGAACCACGGTTCGCCGATGAAGTCGTAGATCGCCCGCAGGGTCGCGGTGGGGTTGGTGGCCAGGGCGTCGTATTCGACCAGAATCATGGCGGGAGCCTGCTCGCCGAAGAAGCCATCCTTGAGGGCGTCCAGTGCGTAGCCGACGAGCCCGTCGGAACTGGCCGCAGCGCTGATGCGAGAGAACACCGTGCCGCCCGATTCGTAACCGAACATTCCGGAGGGTTCAAATGCATTGCGGCGGACCAGGCGTTCAATGGAATCCATGATCCAGTTCACGTCGCGGACGCAGCAGATGATCTTGGCGTTGGGGAAAAGCTGGGTCAGCGCGGGGAGCTTGGCGCACCACAACCGGTTGGTGTCGAACACCACTTTGGTGGCTTGGATTTCGGTGTAGTAGTTGGTGAACAGCCCGGCCAGGATGTCCCGGCGTCGCGGCCCATCGATGAACACTGCTGTCTCGTTGCGCCGGCTCATCGACTGCTCCAACGCCATGTACATCGCACCCACCGGGCTGGTCATGCCGGCATGAAACCGCGGATTTTGCCGCAGGATTCCTGCCAGCAGCGTCGAACCGGACCGTGGCAAGCCGGAAATGAAGTGAATGCCGTGCTGCATGTGCGTCTCCCTTGGACAGTCGAATCGAAGTTTAGCGCCCGCGGACTGCCGCGGGGCCGTTGCGGGACGCACTGTCAAGGTCTCTATTTCCCAACGTCATTGAGACCCGACGGTCGATCGCGGCAGCGCGCATCGCGCATAATTACTTAGACTTTGGACGTGACGATCCGATGCCGTCGACCGCCTCGGCACGGTCGGCCAGTGTGACGAGGACCCCGGCCAGATCACGGGCCTGCCCCGGCGTCAGATCAGCGGCCACCGCGGCCGTACAGCCGGTTTCAATGACCGTACCGTCGACCCGCAGTGCCACCCCGCTGACGGTGGCGCCGCTTCGGTGTTGCACTCCGGTCAGCAGCGCCGCGACGTCCCCGATGACCACCGGGTCGCTCCCGTACACGCGGTCGGAGAAGTCCGCGTCCCAGTCTCCGACCCAGGCGGTGCCGGTGGGTGGCGTTGTGGTTGGTGTGGAACCGATCTCACTCATTGCGTGTGTGTTCCAGTTTCGGGCCGCGACTACCTGCCATCGCCGTTCTTGCGGAATCCGGTGACGCTGCGGATCAGCGGCAGATCGGCCATGGTGGCGAAACCCGTTGGCGCGGCACAGACCGCAGGCACGGCGTTGAGGATCTGCATGGCGGTGGCGACGTTGGACGCGGTGACGTGTTCGTGCATGCTCGCGCCGGGGGAGCCTGCCATCACCAGGAAGTGGGTGCGCATCGTCGGATCGCCGTCGATGGTCAGCGTCCAACCGTGCTGCGGTTTGGGCCAGTGGGTCGGGTACTCCCCGCCGACGGTCCAGAGCGCCTCGATCTCGATGAGTGTGTCGTCGCCGCGGCGCCCTGCCCATCTCCAGCGCTGCCCGGCGGTGGTTCCCGCGGGCAGGGTCCGCTCGAAGATTTGGTGATCCGCCCTGGCCGCGACGGCCTCGACCGTTGCGGTCACCTCGTCGATATCGGCGTTGAGCGCGTCGGCGAGCAGCCACACCTCGTTGCTGAAGATGCCGCTGTTGAACGCCAGGAAGTCGGTGGCGGTGGGGCTGATGGACTCCACCGGTTGCCCAAAAGCCATGTTGTCGAACGTGATTGACGTGCTGTCGTAGAAGGACCAGTCGGCCCTCTCCTGAAGCGTGATGCGGTCGATCGTGCGGCTCATCCCCGACATCGCCAGCGGCAGAACCCCGGAGAGGTTTCCCGGGTTCAGGCCGCTACCGTGCACGCTGCTGCCGCCGGCCTGGCACGCCGCAAGCAATCGGTTGCGGTCGTCCGCGTCGATGCGGTGGGGATGAAACAGGAACGCTGTCGTGACAACGTTTTTCCCGCTGTTGAGGATGGCGCAGACCTCGTCAATGCCGGTGTTGCGGGGGGTGTAGAGCACGCAGTCGGCAGCCAGGGCGAGGACCGCGTCGACATCGGTGGTGGCGGTGACACCGATGGGGGAGCGGCCGGCGAGAGAGCCGACGTCGGCCCCGTCCTTATCGGGGGAGTACACCCGCGCGCCGACGATCTGCAGATCGGGGCGGTGATCAATGATCGCGGTCAGCAGTTCGGTGCCGATGGCACCGGTACCCCAGGCGATCACTCGGTACCGGGGTGAAGCCGACATGGGCGCTCCGATCGCGGTCGAACGATGACCGCGGCTACGCTACATTCAGCGGAACGCCTGGGGGTTCCGGGCGGCAACGATGTACCAGGGTTGCCGCGGCTGTCCCGCAGGCGCTACCGTTGTTCCGGGCCGCGCCTTGATGGACACACTGCCGTTGGTGCGGCAAGTCGTCGTCGTACCCGAGTTCTGGCAGTTCGGCAGTGCGTTGGCGACCGGCGCCGACAACCCTGCCGCCACAGCGAGACCAGCCACCAGCATGGCCAGCGTGCCCCGAGGGGTCATTGAACGTCCACCTTTCGGGCTGCTGCCCGGATGTGTGCCCATCACGGGCAGGCCGAGATGATGACGGGCGATGTCGGGTCGATGGGCAGATTGCTGGCCGCCGCCCGTTGGATCGCATCCTGGCGGGCAGCGTCGATGGTCACACCGGCGCCGCCGCTGACCACGTCGACGTCGTCGTCGCCGACCGAGACGATGCAGACGGCGTCATTGGTCACCGTGTCGGCGGAGCACTCCACGCCTCCGGCGGCTTGACATGCCGCGATGACCGCGGCCGACGCCTCCTCGGCTGTGGCACCGGTGGCGGAAAAGCCCACCTCCGTGCTATCGCCTGCAGGGCCGTCGCTGAAGTCTTCGAACGTTCCCGTGCCGATTGCCCGGAACGGGACTCCAGTGTCTTCAATCACCCCGTCAGGTCCGCCGGCGAAGGCGGTCGCCGCCGAGATACCCGCGGCGATGACGCCCGCGGCCACCATCGCCGTAACCAAACGATTGTTTGCCATCCAGGTCCTTCGGTCGAGGGGCTTCGTAGCAAGTCAAACATAACCACCTCCGGCGCCGGTCGCAAACCGGAAATGGACCGCGCGGGGCCGGTCAACACCGCCGGTCAATCGGGCAGCGGTGAGCCTGCCAGGCTCCGAAGGGCGGGGATTCCGATGGGTTCGGCGGCCAGCAGTGGCACCACGGCGACTCGGTCGGCGTAGTCACTGCGCACCGTCGCGATCAGCGGCACCTCGGCGGCCCCGCGCCGTCGTAGCAGTGCTGATGTGGGGTCGGCGGCGGCGACGGAGTTGTTGATCACCCAGGCCCACGGGTGAATCTGGGCGCGTTCCAACTCGCTGTTAAGACCGGCCGCTTCGAGCACCGGAGTGGTTTCGGCGAGGGTGACGATGATGACCTTGGTGAGGTCGGGGTCCTGCAGGCGCATCAGGGGAGTGGTGAAGTGCCGGTCGCCGAGTTGCCGTGCGACCTCGCGATGGTAGGAGCCGGTGGCGTCGAGCAGAAGCAGGGTGTGTCCGGTGGGTGCGGTATCGACCACCACGAAATGCCGCCGCGATTCACTGATGACTTTTGAAAACGCTTGGAAGACAGCGACTTCCTCGGTGCACGGTGAGCGCAGGTCCTCGGCCAGCATCCGCCGGCCCTGCTCATCGAGGGCAGCGCCCTTGGTGGCCAGCACGTGCTCGCGGTACACGCGGGTGGCCTCGACGGGGTCGATGCTGGATACCGAAAGATCGTCCACACTTCCGTGCAGCGTGTCAGTGAGGTGTCCGGCGGGATCGGTGGTGGTCAGGTGCACCGGGTGGCCGCGCTGCGCCAATGCGACGGCGATGGTGGCGGCGATGGTGGTCTTGCCGACTCCGCCCTTGCCCATGCACATGATCAAGCCCCTATCGCCAATCGCGATCTCATCGATCAGGGCCGAAAGGGGTGCATCCGGTGTCTCCACCGCAGGCACCTCGGCTCGAGCGGTTGCGGTGTCGGGCGTAAACAGCGTTGCCAGCGTTGCGATTCCGACGATATTGGTGGCTTTGAGATCGACCTGATCGAGCGGCAGTGTGCGCAGTTCGGTGGGTATCGCCGCAATCGCGGCCTGCTCGCGGCGACGGATCGCGGTGGCGAGGGCGTCGGAGTCATCAGCGGGTGCGGGCAGGACTCCGTTGATCACCACATACTGATGAGTCAGACCGATCGCGGCGAGTTCGGTGTGGGTGCGGGCGATCTCGGTCAGGGTGGATGTCTGGGCGCGAGCCACCAACACCAGGCGGGTGCGGTTCGGGTCGGCCAGTGCCTGGACCGCGTCGGCGTAGACGGCGCGCTGCTTCTCCAGGCCCGACAGCGGGCCCAGGCATGAGGCATCGCCTTTGCCTGCGCTGAGGAAGTCGGTCCATGAGCCGGGCAGCTGTAACAACCGGATGGTGTGACCCGTTGGTGCGGTGTCGAACAGGACGTGGTCGAACCGCCCGATCGGGCCCTCGGAGTCGGTGAGCAACCCGGTGAACTCGTTGAACGAGGCGATCTCGGTGGTGCAGGAGCCCGAGAGTTGTTCGGTGATCGAGGCCAGCTCCGCCTCAGGCAGCAGACCGCGAACCGGCCCGACGATGCGCTCGCGGTAGGCCTCAGCGGCCTGATCCGGGTCGATCTCCAGCGGGGAGAGGCTGTGCCCCCGCGGCGAATGGCGGTGATCGTGTTGCCGATCTCCAATCCGAATACCTGCGCAACGTTCGAGGCGGGATCGGTACTGACCAGCAGCACCGTTTTGCCGCGGCCCGCCAACGTGATTGCGGTGGCGCATGCGATGGAGGTTTTGCCCACGCCGCCCTTGCCGGTGAAGAACAGAAACCGCGGCGGAGCGTCGAGAAATTTCATCCGGTCAGCAGCAGTCCGGCGCGTCAGTGTCAGCGCCACCGCCGCAACCTTGCGGCGTGGCGTCCTCGAGGCCGGCCCAGGTGGCCAATTGGGCGCGGTTGGGATAGCGCCCCGTCATCGCGGTGACCCCGTCCACGAGGACCAGGGGCAGCCCGGCTGATCCGGACAGGTGCAGGAAGGCTTTCGCGGCGTCGTTGGCGGCGAAGGCCTGCGGTTCGCTGGCCAGGTTGTAGCGCGCGATGTCAGCGCCATTGCTGCGGATGAAGTCCATGTCGGCGGAGAAGGTGACCAGTTGTTGGTCGACGTCCTCGCCACACACGCCGGTGGCACAGCACAGGGCGGGTTCGAATATCTCGATGGTGGTCATCGAATCTCTCTCTCGGGGGTCGACGGCGGGTTGGTGAGTCGGTCGGCGAGTTGCTCGACGCGGGCGGCGATGTCGTCGCGAATCAGTCGCATCCGGTCGATGCCGTCGATGCCGCGCTCGGAGGGTTCATCGGTGTCCCAGTTCTCGAACCGGGTACCCGGAACCGGGTCGACATGGGCCTCCCGGCCCAGCGTCACAACGAGATCGACCTCGCGCACCAGGGCAGGGTCGATCAGCTTCGGGTGTTCGGCGGTGATGTCGACACCGATCTCGAGTAACGACTGCGCTGACAGGTCATTGAGGGCGTTACCGGGTGCGGTGCCGGCCGAATACACCGCGACGGTCTCGCCGGCGATCTTGCGCATCAGGCCGGCGGCCATTTGGGACTTGCCGCCGTTCTTCACGCAGACGAACAGCACCGTGGGCTTCGTCATGATTGCGTCCGGGCGGGCAGGATCTCGGTGACCAATGCCGTTACCCGGCTTCGGATCTCGTCGCGGGTGGGGCGCACCGCGTCGATTCCCTTGCCGGCCGGGTCGTCGAGTTCCCAATTGCGGTAGGAGATGCCGGGGAAAATCGGGCAGGCGTCCCCGCAGCCCATCGTGATGACCACGTCGGCGGCCTCGACGGCTTCGGAGGTGAGCAGTTTTGGAGAATGATCGGAGATGTCGACGCCGACCTCGGCCATCGCCTCGACGGCGGCCGGGTTGATGCGCGGTCCGGGGTCGCTGCCGGCCGAGCGGACCTCGACGGCGTCCCCGGCCAGCGCGCGCAGGAACCCGGCGGCCATCTGGGACCGGCCGGCATTGTGAATACAGACGAACAAGACACTGGGACGAACAGTCATGGTGGGCAACTCCTTTGAGCTATTACGGGTCTTTCAGCTATCAGGGGCGAAGCGTTTTCGCAGTGCCAGTGACACATAAACCAGCCCCACCAGCACGGGCACCTCGATCAGCGGGCCGACGACGCCGGCCAGCGCCTGCCCGGAGGTCGCGCCGTAGGTGGCGATCGCGACCGCGATGGCCAGTTCGAAGTTGTTGCCCGCCGCGGTGAACGCCAGGGTGGTGGTGCGGGCGTACCCCAGGCCCAGTGCCGCCCCGAGTGCGAACCCGCCGCCCCACATGAGCGCGAAGTAGACCAGCAGGGGCAGTGCGATGCGGACCACGTCCAGGGGCCGGTTGGTGATCTGTTCACCCTGCAGGGCGAACAGAATGACGATGGTGAACAGCAGGCCGTAGAGCGCCCACGGGCCGATCTTGGGCAGGAACACGCTTTCGTACCACTGCCGGCCGCGGGCCTTCTCGCCGAGTCGGCGCGACAGGTAACCGGCCAGCAGGGGGATGCCCAGGAAGATCAGCACCGACTTGGCGATCTGCCACGGCGAGGTCGCTATCGAGGCTTGCTCAAGCCCCAGCCAACCGGGCAGCACCGAGAGGTAGAACCAGCCCAGCACCGCAAACATGACGACCTGGAACACCGAGTTCAAAGCGACCAGCACCGCGGCGGCCTCCCGGTCGCCGCAGGCCAGGTCGTTCCAGATGATCACCATGGCGATGCAGCGGGCCAGGCCGACGATGATCAGCCCGGTGCGATACTCGGGCAGATCCGGCAGGAACAACCAGGCCAGGGCGAACATCAGTGCGGGGCCGAGCACCCAGTTCAGCACCAGCGAACTGATGAGAAGTTTGCGATCACCGGTGACGGTGTCGAGGCGGTCGTAGCGCACCTTCGCCAGCACCGGATACATCATGATCAGCAGACCCAGCGCGATCGGCAGCGAGATACCGTCGATCTGCACCTTCTCCAGGGCGGTGTTCAGTCCGGGGATCCACCGGCCCAGCAGCAGACCGGCTGCCATCGCCACGCCGATCGGCCGAAGCGTGTGAAGAATTCGATAGCCGCCCGGCAACCGGGGCCTCGGCGCTCGTCGTGCCGGTCACGATGAAACACTCATGGCCGCAGCGGATTCCGCTCCTGAATTCAGCAAGGTCGACAGCGCCGCGAGCGCCCCGGGAACCACGGCGTAATACACCCAGGAGGCCCGGCGCTGCGAGGTCAGTAATCCCGCGTCGCGCAGCACCCTCAGATGATGCGAGACGGTCGGTTGAGACACCTTCACCCCGGCGGAGATATCGCACACGCAGGCCTCACCGCCGGCATGACTGGCGATCGAACTGAGCAGTCGTAGCCGGACCGGATCCGACAGCGCCTTGAACTTCGCGGCCATCTCCACCGCGGCCGCCGTGCTCAGCGGTTCGGCCACCAATGGAGCCACCGGACAGTGGTCCCGGCCGGGATCTGGATTCGACATACGCCGATATTGACAGATGTGGAATCCGCTGTACACGTCGGGGCACCGATGACGGGTCGGTGACCGTCGGCCGCCCACCCGGGCGCGGTGGCCCCGACCGGGCGCACACTGGTAGCACGGTGACGGACCTAGGGAGGACAACATGACGGATAGCAAGGCTGCGATCCTGGCCGGCGGATGCTTCTGGGGGATGCAGGATCTGATTCGCCGCCAACCCGGGGTGATCTCGACGCGGGTGGGTTACACCGGCGGGCGCAACGCCAACGCCACCTACCGCAACCACCCCGGCCATGCCGAGGCCCTCGAGATCATCTACGACCCGGCCCAGACCGACTACCGCGCGCTGCTGGAATACTTCTTCCAGATTCACGATCCGTCGACCAAGGACCGTCAGGGCAATGACCTTGGCAGCAGTTACCGCTCAGCGATCTTCTACGTCGACGACGAGCAGCGCCAGGTTGCGCTGGACACCATCGCCGACGTCGACGCCTCTGGCCTGTGGCCGGGCAAAGCCGTCACCGAGGTGGTTCCCGCCACCGACTTCTGGGAGGCCGAACCCGAGCACCAGGACTACCTGCTGCGCATTCCCAACGGCTACACCTGCCACTACCCACGGCCGGGGTGGACGTTGCCGAAGCGTGAAACGGTCTAGATCCTTTAATTCTCAATAGAGTTGCGCCATAACAAGTTCGGGAACTGCGCGTTCCCCAGGTCGTTGGTGATCCAGGTGGCGCCGTGCGCGATGGCCAGTGCCGCGTGGTAGGCGTAGGGCACATTGTTGGCGGTGGCCGAACCGGCCCGGCAGAGCCCTGAGAAGATCTCCCCGTGCTTCGTACTGGGCCGCAAGGGGGTGGTGAGCTGCAGCCATTGCGCGTAACGCGAATGATCGGTGCTGTCGCGACGGAATGCGTAGAGCAGGACGTTCACATCAGGGCAGAGCATTGTTACCGAGGAGGTCGGCGAGGGCTTCACGGTCATCGAGGTTGACGTCGGGTTGCAGACCGCCGGCGCCGGCGGTGGGGAACGTCCATCCTGCCGCCGCCGTTTCGACTGCCTCGCGCTTGAGCAACGCCTCGGCCTGGATTGAGTACTTCCGTGCGAGCGGAGGTCGCCCGCCCCTAGCCGATTCGGCACGGCCGCGCCGCTGGTGCACACTATTACCGTGAAAGCGCGAATGACGGCGTTGTTCGCCGCCCTTTCCTTCCTCGGTGTCCTCGGCGCGGCGCCCGCCTCAGCTAACCCGATCGATCCGCCGGGCGTGCTGACCTTCTCCGGTCTGCCGCGCACCTACGTCGTGCACGCCCCGGCCGGCCGGGCTCCGGTAGCCCTGGTGCTCAATCTGCACGGTTCCGGGATGACCGGTGCCGATCAGGCCGGACTGACCGGCTACAACGGCATCGCTGATCAGTTGGGATTCGTGGTGGCCTACCCCGACGGTATTGACCTCAGTTGGGCCGACGGCCGTGGCGCGTCGGTGCCGGACCGTCAGGGCATCGACGACGTGGGTTTCCTGGCCGCGCTGATCGAGCGACTCTCCGGGCAATACGGGATCGCGCCGGGACGGGTCTTCGTCACCGGGATGTCGGCTGGGGCGTTCATGGCCAACCGGCTGGCCTGCGATCGCGCCGACCTGTTCTCCGCGGTCGCTCCGGTCGCCGGAACGTTGGGATCTGCGGTGCCGTGCGCTCCGTCACGGCCGGTTTCGGTGCTGCAGATCCACGGCACCGGCGATCCGGTCGTGCCCTTCAACGGCGGCGCGATGGTCGGTCGCGGCGGTCCCAGCGACATCGTGTCGGCGCCGGTGCTGGCGCAGCGCTGGTCGGCGCTGAACGGCTGCCCGGGGCCGCTGGTCGACAGCCCACCCGCACCCGGGGAGGCACAGCGGGCGATCGCGGCCGGGTGTGCCGGTGGCACCCTGGTGGAGTTGGTCCGGGTCGACGGCGGCGGCACGTCTGGCCATGCGGCCCGGCCATCAGCGCCTCCCACGCCAGCGCGCAGTTCTTCGCCGCGCGCGTCTGACTCAACGTCGCGCCGATTCGGTGAACGACTGTCCCTGCGCCCCCGCCAGCAGGCAGATGACGGTGCTCGGGAAGGGGTTGTTGGACGTGCGGTCCTGTTCGGAGTCGATCAGATAGGTGATCGTGTACGGACTGGCGTTCACCGCGAGGCCGGTGTACTGCATCAGGCCTGCCCCGCACTGCTCGTCGGCGGTGCCGGTGAGAACCGCGTTCACGGGAATGTTGGCCCGCAGATAGACCTCCGCGAGGTGGGGCGTCGCGCAGTCCACGACGGTGACGGTCACCACCGCCGGATCGGCGGACGGCAGTCCCGCCAGACAATCGCCGACCTGTAACTCGATCCACTTCTTGGTTCGTGCAGGCGTGGTCGGCGCGGGCATACTCGGTGCGGGCGTACTCGGCTCGGGCGTGGTCGCCGCGGTCCCCGGGTCGGACGTCACCGAGGGCCCGGCCGTGTTCGACTCACTACCGGTACACCCGGCCAAACCCGCCGACACGACGAGCGCGACGGTGACTGCCACCAGCGGTCCGGTTCTTTCGACTCCCATCGCGACCTCCTCGCTGCTCGTGCAGCGCTCGTGCGCCGCCTCTCTTTATAACGCCTTGGCGCCGGTCATCCTCAGCGCCGTTGGCACCGTCGCCCACGTCACCAGCCCGTGTGTGCCGGTGACCTCGTCGATGGTCGCAAAGCTGCGGCCGATGCCGCGGGGGGTGTCGACGATGACCGTTGTCACCGGGACGCGGCGACCGTACTGAAACAACCTGTCGCCGTGGGGTTCATGGTCGCCGTGGAAGCCCCAGATCCCGCGCAGCACCGTCGCGCCACCGGTGTGACCGGACTCCCGCAGTCGCCGCACCAGCGCGCGGTGGATCGGCACTCCGTCGTGCCGGGTGGATTCGGAGGTATGGACCACCAGCTTCTGCCACACTGCCCGGCCCCGGTCGTCGTACTCGGGGAGATCCGGTGGGTGTGCCAGCAGTCGCCCGTCACGTTTGCAGACCTGTACGGGTTCGGCCGTGATCAGCGGCCGGTGCTCAAGGGCGACCAGGGCCGGCAGCACCCGCCGGACGTCCTCGGCGCTTCCGACGGCGCTGATCATCAGCGGCACGTCGCGATTGCGGCCGAAGAAGTGGGCGCGACGGCGCTGCCCGCGAGAGGTGCCGTCGACTCCCAGCAGCACCGAGGCGCCGGCGAAGTGGTTGCGGTGCAGGAGTTCGCAGATCAGATGAAACGCGGGATCGCCGTTGATCCGACGGTTGCGGCCGACGTAGAGGGTCAGGCTGAGGTTCCCGGCGCCGTCGGGCACGACGACGGTGGTCGGGTCCGCCCCGATCAGTGTGGTGCGTTGCACGGTGATCAGCCCGCTGGCGGTCATCTCGGCCACCTCATCGCTGAGCGCGTCGATCACCTCGGCGGTGTCCACGGCGGTGATCTCCACCGACGGATCCTCCGATGAGGTCAACGTCTGGTCGGTCCGGATGACGCCACTGTGGCCGAATCCGGAGATCCCGCGCAGCATCACGCTGGCCGCGACACGACGCCGTGCGAACAGTTCAAGCATCGACTCGGCAAGGAACTGCGAACCGATCCGCTGCCGCTCGGCAAAATAGATGCTGAGGGTGAGATGCGTTGCGTTCACAGCAATCCCGCCACCGCATGGCCGCCCGCCGCTGCTGTCAGGCCGAGGACGACGCTGCCGACGATATTGGCTGCTGCAGGCCAGATTTGGCGTTCCTCGGTGAGGCGCTGGGTTTCCAGCATCCACGTCGAGAAGGTCGTGTAGGCGCCCAGGAACGCGGTACCGGCCAGCATCGCAACCTCGTGGCTGACCACCAGACCGGTCAGAAACCCCAGCAGCACCGCACCGCTGATGTTGACCGCCAATGTGCCGAACGGAAAGGAGGCCTTCGCGCGTCGGGACACCGCGCGGTCCACCATGAACCGCGCCACCGCGCCCAGTCCACCGATGCCCAACACGGCGGCCCACAATGCGACATTCATCGTCTGACCCGGACCCGTCGGACCAGAGCGGTCGCCAGGTACGCCGCGAGCAGACCCGCGGTGATACTGGCCGCGGTGTAGCCGGCAGCCAGACCGTAGTGCTGGTGGGAGATCATCTTCAGCGTCTCGACCTGCATGGTCGAGAAGGTGGTCAACCCGCCGCACAACCCGGTGCCCAGGGCGGGGCGGCGATAGCTGGACAGCGGCAGTCGCTCCAGCAGTCGGGTGGCGAAGTATCCCAGCAGGAAGGCGCCAACGATGTTGACCGTGAAGGTCGGCCACGGCCAGCGTCCGGGGTCGGCCACGGCCAGGGTCTCGAATGCGGCGCGCGCCACGGTGCCGACCGCGCCGCCGACGAAAACGGCCGCCACTTCGCGATTGTCATGGCCGAACACCGGCGACCTCCTTAACAGCATGCGACAACGGGAGCAAGTATCGCCCCTGACGGGCACAATCAGCGCCATGGCGGCTAATCCCCGCGCCGGACAACCGGCGCAACCCGAGGACCTGATCGATCTGCCCCACCTGGTGACGGCGTACTACACGGTGGAACCCGATCCCGACGACGTCGCCCAGCAGGTTGCCTTCGGCACCTCAGGGCACCGTGGGTCCTCCCTGGACGGTGCCTTCAACGAGGCCCACATCCTGGCCACCACCCAGGCGATCGTCGAGTACCGCGCCGCCCAGGGTACCAACGGCCCGTTGTTCCTGGGCCGGGATACGCACGGGTTGTCCGAACCAGCGTGGGCCTCGGCGTTGGAAGTGCTGGCCGCCAATGACGTTGTCGTGCTGGTGGACTCGGCTGGCCGCTATACCCCGACGCCGGCGGTCAGCCACGCGATTCTCGCCTACAACCGGGGGCGTGACTCGCAACTGGCGGACGGGATCGTGGTAACCCCGTCACATAACCCGCCGCGCGACGGCGGCTTCAAATACAACCCGCCCAACGGCGGCCCGGCCGACACCGACGCCACCGGTGCCATCGCCACGCGGGCCAACGAGATCCTCCGCGGTGCCTGCGCGGAGGTCAAACGGGTTTCCCTGGCCCGGGCCCTGGCAGGCGCCCGGCGCCACGACTACCTGGATGCCTATGTCGCTGACCTGCCCAATGTGGTCGACATCGGCGTCATCCGCGCCGCGGGCATCCGGATCGGGGCCGACCCACTCGGTGGGGCCAGCGTCGACTACTGGGCCGCGATCGCCGAACGGCACAACCTCGACCTGACCGTCGTCAACCCGTTGGTCGACGCGACCTGGCGGTTCATGACCTTGGATACCGACGGCAAGATCAGGATGGACTGCAGTTCGCCCAACGCGATGGCCTCGCTCATCGCCAACCGAGACAGCTATCAGATCGCCACCGGCAACGACGCCGACGCCGACCGGCACGGCGTCGTCACCCCCGACGGTGGACTGCTCAATCCCAACCACTACCTGGCCGTCGCGATTGACTACCTCTACACGCACCGCCCGGACTGGCCGACCGGCGTCGCCGTCGGCAAGACCGCGGTGAGTTCCTCGATCATCGACCGGGTGGTCGCTGGCCTCGGTCGCACCCTCATTGAGGTGCCCGTCGGCTTCAAGTGGTTCGTCGACGGATTGATCAGCGGCACAATTGGATTCGGCGGCGAGGAATCGGCCGGGGCGTCTTTCCTGCGCAACGACGGGTCGGTGTGGACCACCGACAAGGACGGCCTCATCATGGCGCTGCTAGCTGCAGAGATCCTGGCCGTCACTGGCAAGACGCCCTCGCAGCGCTACGCGGAGCTGGCTGCCACCTATGGTGCACCGGTGTACGCGCGCGTCGACGCACCCGCCGATCGCGACCAGAAGGCCCGGCTGGCGAAGCTCTCCGCCGAGCAGGTCACCGCCACCGATCTGGCCGGCGAGCCGATCACCGCCAAGCTCACCGCCGCCCCGGGTAACGGCGCGCCGCTGGGGGGGTTGAAGGTGACCACCGCCAACGGCTGGTTCGCGGCCCGGCCGTCAGGCACCGAGGACGTCTACAAGATCTACGCCGAGTCCTTTCTGGGCCTCGAGCATCTGGCACAGGTGCAGCACGCCGCCCGGGAGCTGGTGAATACAGTCATCTCGTGAGTTCCGTAGTGCAGGGCGCCGGTGTGTCGACGGCGCCGGCGCGGCTGCCCCGTGAGGTGTGGTCGCTGATCACCGCCAACGCGATCATCGCCCTCGGATACGGGGTGGTGGCGCCGGTTCTTCCGCAACTGGCGCGGCACTTCGGGGTGAGCATCAGCGCGGCCACCTTCGTCATCACCGCCTTCGCGGTGATGCGATTGCTGGCCGCCCCGCCGACGGGACTGCTGGTGCAACGGCTGGGGGAGCGCAAGATCTACGTCAGCGGCGTGGTGGTCGTGGCGGTATCGACCGCGGCCTGCGCGTTCGCGCAGACCTACGGGCAGTTACTGGCGTTTCGGGCCCTCGGTGGGATCGGCTCGACGATGTTCTTCGTCTCGGCGCTGGGGTTGATGATCAGGATGAGTCCGCCGGATGCCCGCGGTCGAGTGGCCGGCATGTTCTCCGGAGCATTCCTGGTGGGTTCGGTGGCCGGGCCGGTGTTGGGCAGCCTCACCGCGGGTCTGGGCTTGAGCGCGCCGTTCATCATCTACGGGGTGCTGCTGCTGTTCGCGGCGGCCATCGTGCTGGTCAGCCTGCGGCATTCCCCGCTGGCCGCCCCGGCCACCGGCGACGAACCAGTGGTGTCCTTGCGGGACGTGCTGGGCAACGGCGCCTACCGGGCCGCGCTGCTGTCCAACTTCGCCACCGGATGGTCGCTGTTCGGGTTGCGGTTCGCGCTGGTGCCATTGTTCGTCGTCGAGGGACTGGATCGCGGGCCCGCCGTCGCCGGCTTAGCACTGACTGCGTTCGCCGTGGGCAATGTGATCGCGGTGATGCCCAGTGGCCGGCTCTCCGACCGCATCGGCCGGCGGCCACTGCTGATCACCGGTCTGGCGCTGACCGGTATCGCCACGGCGACGCTGGGTCTGGCGCCGTCGCTGCCGGTGTTCCTCGCCGAGGCTGTCGTCGCCGGGTTGGCCTCGGGGGTCTACAACTCTCCGCAGCAGGCCGCGGTGGCCGACATCATCGGCCAGGCCCGGGGCGGCCCCGCGATCGCGACGTTCCAGATGATGTCAGATTTCGGCTCGATCGTGGGATCGCTCGGGGTCGGGTTGATCGCCCACCAGTTGTCGTTCGCGTGGGCGTTCGGCATCAGCGGGGCCATTTTGGTCCTGGCGTCGATCGGGTGGATGTTCGCCCCCGAGACCCGCGAGGATCCACCCGTCGAGCACACGCCGGTGCGGGCCCTGGGGCCGGAGGCGGCGGGGGAGTTGCCCTGAGGGCTTTTGGGGTGGCTGCCGTGGTGGTGTAGTTTCGACAAGCACACCTGGGGCTATGGCGCAGTTGGTAGCGCACCACACTGGCAGTGTGGGGGTCAGGGGTTCGAATCCCCTTAGCTCCACAGCAAGAAACCCGAGGCCATGCGGCCTCGGTTTTTTTGCTGGGTGGGCTCGGTGTTGCCCCCGCTGTCCTAACTGTGTCCTAACGCTTTCACCCGAATCGCCGGCCGTCAGCACTCCGCCGGCAAATTCGGGTAGGCGACTAGCTAATCCCGCTCTCCTGGCAGCTTCGAGGATTAAGTTCGTCGATATCAGCGTCGACGGCCAGCGGCTCCGCACTCGGAGCGGAGAAGGACACCAGCTATGACCAGCTCTTCTAATCAGGGTGGCGCCGCGCCTTTGGTGGCCGGAGAGGTGTTCGCCGGGTACACGATCATCCGTCCCCTCGGCGTCGGGGGGATGGGCGAGGTGTACCTCGCTCAGCATCCGCGTCTGCCCCGCCAAGACGCCCTCAAAGTGCTGCGCTCGGAAATTTCCGGTGATCCGACGTTCCGGGCTCGGTTCATCCGGGAAGCCGATTCCATTGCTGTGCTGGATCATCCGAACATCGTGAAGGTTTATGACCGCGGCGAGACCGGCGACTTGCTGTGGATCGCAACCCAGTACGTCGACGGTACTGACGCCGCCGCGTTGCGCCGACGGTTCCCGGCAGGTATGCCCGCCGGCGAGGCGAT
>JAGYKK010000017.1 GCA_018401645.1 Mycobacterium sp. | reverse complement strand
CCTCGCCGGAGGTATCGGCTTCGCCGCAATTGTGCGAACAATCGCTGAAGTCCTGCAAGGGGGCGGTCAGTGGTCCGCCGAACCGGCTACCGTGGACGATGTACTCGAGGCCCAACGCTGGGCCCGGCAACGCGCTCGCGACGTGATCGTCGTCGCCGCACAGGAGGTTGCACCACTTCGATGATGGTCGTTCGATGATGTTTGCCGTCGGCATCGTGCTCTTCGCGCTGGCCATCCTGCTCTCGGTGGCCTTGCACGAATGCGGACACATGTGGGTGGCGCGGGCCACCGGGATGAAAGTGCGTCGCTACTTCGTGGGCTTCGGGCCCACGCTCTGGTCGACGACGCGGGCCAACAAGCTCGGTTCCACCGAGTACGGCATCAAGGCGATCCCGCTTGGCGGATTCTGCGACATCGCGGGCATGACCTCAGTCGATCAATTGGCGCCCGAAGACGAGCCGCATGCGATGTACAAGCAGAAGACGTGGAAGCGGGTCGCGGTGCTCTTCGCCGGTCCAGCGATGAACTTCGTCATCGGTCTGGTGCTGGTCTACTCGATCGCTCTGGTGTGGGGCCTGCCCAACCTCAATCAGTCGACCGCGGCAACGGTGGGGGAAACCAGCTGTATCAAGTCGGAGGTCACCCGGGGCGAACTCGGAGCCTGTACCGGTATCGGACCCGCAGCGATAGCCGGTATCCAAGCCGGCGATGTGGTCGTCAAGGTCGGGACCACCCCGGTGGCCACATTCGAGGAAATGGTGACCGAGGTGCGAAAGGCATCCGGCCCCACCCCGTTGACCATCGAGCGCACCACCGACGGTACGACGACCACCTTCGACGCGATCGTCGACGTTGCCACGACCAAGCGCTGGGTCACTCCTGCCGACGGCGGTGAGACCACCGGCCCCTCCGACGTGGGTTCGATCGGCATCGCCGCCGCGCAGTTCGGTCCGACGCATTACAACGTGCTCTCGGCCGTCCCGGGCACCTTCGCGTTCACCGGCGATCTGGCTGTGTTGCTGGGCAAGTCGCTGCTGGCGATACCGACCAAGGTCGGCGCACTGGTGCACGCCATCGGTGGGGGCGAACGCGACCCAGAGACCCCGATCAGCGTGGTAGGCGCGAGCATCATCGGCGGCGATACCGTCGATCACGGGTTGTGGGTGGCGTTCTGGTTCTTCCTGGCGCAGTTGAACTTCGTGCTCGGAGCGATCAACCTCGTCCCGTTGCTGCCGTTCGACGGCGGCCACATCGCAGTCGCGGTCTACGAGAAGATCCGCAACCTGATCCGCTCGGCCCGCGGTGTGATTCCGGCGGGGCCGGTGGACTACACCAAGCTGATGCCCGCCACCTATGCCATCCTCGTCGTGGTGGTCGGCTACATGGCGTTAACCGTGACCGCAGATCTGGTCAACCCGATCAGGTTGTTCCAGTAGGAGATTGAGATGAGCACCGGTTCCATCGGCCTCGGTATTCCGGCACCACCCGCTCCGACTCTGGCGCCGCGACGCAAGACCCGGCAGCTGATGGTGCGTGACGTCGGGGTGGGCAGCGACCATCCGATCTCGGTGCAGTCGATGTGCACCACCAAGACCCACGATGTCAACGCCACGCTGCAGCAGATCGCAGAGTTGACCGCTACCGGCTGCAACATCGTCCGGGTGGCGTGCCCCCGCCAAGAGGATGCCGACGCCCTCGCCGAGATCGCCCGCAAAAGCCAGATCCCGGTGATCGCCGACATCCACTTCCAGCCGAAGTACATCTTCGCGGCCATCGACGCCGGTTGCGCCGCGGTGCGGGTGAACCCGGGCAACATCAAGGAATTCGACGGTCGGGTCGCCGAGGTGGCCAAGGCGGCCGGCGCCGCGGGAATTCCGATCCGGATCGGTGTCAACGCGGGTTCCCTCGATAAGCGATTCCTGGAGAAGTACGGCAAAGCCACTCCGGAAGCGCTCGTCGAATCGGCGCTGTGGGAGGCCTCGCTATTCGAGGAACACGGGTTCGGCGACATCAAGATCAGTGTCAAACACAACGACCCCGTCGTGATGGTGGCGGCCTATGAACTGCTCGCCGCGAAGAGCGACTATCCGCTGCATCTCGGCGTCACCGAGGCCGGGCCCGCTTTCCAGGGCACTATCAAATCCGCCGTCGCATTCGGTGCGCTTTTGTCCCGGGGCATCGGGGACACCATCCGGGTGTCGTTGTCGGCACCGCCGGTGGAAGAGGTCAAGGTCGGCAACCAAATCCTGGAGTCGCTGAACCTGCGGCCCCGCGGTCTGGAGATCGTGTCGTGCCCGTCCTGCGGACGGGCTCAGGTCGACGTCTACACGCTGGCGAATGCGGTCAGCGCCGGACTTGAGGGCCTCGATGTGCCGCTGCGGGTGGCGGTCATGGGCTGCGTGGTCAACGGTCCCGGCGAGGCACGGGAGGCCGATCTCGGTGTGGCTTCGGGCAATGGCAAGGGCCAGATCTTCGTCAGGGGCGAAGTCATTAAAACAGTGCCGGAGGCGATGATCGTCGAGACCCTCATCGAGGAGGCGATGCGAATCGCCGACGAACTGCGTGGCGCGGATACATCTGCGGGTGGTTCACCGGTGGTGACCGTAAGCTAAGGGGCACCTCTCACCGCGGGTGAAACCCGCAGAAAGAACGGCCATGTCGGCTCCACCTCTGCTGCGTTCGGTCGACGGCCGGCGGGTGTCACTGGTACGTGACGCGGTCGCGGTGCGACGGGTCTTGGCGGCCGATCCGGTGGGCGCGTGCATGGTGGCGGCCCGGGTGGCCGACCACGGTCTCGATCCGGGCGGCATCGGCGGCGAACTCTGGACGGCGGCGCGCGCCGAGGAGTCACTGTGTTACGCCGGAGCCAACCTGATTCCCCTCCGCGGCGACCGCGCTGATCTGCGGGCCTTCGCCGATCGGGCGTTGAGCACGCCGCGGCGGTGCTCGTCGCTGGTGGGTCGGGCCGATCTGGTTCTGCCGCTGTGGGACCGGCTTCGTCACGGCTGGGGACCGGCGCGCGACGTCCGGGATCGGCAGCCCCTGCTGGCTCTGAGTTCGCCGCCGCGGTGCGCGGTGGACCCCGGTGTACGGCGGGTACGGATCGAGGAGTTGGACGCCTATCTGGTGGCCGCGGTCGACATGTTCATCGGTGAGGTCGGTGTCGACCCGAGGGTGGGCGATGGCGGTCGGGGATACCGCCGTCGGGTGGCTGGTCTGATCGCCGCCGGACGGGCCTTCGCCCGCATCGAGCATGGCCGGGTGTTGTTCAAGGCCGAGATCGGTTCGCAGTCGCCGGCCGTCGGTCAGATCCAGGGTGTCTGGGTGCATCCGGAATGGCGTGGTCACGGACTCGGCACTGCCGGAACTGCGTCGGTAGCGGCAGCGCTGATCCACAGTGGGCGGGCTGCCAGCCTGTACGTCAACGGCTACAACACGATCGCCCGGGCCGCCTACGCCCGGGTGGGGTTCGCCGAGGTCGGCACCTTCGCGACCGTTCTGCTCGATTGAACCTGGCCGATTGATTTGGCCACCGTTGGGGCGGTGCGCCTCCCTGGAATCTGGGTCACAGCCTCATAACATCTGCCTCAATGGCAACTCTTACCTCATTAGTCACACGAGTCACAGGCCTTTCTTCGGTGCTTGCCCTGCTGGCGGTTCCTCTGCTGTCGGCGTGCACCCCGCGCCCGGACGGCCCTGCTCCGGCGGCCGCTCAGTTCTTCGCCGACCTCAGCCGCGGTGACACCGGGGCGGCTGCCCGGCTTGCTGACCTGCCGACCGAGGCGCACGCCGTTCTCAACGACGTCTGGTCGGGGCTGCAGGCCACCCACCTCGATGCCAAGATTCTCGGATCGCGCTACACCGAGGACACCGGCAGCGTGAACTACCGCTTCACCTGGGAGCTTCCCAAGGAGCGCAGCTGGACCTATGACGGCGTGCTGAACATGATCCGGGACGAGGGTAGGTGGCGGATCCGCTGGACGGCCGCTGCGTTGCACCCCAAACTCGGCGAGAATCACACCCTCGAGTTACGGGCCGACCCACCCCGGCGGGCTTCCGTCAACGAGATGGGCGGCACCGAGGTGCTGGTGCCGGGCAACCTCTTCCGCTACCAACTCGATGCCGCGAAGTCCGGCGCCAACCTGATGTCGACCGCGCGGGTGGTCGCCGATGTGCTCCGCCCGTTCGACGACACGCTCAACCCGCAGCGCCTCGCCGAGCAGGCCACTTCTTCGATCGGGCCGATGGACCTGATCACCCTGCGACCCTCCGACCATGATCGGGTGGCCCCTGCGCTCGATGGGCTACCGGGCGTCATCGTCACGCCCCAGGCCGAAATGCTTGCCACCAATGATGATTTCGCGCCGGTCGTCGTCAGTGAGGTGAAGAAGGCGGTTATCGACGAACTTGACGGGGAGTCCGGTTGGCGGGTGGTCAGTGTCAATAAGAACAGCGCCGACGTTGACGTCCTGACCGAAGTCGCGGCCAAGCCGGCGCCATCGATCCTCCTGACGCTCGACCGTGGAGTGCAGGACGCCGCCCAGCATGCCGTCGATGGCCAGTGGCGCAAAGCCATGCTCGTCGTGATCAAGCCATCGACCGGGGAGATTCTCGGGGTCGCTCAGAACGCCGCCGCCGATGCCGACGGGCCGGCCGCCACCACCGGTCTCTACCCGCCGGGGTCGACCTTCAAGATCGTCACGGCCGGGGCGGCCATTTCCCGAAATATGGCCACCCCCAACACCCTGCTGGGCTGCCCCGGCGAGATCGACATCGGTCACCGGACCATCCCGAACTACAACAAATTCGATCTGGGCACGGTCCCGATGGCACGGGCTTTCGCCAACTCGTGCAACACCACGTTCGCCGAACTGGCCAGCCGGATGCCACCCTCGGCCCTGACGGTGGCGGCCTCCCAGTACGGCATCGGTCCGGACTTCACGATCGAGGGCTTGACGACCGTCACCGGCACCGTGCCGGCGACGGTCGACATCACCGAGCGCACCGAGGATGGGTTCGGCCAGGGGAAGGTCCTGGTAACCCCATTCGGGATGGCGCTGACGGCGGCGACCGTCGCGGCCGGCAAGACCCCGACACCGCACCTGATCGTGGGCAGCCAGACCACCGAAACCGGTGCGCACCCGCCAGCCGATCCGGTGATTCTCGATGGCCTGCGCTCGATGATGCGACTGGTGGTCACCAACGGCACGGCCAAGGACATCGATGGTGTGGGAGAGGTCTACGGAAAGACCGGGGAGGCGGAGTTCGAGGGCGGATCGCACGCCTGGTTCGCCGGCTACCGAGGCGATCTTGCGTTCGCAGCACTCATCGTCGGCGGTGGTTCCTCGACGTATGCGGTCCGCATGGTGCGTCAGATGCTGCAGGAACTGCCCGACGGCTTTCTGGCGTAGGCGAGGCTCTGCCTCAGGTCGATCACGCCTCGGCGATGACGATCTCGCCGCCCTGGACGGCCACTGGCCGCGGGGTCAGCGGTTCGGTCGCCGGGCCCCGGATGACTGAGCCGTCGAAGGCGAACCGGCTGCCGTGGCAGGGGCAGTCGGCGGAGTCGTCCTTGATCGCCAGCGCGCAACCGGCATGCGTGCACCGGGCGCGGAAACCGGTGAACATCCCGGCGGAGGGTTGGCTGATCAGGGTGCCGTCGACGATCTTGGCACCGCCCACGGGGATGTCGGTGGTCGCGGCAAGAGCCTGACCCGGTGTGCGGGTATCCGCGGTCGGGGCTTCGGCGGTCTTGCCACATGCAGCTAGGGGGGCGGCGGCCGCTGAGATGACGGCGGCGCTGAGAACGGTGCGTCTGTCGAGGTCGCGTCTGGGCAGAACGGCCATAGTCGCCGAGCCTAGTCCAGACGGTAAGTTGGACTGGTCATGACGGAGATCGAGAACACCCCCGCGATGCGGTTGTCCGATGCCGACCGTAACGGCACGCTGCGGCGGTTGCACAACGCCGTCGCGCTCGGCCTGATCGATATCGGCGAGTTCGAGGAACGTTCGGCCCAGGTTTCGCTGGCACGTCAACCGGTCGACCTCGAAGCCCTGATCGAAGACCTGCCGGGGCCGGGGGCCATCGCCACCTCGGCGGCTGATCGCCTTGAGCTTCGCGGCTGGTTGGGTTCGCTGCGCCGGCACGGCGAGTGGACGGTGCCGACCCGACTGGCTCTGGTACGCAGGGTGGGTTCGGTGGATCTGGACCTCACCAACGCGCGTTTCGCCGGACCCGTCGTGGTGATCGAGTTGGACATGGTTCGCGGGTCGGTAAACATCCGGCTTCCGGACGGCGCCAGTGCGTCGATTGACGATGTGATCGTTTACGGCGGCAGCGCCCGCGACCGGCGTAAGGACCCGCCCTGCGACGGCAAACCGCACGTGGTGCTGACCGGCCGGGTGGTGATGGGCTCGGTAAACATCCGGGGAGCCAGGCGTCCGCCGTTGAGTCGGGGCCCGAAGTCGGTGCGTCGACGTTGACGGGGAGGACTCATGGAATTACGTAGCCCGCTTCGATCCGGGGTCATCTCACCGACCCGGGTGGTTCCGAAGACGATTCCGCGTCCCGAGTACGTCGGCCGGTCGACTGCGGCCGAGGGCAACGAGCCCTGGGTGCAGACCGCTGAGGTGATCGAGAAGATGCGCATTGCCGGGCGCATCGCGGCCGGCGCGCTGGCCGAGGCCGGTAAGGCCGTGGTGCCCGGTGTCAGCACCGACGAACTCGACCGGATCGCGCACGATTACATGGTCGCTCACGGTGCCTACCCGTCGACGTTGGGTTACCGGGGTTTTCCAAAGTCATGCTGTACCTCGTTAAACGAGATCATCTGTCATGGCATCCCGGATTCGACGACCGTGGTCGATGGCGACATCGTCAACATCGACGTAACCGCCTACATCGACGGGGTACACGGGGATACCAATGCGACCTTTCTGGCCGGGGAGGTCAGCGAAGAGCATCGGCTACTTGTCGAACGCACCCACGAGGCGACGATGCGCGCCATCAAGGCCGTGAAACCGGGCCGGTCGCTCTCGGTCATCGGGAGGGTCATCGAGGCCTACGCAAATCGGTTTGGCTACAACGTTGTTCGCGACTTCACCGGCCACGGTATCGGAACGACCTTCCACAATGGACTGGTGGTCCTGCACTACGACCAACCCAGTGTTGAGACCGTGCTTGAGCCGGGTATGACGTTCACCATCGAGCCCATGATCAATCTCGGCGCGCTGGACTACGAGATCTGGGATGACGGTTGGACGGTGGTGACCTCCGACCGCAGGTGGACGGCGCAGTTCGAACACACCCTGGTTGTGACCGACGCCGGCGCCGAGATCCTGACGTTGTCGTGATGACCGGCTGCTCCCCGGAGTCATGAGCGGGGCACTGCTAGTCGCCGGCACCACTTCAGATGCCGGCAAGTCGATGGTGGTCGCCGGCCTGTGTCGGATTCTGGCGCGCAGGGGGATTCGGGTAGCGCCGTTCAAGGCGCAGAACATGAGCAATAACTCCGTCGTCGCCATCGATGGCGGGGAGATCGGCCGCGCACAGGCCACCCAGGCGCGTGCCGCGGGCTTGGCGCCCAGTATTCGGTTCAACCCGGTGCTACTCAAGCCCGGCAGTGACCGCACTTCGCAACTACTGGTGCGCGGCAAGGCGGTCGGTACCGTCAGTGCGTCCGACTACATCACCCACCGCGATGAACTCGCCGCCGTGGTGGCCGAGGATCTTGCCGGCTTGCGAGCCGATTTTGAGGTGGTGATTTGCGAGGGTGCCGGTTCACCGGCCGAGATCAACTTGCGTGCCACCGATTTGGCAAACATGGGGCTGGCCCAATCCGCTAATCTCCCTGTCGTCGTGGTGGGCGATATCGACCGGGGTGGCGTTCTGGCGCACCTGTTCGGCACCGTCGCCGTGCTATCGCCGGAGGATCAGGCGCTGATCGCGGGATTCATCATCAACAAGTTTCGCGGCGACCCGGCACTGCTGGCACCGGGACTCGATCAACTGGCCGCGCTCACCGGTCGGCCGACCTACGGCGTGTTGCCCTACAGCGACGAGTTGTGGCTGGATGCCGAGGATTCACTGTCGGCGGTGACCGGTGCACTGATCGGCGTGCCGGCGCCCCCGCACGGTTGGCAGGTGCTCAGGGTCGGGGCGATCCGGCTGCCGCGGATGTCGAATTCCACCGATATCGAGGCATTGGCCTGTGAACCTGGCGTGGAGGTTCGCTGGGTGAGTGAGCCGGCGGAACTGGCCGACGTCGATGTCATCATCATTCCGGGCAGCAAGGCGACTGTGACCGATTTGGGTTGGCTTCGGACGCGGGGCCTGGCCGAAGGAATCGTTGCGCACGCCGAATCGGGCCGAACGGTGCTCGGTATCTGCGGTGGTTTCCAGATGCTGTGTCGGCGTATCGAGGACTTCGTCGAAACCGGATGCGGGGTTGTCGAAGGGCTCGGCTTGCTCGACGCTGACATCGTCTTCGCCGCGGAGAAGGAATTGCGCCACTGGGACGGCCCGCTGATCGGCTATGAGATCCACCACGGCCGACTCACCCGGTGCGCCGAGGCCGCGTGGTTCGAGGCCGACGGCGTGGCGCGGGGGCACACCCGCGGCGGTGTGTTCGGCACCCACTGGCACTCTCTGATGGACAACGACGACTTCCGGCGGAGTTGGCTTACCGGGGCCGCGGTCGCGGCGGGCCGACCCGGATTCCGGGTCGCCCCCGATGTCAGCGTGCCCGCCCGTCGGGACGCCCAGTTGGATCTGATGGCCGACCTACTGACCGCCCACCTCGACCTCGACGGGGTGCTTGGTCTGCTGGACGCGGGGCCCCCGGCCCGCCCGACTCTCACCAGTGCCTTGGACCGCCGCCCCTGAAGTCCGGGTCGCCTACCCTTGAGCCCATGGTGGTTCGTCGAATGACGGTCGTTGTGCTGGCCGTGGTCGTACTCCTGACCAGCTGCGCCACCACGGTGACGGGTACTGCGACGTGGCCCGGAGCCGTTCTTGAGCGGGCATTGCTGGGTGCGGACGATTTTCCGCCCGGCGTGCAGTACGACCGGATCATCGAGAACCCCCGAGAGCCTGACGGTGCTGGTGAGCCCGGCCCGATGCTGTCGCGGCCGCAGGGCTGCTCGAATGCGCTGACCGGTGCGATCGCCCAGACCGCTGAGAGGGGACCGGGAAGCGCGGCCAAATACGCCGTCTCCTACGACGGAGCCCGAATCGCTGTGACACTGCTGTCCTGGAACCTGGACCTGGACCAGATCGAGGCCGCGGCGAATCGGTGTGCGAAATTCGAAGCCTTCTTCGACCCAAATTCTCCAGGCATCCCCATCACGACGGCGGAGTTGCCCGGATTGGAAGCGGGCGGATTGGCCTACCAGCAGAGCATGACCCTGCGGACCGCGACCAGCAACATCTATATGGCCTTCCGGAATGTGGGTCCCCACGCCGTGTTCGGCATCGCGTTACCCGCCGATAACCCGAGCATCGGGGCCAAAGCCAAACTGCCGCAGACGTTCCTGGATGTCTTCACCAAACAGGTCGCCCGGATCAGATCGTCCTCCTGATAGCGGGAGTCTGACCCCGAAACCCCTCCGCCATCGGTCGGTGCGCAGTAGCGTGGCTAAATGCCAGCGACGCTGATGACCGTCGATGGTTTCCCGGTGCCGGTAAGTGTCGCCGGACCCGACAAAGGGCCCTACGTCGTGGTGCTGGGTTCGGCCCAGCACCCGCCGGCCGCGGATTGCAGCCACGACGCGCTGACGCAACGACTGCACGCTCGCGGCCATCCGCACCATCGTTATCGGTGCGGATCCGCGATTACACCCCAAGGCCGTGGTGGCGGTTCTGGACACCTTGACGTCCCTGGGCGGTGCTTGTCGGAGACCGCGTCGGGGCCGAGTTGGCCTGGGAGGCTGCGGCGGCTTCGGCCGGATCAGTTCACCAGACTGGTGGTGATCGACCGCGGGCATCCGCAGGTACCCGATCCACGCAGGGCCTGAACCAGGACGGATTGTCGCCGGTTGAGATGAACACCACGGCGATAGTGACCAGCCCCGCGGCTCGAGCCATGATCCGGGCCAGCCAGCGATTCGTCTACGGTGACTTCCGGTTGGTGGAGTCCGCCGCCCGACGCACTGCCGCCGAGTCGATGGCGCAGCTGGCCGCCGAGATCGTGCTGCGCACCAGCACCTACTAGGTACGCCCGGGTCCCAGGGGGAAGCGACACTGATGGCTAACACGCCCGTCTGGGTCATTCCGGCCATGACAGCGGCGTCGAGCCTGATGGGCACGGTGGTCGGCGGTCTGGTCGGATACTGGACGTCGACCCGAATGCACGAACGCACGTCGGCCGCCGAGGAGTCGCGGAGCCGCAACACACTGTTACGCGAAGGCGCGATCGCGTTCATCACCGGGATCGAAAAACTAAAGGCAAGCACCGCGCTGGAGCGGATAGCCTAGCGGTGGGGGCCTGCGGGCGCACTGGTGATGTCACCGGAGACCAATGACGAAGAAGCCCTTGCGGCCGCGAGAGGGATCTATCCGGGGATTGAAGCCGGCGGGGGACGGATGCGAATTCTGATGCAACTGGCCAAGGAGACCGGAGTCCTTGACAATGAAGCGCGGGAAATCACGTCACTGCTCTCAGAAATCCGGCTGGTGGCGCCGGCCGATGTCGCTGACAGCGCTCAGCGGGTCGCCTATACCGCGATTGCCGCGCAGTTGACCGATGTTGCGGCGCCGGAACTCAACCGACATGCCACCTTCAAGTACAACTCGGCGGTGAACGAGTTCTTCAATCGGGTGCGACACCACATGAGGGTCGAAGACATTGAGTTCGACCTCATCAACGAGAATCTCCTGATGGAAGTGCTTGAGCTGGAACGTGATTCGAAGTCCGAGCGCGACAAACCATGATGCCTGTATGACGAGATCCCCGTCAGACTGAATGCCGCTTCGGCGCCGTGGGCCACCAGAAAGAGCAGTGCCCGCGACTGGGTGACGCCCGGCCTCGTAGCGATGTGTAGCACCTATCGCTACACTAGGGTGATGGCCAGGACTATCCCGCAGCGAGAACTGCGCAACGACAACGCGAAAGTGATCGAGGCCGTGACGGCGGGGGAGACGTTCATCGTCACCCGCAACGGGGAACCGGTGGCTGAACTCAGGCCGATCCGGGCGCACCGGCGCACCTTCGTCAGCCGTAAGGACATCGATGAACTGGCTGCGGCCGACGTCCGAATCGACCACCGCCGCTTTCGCGCTGATCTCGACGCTGCCTTCGATCAGAGCATCACGCGGTGACCGCGACGGGGCTGCTGGACACCTCGGTGGTGATCGACTGGCATGACCCCGCGGTGCGAGCCGCGTTGCCCGACGAAGGTGGCGATCTCGGCCATCACCGCCGCCGAATTGGCGGCCGGGCCACTGCTCGCATTCGATGTTGCCGTCCTGATAAAAGCGCCAATAGACCAGGTACTCGTAGTTGGCCACTGTCGCATGGCAGGACACCACCATTCGACGCTGCCGCCGCACGCAGTTACGGCCTCGTGGCAGCAGCCGCGCTGGGCAACGGCCCGCATCCCCGGACGAGGTTCGCAGACCTGCTGATCGCCGCCACGGCCCACACCTGCGGCCTCGACCTCTATACCCGCAACATCGCCGACTTCGGCGGGCTGGAAGACCTGATCCGGGTGGTCGGAGTCTGAACCCCGGCTAGCGAACCCCGTCCAGTTGCGCACCGCTGTCGTCCACTTGCCGCACCGGACCGGTGAACCACTTCTTCACCGAGACATGCCAGTAGATCCACAGCAAAATCAGTGTGCCGCCGACGAGCAAAGGGGTGTAGTTGAGAAACTTCCACTCGAAGCTGGGATCCCAGGGCATACCGCCCAGCGAGGTCGGAAACATCGCGACGATCGAGGTGAGAATGATCTCGGCCAGCGCCAGCGGGGCCATCCACCGGTAGTGCCTGCCAAGATTCCAGCTTCCCGTTTGGAATGAGTCACCGGCTTTGAGGCGGTAGTAAATCGGTACCGCGAAGGCCAGGTACAGCCCGACCACGCCGATGGACACCACCGCGAAGAAGGCCACCGGCACCGGCGCACCGTTGATATCGACCTCGACCAGCGCGGGCAGGGTGATCATGGCTGCGATCACCGCTGTGACGATGACCGCGTTGGCCGGTACCCGTCGGGAGTTCAACGCCGACCACAACTGGTGGCCGGGCACCGCACGGTCGCGGCTGAACGCGAACAGCATCCGCGATGCGCTGGTCTGGCAGGCAGTGGTGCAGAACAGCTGACCGGCGGTGGAGATGAACAACACCGCCGCGGCCCACTCGGAGGTCAGCGCCTGGTTGAAGATCGACGCCACCCCGCCGCCGGCCGCCGACACCCCGTCGGCGTCCTGAACCGCGAACAAGAATGACAGCAGGAGAATCCAGCCACCGATCGCCGAGTAGAAGATCGATCGCCAAATGCCCTTGGCCGCGGCGTCGGCGGCGCTGCGGGTTTCCTCGGACAGGTGCGCCGAGGCGTCGTACCCGGTGATCGTGTACTGGGTGAGGATCGCCGATATCGGCAGTACGAACAGCAGCCAGCCCCATCCGGTGGTGGATCCGCCGAACATGCCGCTGTTGTTGATGGTGCGGGCGAATACGTCGCCGACACTGGCATGGCGCTCGGGAACCAGGAACAAGATCGCAATCACCGCGGCGGCACCGGCCACGTGCCACCAGACCGAAATGTTGTTGATCACGGCGAGGAGGTGGCTGGAGAAGATGTTGATCACGGCAACCACGGCAAGGATAATCAGAAATATCACGAACACCCGCCTGAGGCTGTAGTCGGCCAGCCAGCTTTCGCTGAGGGTGCCCAGGGTCAGATCCAGGAATGTGGCGCTGCCGTAGGACACCGAGGCCAGGATCGCGACCAGGCCGACGAGGTTCAGCCAACCGGTGTAGTAGCCGGCCTTGGGTCCGCCGAGTTTGGCGGCCCACCAGTAGATCCCGCCGGAGGTCGGGAACGCTGAGACCAACTCCGACATGCAGAAGCCGATCAGCAGGATGAAGCCGGCAAAGATCGGCCAGCCCCAGGCGATGGCGGCCGGCCCGCCGTTGTTCCAACCCAGGCCGAACGAGGTGAAGCAGCCCGCCAGGATTGAGATGATCGAGAAGGAAATCGCAAAATTCGAGAACCCCGACCATGAGCGGTCGAGTTCCTGGGCGTAGCCCAGTCTCGCTAGGTGGCGTTCGTCGTCGTCGAGTGGCTCGTGACCTTCGGGCATCTGGTCGGTCCTTCCGAGGGGCGCTGATGACTACGGAACTGGTGCTAGGCACAGTAGGCCCGCTATGGTCGGTTGTCCTACCTTTGGACAGCACCTGGTCTGAAGCGGTGGGTGCCCGCACCCGGGAAGGGGCGTACGTGGCGTCTGACACCGGCCGTCGCCGCGGCCTGCTGACCCCAGGCGAACTGGAACGGCTGATGGCCGCCGGCGAGATCGACACGGTGATCGTCGCGTTCGCCGACATGCAGGGCAGGCTGACCGGCAAACGGGTCTCGGCGAGGTTGTTTGCCGAGGAGGTCGCCGCCCACGGCGCCGAGTGCTGCAACTACCTGCTGGCTGTGGACGTGGAAATGAACACTGTCGACGGATACGCGATGTCGAGTTGGGCGTCCGGCTACGGCGATATGGTGATGGTGCCCGACATGAGCACCCTGCGAGTGATTCCCTGGCTGCCGGGAACGGCGCTGGTGATGGCTGACCTTCGATGGGGGCACGGTGGTGCCGCCGGGTCCGCCTCGGGGGATCTCGTCGTGGCCGCGCCGCGCACCATTCTGCGCACTCAACTCGACCGCCTCGCTGAGCGTGGCCTGACCGCTTTCGTCGGCACGGAGTTGGAGTTCCTGGTGTTCGACGGTACCTACCGCGACGCCTGGGCGGCCGGCTACCGGGGCCTGATCAAGTCCAGCGACTACAACGTCGACTATGCCATCCACGCCTCCACCCGTATGGAACCGCTGCTGCGCGACATCCGGTTGGGTATGGACGGGGCGGGTATGTACTGCGAGGGGGTCAAGGGAGAGTGCAACGCCGGCCAGCAGGAGATCGCCTTCCGCTACGACGACGCCTTGGTCACCTGTGATAACCACACCATCTACCGCAACGGCGCCAAGGAGATCGCCGACCGGCACGGCAAGGCCCTGACCTTCATGGCCAAGTTCGACGAACGTGAGGGCAACAGCTGTCACATCCATCTATCGTTGCGCGGCGAGGACGGGACGGCGGTGCTCGCGGACTCCGCCGATCCACTGGGCATGTCGGCGATGTTCCGCAGCTTCGTCGCCGGGCAACTGACCACTATGCGTGAACTCACATTGTTCAGCGCTCCGAACATCAACTCCTACAAACGTTTTGCCGCAGGCAGTTTCGCACCGACGGCCATCACCTGGGGTCTGGACAATCGGACCTGTGCGTTGCGGGTGGTCGGCGTCGGCCACTCGATGCGGGTGGAGTGCCGCACTCCGGGCGGTGACGTCAACCAGTATCTGGCGGTGGCTGCGTTGATCGCCGGCGGACTGCACGGCATCGACGAAGGTCTGGAACTGTCCGATCCGTGCCGGGGCAACGCCTACGCCGGGGACGCGCAGCGACTGCCGGTCACCCTCGCCGAGGCGGCGGAGTTGTTCTCGGGATCCGCGGTGGCTCGAGCCGCGTTCGGCGGTGATGTCGTCGAGCATTACCTGAACAACGCCCGGGTGGAACTGGCCGAATTCAACTCGTGCGTCACCGATTGGGAACGAGTGCGTGGCTTTGAGCGGCTCTGATTTCCCCGCGAGCAGACACAAAAACTCCCGCAACCCCGGCGTTTCGGAGTCCTTTGCGTCTGCTCGCCCGGTGATCGGGATGACCACCTACCTGCAGCAAGCGCAGACCGGGGCGTGGGATGTCCGTGCCAGTTTCCTGCCCGAGGCCTACCTGCACGGCGTCACCCGCGCCGGCGGGATCGCCACGCTGCTGCCGCCGCAACCGGTCGACGTCGGCATCGCCGCGCGGGTACTCACCGGCATCGACGGGTTGGTCATCACCGGCGGTCGCGATCGACCCGGCGGCTTACGGCCATCGGCCGCATCCGGCCACTGACGAGCCCGGACACGGGCCGTGACGAGTGGGAGTTCGCGCTGCTCGCCGGGGCGCTACGCTGCCGGCTGCCGGTGCTCGGCATCTGCCGCGGCGCCCAGGTGCTCAACGTGGCCCTGGGGGGCACCCTGCATCAACACCTGCCCGACATCGGCCACCCCGGGCACCAACGGGGCAGGGCGATATTCTCGACCTCGACGGTCCACACCGTGCCCCACACCCGGGTGGCCGCGCTGATCGGGGAGACCGCGGCGGTGGCGTGCTACCACCACCAGGGCATCGACCGACTCGGGGAGCGCCTGGTGGTGAGTGCCCGCGACGGCAACGGCGTGGTCGAGGCCACGGAAATGACCGGCGCGGACTTCGTGGTGGCCGTGCAGTGGCATCCCGAGGAGACCCCCGGCGATCTCCGGCTGTTCGCCGGGCTCATTGAGGCCGCCGCCGTCCGCGCGGCGGAGAGGGTTCCGTCGTGAGCGCCACCGAGCTGATCAACCCCGCCACCGAGCAGGTCCTGGGCACCGTCGAACACTGTGATGTCGCGGCCGTCGATGACGCGATCGCCCGAGCTGGGACCGCCCAGAAACGCTGGGCCGCGCAGCCGCCCGCCGAACGCGCCGCCGCGTTGCGGGCCTTCGCCGCCATCGTCGACGCCCACATCGGCGAGTTGGCCGCGCTGGAAGTCGCCAACTCCGGCCATCCCATCTCCGCCGCCGAATGGGAGGCCGGTCATGTCCGCGATGTACTGCAGTTCTACGCTGGCGCCCCGGAACGCCTGTCCGGCAAACAGATTCCGGTTGCGGGTGGATTGGACGTCACGTTTAACGAGCCGATGGGTGTCATCGGGATCATCACCCCGTGGAACTTCCCGATGCCCATCGCGGCGTGGGGATTTGCACCGGCCCTGGCCGCGGGCAACGCGGTGGTGCTCAAGCCGGCCGAGTGGACGCCGCTGACGTCGATCCGGCTCGGCGAATTGGCGGTGCAGGCGGGACTTCCGCTGGATTTGTTCCAGGTGCTGCCGGGTCGGGGAACGGTGGTGGGGGAACGGTTCATCACCCACCCGGGTGTTCGAAAGCTGGTATTCACCGGCTCCACCGAGGTCGGCACCACGGTGATGGCGGGGGCCGCCCGGCAGGTCAAGCGGGTCACCCTGGAACTGGGCGGCAAGAGCGCCAATATCATCTTTGACGACTGCGACCTGGAGCGTGCCGCCGCCACCGCTCCCTATGGGGTATTCGACAATGCCGGTCAGGATTGCTGTGCCCGCAGTCGAATCCTTGTGCAGCGCAGTATCTTCGATCGCTTTATGGAGTTGCTCGAACCAGCGGTGAAGGGCGTGGTGGTCGGCGATCCCAATGCTCGCGAAACCGAGATGGGGCCACTGGTGTCTCGTCGGCACTACGACTCGGTGTGCAGTTATGTCCCCTATGACGCGCCCATCGCTTTCCGCGGATCAGCACCGAACGGGCCCGGGTACTGGTTCGCGCCCACGGTGCTGATTCCGGACCGCGACGCTTGCAGCGTCACCGAGGAGATCTTCGGCCCGGTCGTCGTGGTCCTGCCGTTCGATGACGAGGCCGATGCGATCGGACTGGCGAATGCCACCGAGTACGGGTTATCCGGGTCGATCTGGACCGAGAACCTGTCCCGCGCCATCCGGGTCACGCGAGCCGTCGAAGCGGGCAACCTGAGCGTCAATTCGCACTCCTCGGTGCGCTACAACACCCCGTTCGGCGGGTTCAAGCAATCCGGGCTGGGCCGCGAACTCGGACCCGACGCACCGCTGAACTTCACCGAGACCAAGAACGTTTTCTTCGCCGTACACGAGGCATCGTGAAGGCCGTCGATCTCACCCAGCGGTTGGCCGGCAAGGTCGCCGTGATCACCGGTGCGGCAAGCGGAATCGGTTTGGCCACCGCCCGACGGATGAGCGCCGAAGGTGCCACGGTCGTTGTCGGCGATATCGAGCCCACCACCGGGATTCCGGTCGCCGAGGAGGTCGGCGGGCTGTTCGTCGCGGTCGACGTAGCCGATGAGGACGCGGTCGACAATCTATTCGCCACGGCGGCGGCCACCTACGGGTCGGTGGACATTGCGTTCAACAACGCCGGTATCTCACCGCCCGATGACGACCTCATCGAGACCACCGAACTGCCGGCCTGGCAGCGGGTCCAGGACGTCAATCTCAAGAGCGTTTACCTCTGCTGCCGCGCGGCACTGCGACATATGGTCCCGGCGGGCCGGGGCTCGATCATCAACACCGCGTCCTTCGTGGCGGTGATGGGCTCGGCCACCTCCCAGATCTCCTACACCGCCGCCAAGGGCGGAGTGCTGGCGATGTCGCGCGAATTGGGCGTGCAGTACGCCCGCCAGGGAATCCGGGTGAACGCGCTGTGCCCGGGCCCGGTCAACACCCCGCTGCTGCAGGAGCTTTTCGCCAAGGACCCCGAACGTGCGGCACGGCGGCTGGTACACATCCCGGCCGGTCGGTTCGCCGAGGCTGAGGAAATGGCGGCCGCGGTGGCGTTCTTGGCCAGCGACGATGCCTCGTTCATCACCGCGGCCACCTTCCTGGTCGACGGCGGTATCAGCTCGGCCTACGTGACACCGCTGTAGGCCAAGACGGATGGCCGCTCCTGACGAATCCGGCGCCGCACTCTTGCGGCCGCTCGGCAACGCCTTCGAAGACACCGTCGGCAGGCTGCTGGCGACCATCCGACTCGGAGTGCTGGCGCCCGGGGACTGCCTGCCCCCGAACGCGAACTCGCCGCCCGTCTCGGTGTCAGCCGCGACACCGTCCGCGAGGCCATCAGGTCGCTGGCCGATGCGGGCTATCTGGTGTCGCGGCGCGGCATGGCGGCACCTTTCTGCCGAGCGGCTTCCGGCCCCGATCAGCGCCGCGATCGGGATAAGCCCCGCCGAGATCGACGATGCACTGCGACTGCGGGAAATCCTCGAGGTCGGCGCGGCCCGGATGGCGGCGGCCGCAGCCTGACCGCAGGCGAATGGATCACCTGTCGGCGCGGATGGCTGATGTTCGGGGCGCACACTCCCACGATTACCGGCGGCTGGACTCCGATTGCACCTGGCGATCGCCGAGGCGGCAGGTTCGCCGTCACTGGTGCCGTTGGTAGCGGAGAACCGGATGCGGCTCAACGCACTTCTTGATCGAATTCCATTGCTGGAGCGCAATATCGCCCACTCCGACGATCAGCACGATCTCATCATGCGGGCGATCCTGGCCGGTGATCCCGATGGGGCGGCCGCGGCGATGTCGGCGCACATCGCCGGTTCGGCCGCACACTGCTGCATGGCTTTCTGGATTAGTTTTTCAGCCAATAAGGTCGTCGCGGCGGGCGGCGGTGATCAATCGACGCGCGCCCTGGCCACCGCGACCGGATGGTGCCCAGCGGACATCCGCACACCTCGGCAGCCTCCGCATACGACAGCCCCATGACCTGGGTCAGCATCAGCGTCGCGGCGGTCGTGATCCAGACCGTCGAGCAACATCTGGATCTCGACGATGTCCTCGAACCTCGCCGCCCCCCGGCGGGTGTCCAGGATGCTCTCCAGGTCGACGTTGCCGGTGCACCGCGGGCGGGCCTGGTTGCGGCGGGATCTGGTCGACGACGACCCGGCGCGCGATCGACAGTAGCCAGGTGCGTGCCGAGGACCGACCGGCGAACCGCGGCAGAGCGCTCAGTGCCCGCAGGTACGTTTCCTGGGCGAGGTCGTCGGCGCTTCCCGGGTCAGCCAGGAAGGCGACCGTCCGCCATACGTCGCGTTCGGTGGCTCTGATGAACTGCCTCGAGGGCCGTGCGGTCGCCGCGGCCGGGGGCCAGTGCCAGCGCGGTCACCCGGTCGTCGTCGGCCATGATTGTCGACCCTAGACGCGGCCCATCCGGTGGCTGAGGGGCGAAAATCGCCTGAGGAGTCGATCCGCCGGGGTAATTTTGACCCGGGCAGGGGGCATTTCAGGGCCACCGACCGAGGAGGACGATGACCGCGACCGTCGTCGGCGGCACGGACGCGCCGCAGGTCCGGCGTGTCGAACTCGACGTGTCGGGAATGACCTGTGCCGCCTGCGCGGCCCGGGTGGAAAACCGGCTCAACAAGATCGACGGCGTGCGGGCCTCGGTCAACTACGCGACTCGGGTGGCCACCGTCGACGCCCCCGAACCCCTCGCCGACGACGACCTGTGCGAGGTGGTGCGCCGGGCGGGTTACCAGGCCGAGCCGCGCAGCCGCGACACCGATAACCGTCCTGATCCCGACGACGCCGTCGCCCGGTCGCTCATGGTGCGGCTGGCTGTTGCGGCAGTCCTGTTCGTGCCACTGGCCCATCTGTCAGTGATGTTCGCCGTCCTCCCCGACACTCGCTTCACCGGCTGGCAATGGGTGCTGACCGCACTGGCGCTGCCGATCGTGACGTGGGCCGCCTGGCCGTTCCACCGCATTGCGTTGCGCAATGCGCGCCACCGCACCGCCTCGATGGAGACACTGATCTCGGTCGGTATTACCGCTGCCACCGTGTGGTCGATCGCGACAATCTTCGGACCGCGTTCCGGCGACACCCGCGAGACGACCGGTGTGTGGCAGGCCCTGGGGGGCAGCGACTCCATCTATCTGGAAGTGGCCGCCGGTGTGACGGTCTTCGTGCTGGCCGGACGCTACTTCGAGGCCCGCGCGAAGTCCAAGGCGGGCAGCGCGCTGCGGGCCCTGGCCGCGCTGAGTGCCAAGAGTGTCTCGGTGCTGCTGCCCGACGACACCGAGATGGTCATTCCCGCCGATGAGTTGAAAGAACAGCAGCGCTTCGTGGTCCGGCCAGGTGAGACCATCGCCGGTGACGGACTCGTGGTCGAGGGCAGCGCCGCTATCGACGTGAGCGCGATGACCGGCGAGGCCAAACCGGTCCGGGTTCAACCGGGCGGCAGCGTGATCGGTGGCACCGTGGTGCTCGATGGCCGGCTCATCGTCGAGGCCGCCGCGGTCGGTGCCGACACCCGGTTCGCCGGCATGGTTCGCCTGGTCGAGGAGGCCCAGGCACAGAAGGCCGACGCCCAGCGACTGGCCGACCGGATCTCGGCCGTCTTCGTACCGGCGGTGTTCGTGATCGCCGGGCTGACCGCCGTGGGTTGGCTGCTGGCCGGTGCGGGCTCCGACTGGGCCTTCTCCGCGGCATTGGCCGTGCTGGTGATCGCTTGCCCGTGCGCCCTGGGATTGGCGACGCCGACGGCGATGATGGTGGCCTCGGGCCGCGGCGCCCAACTGGGGATTTTCCTGAAGGGGCATCGGGCACTGGAGGCCAGTCGGGCCGTCGACACCGTGGTGTTCGATAAGACCGGCACACTGACCACCGGGCACCTCACCGTCACCGCGGTGACCGCGGCACCCGGTTGGGAGCCTGAGCAGATCATCGCGCTGGCCGCCGCCGTGGAGGACGCTTCCGAGCATGCCGTCGGTACCGCCATCGTGGCGGCCGCGGGCAACCGCGAGGCGGTTGAGGAGTTCCAGGCCTTCCCGGGCAACGGGGTATCGGGGCTGGTGGGTCGGCGCCGGGTTGCGGTGGGCCGGTCGGCGGTGGGTCGGCGGGCGGGTTGTCTCCGACCTCTGCAGGCGGGCCGCCGTGATGGCGAATCACGAGGAGAGACGGTGGTTCTGGTGTCCGCCGACGATGTGGTGTGCGGCGCGATAGCGGTGGCTGACGCGGTCAAGGTCTCCGCGGCCGGCGCCGTGGCGGCACTGCACCGCAGGGGTCTTCGGACCGTGCTGCTCACCGGGGACAATCCCACCGCGGCCGCCGAGGTGGCCGCGGTGGTCGGTATCGACGAGGTCATCGCCGAGGTGTTGCCCGAGGGCAAGGTCGATGTCATCGAGCAACTCCGCGAGCAGGGCCGGGTGGTCGCGATGGTCGGCGACGGGATCAATGACGGGCCCGCGCTGGTGTCGGCCGACCTCGGTCTGGCGATCGGCCGCGGCACCGATGTGGCGATCGCCGCCGCGGACATCATTTTAGTCCGCGACGACCTCGAGGTGGTGCCTCAGGCACTGGATCTCGCTCGCGCGACCATGCGCACCATCCGGGTCAACATGGCGTGGGCCTTCGGGTATAACGTCGCGGCCATCCCGATCGCCGCGGCGGGCCTGCTCAACCCCCTGATCGCCGGTGCGGCGATGGCGTTCTCGTCGTTCTTCGTGGTTTCCAACAGCCTGCGTCTGCGTAGCTTCGGCGCCGGTCCCCAACCGAAAGGCTGATCGCCGTGTCCCAGATCTTCACCGTTGCCGGGTTGAGTTGCCAGAGTTGCGTCGGCCACGTGACCGGCGCACTGACAGCACTACCCGGGGTGACGGCGGTGCGGGTGGAATTGGGCGTGGACGGACCCTCGATGGTGCACATCGCGGCCGGCCGAGCACTGGCCGAGTCCGAGGTCGAAACGGCACTGGCCGAAGAGGGCGTCTACACGATCGTGCGGTGAGCCCGGCGCGGTAGGGTCGGCGGGTAGTTCGGACGGTGCGGAAACCGGTGAGACTCCGGTGCGGTCGCGCCACTGTGTCCGTCCGGGGCTGTGACCCCCCGGGCGGCAGCCAGACCCTCCCGCCCGAAGTCGCCACGACGGGGACGCGAAATCCCCACGGGGAGGTCACGTGGGAGTGCGTCGTCTTGTCAGTTCCTGGAATCGTCGGGACTGGGCGGAGGTTTCCGGAATATTCGCCGTGGTCGCGGTACTGCATGTCGTCGGCTTCGGCCTGCTGATACTGCTGGTCGCACCGGTGCGCTACCAGGTCGGAACGCAGGTATTTTCGATCGGACTCGGGATCAGCGCCTACATGCTGGGTTTGCGGCACGCGTTCGACGCCGACCATATCGCCGCGATCGATAACGTGACCCGGAAGTTGACGGCGGACAACGCCCGGCCGAAGTCGGTTGGATTCTTCTTCGCACTCGGGCACGCCGCGATTGTGGTGGTGTTGGCACTGCTGGTGATCTCCGCCGCGAAGGCTGCCGGAGCGCTGCTGGATGACGCCTCGCCGGCACGCCATGTTCTGGGTATGGTCGGCACGCTGGCCTCCAGCGGATTCCTCTTTCTCATCGCATTCATCAATGTGGTTGCCCTGATTGGTATTTGGCGGGTTTTCACGGCACTGCGAGCCGGTCGTTTCGATGAAGGCGAACTTGAGGATCAGCTCGATAATCGTGGCGTGCTGGCGCGCCTCCTGCGCCCGATCATGGCGCGGATCAACCGGCCGCGGCAGATGTTCGCGGTCGGAGCGATCTTCGGTCTGGGATTCGACACCGCGACCGAGGTAGCACTGCTCGCGTTGGCGGGAACCGGAGCGGTGGCCGGCCTTCCGTGGTACGCGGTACTGACGCTACCGGTACTGTTCGCCGCGGGGATGAGTCTGATGGACAGCGCGGACGGGATCTTCATGTCCGCGGCCTACGACTGGGCGTTCGCGAACCCGATTCGAAAGATTTACTACAACTTGATCATCACCAGTTTGTCGATCACGGTCGCCGTACTCATCGGAAGCATCCAATTCGTCTCCGTCGCCCACGACGACTTCGGTCTGGCCAACCCGGTTACCGATTGGGTGAGCACGTTGAGCCTGGACAACGTCGGGTTCATCGTGGTCGGACTGTTCGCGATAACCTGGGCTGGGGCCGTCGCTTTCTGGAAATACGGCCAACCCGAACGGCGTTGGCAGTCGGTGCCCTAAGTGCGCCCGGTTCAGCGCCGGGTGCGGGCCAGTTCCCGCAGCATGGCGTTGTAGGCCTCCAACTCATCCTCGCCGTAAGCGGCATCAGCGTGTCGATCGGCGCGTACCCCGTCGCGTCGATCCTGCCGGGCCCACTGCGTGACCAAAGCGACGACCACCATGATCAACGGCACTTCGCTTGAGCCCCAGGCGATCGCACCGCCGAGATGCTGATCGTCGTTGAGGTTGGACACCCACGGCAGGGCGAGGCCCCGGTAGAAGTTGCCCCCGATAACCGAGGTCATCGTCATCGTGGCGATGCCGAAGAACGCATGAAACGGCATCGCGGCGAACAGCAGGACGAGGCGCCCGATGAAGGGCAGCCGACGCGGGCCCGGATCGACACCGATGATGCCCCAGTAGAAGAGGTAGCCGGTGATCAAAAAGTGCACGCTCATGACCTCGTGGCCCCAGTGGTACCGAACGAGGGTGTCGAACACCGGCGTGAAGTACACGGCGTAGAGCGAACCGACGAATAAGACGAATGCGATCACCGGATACGAGGTGAACGAGGTAATCGGTGAGTGCACGAGACGCAGAATCCATTCCCGCGGACCCGGTAGTTCCCCGGGGGGCGCGGACGGCAGTGCGCGCAATGCCAGGGTGACCGGGGCGCCGAGCACCAGCAGCACTGGAACGAACATGTTAAGCGTCATGTGCTCGCCCATGTGCACGCTGAACATCGCCGATCCGTAGGCGCGCACTCCTGAGGAGGTCGCGAGGAGCAGTGCGGCACAACCGCCCAGCCAGGCCACCAGGCGCCCGACCGGCCAGCGGTCGCCGCGGCGCCGAAGCACGTACGGCTGTGAGGTGGCCCGCCGCCAACGTCAGAGCGGCGACGCCGAGAAAGGTGTCGAAGCGCCAGAAGGTGAGCAGCCCTGCGACCGTCGGCGGGCCGGGCAGCTCGTAGCCCAATAGAATGTCCCAAATGCTGGGCTTTTCGGCCAGCAGCCTCGGCGCGGTCTGGACCGCCATCGCCGACACCGCCGCCAAGGCGATGAGTGCCCCGATCGCGGGCGGCAATACTGCGCCGACGAGCCTGATCCGGTCGTGATCAATTCTTCTCTGCCGCAGTGTGATCAGCAGGACGCTCACCAGTGCCGCGGCGAACATCATCCCCAACCGGCCGTAGCCGGTGTCGACGATGTTGGCGGGACCGGCCATCAGGAACAGCAGCAGCGCACCGTAGGGCAGTGCGATTGCGGCGGCCAACGCTGAGACGGCACCGGCACGCCGACGAGCAGCGGGTTCGGCCGGTATCAGTGCCGTCGTGAGCTGAATTCCCGCCAGCACCGCAAAGGCGATCGCAAATACGATCATCGCACTGGTCGCGTAATCGTGGTTGGCGCCTTGGCCGGCATTACCGGTGACGGGGACCGCAACGGCCCCCACGGCGGCCGGAATCATCAGTGCGACATGCCAGTCCCAGCGAACGGTGAGTCGCAGTGCCACGGTGATAACAGCCGCGCAGAACGCCACGACCACCCAGGCGCGCGCGGACTCGGAGGCGCCGACTGCCGAACCCAGCAGTCCACTACTCAGCACCCGACCGGGCGGAACCGAGGCGTCGGCGGCGGACTGCACCACCACCATCGCAATTGCCGAAATGAACCAGAGTGGGGCAATCCGTTCGATCAGCAGATGAGCCCGGAACGCGAACGGGTCCAGGACCCCCCGCTCGTCGGGGCTTGCGGTGATCAGTACGTAAACCAGACCGCCCAGGCAGATCGCACCGGCCACCGACGCGGTGAAGTGGCCGGCAATCTCAGCCGGAGAAGTCTGTCCCGAGGAGGCGGCGTAGGCCACCAGAGCGCCGACCGATGCCCCAAACGTGCCGAGGATCGCCCACCCGGTCCGCGGTGGGCCGGTCCCGCGGGTGGAATTCTCGGCCGTCATCTGCTCCCGTTCAATAGCGTGCTCGCTTCTCTCGTGTGCTGTTCAGTCTACGATCGGGCGTCGCAGCGGATTACAGAGCCGGGAACTTCCCTGGCACCGCGAGCGACTAGTTGCCCATGAAAGATCCCCACATCAAGCGAGCGAGTGCCCCGCGGTGATTCACGATCTGACCCTGCGCTGGATCGTCACCCTGCTTTTCGTCGTGAGCGCCGCGAAGTGTGTCTACTCCCTCGCCGCCGGTCGCCGTTCGGTCACCAGCATCGTCGGGCATTCTCTGCACGCCATCATGGCGGTGGCAATGGCGGTGATGGCCTGGCCGAGTGGCGCCGCACTCCCCACCCGTGCCCCGATGGTGTTCTTCGCGGCCGCGGCGGTCTGGTTCGCGGTGATCGCGATCCGTGACGCCGCCCACCGGTGGGGGAGCGGCTATCACGCCCTGATGATGCTGGCGATGGCGTGGATGTACGCCGCGATGGGCGGATTGCCCCTGCGGCGGACGGACTCCTCTGACATGGACATGTCCGGAATGGATGGACCGCCCGCGGATGGCGGGCCTGGCGGGCACGCCGGGCATGGCGAGCACGGTGGGCATGGCGGGCACGCTGGGCAGCGGGCACGCTGGGCACTCGGGGGCTGGTCCGGCCGCCTCAGCGACGCCGGAATGGGTCGGCGTACTCAATTGGGTCTGTGCCGTCGGCTTCGCAATTGCCACCGTCGTCTGGATCTACCGCTACATCGCCGCCCGACTCCGCGGTTCCGTCGAATCGTCGGGTCAACAATTCGGCATGCTGTCCCAGGCGATGATGGCCGCCGGAATGGCGATCATGTTCGGTGTCATGCTCTGAGGAAAGGAAACTAGGCGGCGGATCCGTCGGTCGGGTGAAGGTGGCCACGGCGGCGGCCGCGAGAGGCGTTCTCGGGCAACACGATTTCGGTGGAATCGGTCAGCTCATCGGAATGTGGTTGGGGGTCACCAGGGCGGTCTTGGCGCCACACCAGGAAGGCCAGCACCGCGCCGGCGACTATCGGCAGGTGGCTCAGGATGCGGTCGGTGGTGACGGATCCGGCCGCCGCGTCCCTGATCACGTATACGCAGAGAACGGCGGCGAAGGTCCCGAGTACCCCGGCGAGGCCGACGGCGGCAGAGGGCCGGATCGCGGCAGCCAGCATCACCACACCGAGTGCCATCGACCACGCGGTCGATTCGTTGAGCAGGTGCCCGCCCATGGCTGCGTGCGGGACTCCGAGATGGGCGCCGAGTGCCTGGGCGCTCGCCAGGGCGAGCTGGACGATTCCGACCCCGGCCAGCGCCCATCGCCGCCACGTCATCGCGGGCAGGCCGCGAATTGGTAGCCGCACGCGACGTGTTTGTGGCAGCGGGGGAACGGCGGCGACCTGCGAACGCCCTGCCAGGCGACGCAGCTCCTGGGTCTGCTCGACGGCCGCGGCGTGCCACTGACGGCACGGCTCGCAGGCGCTGAGGTGCTCGTCGACGCGCACGGCGGGGATGGGTTCGCGCTCCCCGTCGATCCGTGCCGACAGCGCCTCACGGGCGAGGTTGCAGTCCACGACCTAATAGTCGCGTACGAGCGGCGGTTTGTTCCAGCGTGCGATGGTCGAGATTCATCCAATCCGGAGCCAGCGGTCCAGTTCGGCATAGGCGGCGGCGCGCGGTTCGGCCAGGGACAGGAACACATCATGCTTGGCGTCGGTGACCGGCACGCTGGTGGTCCGGTTGCCCAGACAGCCCGCCCAGCGGGCGATGTGCGCGACGTCGAGCACGGCGTCCCCGCGTTGCAACACCTCGGTCCCGGCGGTCTCGGCGACGCTGTGATCGGAGCGCAGCACGAGGTTGGGCACCCCGACGTCCAGTCCCCGATGCAGACGGGCCTGTCCGCGCCGAATGGCGTGAATCCACCCGACGGTCACCGGGAAACCACCGAGCGGCTTCCATTCCAGGTTGTAGTCAAATTCGCCGTGGTAGGCCTGATGCAGAGTCAGCCCGTAGCCGCCGGAACCGGGGCCGCGGACCACCCGGGTCTTGCGTCCCCTCGATGCCGCGCCGATCGCCGTCGACGTCGCCCGGGTGCGCAGGATCGCCGGTCCGTTGAGATCGAGGAACGGACTGTTGAGCACCAGACCGGCCACACCTAATGCAGCTGTCTCGCCTCGCTCACGCACCCGGTTCAGCCACAGCGACATCACCAGGCCGCCGGTCGAGTGGCCGTACATGAGCACCCGGGAAGCCGGGTTTTCGGCGGCGATGACAGCCATCGCACGTTCCAACTCCCGGTCGTAGCGAGCAAGGTCAGTGGTGAAATGCGGGGTCTGGCCCGCCCGCCAGGAACGCCCACATCGATCCAGATCCAACCCATAGAACCGCCAACCTCGCCCGGCGAAAAAATCGGCCAGATCGGTATTGAAGAAGTAGTCGGTATAGCCGTGAACCGCCAGCACCACCGACGTCGAAGGGGTTGAATCGGCTCGGCGGACCAGGGTGGCGAACAGTTCACCCTCGCCGTCGGGGTCGGCGCCCAGAGCCAGCGTGCTCTGCCGGTATCCGGACAGGACGTCGTCGGTCCACTCGGCCTGCACTGCCGTCACGACGTCACCTTAGCCGGGATAACCTAGCCGGACAGTCCGTGACCGAACGGGTATGGCGACGAGCCAGTGAAGGAGCGATGTGACGGGTGCGCTTCGCCGTTGCTGGGGACAGGATCTCGATGCAGCGACCCTCTACGAATTGTTGAGGCTGCGCGTCGCGGTTTTCGTGGTAGAGCAATCCTGCCCCTATCCGGAACTCGACGGCCGGGATCTGGCGGCCCAGACCCGGCATTTCTGGCTCCAAGAAACCTCGGGTGAGGTCATCGCGACACTGCGCCTGATCGAGGAAAATCCCGACGGGCGCAAGCTGTTCCGAATCGGCAGGGTGTGCACCAAACAGACTGCGCGCGGCCTTGGTCACACCACTCGTCTGCTCCGGGCCGCGTTGGCCGACGTCGGCAGACACCGGTGCGCGATCAACGCCCAGACCTACCTGATCGAGATGTACTCCGGGCACGGCTTCGCCGTCGACGGCGACGAGTTCCTCGAGGACGGCATCCCGCACGTGCCCATGCTGCGGGCGCAGCGCCCGTGAAACCGCCGGGTTACCCGTTCAGCGCCATCGTCGGCCACGATCAGTTGCGCCTGGCGTTGCTGTTGTGTGCGGTGCGCCCGGAGATCGGCGGGGTGCTCATCCGCGGTGAGAAAGGTACCGCCAAGTCGACCACGGTCCGCGCACTGGCCGCGGTGCTCAGCGAGGCCGACCCGGACGCGTCGTTGGTGGAACTACCGATCGGCGCCACCGAGGATCGCGTGGTGGGATCGCTGGATCTGCAGAAGGTGCTGCGCGATGGCGAGCATGCGTTTTCTCCGGGTCTACTGTCCCGCGCCCACGGCGGCGTGCTCTACGTCGACGAGGTCAACCTGCTGCCCGATCACCTGGTCGACGTACTTCTCGACGCGGCGGCAATGGGCCGGGTGCACATCGAACGCGACGGCGTGTCGCATTCGCATGAGTCGCGTTTCGTCCTGGTCGGCACCATGAATCCTGAAGAGGGAGAGCTTCGCCCGCAGTTGCTGGATCGATTCGGCCTGGCGGTCGATGTTCACGCCTCCCGTGAGGTTCCGGTACGCACTGCGGTGATCCGCCGGCGGCTGGACTACGAGGCCGACCCGGCCGGATTCGCCGGCCGGTATGCCGGCGATGACACCGACCTGGCCGCCAGGGTCGTTGCCGCCCGCGCTCGGGTGGACGACGTCGAGTTGTCCGATCGCGAGTTGAATCGGATCGCAGCGCTATGCGCGGCCTTCGACGTCGACGGGATGCGCGCCGATCTGGTTCTGGCGCGGACAGCGGTGGCGCACGCTGCGTGGCGAGGCGCTGATTCAGTTGCCGAAGAGGACATTCGGGTTGCCGCTGAGCTCGCGCTGCCGCACCGGCGGCGACGGGATCCCTTCGACGACCCGGGTATCGACCCGGCCGACCTCGATGAGGCCCTCTCGGCGACGGCCGACCCCGATGATGGCCCGTCGGCGACGGCCGACCCGGAGTCGGGCGCGGAGCCGCAGTCCGATTCCGATCCGGATCCGGATCCGCCCGGTGGCGGTCAGGCGGCTGTTCCCGAAAGCTCGGGTCGCCAGCAGAATTCGTCATCAGCCACCCGCCCGTCGGCACCTCCTGCGGCGTCGTTTCGCACTCGTGCATTGACGGTGCCCGGTGTCGGCGACGGTCATGTCGGCCGGCGTTCGCCGGCACGTAACTCCGTCGGTGCCACGGTGGGTGCCAGTCCGACTCCGGAACAGGGCCATGGCGTGCACCTCTTCGCGACACTGCTCGCGGCCGCCAATCGTGGTGCCGGTCCGGGTCCACTGCGCCCCGAGGTCGCCGACATCCGCCGCGCCGCTCGCATCGGCAAAGAGGGCAATCTGGTGATCTTCGTCGTCGACGCCTCCGGGTCCATGGCCGCCCGGGATCGGATGGCCGCGGTCACCGGGGCCGCGCTGTCGCTGCTGCGCGACGCCTATCAGCGCCGGGACAAAGTCGCCGTCATTACCTTCCGCTCACAGGGCGCTCGCCTGGTATTGCCGCCGACGGTATCGGCGCACACCGCCTCGCGACGTCTGTCCCGGCTCGACACCGGTGGAACCACGCCGTTGGCCGAGGGTCTGCTCACGGCCCGAGACGTGGTGATGCGTGAACGAACGCGGGACCGTACGCGTCGTCCGCTCGTGGTCGTGCTCACCGATGGCCGAGCAACAGGAGGACCGGATCCGTTAGGGCGCAGTCGGATTGCAGCGAGTCGACTCGCCGCCGAAGCTGCTGCGGCGGTGGTAGTGGATTGTGAGACGTCCTATATCCGGTTGGGCCTGGCGGTCGAACTCGCCGGCTGGCTTGGGGCGCCGGTGCTGCGCCTGGAGCGCTTACGCGCCGACCATCTAGCACGCGCGGTACGTCGTGCGGCCTGATCGTGCAGACCAGGAAGGAGACAGGCGATGCCTCAGGGTCAACCCCTGTTCATTCCCGATGACGGACTGACGACCAAGTCCAGAAGAAACACCGCGGTGCTCGCGGTGCACACCGGTGTCGGCAAGGGGAAGTCCACCGCTGCCTTCGGTATGGCGCTGCGCGCGTGGAACGTCGGCATGGATATCGGGGTCTTCCAGTTCGTCAAAAGCGCCAAGTGGAAAGTCGGAGAGGAGTCGGTCTTCGCCCGACTCGGCCGCCTGAACAGCGACGAGGGGATCGGCGGTCCGGTCCAGTGGCACAAGATGGGCGCCGGCTGGTCCTGGGCGCGTCCGGCGAGCCCGTCGCCGGGAACAACGGCTGCGGGCGATGATCACGCAACCGCCGCCGCAGACGGCTGGGCCGAAATCTCTCGGAGACTCACTGATCAACGCCACGACTTCTACGTCCTCGATGAATTCACCTACCCGTTGAAATGGGGCTGGATCGATGTCGAAGAAGTGGTGGACACACTGCTGGCCCGACCCGGCTGCCAGCATGTCGTTATCACCGGACGCGACGCCCCGCCGCGTCTACTCGGGGTTGCCGACCTGGTGACCGAGATGACCAAGGTCGCCCATCCGATGGATGGCGGCCGTAAGGGCCAGCGCGGTATCGAGTGGTGAGCACCCCCGGCATTGTCATCGGCGCCCCCTGTTCCGGCAGCGGGAAGACCACCATCGCGACGGGTTTGATCGGTGCGCTGCGCCGCGCGGGCAGGCGGGTCGCGCCGTTCAAGGTCGGCCCGGATTTCATCGATCCCGGCTACCACGCACTGGCGGCCGGCCGGCCGGGGCGAAATCTCGACCCCGTAATGGTTGGTGAGGACCTGATCGGCCCGCTGTACCGATACGGATCCGCCGGCGCCGATATCGCGGTGATCGAGGGCGTGATGGGTCTTTTCGACGGCCGCATCGACGATCAGTTCGGTTTTCCGGCGCGCGGCTCCACCGGGCAGGTCGCTCAACTGTTGGGCGCTCCGGTGCTGCTGGTCGTCGATGTGCGCGGGCAGAGTCAGACCATTGCGGCGGTGCTGCATGGTTTTTCAACGTTTCGCAGCGGCGTCCGCATTGGCGGGGTGATCCTCAACCGGGTGGGCTCCGAGCGCCACGAACAGGTGTTACGGCAGGCGTGCGAAGCGGTCGGCGTACCGGTGTTGGGAGCGTTGCCGCGCAACGATGAACTGGCGCTGCCGTCACGGCACCTCGGGTTGGTGACCGCCACCGAACACGGAGTCGAGGCGGCCGCGGCGGTGTCGGCGATGACCGATCTGGTGTCGAGGCACATCGACCTGGCTGCTGTCGTCGCGCTGGCCGGATCCGCGGTATCGGGCCGGGCATGGTCACCGGAGAATGCGACGGGGGAACCGGTGGCGGGCGCACCGGTGGTGGCGGTCGCGGCCGGTAAGGCTTTCACTTTTAGCTACGCCGAGCACGACGAACTCCTGCGGGCCGCCGGTGCGCAGGTGGTGGCCTTCGATCCCCTGGCCGAGGAACTGCCGGAACGAACCGCGGCACTGGTTCTGCCGGGCGGCTTCCCGGAGCAGTACCCCGAGCAACTTTCCGCCAACACTGTGCTGCGTGGGCAGATCGGTGCCCTGGCCACCCACGCCCCGGTACACGCGGAGTGCGGTGGGTTGACGTACCTGATGTCCGAACTCGACGGTCACCCGATGTGTGGGGTGCTGGATGGTTCGGCCCGGTTCACGCCACGGTTGACGCTGGGGTATCGGGATGCTGTCGCGGCGGGGGATTCATCGCTGTACGACGAGGGCCACCGGGTGACCGGTCACGAGTTTCACCGCACCGCCGTGCAGTTCGACCGGCCGGTTCAACCGGCCTGGTTGCTGCGCCGCAATGGTGCCGAACCGGCAGGCGACGGGGCAGTCCAGGCGGGGGTACACGCGTCGTATCTGCACACCCACCCGGTTGCCCAGTCGCAGGCGATCCGGCGGTTTGTCGACCATGCCGCGGGTCACCGCGACGGGGACCACTGCGACGGGGACCACTGCGACGGGGACCACCGCGACGGGGTTCACCCGGACCGCGTTCACTAGGCTCGCCCGGTGAACGAGAACGCCTACCTTGTCGGCCTTCGCCTGGTCGGCAAGAAGGTCGTCGTAATCGGGGGCGGCACCGTGGCACAGCGCCGGGTCCCGGTTCTTATCTCGCACGGCGCCGACGTTCACGTCGTCGCCCGGGCAGCCACTCCGGCGGTCGAGGCATTAGCCGAACAGCAACCCGGAATCACCCTGTCCCTGCGGGACTACCGCGACGGTGACCTCGACGGCGCCTGGTACGCAATCGCCGCAACCGACGACCCGCAGGTCAACTTCGACGTCGTGGCCGAGGCCGAGCGCCGGCGGATCTTCTGCGTCCGGGCCGACGCCGGACGCGAGGGCACCGCTGTCACTCCGGCATCGTTCGACTACCGGGGCCTGATGGTCGGGGTACTGGCCGGCGGAGAGCACCGGCGCTCGGCGGCGGTGCGCTCAGCGATCCGGGAGGCATTCGCCCAGGGTCGCATCGAACCGGATCTCGTCGCCGCCACGGCCTCGGATGTGGTGCCCGGTTCAGTGGCCCTGGTCGGTGGCGGACCCGGCGATCCCGAGTTGATCACGGTGCGGGGCCGGCGGTTGTTGGCTTCGGCCGATGTCGTGGTGGCCGACCGGCTGGCACCGCCGGAGTTGTTGGCCGAACTGTCTCCGGACGTCGAGATCATCGACGCGGCCAAGATTCCCTACGGCCGGGCGATGGCCCAGGAGGCCATCAACGAGGTCCTGATCGCCCGGGCCCGGGCGGGGCAGTTCGTGGTGCGCCTCAAAGGCGGCGACCCGTTCGTGTTCGCGCGCGGCTATGAGGAAGTCCTCGCCTGTGCAGCCGCTGGGATTCCGGTCACAGTGGTACCCGGTGTGACCAGCGCCATTGCGGTACCCGCGATGGTCGGCGTTCCGGTGACCCAGCGGGCGGTGAATCACGAATTCGTCGTGGTCAGTGGCCATCTTTCGCCGCAAGACCCCGAATCGTTAGTGAATTGGAACGCGTTGGCGCGACTGACCGGGACGCTAGTGCTGATGATGGCTGTCGAACGCATTGAGTTGTTCGCCGAGGTGCTGCGTAAAGGCGGCCGACCGGCCCAAACGCCGGTTCTGGTGGTCCAGCAGGGCACCCGGACGGGCGAACGCGTGCTGCGGACGACGCTGGCCGACGTCGCCGAAAAAATCCGTGAACAGGGGATTAAACCCCCGGCGATCATCGTGATCGGCCCGGTCGCCGCCTTTAGGCTTTAAAGTCCTCTTAATATTACTGTAGGGTAGGCCGCTATGACGGCACTTGATGATGCTGAACCCGCGGCGCCCCTCACCCGGGTGAGCCGCGGCGGTTCCGATCAGAACGGCCCGTCTCGCCCCCGCGGTGCTCCGCAGCTGCCGGCCTGGCTGCCCTCCCGGCGATTCATCTCGGCCATCGCCGCTATCGGCGGGATGTAGTTGCTGGCCACCATGGATTCCACGGTGGCCATCGTGGCGCTGCCGAAGATCCAGGAAGAGTTGAGCCTCTCCGATGCCGGCCGCAGCTGGGTGATCACCGCCTACGTTCTGACCTTCGGCGGCTTGATGCTGCTGGGCGGGCGACTCGGCGACACCATCGGGCGCAAGCGAACCTTCATCGTCGGCGTCGCGCTGTTCACAATCGCCTCGGTGCTGTGCGGGATCGCCTGGGACCAGACCACCTTGGTGGTGGCGAGGCTGCTCCAGGGTGTTGGTGCCGCGATAGCCGCACCCACCGGTCTGGCGCTGGTCGCCACCACCTTTCCCAAGGGTCCGGCCCGCAACGCCGCGACCGCGGTGTTCGCCGCCATGACCGGTATCGGCTCGGTGTTGGGTCTCGTCGTCGGCGGGGCGCTGACCGAGCTGTCCTGGCGCCTCGCGTTCCTGGTCAACGTTCCGCTGGGCCTACTGATGATCTATCTGGCCTACCACAACCTTCGCGAGACCCATCGCGAGCGGATGAAATTGGACGCCGCCGGTGCCCTGTTGGCGACGGTGGCCTGCACCGCGGCGGTGTTCGGCTTCACGCAGGGGCCGGAGAACGGTTGGCTGGCGCCATTGACCCTGATGTCCGGTATCACCGCCATCGGGGCTTTCGCGGCCTTCGTCGTTGTTGAACGCAGCGCGATCAACCCCGTCGTGCCCTTCGAGCTGTTCCGCGACCGCAACCGCTTGGCCACCTTTGCCGCGATCTTCCTGGCCGGCGGGGTGATGTTCACTCTGACGGTACTGATCGGCCTGTATGTGCAGGACATCATGGGATATAGCGCGCTGCGAGCCGGCATCGGTTTCATCCCGTTCGTCATTGCACTGGGCGTCGGTCTGGCTGTGTCCTCGCAACTGGTTGCACACTTCCCGCCTCGGGTTCTGGTCATCGCCGGCGGCGTCCTGGTTCTAGGTGCCATGGTTTACGGGTCCACCCTGCACGCAGATATCCCCTACTTCCCGAACCTGGTTATTCCCATCACCGTCGGCGGCCTCGGCATCGGGATGATCGTCGTGCCGTTGACGGTGTCGGCCATCGCCGGTGTCGGTTTTGATCAGATCGGCCCGGTCTCGGCGATCGCGCTGATGTTGCAGAACCTCGGTGGCCCCGTCGTACTGGCGGTCATTCAGGCAGTAATCACCTCCCGCACGCTGTATCTGGGCGGCACCACGGGTCCGGTGAAGAAGATGAACCCCGACCAACTAAACGCCTTGGATCAGGGTTACACCTATGGACTGCTCTGGGTTGCCGCGGTGGCGGTGATCGTTGGCGGGGTGGCGCTGTTTATCGGCTACTCGGCCAAGCAGGTCGCCCACGCCCAGGAAGTCAAGGAAGCAATCGACTCCGGGGAGATTTAAGGCCCGCACGCGCACCTCCCCTCCTGGGTAGGGTGGGCAGCGATGGCTGGCGTCAGCGTTCCAGAACCGCCAGCCAAACCCCTTTCCTCCAGTGTGCTGGGGATCGCGATCATCGCGATTACCGGCATGCAGTTGATGGCCACACTGGACGGCACCATCGTGATCGTCGCGCTGCCTCGCATGCAGTCCGAATTGGCCCTCTCCGACGCCGGCAAGAGTTGGGTGATCACCGCCTACGTGCTGACCTTCGGCGGTCTCCTGCTTCTCGGTGGGCGGGTCGGCGATGCGATCGGTCACAAACGGGCGTTCATCTCCGGGGTCGGTGTGTTCACCATCGCCTCGATGGCCTGCGGATTGGCCACCGACGGCCCGTTGCTGATCGGTGCGCGAGCGGTGCAGGGCATCGGGCGGCCGTGGCGGCGCCCACCGGGCTGGCGCTGATCGCCACCACCTACGCCGTCGGTCATGCCCGTAATCGGGCCATGGCGATATCGGCCGGTATGCAGGGCATCGGCTCGGTACTGGGCCTGGTTCTCGGCGGGGCACTGACGGTGATCTCCTGGCGGCTGGCCTTCCTGATCAACTTGCCGATCGGTGTGCTGATCATCTGGATCGCGCTCACCCGACTCGAGGAGACCCGGCACGAACGACTCAAACTCGATATCACCGGTGCGTTGGTAGCCACCCTCGCCTGTGCCGCGGCGGTGCTGGTCTTTACGCAGGGTCCGCCACGAGGTTGGGCGGACCCCTGGGTGATCGGCGCCGGGGTGGCCGCGGTACTGCTCGGCATCGCGTTCCTGATCGTGGAACGCAGCGCCGATAACCCACTGGTGCCGATGTCACTGTTCACCGATCGCAACCGGGTGATGACCTTCATCTCGCTGTTTCTCGCCGGCGGAGTGCTGCTGACCCTGACCGTGATGATCGGTCTCTATGTTCAGGACGTACTCGGGTATTCGGCCCTGCACGCGGGCATCGGGTTCATTCCGTTCGCATTGGCACTCGGGCTGGGCAACGTGATTACGGCGCGACTGGCCCCGCATGTCGCCCCGCGCTGGTTGATCATCGGCGGCGGAGTTTTCGTGCTGGGAGCCATGCTCTTCGGCTCCACGCTGACCCGCACCATCCCATATTTTCCCGATCTGTTGCTACCGATTCTGGTCGGCGGCTTTGGTATCGGCATCATCTCGGTGATCCTGCCGCTGTGTGCGGTCGCCGACGTTGGTCCCGATGAGATCGGACCGGTCAGCGCGATCACGCTGATGGTGCAAAACCTCGGTGGCCCGGTGGTTCTCGTGGTAATCCAGGCGGTGCAGGTCTCTCGCTCTCTTTACCTCGGCGGTACCACCGGACCGGTGGCCGACATGACCTCGGCGCAACTTGACGCGCTCGACGCCGGGTATACCTACTCACTGCTGTGGATCGCCGCCGTCGCCGTCCTGGTCGGTATCAGCGCCTTCTTCATCGGGTTCTCCGCCAAGCAGATCGCCACCGCCCAGCACACCCGGGAGGCGGTCGAGGCCGGCGAAATGTAGCCGCCTCCGCGATGGCTAAGCTGGGCCGTTGTGATCACCCGCATGTCCGAGCTGTTCCTGCGAACGCTGCGCGACGACCCTGCCGACGCCGAAGTCCCCAGCCATAAGCTGCTGATCCGGGCCGGCTACGTCCGGCCGATCGGACCGGGCCTCTACAGCTGGCTACCGCTGGGTCTGCGGGTGCTGCGCAAGATCGAGAACATCGTGCGCGAGGAGATGGTCGCGATCGGAGGCCAGGAGATCCTGTTCCCGGCGTTGCTGCCGCGCGCGCCTTATGAGACGACAAACCGCTGGACCGAGTACGGTGACGGGGTCTTTCGGCTCAAGGACCGCCGCGACAACGATTATCTGCTCGGCCCGACCCACGAAGAACTGTTCACCTTGACGGTCAAGGGGGAGTACAGCTCCTACAAGGATTTTCCGGTGCTGTTGTTCCAGATTCAGACGAAGTACCGCGACGAGGCCCGACCGAGGGCGGGCATTCTGCGCGGTCGCGAGTTCATCATGAAGGACTCCTATTCCTTCGATGTCAGCGACGATGGACTGCGGGCGGTCTATCTGGCCCACCGCGAGGCGTATCAAAAGATGTTTGCGCGCATGGCGATTCGGTACGTGGTCGTCTCGGCGGTGTCCGGGGCGATGGGCGGTAGCGCATCCGAGGAGTTCCTGGCCGAGAGTGAGGTCGGCGAAGACACCTTTGTGCGCTGCCTGGCGTCCGGTTACGCAGCCAACGTGGAGGCCGTCACCACCGCGGTACCCGAATCGATATTGTTCGACGCTCTAGCGGCACCGCAGGTGTACGACACCGGTGATACACCGACCATCGTCACGTTGGTGGAGTGGGCGAACACCGCTGCGGTGGCTGAATTGGCGGGCCGGACCGTCACTGCCGCCGACACTCTCAAGAACGTCATGCTGAAGGTGCGGGTGCCCGGCGGTGAGTGGGAACTGCTGGGAATCGGAGTGCCCGGCGACCGCGAGATCGATGACAAGCGACTGAGCGCCGCGCTGGACCCGGCGGCGTACGCCATGCTCGACGAGGCGGACTTCGCGAAGTATCCCTTTTTGCATAAGGGCTTTATTGGCCCGAAAGCGTTGCTGAACAATGGTATTCGCTATCTGGTGGATCCTAGAGTGGCAGTCGGAACCTCGTGGATCACCGGGGCGGATTCGGCAGGCAAGCATGTGGTGGGTTTGGTTGCCGGACGCGATTTCATTCCCGACGGAATCATCGAGGCCGCCGAGGTCCGGGACGGCGATCCTTCGCCGGATGGGGCCGGTCCGCTGGTCAGCGCCCGCGGAATCGAGATCGGCCACATCTTCCAGTTGGGACGCAAGTACACCGACGCGTTCAGCGTCGATATGCTCGGCGAGGACGGTAAGCCGGTGCGGCCCACGATGGGCTCCTACGGCATCGGGGTTTCCCGGTTGGTGGCGGTGATCGCTGAACAGCAGCACGACGAACTCGGCCTGCGCTGGCCGGCGTCGGTGTCGCCGTTCGACGTACACGTGGTGATCGCGAACAAGGATGCCGAGGCGCGGGCCGGCGCGGAGGAGTTGGCGGTGATCCTGGATGGCTCCGGAACCGAAGTGCTGCTCGACGACCGGACCGTCTCACCCGGGGTGAAGTTCAAAGATGCCGAACTGCTCGGTGTGCCCTGGATCGTGGTGGTGGGCCGCGGCTGGGCCGACGGCACCGTTGAACTACGCAACCGGTTCACCGGCGAGACCCGGGAGATTGCTGTTGGCACCGCGGCGCAGGAAATCGGCGCCGCACTGGCCGCCGACTGATCGCGGGTGTCGCCCCGCTACTCGCTGCCGCCGGGGAAGGCCTCGGTCACCGGCCAGGCGCCGAGTACCTGGCGCCACCGTGCGGCATTCATCGCGCACTGGGTCAGCGCGGTCAGGCCGAAGGCTCGGTCCTGCTCGTATTCGGCCTGCTCCATGACAGCCCGCCAGGCCACTGCGCAGTCCTCCTCGAGTTGGATCGCGAGCTTGGCGGCGTCAGTCGGCGAGATCACCGGGACCGGTATCTGGTAGCCGGCAGCCGGCAGTGGTATCGCGACCGATCGCTCGGTGAGGATCGCCAGCGCCGCCTCACGCCGGTTGCGGTGTTCGGCGAGCGCGGCTGAGACCAGGTCGTTACGGAGGGGCAGGCTGTGCGCCGAGACCATGCCGTAGCCGTAGATCGCTGCATGTTCGACGGCGATCGCATCGAACCACGCCGCCTGGCCGGAGTCCTCGGGCCGGTCCGGGTCCTGCGCTGCCGGGGAGGTAGGCGTCGGTTGATCGGGTGACGTCATCGTGGCTTCCTCAACGGCGTCAGCCCCACTGTCGCGGAGGTCATACAGGCCGCGGCGATGGATCCCAGCAGGCCGGCCCGGTAGCCCGACTGCGTAGGAGCGAGCGTTGCCGCGCTCTCGCCCGCCAGACGCAGCGCGTCGACCACGTCGTTCACGCTCGGCGGCGGCGGGGCCGGCCCAGTCGAGGTGGGTGAGGGCGGTGCAGGTGCCGCCGCGCCCGGCGTCGGTGTCGGTTCCCCCGCGGCCCGAGACAGCTCCTCAATGAGGGCGCCTGCGTGGCGGGCCCGCTCCGGAGATCACCAGAAGCGCCGTAGTGCCAGCTGAGTCGGGGTGGTTCTGGCCGCGGCGGCCGCCAACTCGCTGTCGTGTTCGCGCCGCTGCCAGCACGGATTGAGCGGATCGTGGCCCTTTGGGCCTACCCGAACCACAGGCTGCGGTGGGGAACGGTGAGTCCGCAAGCAGGCCACCCCCTCCGGTGAGGACGCGCCGCCGGCTGAGCACACGCTCCGGGCCCTCGATGGATCCGGGATTGCGGCGTCCGGGATTGCAGCTGGGATCGTTCCTGGGCACGGCAACATCCTGCCATTGCCGTCCGGATCACTGGCGTATCGTGGCCGTAACGGGCCGAGTCGACATCCGGCGGCGTTATCAGCACAACTGAAGACGAGGAGCTCGCCGTGATTGAGGAGTCCTCGGGATTACCCTCCCCGGAACGGGTGGTAGAGCTACTCAGCGGGGAGTTCGCCCGCGCCGGATACGAGATCGAGGACGTGTCGGTCGACCCTCGACGTCGACCGCCCCGGATTCGGGTCGTTGCCGACGGCGAGCGCCCCCTGGATCTCGAGGCCGTCGCCGAGCTGTCTCGCGCGGCATCGGAGTTGCTCGACTCCGTGCACACGGCGGATAACGCCTACGACCTCGAGGTCAGTTCGCCCGGGGTCGATCGGCCACTGACCGCCGAGAAGCATTATCGCCGGGCCCGGGGACGCAAAGTCGAGGTTGATTTGGCCGACGGCACCGCTATCACCGGTCGGATCGGCCTGACAACCGGTGGCGCTGTCGACCTGGTGATCCGAGCCGGTGGTGGTTGGGCGGTCCGTCGCATCCCACTCGGGGAGATTCGCCAAGCCGTCGTTCAGGTGGAGTTCGCCCCGCCCAGTGCCACCGAACTCGAACTTCTCGGACGGACTGAAACGGAGGCCGAGGCATGAATATCGACATCACCGCCCTGCACGCGATCGAGAACGACCGGGGCTTATCGGTCGATGAACTACTGGACACCATCAAATCCGCACTGCTGACCGCCTACCGGCACACCGAGGGCCACCAACCCGACGCCCGTATCGAGATCGACCGAAAGAGCGGCGAGGTGAAGGTGATCGCCATTGAGACCGACGCGGACGGCGCCCCTACCCGGGAGTGGGATGACACCCCCGAGGGTTTCGGCCGGGTTGCGGCGACAACGGCCCGTCAGGTGATGCTGCAGCGCTTCCGCGATGCCGAGAACGAGCGCGTCTACGGCGAGTTCGCCGCCCGCGAGGGCGACATCGTCGCCGGAGTGGTCCAGCGCGACGCGCGCGAGAACGCCCGCGGCACCGTGGTGGTGCACCTGGGCAGTGAGACGAAGGGGTCCGAGGGAACGATCCGCTCAGCCGAACAGGTGCCCGGTGAGAACTACGAGCACGGCGAGCGACTGCGCTGCTACGTGGTCGGAGTCGCCCGTGGTGCGCGTGAACCCCGCATCGAGTTGTCCCGGACGCATCCCAACCTGGTGCGCAAGCTGTTCTCTCTGGAGGTGCCGGAGATTGCCGACGGCTCGGTGGAGATCGTGGCGGTCGCCCGCGAGGCCGGGCACCGTTCGAAGATCGCGGTCCGGGCGAAGCCCGGCGGTCTCAACACTGGTCTTAATGCGAAGGGGGCCTGCATCGGCCCGATGGGTCAGCGGGTGCGCAACGTGATGAGCGAGTTGTCCGGCGAGAAGATCGACATCATCGACTTCGACGAAGACCCCACCCGGTTCGTCGGCAACGCGCTTTCGCCGGCCAAGGTGGTTTCCGTGCAGGTGGTCGACCTCGCCACCCGCTCAGCCCGGGTGACGGTGCCGGATTTCCAGCTCTCACTGGCGATCGGCAAAGAGGGCCAGAACGCTCGGTTGGCCGCCCGGCTAACCGGCTGGCGTATCGACATCCGCAGCGACGCCCCCGACCCCGAGCCGGACCCCGGTGCACCGGCGGATGCCCCTCGGCAGCGGTAACTGCGCGGCGCCATCATGGCTCGGTTCTGAACTCGGCCGCGGTGACGGTAGAGTGTGTCGTGGTCCAGCGCAAGAATCCAGCAGCTGAGACGTCCACCGGCGGTCCGGTTCGGACGTGCATCGGCTGCCGGAGGCGAGAGTTGGCCGTCGAACTGCTCCGAGTGGTGGCCGGGTCGACGGAAAACGGCCTCACAGCCGTCTCCGTCGATGCTTCACGGTCCCGCCCGGGTCGGGGTGCCTGCTGCACCCCGTTGACTGGCAGGCCTCACGGCGGCGATCCGACGGCAGGCATTCGCGCGAGCGCTCCGGATCACCGGTTCACCGGACACATCCGCGGTGGATGAGCACGTCATATCGCTCGCCCGCCCGGCACGAGAAACGAGTATCGGAAGAACATGAGCACACCGTGAAGACCCGACGATGATCATGCGTCGTAGTTAAACCCGAGGCGCGGCCTTCCCACCGCTGGCGCCTCTAGAGATGGAGATGTCGTGGCAGGCAAGGCTCGCGTACACGAGTTAGCGAAGGAACTCGGTGTTACCAGCAAGGAAGTACTCGCTCGACTGAGCGAACAGGGAGAATTCGTCAAATCCGCGTCATCGACGGTCGAGGCGCCGGCTGCGCGCCGCCTGCGCGAAGCGTTCGGCGGGCCCAAGCCGGTCGAGAAGGCCCCGGTGAAGGCGCCGGCGAGAAAGCCCGAAACGGTCGCTGTCGCACCGGTAGCGCCGGTCGCGCCGCCGGCCACGAAGCCTGCGGCCCCGGTCCCGCCCGTCCCCGCCGAGGTCGTGGTCGCGGCTCCCAGTCCGGTCGCCGAACCCGGCGCCCAACCCGGCCCAGTGCCGCACCCAAGCCCGGCGGTCCGCGCCCGCCGCGGTGGGCAACAATCCGTTCTCTCGCGCCTGGTCGAGCGCCCGCAACTTCGTCCCCAGGCCGGTGCCCCTGAATGGATCTCTCGAAGCTTCGCAACATGGGCATTTCCGCCCACATCGACTCCGGCAAGACCACCCTCTCCGAGCGGATCCTCTACTACGCGGGCCGCATCCATCGGATCCAGGAAGTCAAGGGCGACGGGGATGGGGCGACCATGGACTACATGGATCTCGAGCGGGAGCGCGGGATCACGATCACGTCGGCCGCCACGAGCGTCAAGTGGGGTGACTGCGACATCAACCTGATCGACACCCCCGGCCACGTCGACTTCACCGTCGAAGTGGAGCGAAGTCTTCGGGTGCTCGACGGGGCGATCCTCGTGCTCTGCAGCGTCGGCGGCGTGCAGAGCCAGTCGATGACGGTCGATCGGCAGATGCAGCGATACAAGGTGCCGCGGCTGGCGTTCATCAACAAGATGGATCGCACCGGGGCCAACTTCGAGCGGGTTGTACAGCAGCTCAAGGACAAGCTCGGCTGCCACGCGATTCCGATGCAACTCCCGATCGGCAAGGAAGACAAGCTCCAGGGCGTGATCGACCTGGTCAAGATGAAGGCCGTCTACTTCGACGGCGACAACGGCGAAACCGTCCGCCTGGCCCGCGGCGCATCGCTGAGCGACTTCGCCGAGAAGATCGATGCCAACCCGGCCGCGCTGGTTCAGGCGCTGTTCAATCTCGGCGAGATGGTGACCGCCACCCAGTCGGTGGGCGATGAGACACTCGAACTCCTCGGCGGGGAGATGAACTACGTCGTTCAGGTCGTCTCGCCCGAGGACGAGGACCGGGAACTGCTGAAGAGCTTCGACCTCACCTACGGCGAGGACTCCGGTGGGGAGGACGACCTGGTGGTCCGTCCGCCGGTGGTCACCGTGATGGGTCACGTCGATCACGGCAAGACCCGACTGCTGGACACCATTCGTCAGGCCAACGTGCGCGAGGGCGAGGCCGGCGGTATCACCCAGCACATCGGTGCCTATCAGGTCGCTGTCACCCATGACGGCAACGAGCGGCTGATCACCTTCATCGACACCCCGGGCCATGAGGCGTTCACCGCCATGCGTGCCCGCGGCGCGAAGGCCACCGATATCGCGATCCTGGTGGTGGCGGCCGACGACGGTGTCATGCCCCAGACGGTTGAAGCCATCAACCATGCGCAAGCGGCCGACGTGCCCATCGTTGTGGCGGTCAACAAGATCGACAAGGAAGGTGCTGATCCGCAGCGGATCCGGTCGCAGCTGACCGAATACGGTCTGGTGGCCGAGGACTTCGGTGGCGAGACCATGTTCGTCGACATCTCCGCCAAGAACGGCATCAACATCCAGGCACTCGAGGAGGCGGTGCTGCTGACCGCCGACGCAGCGCTGGATCTTCGGGCCAACCCCGACATGGAAGCACAGGGTGTGGCGATCGAAGCACATCTGGACCGCGGCCGCGGTCCGGTGGCCACCGTGCTCATTCAGCGCGGCACGCTGCGTGTCGGTGACTCGATTGTGGCCGGCGATGCCTACGGCCGCGTCCGTCGCATGGTCGATGAACATGGCGAGGACATCGTGGAGGCGACCCCGTCGCGACCGGTGCAGGTGATCGGCTTCACCTCGGTTCCGGGAGCCGGCGACAATCTGCTGGTCGTCGACGAGGATCGCATCGCCCGTCAAATCGCCGACCGGCGCAGTGCACGCAAGCGCAATGCGCTGGCCGCCCGGTCGCGCAAGCGGATCAGTCTCGAGGACCTCGAGTCGGCACTCAAGGAAACCAGTCAGCTGAACCTGATCCTCAAGGGCGACAATTCCGGCACCGTCGAAGCGCTCGAGGAAGCCCTGCTCGGCATCCAGATCGACGACGAGGTGGAGTTGCGGGTCATCGATCGTGGTGTCGGTGGCATCACTGAGACCAACGTCAATCTGGCGTCGGCCTCGGATGCGATCATCATCGGCTTCAACGTCCGAGCCGAGGGCAAGGCAACCGAACTGGCCAACCGCGAGGGCGTGGAGATCCGCTACTACTCGGTGATCTACCAGGCGATCGATGAGATCGAGAGCGCACTCAAGGGAATGCTCAAGCCGATCTACGAGGAGCGAGAGTTGGGGCGGGCAGAAATCCGCGCGATCTTCCGGTCCTCGAAGGTGGGCAACATCGCGGGTTGCCTGGTGCAGTCGGGCATCATGCGCCGCAACGCCAAGGCTCGACTGCTGCGTGACAACGTCGTCGTCGCCGAGAACCTCACCGTGTCTTCGCTCAAGCGGGAGAAGGACGACGCAACCGAGGTCCGCGAGGGCTACGAGTGTGGTCTTACCGTGACGTATGCCGATATCAAGGAAGGCGACGTCATCGAGACCTACGAACTGGTTGAGAAGGCGCGCGTCTGATGGGCCTGCCCGTCGTCGGGACATCGCGTCACCGAATGTGGCGGGCATCCGTGAGCGCTCGCCCGTGGGGCGGGATTCATGGCTGATCCGGCTCGGGCCAAGCGGCTGGCCAAGCGTATCTCGACCATCGTCGCCTCGGCGATCGAGTACGAGATCAAGGATCCGCGACTGATCGGGGTGACGATCACTGATGCGAAGGTCACCGGTGACCTGCACGACGCCACGTTGTACTACACGGTCATCGGGCGCTCATTGTCCGAAGAGCCGGACTATGCCGGTGTGACTGCCGCACTGGAGAGCGCCAAGGGTGTGCTGCGCACCAAGGTCGGGGCCGGCACCGGGGTGAAGTTCACCCCCACCCTGGCTTTTGTCCGCGACACGGTTCCGGATGCGGCACATCGGATGGAGGAACTGCTGGCCCGGGCCCGCGCGGCCGATGCCGACGTGGCCCGGATCCGCGTCGGAGCCACTCCGGCCGGCGATGCCCAGCCCTACCGGGTTGTCGACGACGACCCCCAGACCGAGGGTGACGATGGTCGACTCGACGACTGAGATCACCCGAGCCGTATTGCGCGTCGGCGCCCACGGAGCCGCGCAGGAGCTGGCAGGAGTCGGGTCGGTGGTGATTCTCTGTCATGTGCAACCCGACGCCGACACGGTGGGTGCAGCGCTGGCCCTGGGCTTGACCTTGATCGGCGAGGGCGCCGACGTTCAGGTGAGCTTTTCGGCGTCCGGTGCCCTGCCCGAATCGTTGCGTCAACTTCCCGGGTGCGAACTTCTGGTGGCTCCTGCTGATGTCCGTAGTGATGCCGACCTCGTGGTGACCGTCGACGTCCCGAGTGTGAATCGTCTCGGTGAGCTAGCCGAACTGGTCGACCGTCGGAAAGTCCTGGTGATCGACCATCACAGGTCGAACACCATGTATGGCAGCATCAACTTCGTTGATCCGCAGGCGGATTCGACGACGCTGCTGGTAGCGGACCTGCTCGATGCATGGGGTCGGGACATCACGATGGATGTGGCCCGCTGCCTGTACGCCGGGCTGAGCATCGACACGGGCTCTTTCCGGAGGGCCTCACCACGTGGGCTGCGACTCGCCGCCCGCCTGGTGGAGATCGGCGTCGACAATGCGGAAATGAGCCGCCTGCTGCACGATACCCACCCCTTCGCCTGGTTGCCGCTGCTGAGCAGGGTGTTGGCAAGCGCGCAGATCGTTCCGTCCGCCGCCGGCGGTACCGGTCTGGTCTACGCGGTCGTGACCGAATCGGATTGGCGGACGCACCGCTCTGAAGAGATCGAGAGCATCGTCGACGTTGTGCGCACCACCGCCGAGGCCGAAGTCGCGGCGGTGTTCAAAGAGACCGCCCCGCAAAGCTGGTCGGTTTCCCTGCGCGCCAAGAGTTTTGATCTCGCGTCAGTGGCCTCCGGATTCGGCGGCGGAGGACACACTCTGGCGGCGGGTTACTCGACCGTGGGGCCGATCGCGGACGTGGTGGCGGCGCTCACCGTCGCCCTCGGCGTAGACCGGCGTCCTACTTAACCTGCGCCCGGCTCAAATCGACTGCCGGGCCTGCGCCCGGCTCAAATCGACTGCCGGGCCTGCGCCCGGCCGCGCGATAACCGTGGCCCGACTGGCGGCGATATCGTCACCGCTGGCTGAGCGCATCAGGCGAGCCGATGGCCTCCATCCACAGCCCGGTACCGGTGTCGGCGTTATCGATACGGTGATAAGTCAGCAGTGCGCGGATGGCCTTCTGGTTGTTGCCGACGATCAGGCGGCCATCGCGCGTGCGGCCGGCATCAACTGTTCGTGGGCGACGACTTCGGTGACCAGTCCGGCGCGCAGTGCGTCGACGGCCGACAGGTAGTCGCCGGTCATACTCATCCGGCGCGCCATCCCCACCCCGACCTTCTGCGGCAGTCGCACGCTCAGACCCCAGGTGGGCAGCAACCCGACCCGGGCGTGGGTGTCGGCGAATCGAGCCCGATCGGAGGCGATCAGGATGTCGCAGTACAGCGCCAATTCCAGCCCACCGGTCACCGCCGCACCGTTGATCGCCCCGATCACCGGCTTGTTCATCAGCGGCCACTTCGGGGAGATGTCTGGCAACTCTGTGGTGTCGCCGAGTTCCTTGAGGTCCAAGCCCGCGCAGAACACCGGATCGGTGCCGGTGAAGATCACCACGTCTACGCCGTCGTCGGCCTCAGCGTCGCGTAGCGCGGCGAAGAACTGCTTGCGCAGCCCGCTCGACAATGCGTTGCGGGACTCGGGCCGGTTCAGCGTGAGGGTCCGAACCCGGTCGGTGGTGTCGATGAGCAGGATGTCGGCGCGTGAGGGTGTGGCCATAACGACACCGTAGCGGCACCCGCACCCGTCGATCGGGTCTGGGTTCGTTCAGGTAACCGATCGGTCGGCGACGGGCAGGATGAGTCGCGACGCGGCGCCAGCGCACGGTGTGGGTGGGCGACCATCCGGCGTCCGGTGAGGTCGGGTTCGCCGGTGCCGAGGTTGCAGGCGAATCGCGGATGCAGGCCGCCCGCGATGGCTACCGTATTCGGCAGCCGGCACTGAACCGGTGGGCGATCGGGTCGAGCGTAAGTCGGATCGGTGCGGCGGACTCGGCACGGAAGCGTCGGAACCCGTCGCTACAGCATTGCGAGACCGGCCCACCGCGTCCACCTCGCTGACCCTGACGAAAACGTCGAAGTGCGGGTTGTCGCTGGAGTGATCCACCTCGACGACGGGATTTCCGTAGACCGTCAGTTCCGTCTCCAGTGGCGCACTGGTGAACGTGAGTACGTCGGTACGCCCGGACAACTCGGTGTCGTCGCGGTAGCCGCCTTGCCGAGACAACAGCCGCCCGCCGATCGTCGGAGTGGGATCGGCCGGGTCATAACGGAAGGTTGCCGCCCGCGAGCCCACGGGGGCGGCGGCGGCTCCGAGTCGGCCACCGGGCTGGAGATGCAACGCATGCTCTGGGCCGGTGACGGGCCAGTCCGGCATGTCCGTCCAGGCGTCCCGGCGGTGATGTGGGCCCAGTACCGGTGTGGTGCGCGCGGGTGGGGATTTCCCGGGTGGGGGATTCCCCGGCCGGAGTGGGAGCCAAGCCAGCCCAGCGTCTCGGCCACTGTGCTGCCGGTCGCTCGAGTCACGATCTGATCGTGGGTCCAGGGGCCTATCGTCAAGGCGACGTCGACGCCACGGTCGCGCAACTGCCGGTACTGACTGATGGTCTGGTCGAGGAAGACGTCCTGCCAACCGGTGAGTAACAGCACCGGAACGGTGCACCGGTCCAGTGCAGCCGACATTGTCATCGGATTCCAGAACCTGTCGTTGCGGTCAGGGTGGGCCCAGCCAGGTCTCGTACCACGGGGATCGCTCACCGAGCAGTGCGCGCCCGGCTTCGCCCAACGGGACGCCCCGTACCGCCCGGTCCATCCTGCGGCGGGCTTTAACCTGGTAGGCCATCCGCTTGAGTGGCCCCCGTTCCTGATGGGCCATCATGTCCGCCCAGCCGAGGAAGTCGGTCAGTGCGAAGGCTCCGGTGCCCCAGGTGGAGGTGTGCAGGTCGTGCGGTCCGACGGCGACGACCGGAAACGCGACCAGTTCCGGTGGTGGGTCCGCCAGTAGCGCCCACTGGGTGAAGCCGAGGTAGGACAGGCCGATGGTGGCGAACGTCCCGGTGAACCAGGGTTGGCCGCGCAACCAGATCACGGTGTCGGCCGCATCCGGCGGCCTCGTGGACCACATGGGCACAGAAGGTGCCGCCGGACCCCGGGTCCCCCGCACGCTTTGGAAGATCACGTGGTAACCGCGCGCGGCGTAAATCCGGGCGTAGATCAGCGAGAACGGGAAATGTTCGGCCGTAGGGGGCCCCATGCAGGATGGTGCCCTTCGGCGCGGCGGCGACCGGCGTCGGCGATCAACTCGACGCCGTCACGCATGGGCACCCGCAGGCGCGGTGCACCGGGTAGCCGGTTGTGGGAGCCGGAAGCCGTAGCGCCCGGCTCACCGCCCGGTCGGTGAACCGCGTACTCGCCACCGGACTAGGATAGGGGCCGCCAGTAGGGTGAAGCGCTGTGGCTCCAACGCTCTGGGCAATCAGCGACCTGCATATCGGTCACAACGGCAACAAGCCGGTGACCGAGTCGCTTTACCCGGCGACCCCGGAGGACTGGTTGATCGTCGCCGGTGACGTGGCCGAGCGCACCGACGATGTTCGCTGGGCGTTGGATCTGTTGCGGCGCCGGTTCGCCAAGGTCATCTGGGTGCCGGGAAACCACGAACTGTGGACCACGGGCAAGGATCCGATGCAGGTGTTCGGCCGAGCGCGCTACGACTATCTGGTGCAGATGTGCGACGAGATGGGCGTGCTGACCCCTGAGCATCCTTACCCGGTGTGGACCGAAGGCGGCGGTCCGGCGACGATCGTCTCAATGTTTCTGCTGTACGACTACACGTTTCTTCCCGAGGGCGCGGGCACCAAGGCCGAGGGCCTGGCGATCGCCCGGGAGCGCAACGTCGTGGCGACCGACGAGTTCCTGCTGTCGAGTGAGCCTTACGCCACCCGTGATGCCTGGTGCCGGGACCGCCTCAAGTACACCAGGGCACGATTGGATGAATTGGACTGGATCACGCCCACCGTCCTGGTGAACCATTTCCCGCTGCGTCGCGAACCGTGCGACGTGCTGTTCTATCCGGAGTTCGCGCTCTGGTGCGGTACCACCGCGACCGCCGACTGGCACACCCGCTACAACGCGCTGTGCTCGGTGTACGGGCATCTGCACATCCCTCGCACGACGTGGTACGACGGGGTGCGGTTTGAGGAGGTGTCAGTGGGCTATCCGCGAGAGTGGCACCGCCGCAAGCCCTATCGCTGGCTGCGCCAGGTGTTGCCCGACCCGGATTACGCACCCGGCTATCTCAACGACTTCGGTGGCCATTTCATGATCACCCCCCAGATGCGCGAGCAGTCGGAGAAGTTCCAGGAGCGGCTGCGCAGCCGGCGCGGATGAGTGAGTTCATGCGGGAGGTGCTTCCCGACATCGCGGATCTGGTCTTCGCCGAGTTGTACGACGATCCACCGCATCTCGCTGCCCTGCCCGAAGAGGAGCCGCTGATCGCTCGTTCGGTTGCCAAGCGGCGCAATGAGTTCGTCACCGTCCGGCACTGCGCACGGGTGGCCATGGAGCAACTCGGAGTGCCGCCGTCACCGATTCTCAAGGGGGACAAAGGCGAACCGCACTGGCCCGACGGCGTGGTGGGCAGCCTGACCCACTGCGAGGGCTACCGCGGCGCGGTCGTGGGTCGCCGGGTCGCCGTGCGCTCGGTCGGCATCGATGCCGAGCCGCACAGCGTACTGCCCCAGGGGGTGCTCGACGCGGTCAGCCTGCCGGTCGAACGCACCGAGATTGCGGCGTTGCCCGGCGACCTGCACTGGGACCGAATCCTGTTCTGCGCCAAGGAGGCCACCTACAAGGCGTGGTACCCGCTCACGCAGCGGTGGCTGGGCTTCGAGGACGCCCACATCACCTTCACCGTCGGCGCCGACGGGACGGCAGGTGAGTTCATCTCCCGCATCCTGATCGACTCCGCCGCTCGGTCCGGTCCACCGCTGACCGAGTTGGCCGGCCGGTGGTCGGTGGCCGGCGGGCTGGCACTGACGGCGATCGTGCTGTGAGCGCACCCGGAGGGCAGGAGCGCAGCGACCCGGGAATCAGCTTCGCTGCCGGGCTGGTCGTCGTCGACAAATCGGCCGGGATGACCAGCCATGACGTGGTGGGCCGCTGCCGACGGATCTTCGGTACCCGCAAGGTGGGGCATGCCGGCACCCTGGACCCGATGGCCACCGGGGTGCTGGTGGTCGGCATCGAGCGTGCCACCAAGATTCTGGGCTTGATCAGCGGCACGTCGAAGTCCTACGCCGCCACCATCCGTCTCGGCCGGACAACCACCACGGATGACGCTGACGGCGACGTGGTCCGGGATCTGTCGGCTGCCGAGGTGACCGACGAGGCGATCAACCGCGGAATCGGCCTGCTTCGCGGCGAGATTTCGCAACGCCCGTCGGCGGTGAGTGCGATCAAGGTCGATGGCAAGCGGGCCTATCAACGCGTCCGCGAAGGAGAGGCGGTCGAACTGGCCGCACGCGCGGTTCAGATCGACCGTTTCGACGTCTTCGCGATCCGGCGAGAGGGCCCGGTGGTTGATGTGGATGTGGAGGTGGACTGCTCGGCAGGCACCTATATCCGGGCACTGGCCCGTGATCTCGGGGTGGGTCTCGGTGTCGGCGGGCATCTGAGGGCATTGCGGCGCACCCGCGTCAGCGGCTACGGCCTCGACCATGCCCGCACCCTGGAAGACCTCGCCGAGCACCCCGCGCTGAGCTACACCCTCGACGAGGCCTGCCTGCTGGGGTTCCCGCGTCGCGACATCACCGCCGAACAAGCCGTCGACGTCGGCCACGGCCGGTCGTTGCCAGCCGCCGGTATCGAGGGCCGCTACGCGGCCACCGGCCCAGACGGACAGGTGTTCGCGCTCTTGGAGGACAGCGGTCCGCGAACGAGGTCCGTGGTGGTGATCCGGCCGGCGACCCTTTAGTTCCGGTCGTTATGAGCCGTACGCTTACCCCCGTGGAGCGCTGGCGCGGACTCGATGAGATTCCCTCGGACTGGGGTCGCTGTGTGCTGACCATCGGGGTATTCGACGGTGTGCACCGCGGTCACGCCGAGATCATCGCGCGGGCGGTCAAGGCGGGCAGGTCACGCGGAGTGCCGACCGTCCTGATGACTTTTGACCCGCACCCGATGGAGGTCGTCTTTCCCGGCAGTCACCCAGCCCAGCTGACCACGCTGGCGCGCCGCGCCGAACTCGTCGAGGAACTCGGCGTCGACGTATTCCTGGTGGTGCCGTTCACGGCCGACTTTATGAAGCTGACCCCGGACCGCTATATCCATGAACTGCTCGTCGAGCGCCTGCATGTCGTGGAAGTGGTGGTGGGGGAGAACTTCACCTTCGGCAAGAAGGCTGTCGGAAACGTCGACACCCTCCGTAAAGCCGGCGACCGGCTGGGATTCGCCGTGGACGGGGTGTCCCTGGTCGCCGAGCACCTCCCTAGCGAAACGGTCACCTTTTCCTCCACCTACGTCCGGGCCTGCGTGGACGCCGGCGACGTGGTAGCCGCCGCCGAGGCTCTCGGCCGCCCGCACCGAGTCGAGGGCGTGGTGGTGCGCGGCGACGGCCGGGGCAAGGGTTTGGGCTACCCGACCGCCAACGTCGCCGGGCCCATGCACTCCGCGATTCCGGCCGATGGCGTTTACGCCGCCTGGTTCACGGTGCTGGGGGGTCAATCGGGGCCGGACTCCGTGACCGGCACCCTGATGCGTGGCAGGCGACACCCGGCCGCCGTGTCGGTTGGCACCAACCCGACGTTTTCCGGGCGTACCCGCACCGTCGAGGCCTTCGTCTTGGATACCTCCGCTGACCTGTACGGACAGCACGTCGCGGTGGACTTCGTGGCACGCATCCGCGGCCAGAAGAAGTTCGCCTCGGCCGACGATCTCATCGAGGCGATGGGCCGTGACACCGAGAAGGCGCGGGGCATCCTGGCGGCCCAACGCTGACCGCCGCGATTCGGAGCGTGAGCATCGGCGCTGCTAGGATCATCGGGCGTGGGCTGCTGTTCGCGGTGGCTCACTCTCAACCTATTACTCGCGGACTGAAATGATGGAGTTCCAGCATGTCGCTGACTACCGAGCAAAAAAAAGAAATTCTGGGTGCCTACGGGTTGCACGAGACCGACACCGGCTCGCCGGAAGCCCAGGTCGCGATGCTGACCAAGCGCATCTCCGACCTGACCGAGCACCTCAAGACCCACAAACACGACCACCACTCCCGGCGCGGGTTGCTGCTGCTCGTCGGTCGTCGTCGCCGACTGCTGAAGTACGTCGCCAAGGTGGACGTTGCGCGCTATCGCGCACTGATCGAACGCCTCGGTCTGCGTCGCTGAGCGGGGGCGGGCGGCGGCCATCCGCCGTGTAACATCATCACAGTTATGAGCCGGTCAACGGCTCGAACACCCGGTGCGGGCCGCGCACATCAGCGCGTTCCGTTCCTGCGTCTCCCTGGCGAGACTCCCCGATCGGGCACACGCGGTCTTCGGTAGTGGCTGCGGACTTGGTCTTCATCCCCGGCGCTTCGATCGACAGCGTAGCTCGCTGTCATCCGGGGCGCTTTCCTAGCGGTTTCGGGACACCCGAGTTCGCTGTGGCGACGCGAAACACCAGAACAGTGAATTTCCAGAAAGGCTGTACGGACCTCTATGTCTGTCGCTGACATCGACGAAGGCGTGTTCGAAGCAACCGCCACCATCGACAACGGGAGCTTCGGCACCCGCACCATCCGATTCGAGACCGGTCGGCTGGCCCAGCAGGCCGCCGGCGCCGTCGTCGCCTACCTCGACGACGAAACCATGCTGCTGTCGGCCACCACCGCCAGCAAGACCCCCAAAGAGCACTTTGACTTCTTCCCTCTGACCATTGATGTCGAGGAGCGGATGTATGCCGCGGGCCGGATTCCCGGCTCCTTCTTCCGCCGCGAGGGCCGCCCCTCCACCGACGCGATCCTCACCTGTCGGCTGATCGACCGGCCACTGCGACCGACGTTCATCTCCGGCCTGCGCAACGAGATCCAGGTCGTTGTCACGATCCTCAGCCTCGATCCCAACGACCTGTACGACGTGCTCGCCATCAATGCCGCATCGGCGTCTACCCAGATCTCCGGCCTGCCGTTCTCCGGCCCCGTCGGCGGCGTTCGCGTCGCGCTCATCCCGGGGTCGGCCGGCGGTGGCCAGTGGGTGGCGTTCCCGACTGTCGAGCAGCTCGAGGGTGCCGTGTTCGACATGGTCGTCGCGGGGCGCAAGACCGGCTCCGGGGACTCGGCCGACGTCGCGATCATGATGGTCGAGGCTGAAGCCACCGACAGGGTGATCGAGCTGATCGCCGGCGGCGCCACGGCGCCCACCGAAACCGTTGTGGCCGAGGGCCTTGAGGTAGCCAAGCCGTTCATCGCCGCGCTGTGCAACGCGCAGGAGGAGTTGGCGGCCAAGGCCGCCAAACCGGTCGCCGACTACCCGCTGTTCCCCGATTACGCTGACGACGTCTATGCGGCCGTGGTCTCGGCTGGCGGCGACGACCTGGCCCAGGCTCTGCAGATCGCCGGAAAAACCGAGCGCAACGATCGCACGGATGAGATCAAGGTCGATGTGCTCGGACGCCTCGGCGAGGCTTTCGCCGGACGCGAGAAGGAGATCGGCGCCGCCTATCGGTCGCTGACCAAGAAACTGGTGCGCCAGCGCATCCTGACCGACCATTTCCGGATCGATGGCCGGGGCATCACCGATATCCGCGCGCTGAGCGCCGAGGTGGCGATCATCCCGCGGGCGCACGGTAGCGCGCTGTTCGAACGCGGGGAGACCCAGATCATGGGCGTCACCACTCTCGACATGGTCAAGATGGCCCAGCAGATCGACTCGCTGGGGCCGGAAAAGTCCAAGCGCTACATGCACCACTACAACTTCCCGCCGTATTCGACCGGGGAGACCGGTCGCGTTGGCTCACCCAAGCGGCGCGAGATCGGCCACGGCGCGCTCGCCGAGCGTGCCCTGATGCCGGTGCTGCCCAGCGTGGAAGAGTTCCCCTACGCCATCCGGCAGGTCTCCGAAGCGCTGAGCTCCAATGGCTCCACCTCGATGGGCTCGGTGTGTGCCTCGACGCTGTCGTTGCTCAATGCCGGTGTGCCGCTGAAGGCACCGGTTGCCGGTATCGCGATGGGTCTGGTGTCGGATGAGGTGAACGGTGAGACGCGCTACGTAGCACTGACCGATATCCTCGGCGCGGAGGACGCCTTCGGCGACATGGACTTCAAGGTCGCCGGCACCAAGGAATTCGTCACCGCGCTGCAGCTGGACACCAAGCTCGATGGAATCCCCTCGCACGTGTTGGCCGGCGCCCTGGCTCAGGCCAAGGACGCCAGGCTGGTAATCCTCGACGTGATGGCCGAGGCGATCGACGCCCCCGACGAGATGAGTCCCTACGCTCCGCGGGTGACCGCGATCAAGGTGCCGATCGATAAGATCGGCGAGGTCATCGGACCCAAGGGCAAGATGATCAACTCGATCACCGAGCAGACCGGCGCCTCAATCTCGATCGAGGATGACGGCACGGTGTTCGTCGGCGCCACCGACGGTGCTTCGGCTCAGGCGGCGATTGACATGATCAATGCGATCGCCAATCCGCAACTGCCGAAGGTGGGCGAGCGATTCCTCGGGACCGTCGTCAAGACAACCGATTTCGGTGCGTTCGTCTCACTGCTGCCCGGTCGCGACGGCTTGGTCCACATCTCCAAGCTGGGCCGGGGAAAGCGGGTGTCCAAGGTCGAAGATGTGGTGAAGTTGGGAGACAAGCTTCGCGTCGAGATCGCCGACATTGACAACCGGGGCAAGATCTCCCTGATCCCGGTCGACGATGACGCAGCCGGGGAGAGCGCGCCCGCGCCGGTCGATGCCGCGACCGCCAATAGCTAAGCCGCCGGGACTCCGGGGTCGACCGAGCGGGGCGTCGGCCGCGGAGCTTTCGACGATGCACCGCACCGTGCTGCCGGGCGGTCTGCGGGTGGTCACCGAATACGTCCCATCCGTGCGTTCGGCGTCAGTCGGGGTGTGGGTTAACGTCGGTTCCCGCGACGAGGGCCCGACCGTGGCCGGCGCGGCGCACTTCCTCGAGCACCTGCTGTTCAAGGCCACCCCGACCCGCACGTCGGTGGAGATCGCCCAGGCGGTCGACGCCGTCGGCGGCGAACTGAACGCGTTCACCGGCAAGGAACACACCTGCTACTACGCGCACGTACTCGACGACGATCTCGAACTGGCCGTCGACCTGGTTGCCGATGTTGTCCTCAACGGTGTTTGCGCGGCCGGCGACGTCGCCGTCGAGCGAGATGTCGTACTCGAAGAGATCGCGATGCGCGACGACGATCCCGAGGACACCCTGGGCGAGGTTTTTCTGTCGGCGATGTTCGGCGACCATCCGCTCGGCCGGCCGGTGATCGGCAGCATTGACTCTGTGTCGTCAATGACGCGAAATCAGTTGCAGTCCTTTCACGTCCGCCGTTATATCCCGGAGCGGATGGTGATCGCGGTAGCCGGGAACATCGACCACGAGCACGTCGTGAACCTGGTGCGCTGGCACTTCGGCGCGAGACTCAAGAAAGGCCGTGCGCCCCAACCACCACGCACGGGAACCGGGCGGGTGCCCGGGCGGCCGGGTCTGGTGCTGGTAAACCGTGACTCCGAGCAGACCCACCTGAGCCTCGGAGTTCGGATTCCCGGCCGGAGTTGGCGGCACCGATGGGCATTGGCGGTGCTCAACGGAGCCCTCGGCGGTGGCTTGAGTTCGCGGCTCTTCCAGGAGATCCGGGAGACGCGCGGGCTGGCCTACTCGGTGTATTCAACGATCGATACGTTCTCCGACTGCGGCGCCTTCTCCGTCTACGCGGGATGTCTGCCGGAACGTTTCGACGAAGTGGTCCGACTGACCGCGGAGGTGCTTGAGACGGTGGCCCGCGATGGCATTACCGATTCCGAGTGTCGCATCGCCAAGGGATCGTTGCGCGGTGGGTTGGTGCTCGGACTTGAGGACTCTGCATCGCGGATGAATCGGCTGGGCCGCAGTGAGCTCAACTACGGCGAGTATCGAAGCATCTCGGAAACGCTGCAGCGCATCGAGGACGTCACCGTAGATGAAGTCAACGCGGTGGCACGCAAGGTGCTCTCCGGACATTTCGGGGCCGCGGTACTGGGCCCGCATCGATCTAAACGCAACCTGCCGCACCGCCTCCGTGCGCTTGCGGGATAGCCGGTGCCATTCAGCCTGCATGACTTGCCAATCTCCGTTGTGGGGGCGCCGATGGCTGGTGGACCCAGCACCCCGGCTCTGGCCGCTGCGGTATCCAACGCCGGCGGGCTCGGCTCGTTGCCCGCCGGCTATCTCACCGCCGAGCGCTTCGCCGAGGACATCGCCGCAGCCCGGTCAATGACCGGCGGCCGATCGCGGTCAACCTCTTCGTGCCGCAACCCTGTGCGTCCGGTGCTGAGGAGATTGACGCCTATCGTGAGCAACTGGTGCCGCTGGCCCGGCGGTACGGTGTGGAACCCGGACGCCCGCGTCCCGACGACGACCACTGGCAGGCAAAGCTCGACGTGGTGGCCGACACTGCACCCGAGGCGGTGTCGTTTACCTTCGGATGCCCGAAAGGGCCGTCCTGCAATGGCTGCGGCCAGGGCGTGTTGACCATCGTCACCGTCCTCAACAACCATCCCGACCTCGGCACCGTGGCCGCCGGGGCCGATGCGCTGGTGGTTCAGGGCCCCGCCGCAGGGGGACACCGCAGCATGTTCGCCCCGGACCGGGACGCGCCGACGACACCGTTGCTGACCCTGCTTGATCAGGTTATGGATCTGGGCGTACCGGTCGTCGCCGCCGGCGGACTGGGCGACGCGACCGCGGTGCGCTACGTCTTGGGCGCCGGGGCGGTGGCGGCCCAGGTCGGCACCGCACTGCTGCTGTGTGATGAGGCCGGGACCAACGACGTGCATCGTCGCGCTCTGCGCGACACGCAGTTCACCGACACCGTGGTGACCCGGGCCTTCTCCGGACGCTATGCGCGCAGCCTGGCCAACGCATTCACTGCCACCTACAGCGAGGTAGCGCCGCCGGGGTATCCGCAACTCAACCAGATCACCGGCCCCATCCGGTCGGCGTCGGTGGCCGCGGGCGATCCCCATGCCGCCACCCTCTGGGCCGGATCCGCTTGGCGGGACATCTCTGGAGGGCCGGCAGCGGATGTCGTCGCGGCACTGGCCGCCGGGCAGTGACGGACCTTAGGTCAGCAGCTTCGAGGTGTCAGTGCTCGGCAGATTCAGGGCCTCGGCGACCTGCTCGCACAGCAGGAGCCCCTCATGCGTCGAAAGACCCTTGGCCAGTGCGGTATCTGACCTGCAGGCCTCTCGCCAGCCCTTGTCCGCAAGCTTGATGACGTAGGGCATGGTCGCGTTGGTCAGTGCGAATGTGGACGTACGTGGCACCGCGCCCGGCATGTTGGCCACGCAGTAGAAAAGGGCAGCGTGCACGCGGAACGTCGGGTCGTCGTGGGTGGTGGGCCTGGAGTCCTCGAAGCAGCCACCCTGGTCGATGGCGATGTCCACCAGAACCGCACCCGGCCTCATCTGCGCGACAGTGTCGTTGGTGACGAGCTTGGGGGCTTTGGCACCCGGTACCAGGACGGCACCGATCACGAGGTCGGCCGCGGTGACGGCATTCTCCAATTCCAGCCGCGCGGAGTAACGGGTCTCGATGGCGCCGCCGTATTCGGCGTCGATCTTGCGCAGCGTGTTGACGTTGAGGTCGAACACGGTGACGTGTGCACCCATACCCCAGGCCACGCCGGCGGCGTTATCGCCTGCCATACCGCCGCCGATCACCACGACTTTGGCAGGAGCGACGCCGGGGACACCACCCATCAGCACGCCGCGGCCGCCCTGGGTTCGCATCAGGTGGTAGGCGCCGACCTGTGCCGAGAGTCGACCGGCGACCTCGCTCATCGGGGCCAACAGGGGGAGCGCGACCGATCCGTCCGGGCCGGTGGTCTGGACTGTCTCGTAGGCGATGGAGGTGGTACCCGAGGCCAGCAGGGCATCGGTGCAGGGCCGCGAGGCCGCAAGATGCAGGTAGGTGAATAGCACCTGCCCCTTGCGCAGTCGGGCGTACTCCGCCTCGATCGGCTCCTTGACCTTGAGCAGCAGATCGGCTTCAGCCCAGACCTGCTCGGCGGTCTTGATGATCTGGGCACCGGCGGAGGTGAAGTCGGCATCGTGGATGGCCGAACCTTCGCCGGCGCCGGACTGGACCAGGACGGTGTGGCCGCGTCGCACGAGTTCGGAAACGCCGGCCGGGGTAATGGCCACGCGGTATTCATTGTTTTTGATCTCAGCCGGGATGCCGACGCGCACGGGTACTCCTAGGTCAGGGTGATTAACCACTGGTGTTAGGTGCTCAGTGTGAAGAGATTTCGGGTTCAGGGCAATCTGCTGGACTCCCGGAGCAAGATCTGTCTGTATCTCGTCTACCTAGCCCGAACCCACTCAACTACGCGGCCGCGCCCTGGCGCTGCTGTGGCTCAGGCCCCTTCACCAAGAAGTCGCTCCGGATGGTGGAAGTCATTGGTGCCGCCGATAAGCGGAAGCTGCGGCGGCGGAATCCATTCGGTATCTCCGTTGGCCAACTTGCGGGTCTTCCACCCCTGGTCGAGCAGTTTGTGGTGGGCCGCGCACGCGAAGGTCAGTCGGTCGATGTCGGTATGACCCCCGCTGGCCCACTCGTCGACATGATGGACTTCGCATCGGTAGCCGGGAACGTCGCAGCCGGGATGACTGCATCCGCGTTCGCTCCCGTGCAGGACAATTCGTTGATCGGCGGTGGCGATTCGTTTGGATCGCCCCAGATATAGCGGTCTTCCGTTGTCGCCGTCGAACACCGCGAGGTAGTGGTAGGCGTGACTCGCCATCGGATCAGATCGGACATCGGCAACAGGGTGCCATGTCGCTGTCACCGCGTAGCCGGTCTGCGCCTGTAATTCCTGCACGGTGGCGGTGGCGATCACCGCGACCGGAAGTCCGCGGTGGGTGCCGAGATCGGGATTGCCGAGTTGACCGCGCACCAGCGCAACGAGGGCATCGTGCTGGCGTTGGGTATGGCCGCGCGGGTCGCGCTGAGCCCGGGCTTCGTCGGGTTCGCCTCCGGTACAGGGGCTCTGGTCGTCCGGGTTGCACATGCCCGGTGCGGCGAACTTGGCCATCCAACTTTCGAAAAGCGACCGCAACTCCGGCGTTGCGATGAGTTTTCCGGTGCTCATACCGTCTGGATGCTGCCCGCCACACCAGGTGAAGCCACGCTTGCGTGCACGGTCCGCGTCAGAGAAGACCCCGTCGGGGTTGACGTGGACGGCCAACCGTTCGGCAACCTTGTCCAGTTGGTCGGGTCGCAGCACGGCTGACTGCTCGGCGAGGAGTTTCTCGCTATCGGCAACCACGTCAGGCGCAATGTGGTGGGGGAGTTCCCGGATGAATTTCTGGATCGTGCGCAGATGCTCGGCATCGAGGATTCCCCGATGCCATGCCGCAGCGGTGGCCGGCAACTCCGGCGGCAACGGCTGACCGATGAGCGTGCTGCGTGGGGCCAACTGCGCCGCATCCCGAATCCGTCGGCGGGCCTCGGCGCGACTGATCCGCAACGCATCGGAGAGTGCGATGTGCACCGGTGGGCATCCTTCGAACTGCTCCAGTCGATGAATGATCGCGTGGCCGGCCGCGACCTGCCGGCGAAGGGCCGTCTCCATGCGGTCGAGTACGCAGAAGCGCTCAGTCGGATTCAGCGCATCGAGGTCGGCAGCTCGCACGGCATCCACGGCGGCATCCAGGGCCTCCAGTGCGCCAAGTATCGAACTCATGTTCGAATAGTATCGACGCGGTCTGACAATTTCCGCCGACTACGCTCACACCATGCGAGTCGGGGTCCTGGGTGCGGCGGGCAAGGTCGGGATGACGATGTGCGCGGCGGTGCGCGAGGCCGACGACCTGGCACTGAGTGCGGAAGTCGACGCCGGAGACGCACTGAGTTCGTTCGTCGACACGGCTACCGAGGTCGTCATCGACTTCACCCATCCCGACGCCGTTATGGGCAACCTGGAGTTCCTGATCGCCAATGGCATCCACGCCGTCGTCGGCACCACGGGCTTTACCGAATCTCGCCTCAATCAGGTCCGCGCCTGGCTCAAAGAAGGCCCGGCGATCGGTGTGCTGATCGCCCCGAACTTCGCGATCGGCGCGGTGCTGTCGATGCACTTCGCGCAGAAGGCGGCGCCATACTTCGAATCGGCCGAGGTGATTGAATTGCATCACCCGCAGAAGGCTGACGCACCGTCGGGCACCGCAACCCGTACCGCCGCACTGATTGCCGCGGCCCGAAAAGGCATGCCGCCCAACCCGGATGCCACCAGTACCGGTCTGCCTGGGGCGCGCGGAGCCGACATCGACGGTGTCCCGGTGCACTCGGTACGCCTCGCCGGTCTGGTTGCCCATCAGGAAGTGCTGTTCGGCACCGTGGGGGAGACGCTGACCATCCGCCATGACAGCCTGGACCGGACCTCGTTCGTGCCGGGTGTGCTGCTCGCGGTCCGCCACATCGCACAGCGGCCCGGGCTCACGATCGGTCTCGAAGCACTGCTGGACCTGTGAACCGCAGCCTCCGTATTCAACTGCTCATCGCGTTCTTCTGCCTGGCCCTGGTGTTCTATTTCGCCATGCTCGCCCGCACGGCCGTCGCGCTGATACGCACCGGAACGCCGCCTGCCGTCGCTTTGGGCGTCGGCGTGCTGATCCTGCCGGTGGTCGGGGCGTGGGTGATGGTGGCGACACTGCGGGCCGGGTTGGCTCATCAACGGCTGGCCCGCATTGCCGCCGAGGACGGGATGGAACTCGACGTCACGGATCTTCCGCGGATGCCCTCGGGCCGTATCCAGCGCGATGCCGCTGACGGCCTGTTTGCGACCGTGCGGGCCGAAGTGGACGCCGATCCCGGCAATTGGCGGTGTTGGTACCGGCTGGCTCGGGCCTATGACTATGCCGGCGATCGTTCCCGTGCCAGGGAAACGATGCGCACTGCCGTCGCACTCCAGGCCGCGGAGGCCACCCGGTGAGCACGCTCCTGGTCGTTCATCACACCCCGTCGCCGGCCACCCGCGAACTGCTCGAAGGCGTTCTGGCCGGAGCCCGTGACCCCGAGATCACCGGCGTGGACGTGGTGGTCCGCCCGGCGCTGGCCGCCACCGTCAGCGACCTGCTCGGGGCCGACGGATACCTGTTCGGCACACCTGCCAACTTCGGCTACATGTCCGGGGCGCTCAAACACTTCTTCGACACGGTGTACTACCCGGTTCTGGATTACGTCGCCGCCCGGCCTTACGGTCTGTGGGTGCACGGCAACAACGACACAGCCGGTGCTGTGACGGCCGTCGAACGGATTGCAGGCGGCCTGGCGCTGGTCAGATCGGCTGACACCCTCGAGGTGACGGACGTCGTCGATGCCGCCGTGCGGGAGAAGGCCTACCAATTGGGCGGCACCCTGGCAGCCCTGCTGATGAAATGAGGCAGTCATGTCCGTGATCGCTGATGTGGCGTTCGGAGCGGCGCCGATCGCCGGCGGCGTGTTGATGGGTGTGTTGGCAGGGACGATTAAGGGTCCGGACTATCGCGGGATGATCAAGGACGACTTGGAACTGCTCGAGAAGATTCCGCCCGAAGATGTCGAGTTGCGGGCCGCGCTGAAATCGAGCATCGATGTGCGGATCGCCGACCTGGTGGTCAGTACCGAGCGAACCCGGCAACTCCGCGACGCGGCGTCGTCCTACAAAGGCAACTGGCGCGACGGCGTGTTGTTTTTTTGCTCAGTGTTGTTCACCATCGTGTGGTGGAACGTGCCGCACGATCGGACCAATTGGTTAGTGACACTGATCTTCCTCATCGTGCTCTCTGCCGTCCTCGGCCTGTATTCCGCGCGTGGCATCCTGCGCGAGTTTCGGAGGTCCCGCAGGAACCCGGACCAGCATGAGTCACGGAACTAACGTCGTCGCGAAGAAATCGGCCATCGCCTGCCAGTGCCGTTCGGCGGCTGCCTCGTCGTAGGGCCCATTGTCGGGGACCGCGAATCCGTGCGCCGCGGAATACCACTCGATGGTGTGCGCGACGCCGGCTCCGGTGAGCGTGGCATTGAGGAGTCGGGACTGCTCCGGGGTGTAGGACGCATCGTTCTCCGCGGCACCGACGTACACCGCGGCGGTGATCACCGGTGCCAGCAGATGCGGGCTGTCGGCATCGTCGGAAGCAAGTCCGCCGCCGTGAAACGACATCGCCGCGGCGACGCGGTCCGGCACCCGCCCGGCGACAATCAGCGACGTGCGCCCGCCCATGCAGTAGCCGCATGTGCCGAACCGCTGCCCGGACACCTCAGGGCGGGCCGCCAGATAATCAAAAAACCGAATCGCGTCGGCGGCCATCACCTCTGCAGTGATTGCCTTCATCATGGCGAACAGGCGGCGGCGTTCGCCCGGGTCTTCGAACACCCCGGCCATGTCGAATGGCGCCCACGCGCCGCTGCGGTAGTAGACGTCGGGTACCAGGACGGCGTATCCCAGCCCCGCGAGCCGGGTGGCCATTGCGCGGAACACCTCCCGGGCGCCGCCGGCGTCGGGGTACATCACGATCCCGGGCCATGGGCCGGCCGTATCCGGCGTGGCGAACGTGACCGGGCAGGTTCCGTCCGGCGTAATGATCGAGTCGGTGATGGTCGGCATGGCACCGTTTCTACTCCCCGCGCCCGGACGTAAGCTGAATCGCGTGCCGATTCCCACCCCGTACGAGGATCTCCTGCGCCTGGTCATGAAGTCCGGCACGCCGAAGGCCGACCGCACCGGTACCGGCACCCGCAGCGTGTTCGGTCACCAATTGCGCTACGACCTCTCGGCCGGCTTCCCCCTGATCACCACCAAGAAAGTTCACCTCAAATCGGTGGTCTACGAGCTGCTGTGGTTCCTCCGCGGTGATTCCAACGTCGAATGGCTGACGGGCCACGGTGTCACCATCTGGGATGAATGGGCCTCGCCCACCGGTGATCTCGGGCCGGTCTACGGGGTGCAATGGCGGTCCTGGCCGACGCCGACCGGTGAACACATTGATCAGATCAGCGCCGCGCTGGAGCAGTTACGGACCGATCCTGACTCCCGGCGGATCATCGTCTCAGCCTGGAATGTCGCCGACATCCCGAAGATGGCACTAGCGCCGTGTCATGCGTTCTTCCAGTTCTACGTCGCCGACGGCAGGCTCAGCTGCCAGCTCTATCAGCGCAGCGCCGACCTTTTCCTGGGCGTGCCGTTCAACATCGCCAGCTACGCGCTGCTGACCCACATGATGGCCGCCCAGGCCGGACTGAAAGTGGGCGATTTCATCTGGACCGGTGGTGACTGCCACATCTACGATAACCACGTCGAGCAGGTCACCGAACAGCTGAGTCGGGACCCGCGGCCCTATCCGGAACTTGTTCTTGCCCAGCGGGATTCAATCTTCGATTACACCTACGACGATATCGAGATCCGCAATTACGATCCGCACCCGGCGATCAAGGCGCCCGTAGCCGTATGACGGTGGGACTGATCTGGGCCCAATCCACGTCCGGGGTCATCGGTCGCGACGGCACCATCCCGTGGTCGTTGCCGGAGGACATGGCGCACTTCAAGCGGCTGACCATGGGACACACCGTGGTGATGGGGCGGCGGACCTGGGAGTCACTGCCGGTGAGGTTCCGGCCGCTCCCGGGTCGGCGCAACGTCGTCGTCAGTCGCAACCCCGACTATCGGGCCGAGGGTGCCGAGGTCGTCGACTCCCTCGAGGCCGCTCTCTCCAGCGCCGACACCTGGGTGATCGGCGGGGCGGAGATCTACCATCTCGCCATGCCGCTGGCCACCCGGTGCGAGGTCACCGAGGTGGACATCGATCTGCACCTGCACGACGACGACACTCTGGCCCCGATGCTTGACGAATCCTGGATCGGAACCGCCGGGGAATGGCAGGACAGCGGGTCCGGGTTGCGTTATCGGTTTTACGACTACCTGCGCCCCTGACGCGGCCGGCCACCCCCAACCGGTGAGCCCGGGGCCGAGACTGCCTCGACGTTCAGCGGGTAACCTCAGTACCCGTGAGTAGCAGCGGGTTCGACGCCGGCGCCCAGCTGGGCACGGTTCTGACCGCAATGGCGACGCCCTTCACTGCTGAGGGAATGCTCGACACGGCTGCCGCAGGTCGACTGGCTGCCCGGTTGATCGACTCGGGCTGCGACGGTCTGGTGCTGTCGGGCACCACCGGAGAGTCGCCGACCACCACCGACGAGGAGAAACTCGTCCTGCTGCGGGCGGTGCTCGAGGCCGTTGGCGATCGTGCCCGCGTCATCGCCGGGGCTGGAAGCTATGACACTGCGCAGAGTGTGCGCCTGGCCAAGGCTTGCGCGGCCGAGGGCGCCCACGGTCTCCTGGTGGTCACGCCGTACTACTCCCGGCCACCGCAGAGTGGGCTGGTGGCGCACTTCAGCGCGGTTGCTGATGCCACCGCCTTGCCTGTGGTCCTCTACGACATCCCACCCCGTTCGGTGGTGCCGATCGAATGGGACACCCTGCGCACCCTGGCGCATCATCCCAACATCGTCGCGGTCAAGGACGCCAAGGGCGATCTGCACGGTGCCGCCGCGGTGATGGCCGAGACCTCTCTGGTGTACTACTCCGGTGACGATGCACTCAACCTGCCCTGGCTCGCGGTGGGCGCGGTCGGATTCATCAGCGTGTGGGGCCATCTTGCGGCCGGTCAGTTGCGGGACATGCTGACCGCGTTCAACTCCGGCGACCTTCCCACTGCCCGCAAGATCGCCGTCACACTGGGTCCGTTGAACGCCGCGCAAGTTCGACTCGGTGGCGTCACCCTCGCCAAAGCCGGCTTGCGACTTCAGGGTTTTGAGGCCGGTGATCCGCGGTTACCCCAGATGCCGGCCTCGGCTGATCAATTCGACGAGTTGGCGGCCGACATGCGCGCGGCTGCAGTGCTGCGATGACCCAGCCAATGCTTGCCCCGGGACCACTGGCAGCAGGAGGACTGCGCGTCACCGCACTGGGTGGTATCGGCGAAATCGGTCGCAATATGACGGTTTTTGAGCACCTCGGTCGGCTGCTTATCGTCGACTGCGGCGTGCTGTTCCCGGGTCACGACGAGCCCGGCGTCGACCTCATCCTGCCCGACATCCGCCATATTGAGGACCGTCTCGACGATGTCGAGGCACTTGTTCTGACTCATGCGCACGAGGATCACATCGGGGCGATTCCCTTTCTGCTCAAGCTGCGCGGCGATATCCCGGTGGTCGGCTCCAAGTTCACCCTCGCCCTGGTTGCGGCGAAATGCCGCGAACACCGGATCAAGCCGAAGTTCATTGAAGTTGCCGAGGGACAACGCAGTACGCACGGAGTGTTCGAGTGCCAGTACTTCGCCGTCAATCACTCGATTCCCGACGCCCTTGCCATCGCGATCCGTACCGGCGCCGGGACCGTGCTGCACACCGGTGATATCAAGCTCGACCAACTACCCCCGGACGGCCGACCGACCGATCTGCCGGGGATGTCGCGTCTCGGCGATGCCGGCGTCGACCTGTTCCTCTGCGACTCCACCAACGCCGAGATCCCCGGTGTCGGCCCGTCGGAAAGCGAGGTCGGTCCGACCCTGCATCGCGTCATGCGGGGCGCGGACGGCCAGCGGGTGATCGTGGCGTGTTTCGCGTCGAATGTCGACCGGGTTCAGCAGATCATCGACGCCGCGGTGGCGCTGGGGCGGCGGGTTTCGTTTGTCGGCCGCTCGATGGTTCGAAACATGGGCATCGCCAAGGAACTCGGATTCCTGCACGTCGCCGACGACGACGTCGTCGACATCTCAGCGGCCGAGATGATGGCTCCTGAGCGGTTGGTGTTGATCACCACCGGCACGCAGGGTGAGCCGTTGTCTGCGCTGTCCCGGATGTCGCGTGGCGAGCACCGCAGCATCTCGATCACCGGGGACGATTTGATCATTCTGTCGTCCTCACTAATCCCCGGTAACGAAGAAGCCGTCTACGGAGTCATCGACGCTCTGTCGAAGATCGGCGCCAGAGTGGTGACCAATCAGCAAGCTCGGGTGCATGTCTCGGGCCACGCCTACGCCGGTGAGTTGCTGTTTCTCTACAACGCTGTCCGCCCGCGAAACGTGATGCCCGTTCACGGCACGTGGCGACATCTACGGGCCAACGCGAAGTTGGCCGAGCGCAGCGGGGTGCTCGCGGACTCGATCATGTTGGCCGAGAACGGGGTCAGTGTGGACCTCGTTGCCGGCGTTGCAGCTATTGCGGGTGCGGTGCCGGTGGGCAAGATTTTCATCGACGGACTCGTCAGTGGCGACGTCGGGGAGGCAACGCTGGGTGAACGGCTCGTCCTGAGTTCACCATTGCCGTCACGGTGGCGGTGCACCGGGACCGGTCGCCCTGCCGCACCGCCGCACCTGTACTCCCGTGGTTTCTCCGAGGATCCCAAAGTGCCTCGAACCCCCACCAGGACCTGAGGAGTTGGAGTCCCCTGGCTGCCAACAAGGTGACTGATCCGTTGCGGATCGCTCCAGGCGATGCGACGAACGGTCGGTAAATGGGTGGTGAGGTTTACCGCCGGCAGCCGATGATCGTGCCCACGGTGCTTGAGATCTAGCGCTTGTTCACAAAGCCGGCGTCCACTGGAAGTGAAACTCCAGACGTATCTGGCGGCGTCCGACACCAGCCAGAAAACGGCGTTGGCGATGTCCTGGCTCCAGTGTCTGTACCGGAAGCGCATTGGTCATATCCGGTCCGGCATTGTCCAACTGGGCGAGGCCTTCAACCAGGATCGCAGAACTGTTGTCGATCATCGGTGTGTTGACGCCGGCCGGGTGAACCGAATTGACCCGGATGTTGTACGCGGCAAGAAAATTGGCGTAGGCGCGCATCAAACCGACGACGCCGTGTTTGGCCACGGTGTAACCGAGCAACCCCCATCGGGGCGCCGACGTCACCCAGGCCGGCCACTGAGCTGGTCAGCACGACAGATCCGCCCTCGCCCTGTTTGATCAGCGGTCGCATCGCCACGTCGACGGTGTTGTAGACACCGGTGAGGTTGACGTCGAGTACGTCCTGCCAGGCGTTCGCATCGTCATCGGGGCGATCCCAGCGCGGCGATCACGATGTCGAGTCGGCCGAGTTCGCGATTCCCCGGCCAGTGCGGTCTTCAGTTCGGCGCGTTCACGGATCGTCGGCTTGCCTGGCCACGATGTGTGCCCCGGTGTCTTCGACGAGTTTGACCGTTGCCGCAAGGTCGCCTGGGCTGGCCAGCGGGTAGGGAACGCTGGCGATCTGATTGCACAGGTCGACGGCGATGATGCTCGGCGCCCGCGCAGGCCAGCTTGATCGCATGGGCGCGGCCCCGCCGTGGGCCGCACCGGTGATGAAGGCGACTCGACCCTTCAGGGGATGCTCCGTTCGCCCATGGCGATTTCAGGCGCAATTGGCCCTTTGGCCGATTCCTGGCCGGACGGATTCAGAGCATCTTGATATCGGGCGCCCTGCGAGGTGCCCGCCGATCGCGCCGAACACGCTGATCGCCGGGGCCGCGCCGTGAGCTTTGCGGGCATCGGCATCGGCCCACTGCTCGATGAACAGGAACGTGTCACCGGTCTGGTGTAGTGGAAAGAAGCTGCACCCTGGCTCGTCGTGGACGGCCTGATGGCGCTCACGCAGGCGGTGCGTACCTCATCGACGGACTCGGGCTTGGCGGTGAACGACGACGACGACGACGTGGCATGTGGGTGGCTCCTGGGTTTGATCGGGTTTCTTCCACCGTAGATTGTGACCGATCAACGAAAGGGCGCGGCATGGGACAGCGCGAAGTCGGCAAGTCGCTCTATATGACGGTCCTGATGACCCCGGACATGAAGTGAACTTCTCCGGCAAGGTCCACGGCGGCACGCTGCTGAAACTGCTCGATCAGGCGTATTCATGCGCCAGCGCTACGCGGCACCTACGTCGTGATCAAAGTTGTCGGTGGATCGCGTTCTTCCGGGACGCCATCCGGGTGGGGGAGCTGTCGTTCGGCGAGGGTGAACTACACCGGCCGGACCTCCTGGAGGTGGGCATCAGGTCGATACCGAGAACATCCGATGGCTCCCGACGTCACACCAACAGCTCGTACTTCACCATGGTGGCCGTCGACGACGCCGGTGAGCCAGTCGCGGTACCACCGCTGATCCCGGCCTCCGACTCCGAGCGTTCGCGCCACTCGTGGCCGAGGCCCGCCGGGCTGCGGCTGAGCTCGGCATTCGCCGATTGATTGCGGTCTGGCAACGGCCCGCTTAGATCCGTGTTGCACATGGTGCAGATGGGACTATTGGCACAACCCGGCGCGCATGGCAAATAAGACGGCCGCTCGCTCTGGCGCGCGAACGACCAGTTCAAAGGGTAAAACGCAACCCGCGAAGCGGGCGCCGGCGCGCCGGGAAACCACCGATTCCGCCGACGGCCCGGAAAGGCCCGTCGAAGCTGGCTGTCACGGCGGCCGCCGGTGGTCGGGCCGCACGCGCGTCCTGGCTGATGGTGGCCCGCGGTGCCGGATCGACCGCGAGGTCGGTCGGTCGGGCCCGCGACATCGAACCCGCGCACCGTCGGGATGGCATCGCTCTGGGACTACTGGCGCTTGCGGTGATCATCGCCGCAGCGTGCTGGTTTGACGCCGCCCGTCCGGTCGGGGCCTGGATCGACTCGGTTCTGCGCACCCTCGTCGGGGCAGCGGTGATCCTGCTTCGCTTCTGGTCGCCGCGACGGCTTTGGTGTTGATGCGCACAGAGCCCTACCCGGAAGCCCGCCCGCGACTGGTTCTCGGTTCGGCGATGATCGGCCTGCCGGTACTCGGACTGTGGCACCTGTGGTCGGGATCGCCGGCCGGGCCGGTCGACCGGCAACGCGCCGGTGGCTTCATCGGATTCGTCATCGGCGGGCCGCTGTCGGACGGACTGACGACGTGGATCGCGACCCACTGCTGATCGGCGCGGTCGGGTTCGGGGTGCTGCTGATCACCGGAACCACCACTGGGAGGTGCCCGCGACGCTGCATGCCATGTTCGCTTCACCCGCGGCCGCCACGGCGACCGGGATTACGGCGACGGGGATTACGGCGACGGGTACTACGACGATTATGACGACGAGTACGACGACAGCGGCACGTTCGGCTCCGGTGTCATCGGGGGTGTGACCACGACCCTTTCGGACGAATCCGCTGAGGGCCTGCGCGCCCGCAGGGCCGCCAGACAGCCGCTTCGGCCGGGTGCTCCGGGTCCCGCCGGCACGCCGCATGACAATTACCCACTCGATGATGCAGCTGCCACGGCCTGGAGCCTCACCGAACCGATCAAGCCCCGGCGTAAGAAGACGACCCCGGTAGCCGGGAATCCCGGCACGGGAAATCCTGCCATAGGAAATCCTGAAGGCGGTACTTCCAAGCCGGCGGCGAAGCCGATCGACCGGGTAGTGGACGGCACCTACTCGCTGCCGCCACTGGACCTGTTGATATCTGGTGATCCGCCCAAGCGGCGGAGTTCGGCCAATGACCAGATGGTCGATGCGATCACCTCGGTTCTGGACCAGTTCAAGGTCGACGCCGCGGTCACCGGGTGCACCCGCGGGCCGACCGTCACCCGGTATGAGGTGGAACTCGGCCCCGGCGTCAAAGTCGAGAAGATCACTGCGCTGCAACGCAACATCGCCTACGCGGTGGCCACCGAAAGCGTGCGAATGCTGGCGCCGATCCCAGGCAAATCCGCGGTGGGTATCGAGGTACCCAACACCGACCGTGAAATGGTTCGACTAGCCGACGTGCTCACGGCCGCCTCGACTCGTCGTGACCACCACCCGCTGGTCATCGGACTGGGCAAGGACATCGAGGGCGATTTCATCTCGGCCAATCTGGCCAAGATGCCGCACCTTCTGGTAGCCGGCTCCACCGGGTCCGGCAAGTCCAGCTTCGTCAACTCGATGCTCGTGTCGCTGCTCGCCAGAGCGACGCCGGAGGAAGTCCGGATGATCCTCATCGACCCCAAGATGGTGGAACTGACGCCGTACGAAGGCATTCCGCATCTGATCACCCCGATCATCACTGCGCCGAAGAAGGCTGCCGCCGCGCTGGCCTGGTTGGTCGAGGAGATGGAGCAGCGCTACCAGGACATGCAGGCCTGCAGGGTGCGCCACATCGATGATTTCAACTCCAAGGTGCGCTCGGGGGAGATCTCGACGCCGCTCGGCAGTCAGCGCGAGTACAAGCCCTATCCCTACATCGTCGCGATCGTCGACGAGTTGGCCGACCTGATGATGACGGCACCTCGCGATGTGGAGGAGGCGATCGTGCGGATCACCCAGAAGGCCCGCGCTGCGGGTATTCACCTCGTTTTGGCCACGCAGCGACCGTCAGTGGACGTGGTCACCGGCCTCATCAAGACCAACGTGCCGTCCAGACTGGCATTTGCGACGTCATCGCTGACCGACAGCCGAGTGATCCTCGACCAGCCCGGCGCGGAGAAACTGATCGGGATGGGCGATGCGCTCTTCCTGCCGATGGGCTCCAACAAGCCGATCCGACTGCAGGGCGCTTTCATCACCGACGAGGAGATTCACGCCGTGGTGCAGGCGTGCAAGGAACAGGCCGAACCGGAGTACAACGCGGGTGTCACCGCCACCAAGACCACCGGGGAGCGCACCGATGTCGACCCGGACATCGGAGACGACATGGACCTGCTCCTGCAGGCCACCGAATTGGTGGTTTCCAGTCAATTCGGGTCTACGTCGATGCTGCAGCGCAAGTTGCGGGTCGGTTTCGCCAAGGCTGGCCGGCTGATGGACCTGATGGAGAACCGCGGCATAGTCGGGCCGTCGGAAGGTTCGAAGGCCCGCGAGGTGTTGGTCAAACCCGACGAGTTGGCGGCGACGCTGAACCTGATCCGAGGCATTAATGGTACGGCCGTCGGGGGCGACGGCGACGGAGACTTCGGGGTGCCCGAGGAAATCTGAGCCGGGCCCGTCACAGAACCAGCAGCATCCGGGTATTGCCCAGGATGTTGGGCTTGACGTAACTGAGGTCGAGAAACTCCGCGACGCCGACGTCGTAGGAGCGGCGCATCTCCTCGTACACCTCCGCGGTGACCGGGGTTCCCTCTATCTCGGTGAAGCCGTGGCCGGCGAAGAAACCGGTCTCGAACGTCAGCACGAACACTCGCTGTAACTGCAGTTCGCGAGCCACATCGAGCAGTCGCGCCACGATCGCATGTCCGATGCCCCGGCCCCGCATACTCGGGTCCACCGCCACGGTGCGCACTTCGCCGAGGTCGGACCACAACACGTGCAGTGCCCCGCAGCCGAGCGCAGTGCCGCTGGCCTCGGCGATCCAGAATTCCTGCACCGCCTCGTAGAGCGTGACGAGATTCTTCTCCAGCAGAATCTTCCCCGCGTAGGTGTCGACCAGCCGTTTGATCTCGGGCACGTCGGATGTGCGGGCCCGGCGGATGACGACTTCGCGGTCCATCCCAAACTGGGGGCCGTCGACCGACGGTGCCCCGGGCGACGAGTCGGACACGGCGCAACACTATCGGCTCGCGGTTCGGCGACCGGCGAACCGATACCCTGAAGTCCGTGTCGGGCAAACCCCAAACTCCGCCGGCTGCCCGGCGTGTGCCGGTTGCCAATATCGCCAACCTGCTGACCGTTCTGCGGCTGATTCTGGTCCCGGTCTTTTTGCTATTCCTATTCGCCGGCGACGGCCACTACAATCAAAGCAGGATCATCGCGTTCATTATCTTTGCTGTCGCCGTGCTGACCGACCGGCTCGATGGTTCGTTGGCCCGTAGCTATCACCTGGAAACAGAGTTTGGGAAGCTTGCCGACCCGATCGCGGACAAGATGCTTATTGGTGCGGCGCTGATCGGCTTGTCCATACTCGGCGACATGCCGTGGTGGGTGACGGTCGTGATTCTGGTGCGTGAGATTGGTATCACAACGCTGCGGTTCGCGGTGATCAGCAGGGGAGTGATCCCGGCGAGTCGTGGCGGAAAGCTCAAGACCCTCGTGCAGGCGGTCGCGATCGGGTTGTTCATTCTTCCTTTAGACAGCTGGTCAGGGCCCTGGCTGACGGTGGCCTGGGTGGTCATGGGCGCCGCGATCCTGCTGACTGTGGTGACCGGCTTGGACTACCTGCGCTCGGCCTTGCAGGCCCCCCGCGTTCACTGAGCGCCGCGGGGCAGCCGGGCGCTGGGCGTCCGATGGGAACGGAATGGCGAACTCAGGCGTTGCAGAGGGTGACGCGACAACTCGAGGAGGATGCGCCATGGCGGCTGTAGTACTGCGAGCAGTAATTGGTGATGTGCTGCGGCGTGCCCGCACGTCCCAGGGGCGCACATTGCGCGAGGTCTCCGATTCTGCGCGAGTGAGCCTGGGTTACCTCTCGGAGGTCGAGCGAGGGCGCAAGGAGGCCTCCAGCGAGTTGCTCAGCGCCATCTGCGCCGCCCTGGACGTTCCCTTGTCCCGGGTGCTCTGTGATGCCGGAACCGAGATGGCCTGCCAGGAGGCGGTTGAACGCAGCGCCGCTCTGGTCGGCGTCAGTGAACGCAGCGCCGCTCTGGCCGTCGCCTGATTCGGGCGCTCATACTGGGTTTTTACGACCGAGTTTGGAACCGGGGTGTGGTCTGCCCGCCGGAACCGATAAATTGAGCGTCGACTCTGATCAAGCGGCACTCACTCGAAGGCGGGACAACACAGATGGCCAATCCGTTCGTCAAGGCGTGGAAGTACCTGATGGCGTTGTTCGGCTCCAAGGTCGACGAATACGCCGACCCCAAGGTCCAGATTCAGCAGGCCATTGAAGACGCTCAGCGCCAGCATCAGGGGCTCACTCAACAAGCCGCCCAGGTGATCGGCAAC
>JAGYKK010000016.1 GCA_018401645.1 Mycobacterium sp. | reverse complement strand
GAGCCCGACACGTCGGCACCCAGCCACCCGTCGACGCGGGCGATGTCGACCGCAGTGCGCAGGGTCGCGATCGCCGCGGGGTATTCGGAGCGCACGTAGATCAGTCCGAGGCTCGCCCCGATGGTGACCCCGGCGATCGCCATGCCTTCGAGCAGGGTGAAGGGGTCACCCTCCATCAGCATGCGGTCGGCGAAGGTTCCGCTGTCACCCTCATCGGCGTTGCAGCACACGAACTTCTGATCAGCATCAGCCTCCAGCACCGTGCGCCACTTGATCCCGGCGGGGAAGCCGGCTCCGCCGCGGCCGCGCAGGCCGGAGGCCAGAATGTCGCCAACCACCTCATCGACGGGGGTCTTCAGGGCGCGGCGCAGCCCAGCCAATCCGCCTAGGTTGCGGTACTCGTCGAGGTCAAGGGGGTCTGCCAGTCCTACCCGGGCGAAGCTCACCCGTTGCTGGCGGGCCAGCCACCCGATCTCCTCGACCAGTCCGTGACCGAGCGCGTGGTCTTCACCCTCGAGCAGGCCGGCGTCGATGAGCGACGCCACGTCGCCGGGTGCGACGGGGCCGTAACCGATACGCCCGGCGGGGGTCTGAACCTCCACGAACGGCTCCAGCCAGAGCATCCCCCGCGATCCGTTGCGAATCACCTCCACGGTGATGCCCCGGGCGGCGGCCAACTCAGCGATCAGCGCCGCGACCTCGTCGGCGCCCACCGAACACGCGGCCGAATCACCGGGCACGAAGACGCGCACGCTCACCGGTTACCCTCCTGCGCCTCGCGCACCGCGGCCCGCACCCGATCGATGTCGCAGCGCCCGATCAGCCGTCGGTTGACCATGATGGCAGGGCCCAGTGCGCAGTTTCCCAGACAGTAGGCCTTGATGAATTCGATTGGCGCGCCCGATGACTGGGCCCCGATCGCAGTCTGGAAGTCGGCCTCGATATCGGCGATCAGCGACCGCGCGCCGACTGCCTGGCAGGCTTCTGCCACGCACACGCCCACCGCCACCGCTGGCGCGGGTGTGCGGCGCAGATCGTGGTAGTAGGTCAACACCCCGATCACCTCCGCGCGACTGACGTTGAGGAATTCGGCGACGGCATCCACCGAGTCGTCGGTGATGTACCCGAAGGAACTCTGGATGCGTTGCAGGCACGGCAGAATCAGCCGTTCCTCGATCGGCATCGTGGCCAGGGCATCAGCAGCCGACAGTTGCCGCCCGAAGGTCCGTCCGGTCACCGTGTCACCTCTGCCCCGGTGTTAATTACGGGGACGAGTCCGAGGCTATGTCACCGAGCCCCCGTAATGAAAGTGCCGCTCAGGAGAGTTCCCTGCCATAAGTCGACTTATCAATTATTTCCGATGTGTTTCGCCGAATGTCTTGACAGCCATCCCCGATAGGGCGAGTGTCAGCGATGTCGGCGTCGCTGCGACAGCGTTCACACGCAGGAGGGGGCCGGATTCGTACTTAGGGCGCACTCGCCCCAAAGCCGCATCCGACAGTCGCTTGCCGCCAGAGCATGACCCCGCATCGTGCGGTGCGGTCGGAGAGGTGGCGCGGTATGGGTTCTGTCGGACTTCTCTACGTCGGCGCGGTTCTTTTCCTTAACGGGTGCATGCTGCTGGGCTGGGTCGACACCCGCGCCGCAGTTCCGTTGAACATTTTCGTCGGGATTCTCCAGGTCATCACGCCGACGTATCTGATCTTCACCGCCGACGGCAACAACACTCAGATCCTGGCGGCATCAGGGTTGTACCTGTTCGGGTTCACCTACCTCTACGTGGCCTTCAACCTGTGGAACGACCTCGACGGCACCGGACTGGGCTACTTCTCGCTGTTTGTCGCCATATGCGCAGTGGTCTACGCGGTCATTTCTTTCCGCGACAAGGATTATGCGTTCGGGGTGATCTGGATCTACTGGTCGTTCCTGTGGTTGCTGTTCTTCTTCCTGCTCGGTCGCGGCCAGGAGTCATTGGGCCGGTACACCGGTGCAGTGGCGGCCGTCCAGGGCTGGGTAACCGGCGCCATCCCGGCGTTCCTGCTGCTGACCGGTGGCTGGAAGGAACTCGCCAGCAAGAACCTCGCCATCGGGTTGGCCGTCTTCGGGGTCGTCGTCTTCGGCGCCCTGGCAGTCCTCGTCAAACCGGAGCGCAGCACGGCACCGGCAACCGCTTAGAAAATCCGACCAGTTCGGTCAACCCCACCAGGAAGGAACACCCCACGTGCCGAAAAACCTCTTCCCCCTCGATGACAAGAAGTCGTTCCAGGACCAAAAGCACGTCGGCCACAACCGCTGGCACCCTGACATCCCGGCCAACGTGACGGTCAAGCCCGGCGATGTCTTCCGCGCCGACTGCCGCGAGTGGTTCGACGGAGCAATCCGCAACGATGACTCCGCCGACGACGTCCGCGATGCGCCATTGCCCGGCGTACACGTACTCTCCGGGCCGTTCCGGGTCGAGGGCGCCAAGCCCGGCGACCTGCTGATGGTCGACATCCTCGACATCGGCCCGTGCGAAACCGAGGACCCCAAGGGCATCTCCGGGCAGGGTTGGGGCTATACCGGAATCTTTCCCACGGAGAACGGCGGCGGTTTCCTCACTGAGTGGTTCCCTGATGCCTACAAGGTGATCTGGGACTTCCGCGGCGGTGTGGCCACATCGCGGCACGTGCCAGGCGTGTCCTACGTCGGCATCCAGCATCCGGGTCTGATGGGCACCGCCCCGTCGGACAAATTGCTGGCCCGATGGAACAAGCGCGAGGGCGCTCTGATCGCCACCGACCCCGATCGGGTCCCACCGTTGGCGCTTCCTCCCAATCCCGACAGCGCCATCCTGGGATCGCTCAAAGGCAAGGACTTCGACCGGGTGGCCGGCGAGGCGGCCCGGACCGCGCCGCCCCGGGAGAACGGCGGCAACCAGGACATCAAGAACTTCACCAAGGGAACGCGGGTGTTCTATCCAGTGTTCGTCGATGGCGGCAATCTGTCCTTCGGCGACCTGCACTTCTCCCAGGGCGATGGCGAGATCACATTCTGCGGCGCCATCGAGATGGGCGGCTACCTGGTGCTTGGTGTCGACGTGATCAAAGACGGTATGGCCAAGTACGGCGTCGGCGAGAACGCCATCTTCATGCCGGGCATCACCGACCCGCAGTACAGCGAGTGGCTTGCGTTCTCCGGCACCTCGGTGACCCTGGAGGACGAACAGAAGTATCTGGATCCGTTCCTGGGGTATCAACGGGCGTGCCTGCACGCCATCGACTTCCTGGAAAAATTCGGTTATAGCCGCGTCCAGGCGCTGATGGTGTTGGGCACCGCACCCATCGAAGGGCGACTGTCGGGTGTGGTGGACATTCCGAACGCCTGCTCGACGGTGTACCTGCCGACCTCGATCTTCGACATTGACATCCGGCCGGGTCACGGCAAAGTGCCGCAGGTATCCGGCGGCAAGGCAGTGCCCAAGTCATTGTGGAAGGACCACAAGGGCTGGGCGCCCCACCCCTGGAAGAAGTAGGTCGACCGACGGGCGGCCCCGGCTCAGGGGCGCGGCAGCTTGCGCAGTCGCGGATCCGGTGGCGCCATCGGGGTGGGCTTGCTATTGATGCGGCCGCCCCGGGGAATGGACGTCACCACCTCCGGGGAGTCCGCGGTGGCGCGCGTGGAATCGATGAGCTGCATCCGGGCCGGGTCCGCCGCCGACATCATCGGCGAGGTGTACACCCGCTTGACCGATCGCCCGCACGCAGGGCAGTCCATCTCCGGCGGCGCCGTGCCGATGGGGTAGGTGGCGTCGGCTGGACCGTCGTCACTACAGCGGTAGGTGTAAGTGGCCATGATTGTCTCCGTCGTCACCTGACCTCAGACAGGATCGAGTTCCTCGGCACGGTGTTCGGCGCGCGCGGCACTCTCTTCGAACTGCTTCTCGACGATCCCCATGGCCAACCGGGCGTATACCCACTGACTGGTGGTGGCCAACTGGCCCCTGCTGTTGGAGGAGAAGGTGATCATCCAACTGAGCAGCGTGCTGATCCGGTTCTTGAACCCGACCAGATACACCAGGTGCAGGACGAGCCAGGACAGCCAGGCGATATAGCCGCCGAATTCCAGCTTGCCGACCTTGGCCACCGCGTGGTGACGCGAGATCGTGGCCATGCTGCCCTTGTCGAAGTATTTGAACGGCACCCGGGTGGTCGGGTCGTCGGTGCCGACGACCATCCGCTTGATGGTCTTGGTCGCATACTTCGCGCCCTGAATCGCGCCCTGCGCGACCCCGGGCACACCGGGCACCGACGCCATATCCCCCAGGACAAAAACGTTCGGGTGACCCTTGATGCTGAGGTCGGGTTCGACGACCACCCGCCCGGCCCGGTCGATCTCGGTGCCGTCGGCCTGCGCGGCGATGATCTCGCCCAGTGGGCTGGCCTGCACCCCGGCCGCCCACACCTTGCAGGCGCAGTCGATCCGGCGCTCGTCACCGGTCTCCTTGTCCTTGACCGTGACGCCCAGGTAATCGACTTCGGTGACCACCGAGTTGCCGAACACCTCCACGCCCATCTTCTCCAACCGGCTCTGCGCCTTGCGGCCGAGGTTCTCCCCCATCGGCGATAGCACGAACGGTGAGCCGTCGAACAGCATCACCCGGCACTCGGTGGGGTCGATGGTGCGAAACGCCCCGGGCAGTGTGCGCCGGGCGAGTTCGACGATCTGGCCTGCCAATTCGACCCCGGTGGGTCCGCCGCCGACTACGACGAACGTCAGCCGCCGGGTGCGCTCGGCGGGGTCGGTGGTGACCTCGGCCGCCTCGAACGCGCCCATGATGCGACCGCGCAACTCGAGCGCGTCGTCGATGGTCTTCATCCCGGGGGCGAAGGTGGCGAAGTGGTCGTTTCCGAAGTAGTTCTGCTGCGCTCCGGCAGCGACGATCAGGCTGTCGAACGGCAGCACCGTTTCGGCGGCCATCAGTCGCGACGTGACGGTGCGGTTGATCAGGTCGATCTCCTCGACATCGCCGAGCAGCACCTGACAGTTCTTGACCTTCTTCAGGATCAACCGGGTCGTCGGGGCGATGTCGCCGGTGGACAGGATGCCGGTGGCCAACTGGTAGAGCAGGGGCTGGAACAGATGGCTGGTGGTCTTGGCGACCAGGGTGACGTCAACGTCGGCTCGTTTGAGATATTTGGCCGCGTTCAGCCCACCGAATCCGGAGCCGATGACGACGACCCGGTGGCGGGTGTCCAATGCGGGACTTGCCATGGTGTTTCCTTCAGCGCAGCAGGACAGGACGGTGTTTAGATTATCGCCGTCGCGCGGTGCGCCGCGGGCGTTTCCGTGCACCGGGCCGGTCCGGTTAGGTGAACACTGGGCGCACCGCGGCCGCGCCGGGACGGTTCAGCGCAGCAGGTTGTCCAGCGCCGAGGCGGTGAGGATGTAGGCACCGTGGCTGCCGGCCGCGCTGATCTGGGCGTCGAGGGGCCAGCGCCACGGCACCGGGGTGCGGCCCAGCACCGGGAAGGCCACCGACGTCATCGTGGTCAGCATGGTGCCGAAGATCAGGCTGGCGTACGGCTCCCGCAGGCGGTTGCGCAACAGCACGTGCGCCACTCCGAATGCTGATCCGTAGGTCCACCGCAGCGCCAGCGTGATCGCCCCGGCCTGGCGGGGGGTGGGCTCGGGCAGTCGCAGGAGTTTCGCCACGATCTGGCCGGGCACGATGCTGTCGTCGTAGTCCAGGCCCTCGTGTGACCACAGGCCCTCCACCGGTGTGCCGTCGGCCAACGCGACCACGCCGGTGTAGCGGCCGCGTCGCGCCCTGCGTTCGACGTGGTACCAGGTCGCCATCGCCGCGGTCCCCGCCGCGCCGGCCACCAGGCCGCGGGAGAGCCAGGACAGGTGCGGTCGTCGCGAGTGCAGCGCAGCGGTCCTCGACATCGTTCTCCCTCGGGCGGTTGGGAAAATGGTAGCGCTCGCCCGACGTCGGCTGGCGCGGCGTCAGTGGTTCCTGCCCCACCTGCCTTCACTGCGCCTCTGTCTCACCGGTGATATAGCAACGCCGGCATTCAGCGAACCGGGTCGGGCAGTCGCAGACAGCGACATGCCACCAGTGCCAGGTCGCGCGCCACCTTAGCCGGCGCCTTGGTCTGGGTCAGCAGGTGGCTATGGGCAAGGCGCACAACACTTTCCACCATCAGCGTCGAGTCGTCGCGATCCGTGGTGGGCCACTGTCGACCGATCCAGTCGGCGACGATTTCCATCGCATGTTCGATCAATGGTTCGCCACGGGTGGTCAGTAGCGGGAGCAGTGACTGATCGCCCCCGTTGACCGGCGCCCGGGTCAGAATCGTCTGCAGGAGCGGATCATCGAGGGTTGCCGAGAGCATGAACTCGACAGCGTCGGCCACGCCGCCGGCAAGATCGCCCGGGTGTTCCTCGAGTCGGGCCCGGACCCCGTCGAGGAAGGCTGCGGTCTCGCGCAGGACGAGGGCGTTGCCGAGTTCGTCCTTGGTACCGAACTCGCCGTGCAGGCTCTGGCGGCTGATGCCGACCGCGGTCGCGATCGCGCCCATCCGCACCGCGGCCCACCCCTGCGTCACGACCACGTCGCGGGCCGCATCGAGTGCGAGTTCGCGCAGCCTGGCCCGCCCGAACGCCCGGGTTTCAGCTCGCAGATCCACGACAGTCACGCGAGAGAGTTTAACCCAGACGACAGGATTATCTTCAACGTCGTTTTCTGTTGACATTTTGCATTTTATGTCGGATGCTCGCCTTATGACCGCGATCATCACCCGCGCCGAGCGCCCCTATGACCCCGCCGACATCTCCTCCTCGGAGTTCTGGGCGTCCACCGCCAAAGACCGGGAAAAGGTATTCGCCGAACTGCGCGCGCACCGGCCCATCTCCTGGCACCGCCCGGTGAGCAACGGCATGTTCGCCGACCCCAACGATCAGGGCTTCTGGGCCGTGGTGCGCCACGCCGACCTCGTCGAGGTGACCCGTCGCCCCGGTGATTTCCTGTCCGGAAAGGGCATCACGTTCGAGTCGCTGCCACTGGAGGTGCTCGACGCGGCCCAGGGCTTCATCGCGATGGATCCACCGCGGCACACCAAGATCCGCCGCCTGATGGCGGCGGCCTTCACACCCAAACAACTGGCCCGGATCGACGAGCACATCGTCGCCAACTCGCGCAGCATCGTCGACAACATCGCCGGCAAGGGCGAGGTCAACTTCGTCACCGACGTGGCCGCACTGGTTCCGATGCACAACATCTGCGACATGGTCGGCATCCCCACCGAGCACCGCCGGACCATCGCCTACGAATCACAGTTCGCCGACGGGTGGCGCGATCCGCGGCTGCTGCAGGGAGCGGAACCGTTGGCCCGGGTGTTCCAGACCGTCACCACCATTCATGGGATCGCCCACGAACTCATCGCCGCCCGCCGCAGCAAGCCGGAGAACGACCTGATGACCGCCATGGTCCAGGCCGAGGTCGACGGCGAACGGCTGACCGACGACGACATCTCGTCGATCTTCGCCCTGCTGATCATCGCCGGCAACGACACCACCCGACAGTCCATCTCGCACGGGCTCAAGGCGCTCACCGACTTCCCGGATCAGCGCGCCTGGCTCCTGGAGGACCTCGATGCCCGCCTGCCGCTGGCCATCGAAGAGATCATCCGCTGGGCCACCCCGATCATGACCTTCCGTCGCACCGCCGCCCGCGACACTGAGTTGGGCGGACACCACGTCACCGAAGGCGACAAGGTCATCATGTTTTACTCCTCGGCCAACATGGACACCGAGGTGTTTGACCACCCCGAGCGGCTCGACCTGTCCCGCTCACCGAACAAGCACGTCGCCTTCGGCGGTGGCGGTATCCATCACTGCCTGGGGGCTCAGTTGGCTCGCCGCCAGCTGGCCGCGACCTTCCGCGAACTACTGACTCGGCTGCCCGACATCCACGCCGTCGGCGAGCCGGAGTTGGGCAACGGCAACTTCTTCCATACCGTGATGTCCATGACCGCACGGTTCACTCCCGAGGCCCAGACTCCCGAGGCCCAGACTCCCGAAAGCCAGCGATGAGAATCATCGTCGACAAGTCCAAGTGCTCCTCGATCGGCCTGTGCGAGGCGACCGCCGCGGATATCTTCGAGATCGGCGCTGACGGTGCCCTGCACCTTCTGATGGACGACATTCCGGAGGCACGACGGGTCGATCTCGAGCAAGCCTGCGAGAACTGCCCCACCCAGGCGCTGAGCATCGAGGGTTGAACAAAGCCCGCGCGGTGAACGCGGGTAGCCCACCAGGTGAACATCGGTTGTCGTGTCCATTCCGGCGGCGCGGGCATCGGTGGGGTGCGCGCACACTATCGCCATGCGATCTCGTTTTCTTTGTGCCGCCGTCGCGGCAGTGACCCTCACCGCCTGTTCGAGTAGCCCACCGGCGCCGACCGCCGACAGCACGGCGGCCAGCCCGATCGCCAATAGCGATGTGCCGGCCCTGGACCGACCCGGCTGGACGGAGTCGGTTTATCAGAAGCTCACCGAGACGATTCTGGGCTCGGCCGGGCAGGGCAAAATCGTGGTGTTCGATTTCGACAACACCACCCAGGCCCGCGACATCGGCGAGGCCGTTTTGGCCCGGGTGCAACAGACCGATGCCATCAACCCCGCGTCGCTAAGTCCCGCGATGTTCCCGCCGTTCACCGGATCCGACGGCACTCCGGTGGCGATCACCGCCGGCATCTCCGACTACTACGACGCCCTGCTGGACTCCGCCACCGACGCCGACCCGTTCCGGGAGTACTCCTCGCTGCCGATGCCGGCGACCGCATTCACCGGCCGCACCTTGGCCGACTTCGTGGCCCAGACCGCCGCGGTCTACGACGGCGGCGCGGGGGCGGCGGACCTGACATCGAAGGAACAGTCCAAGATCCTCGGCGCCGGACGGCCTTTCATCTATCCGCAGATGGCCGACCTGTACGGCAATCTCCGGAGCAACGGCTACGACGTGTGGGTGGTCTCGGCCGGCATCGGCTGGGCGGTGCGCTGGATGGTGCAGAACGCACTCAACCCGGCCATCGTCGCCAAGTACGGGCCCGACGCGGCCCTGCCGATGGATCAGGTCATCGCGATCACCACGTTGCTCAAGGACCGCGGCACCGGCAGGCTGCTGTCGGACTTCGAACTGACCCACCAGAATCCCGACGACGCCTACATCAACCTGGAACCGGCCCGGATGGCCCAACTGGAGATCACCGGCATTCCCGACGGGTTGGCGTCTTGGCGGGGCGGCAAGGCCGGCGCCATCGACAACATCATCAGCCGCGGTGAGTTGTTCATGGTGGCCGGGGACTCAATGGGTGACGTCGAGATGCTTAACCGGGCGCCCAACCGACTGGTCATCAGCCGGATGAACAAACCCGATCTGGCCGAAGGCTTCACCGCAGAGATTGCCAAGGCCCCGGACGCGAACTGGATGCTGCAGCCCACCATCAACTCCGCGCCGGTCGGCTTCCTGGAATCCAAATGCCAGATGGCCGAGAAGACCACCGGCAATGCCGACGTGACGACCACCACCGACAAATCGCTGGCAACGCTGGAGGGCACCGGTCGGCTCGGCTCGTTCGTCACGTGCGCCGGTGCGGGCGGATGATCTCCCGGCCCGGCCCGATGGCGGCCGCCGTCGCACTGCTGATCCTGACCGCTTCAGGCTGCGGCGCACGCACCGAAGACACGCCTGCGCCCGCGGCGGCGGCGTGCCCACAGGCCAACGAACGCTACTGCGCGGCAGCGGTCGGCGATCTTCTTGAGGTCACACTCAAAGAACTGCGCCCCACCCAGCCCGCGTTGGGCTACGACGAGGTGTACTACCGATTGGGCCGCTACACCCTCGGTGCCAAGGCGGCGGATGAATTGCTCGACCAGTGGTGCACGACCAACGGCCAGGGGGGTCTCGAGTCAGCCAACCCCGCTGCGACAGTGACGGATTCAGCGTCGTTCACCTGCGCACTGGCGGTCGGGTCGGAAACTGACGCATCGAGGGTCCCGATGAAGACGGCCGTGATCGGACCCGGCGGTCAGCCCTATCTCACCGACGGCCACCACACCCTGACGTCGTTCTGGGAGGCGCCCGGTGCGGGACCCGACACCGCGGTCCGGTTACGGATTACCGCGAACCTCAAAGACGCCGCACCAGAGGCATTCTGGGCTGAGATGCAGTCGCAGGGCTGGACCTGGCTCAAAGATGCCGACGGTAAAACCATCACCCCCGACCAACTCCCGGCCAGCCTCGGCCTTGAGTCCTTTGCCAACGACCAGTACCGGGGCGCGTTGTTCTTCGTCCGCGACGTCGGCTACGGCCAGGACGACACCAGCCCGGCGTTCCAGGAGTTCTACTGGGGTCAGTGGCTGCGCGAGCAGACCGACCCGAGCCTGCGCCCGGCGGATTTCACCCTCACCGACATGGCGTCCTACCGCACACTCGTCGGCAACATCGGTTCGGCGATGGTCGCCCTGAGCGACACCACCGAGATCGCCGGCGGTCAGGACGCCAAAGCCCTCGGCAAACTGGAGTCGTTCGGGCAAAAAGCCTTCGACGCGCTGACGGCGCCCCTGGACTCTGAGAAGCCGGGCAAACTGACCTACGCGATCGCCTACAAGGCAACGCTCTGAGAGTTCGGCTGCCGTTCGCCCGATCGTCGCGTTCCGGCAACCCACAGCATGGTGGAGCGCAACGGGCGAGCGATTGAATCGGGTCCGTTCAACGACGACAAGTACCGCCCGAAGGGACCTCGCCACCATGTCCAAACATCGCGTTCGCACCGGTCTGGCTCTGCTACCACTGGCTGGGACCAGCGTCGCCGGTATGGCGCTGCTCAGCGGCGGGATGCTCCCGGCCGGGCCGACTGACCCGACGCGTCCTGAGGTGCGGCTCACGTCCGTCGAGTGCCAGATCGGTGACCCCCAGATCGGTAACCCATTGTGCGCGTACCCCCTGGCGTCGATCGGCTCCTCAGGGTCCGGAAGCACCCTGACTGCCATCGCCACCCCGTCAGCGTCGGCCACCGGCGGTCCTTTCTCCTTCCTCGTCGGCAACGGCACTGCAGACAGTCCCAACGCCGGCCTACTGATCGGCGACGGGTACAGCTACACCGCCGACGACGTCGGCCAGACGCCCCTGTGTGTTGCAAGCAAACCCTGCAACGGCGGCAACGCCGGCCTGCTCTTCGGCAAAGGCGGCAACGGCTACGACGGTGGCAGCGGCGGCAACGCCTACTTCTACGGCAGGGGCGGCAACGGCGGCAACGCGGTCGATTTCGGAGTTCCCGGCGAAGACAACTCGGCGGCAACGGCGGCAACGGTGGCTTCCTCGGCGGTACCTCGATCCCGGGCTTACAACTTCGGGTTTGGCTGGGCGGCGGCAACGGCGGCAACGGCATCAACGGCGGCAACGGCGGCAAATCGGCGGCAGCGCCGGATTCTTCGGCACCGCCGTCGGCGGCAACGGCGGCAAGGGTGGCAACGGCGGCGACGGAACGGCCGCAAATCCCAACGGCGGCAACGCGGCAACGGCGGCAACGAGTCGCTGTTCCCCCTGCTGCGTACCGGCGGTGACGGTAGTGGGGGGTGACCCACGGCGGCGGCAACGGCGGCAACGGGTATTCCTCGGTGCCGTCGGCGGTAATGCGGCAACGGCGGCAACGGCGGGGACGGCGGCCTGTGGGTGCCGAACCTGGCGGCATGGGCGGCATCGGCGGCAACGCTTAAGAATGGGACACGATCGCTTAGCATATCACGGCAACGGCGGCAACGGCGGGCGGGGCAGCCACGGTTTATCCCGGCTCAGCCGGCTGGTGTCGGTGGCAACGGCGGCAAGGCCCCGGTCGGCACCGCCGGTGGTAACGGCAACGGTGGCGGCCTTGCTGGGCACTCGGCGCGCGAGGCGGCAAGGGCGGTGCCGCATGGCTCTGGCGGTGAGTCAACGGCGGGTGCGGCGGTCAGTGGTACCGGCGGCACCGGTGGATTGTCCCTGGCAACATCGGTGGCGCCGGTGGTGCGGGCGGCGTCGGTGGTAGCGGCGCTGCATGGCGCGAAGGGAATGCCGCAATGGCGCCTTCGGCCCGTTCGAGGGCGGCGTCGGTGGCACTGGCGGTGGCGGCGGTCAGGTGGCAGTGGCGCAGTCGGCGGCAACGTGGCGGTTCCGGTGGCAACGGCGGTGCGGCCGTCTTAATCAGTGCTAACGGCGGCAACGGCGGCAACGGCGGCCGGGGCACGGCGGAGCCACCGCCGGGGCGGATGGCAGGTTGGGCGCCAGCGGCACCGGGTCTGTGGCCGCGGCGGCGCCGGTGGGCGGGCGGATCCGGCGGCATACCGGCTGATCCGGGACCGCCGGACGTCCAGCGACGTGCGCCCGGGAATTGTCAGGGGCGATTGGCGCCTGGGGCTGTCAAGGCCGATTGGCGCTCAGTGCGCACGCCATCTGGGTGCCCTGGGCGTCCGTATTGAGATCTGTGGCGGCCGCGTTCAACGCATCCGCCGCCACCCCGCAGCCCCATGATCATGAGCACGGCGCACCGAGCGACCAGGAACGCATCGGGCTTGCGATCTCCGGCGGAGTACCCGGTGTTCGCGACGCGTCGAGGGCTTCACGAGCCGCCTCACGCAGTGCGGTGCGGCCAATGACGTTGGACTGCCAGACATTGGGGTCCCGGTAGTTCACGCTGTCGCCCGTTCCGGCGGTCGCGTAGGCGAATTCCTCGTAATTCACGGCCGCCAGATTCAGGGCGGCGATGAACCGCGTGCACGCCTCCGACATCGAGGCCCCGCTCTCAACGAGAGTGGGACTCGTGTACGGAAACGGCTGATCACCGTCGGGCGTCGTGGATGCGACCGACTCCGCGTCGGTGGGTTCCGTTGAGGAAACATCCGTGGGGTCGGCGGAGGCCACCGGCACCCCGGCCAGCAGTGGCAACGCCATGACGAAAGCGCCGACCAGTGCCTGGCTCCGAGCCCGAAAAGCGATCACCGCACTCCCCCAACGACATTGATTCCCCTGGGACGCCACGAGAGTACCGCCAGATCCAAACTTGAGACGACCGCTATCACGGTGGTTTCGGCTGTACGCCGCGCGGCCAATCGTTGTTCGCGTGGTGTTCTCCCGTTGGACAACTTGACGGCCAACTATGACACCGGAAATCACGAGTTCGTAACGGAAGGTGCCTGCGAGGGATGTTGCAGCGCGTGACCACCTGGGCTGCAACCGGCCTACTGATCATCGCTGCCCCTGGCCCACTAGCCGCGGGCCGACCCTACGGTCCCCGCGCCGAGTCCGGTCATCGCCCCGGTGGCTAACCCCGGACCGGCGCCAGCGGTACCGAATGCCCCGATACCATCCGGCACTACAGGAACCCTGACCTCGCCGGACGGTTGGGTGCTGGCGGTCTCGGCAACAAGTGAGTCCATCGAACCGGTCGCACCACTGACCAACTCGCCGTGGTCGCGCGAGTACATCGTCGACGGCACGTTCGTGGGCACGATCACCGGTGCTGGAACCACCAAGCTCTCCGGCGGTCAACTCGACGCGGGCTATCAGATCGGTTGCGGAATCATCCAGGACGACATCGAGTCGATCAGTACACTCGGCATCACCCCGGGCGCGGGAATCCCGTTCATCTCGGGCACCATCTTCCCGGTCTTCCTCGGCCTTACCGCGGCCCAGCAGATCAAGATCGACCTCAAGCCGGGCGTGGTGAACATCGTTCCGGTAGGCAAGAAGTCCTTCAAGGGCAGCAAGTCGCGGGTGTCGGTCACCGGCCTGCGGGTCAAGATCGACGGGTGCGCCGGGCAATCCTTCATTCGGTCCTACGCCACCTTCACCGCTTCAACCGACAACAGCGACGACGTGGTGTCCTACCTCGGTGTCACCAAAGCCGTTTAGCCGGCCCGCACTCATCACGCCTGACCCGCAAAGAAAGGGGCCCGTGCCCGTGTCTCGTATCAGGGTTGCGGTCTTGAATCGCACAGTGGCACTCACGGTGGGGTTCACCCTCGCCGGGATAACCACCGCAGCAATGGCCGTCGCGGGAACTGGCGACAGATCCCGCCCATTCCGGTGCCACCGTGCTGCGGAGGCGGTGGCGGCAGCCGGTCCAGGGCCGCAGCGGTGGCGGCCCCTGCCCCGGACACCGGCGCGGTGATATCCGAGGCGCCCGGAATCGCCAAGGTTCCTGACGGACGCACGCTGACGGTGGCCGCCAAGGATGAAACCCAGTTGCCGGTCGCACCGTTGACGACGTCGCTGTCCTCGCGGGCCTGGATGGTCGGGGGCACTTTCACCGGGGCGACGACCGGCGCGGTGGAAGGCGGATCCCTAGAGGTCGGCTATCAGATCGGGTGCGCGATAGAGATGGACAAGGTCAAACTCAACGGCGAGATTGGCGCCACGTTCGGCAACAGCACACTCGGCATCGGCGGCTTCAACGCCCCCGGCACCTTCTCGTTTCCGATCAAAGGGCAGGTTGAGGTCGAGCCGCGGCCCGGCACTGTCACCAACGTGCTGATCGACAAGAAGTCGTTCAAGGGCACGGCGGGGCGAATCACCCTCAAGGACATCAGCATCAAGGTGGACAACTGTGTCGGGGCGTCGTCGCTGCGCTCCTATGCGTTGCTGACCAGTTCCACTGCTGACGAGGATGACGTCGTGGCCTACTACGGCGCCACGAAGGTGTTCTGAACCATGAACCGCCGTCGACGACCCCGCGCACCGTTCGGGTGGCCCCTCCTGGCTGCGGGGTGTTTCGCATCGGCGGCGTCGGTCGCGATCGCGGTGCCGGCCGGAGCCGAACCCGAACCCGCGCTTCCCGCCCCGCCGCCGACCGTGGAAGTTGTGTTGCCGGCTCCGGCGTCCCCGGTCCCGGATCCGTACTCGCCGTACGCCGCCGCTGCGGAAACCCGCGATAACCCGGCCGGTGTATTCATCGACCTCATCGCCGACGCAGCCCAGGATCCGCTGCTGGCCCAGTCGGCGTCGCCGGCATTGCCCGGCACCGCGCCCTTCCAGGCGCCGAGCCCGGACATGCTCGAATCGGTCTCGCCGCTACTGCCGCAGAACTTCGGGATGCCGAGCGACGAACTGACGAACCCCTACGCGCTGGCCCAGGGCGTCGCGCCGGGACCGTTCGCCCGCATCGACGCTTTCCAGGGTGTCCGGGCTCTGCTCCATGGCGCACTCGGACGGATGCCCCGCGAAGAACTCGGTCTGCCGTTGGCGGGCACCGCCCCTCCGCCGGACGCCGTCATCCCCCCGGGGCTTGTGCAGTTCCTGCCGCCGGCGGAAGAGATCCTGCCGCCCCCAACACAACTGCCGGGCAGTTCGCCCAATTGAGACGGTTTTAGCCGTTGTTGGACGCGCAGTTGATGGTGATGTAGGCCAGCGGCTGATCGCCCGCTGTTCCGGAGGTGTCGATATTGGTCACGGTGCACTGCGACAGCGGGACGTCAGGTACCCCGTTCTCGTACTGAAGTTGAACGTCGTAGTTGGCGCCGTCGTAGGCACCGACGGTTGCCGCAGCGGACTCGTCGCCCGCGTCGGGAAGATCTGGCGGGTCGGCCACGGCCAGCGGGGCGAGTGCGATCGCGGCCGCTGCTGTTGCGAAACCCAGTGCGCTGACTGGGCGCCACGTCAGGGCGGACATGAAAATCCCTTCGAATTGGCAGAGCTTCATCATCGGAGCGTACTGGACGTTTACTAATCGTCGTCGGGGCAGAGCACATCCATGACGATGGCCACTCCGACGACGTTGCTTAGCTCAGTGATCCCCGGCGAGTGGTAGCCGACTACCCGACACCGATTAAGGGGTACCGTCCGGCTTCCGTTGACCCAGTTGGTGCTGACCGAGTAGCCGAGGCGCTCGAGTTCCTCGAGTGTTTCACTCGCTGATTCCGAACCCGGTTGCGGCCAATCACCGGGGTCACCGGTCGCCCGCGGGGACATGCCCGGAACCACGGCGACCGCGACGGCGACCGCGCCCATCGCCGCCATCAAGGCCACGGCACCGCGACCCGCAGAACTCCCCACAAACCAAGCGTCGCATGACGCGCAACTATTCGGCAGTTCGTTAACCCAGTGTTCATGGTCGCAGATATTCCTCTGCCGAAATGAGCCTTTCAACGGCGGGCTACACCGCTGCACGCACACAGCGCGTTGGTCACCGCGAAGTGATTCTGCGACCCGACGGACCCCGTGTTACGTTCGATTCATCGACCCCGGCGACTCGTTCGGGGCAGACAAAAAGGCGGTCAGCAATGTCGGTCATCAATGCAACAGCGGACTCCACGTCGGATAAGCGGCATCGGTTACGCCGCGGAGCAGCAATCGCCGGGTTCGCCCTGGTGTCAGCCGCACTTCCCCTCGCGGCAATTGCTTCCCCGCCCGAGAGCACGGTCAATCTCGCCGACTGCCCCATCGGTTGGGTGTGGGACCCGGTCGCGTTCAACTGCGTGCCCTACGTTGATCCACTGCTGGTCAATCCGGTCCTCGGACCCGTCGGTCCGGTCGGTGTCGGTGGGGTCGTCGGACCTGTGGGTGTCGACCCGATCCTGGGACCCGTCGGCCCGGTCGGCGTCGGCGGCGTCGTCGGACCCGTCGGCATTGACCCGATCCTGGGGCCCGTCGGACCCGTCGGGGTCGGACGCCGCTAGACCCACTTTGACGCCGGTCCCACTCTGCCTTGACCCGAACATCTCGTTGAACGGCAGTTGAACACGCCAAAAACACCGCCCAGGACCTTTGGCACGTCAGGCACTATGGAGGCGCGATGTCTCTCAAGCGTTCCCCGCCCGGCATTCTCGAAGTCTTGGGCCCACACAGTGAAATTTTCTCACCCGTGGCGGTCGATCAGACCGTCGTCGACTGCGCGGTGTACCTCGATGGCGACCGACTTGCCGGCGACCGCCAATACGGCGAGGCGTTACTGGAGGTGCGCCGCCTCAACGAGGACGGCTGCCGAGCATTTGTCTGGCTGGGTCTGCGCGAGCCCACCGAAACTCAGATGGCCTTGGTGGCGCAGACCTTTGATCTGCACCCGATTCCTGTCGAGGATGCCGTCCACGCCCAACAACGCCCAAAGGTGGAGCGTTATGACAACACCCTGTTCGTGGTGCTCAAGACGGTCCACTATGTCCCGCACGAGTCCGTGCAGACCGCCCGCCGTATCGCTGAGACCGGCGAGATCATGGTCTTCGTCGGCCCCGAATTCGTGGTCGCCGTGCGCCACGGCGATCACAGCGGACTCTCCAAACTCCGCAAGGATCTGGAACTCGAACGCGTTCAACTCCAACTCGGTCCCTGCGGCGTTCTCCAGGCCATCACCCGCTACGTCGTGGGGCACTACCTTGATGTGATCCGGCCCCTGGAACGCGATATCGACGTCGTTGAGGAGCAGACGTTCGCGCCCCGACCATCGACCGGGATCGAGCAAATCTATCTGCTCAAGCGCGACGTGGTTGCCCTGCGTCGGGCGATCGGACCGTTGGGCACGGCCCTGGCGACGTTGACCAACGACCACGCCGATCTGCTGCCGATTGAGGTGCGACGGTACATGCGTGACCTCTTCGACCATCAGACCCAGGCCGCCGAGCAGATCATCAGCTACGACGAGACACTCTCGGATCTGGTGCACGCGGCCCTGACCCGCACCGGACTTCAGCAGAACGTCGATATGCGCAAGATCTCCGCATGGGTGGCCATCGCCGCCGTCCCCACCATGATTGCGGGCATCTACGGAATGAACTTCGACTCCATGCCTGAACTGGCCTGGACATGGGGCTACCACGCGGTGCTCGCCGTGATGGCGACGATCTGCTCGATGCTCTACATCGCCTTCCGCCGCAACCACTGGTTGTGAGGGGCATGCACCCGGGCGCAGAGGAATTGGAACCCCTGCAGTGTGAGATCGCCGCACTGCTCGCGTCGCTGATCGACGCTGAGAGCACCTGGGCGGACCTTCTCGGGAGTGTCAACCCCGAACACCGGCGCAGCGCAATCAATCTCGTGCACTACTGGGCGTTGCGGCAACAAGATCTGCGCGACCTGCAGTGGCGGCTCAAGGCATTCGGACTGTCCTCCCTGGGCCGCAGCGAAGCCAACGTGCAGGCGACGCTGCGCCTGGTCTCCTCGGCCATCGCGGCCATGCTCGGCGGGACGTGGGTCGCGCCCACCGGTGATCCCATCGTCGACATGGGCGCCGGCGAACAACTCTTAGATCACAACGCCACCGGACTGCTCGGCCCGGCACCGGCAGACCGTGCGGCGCGGATCATGGTGACCCTGCCCAGCGCGGCTGCCACCGACATCGATCTAGTGCGCGGACTCATCGCCGCGGGGATGCGCATCGCCCGCATCAACTGCGCCCACGACGACGCCGCGGCGTGGACGGCGATGGCGGCCAACGTCCGCGCGGCCGCTGACAGAGGCCCGTGCCTGGTAGCGATGGACCTGGCCGGCCCCAAGCTGAGAACCGGTCCGCTGGCGCCGGGACCGAAGGTGCTGCGGCTGCGACCGATTCGCAACGCCCTGGGTCAGGTGGAGACCGCCGGGCGTGGCTGGCTCACCTCGACGCACGAACCCGCGCCGCCCCGGAGCCGGGCCTGGCCACTAGCCCGTCGACCCGGCGCCTGGCTGGGCCGTCGCCGCGACGGTGATGAACTGCAGCTGCGCGACACCCGCGGGTCCAAGCGGTGCTCCCCTGTGGCACCGAGCACGGCCGCCGCGCCCGGTGGCTTCGTTATCACCGCCGAGAAGACGACATATCTGGGCACCGGCACCGTGCTGAAGATCAAGGGCATCAAGGATCGCAGCGCCGTCGGTGAACTGGCGCCGGTCGAGCAGGCCATCCCGCTGACGGCCGGTGACGTCCTGCGACTGACCAAGGACTGCGCACCGGCACCGATCGACGACCGCCAGCCCCGCATCGGGTGCACACTGCCGGAGGTGTTCGACGGCGCCGCCACCGGTGACCGGATCCTCTTCGACGACGGCAAGCTGGCCGCAACGGTCCTCGCTACCGCCCCCGACCATCTCGACGTCCGGATCACCCAGCCCCGAAGTCAGGTGGTGAACCTCAAAGCCGGCAAGGGCATCAACGTGCCCGGCATGGACCTGCCCACCTCGGCTCTGACCGAGGAGGATCTCCTCGATCTGTCAACAGTGGCTCAGATCGCCGATCTGGTGCAACTGTCCTTCGTCCGTGAGCCCAGCGACGTTGTTCAGCTACTCGGCGAGTTGGCCAGCCTGGGTGTTCCGGAGTTGGGCATAGTGCTCAAAATCGAAACCCCGCAGGCCTTCCGGAATCTGCCGCAGTTGTTGCTGACCGCGATGCGGCATCGCCACGTCGGGGTGATGATCGCCCGCGGCGACTTGGCGGTGGAGTCGGGCTACGAGCGGATGGCCGAACTACAGGAGGAGACCCTGTGGTTGTGTGAGGCCGCGCACCTGCCGGTGATCTGGGCCACGCAGGTACTCGAGCAACTGGCCAAGACCGGCCAGCCGTCCCGGGCGGAGATCACCGACGCGGCCATGAGTGAGCGGGCCGAGTGCGTGATGCTCAACAAGGGCCCCCACATCGTCGACGCAGTGCTCGCACTCGATGACATCCTGGGCCGGATGGCCGCCCTGGAGTACAAAAAGAGCTCACTGCTGCGCCACCTGCACTCGTGGCATCACCCGCCGGGCTGAGCCGCTCGGGTCGTACACGGCCCGGTAGTGGCCCAGCAGTTCCTCGCAGATCGACGGCCAGGTCCGGCCCAGCACGCTGCGGCGCGCGGCGGCACTGTAGCGAGGCCGTTCATCCAGCAGGTGCTCGACGGCCACCGCCAGTCGCGACTCGAATTCGGCCACCGGCAACAACAACCCGGTGCGGTAGGGCGCCACCAGATCGCGGGGGCCACCCGCCTCGGGCGCGATCACCGGCACCCCGGATGCCAGCGCCTCCTGGACGGCCTGACAGAACGTCTCGTGCTGGCCGGTGTGCACGAAGACATCCATGCTGGCGTAGGCGGCGGCGAGTTGCGGGCCGTAAAGCGCGCCGGTGAACACCGCCGTCGGCAAGAGCGTCTCGAGCTTGTCGCGGTCGACGCCGTCACCGACAATGACCAGTTGCAGATCGTTTCGACCCGCAAGCGCGGCGAGTCGCTCCACCTGTTTCTCCGGTGCCAGCCGACCGACAAACCCGATAATCGGCTTGCCGTCTGGAGACCAATGGTGACGTAGTTCCTCGTTACGGGCCGAGGGCGCGAAACCGGTCAGGTCGACGCCGCGCGCCCACCGGTGCACGCGCGGAATTCGCTGTGCGCGCAGGCTTTCGATGGCTGACGACGATGGCGCCAGAGTGCGGTCGGCCATGGAGTGCAGATGCCGCGTCCACGCCCAGGCTGCCCGCGCGGCGAATCCCACACCGTAGCTTTCGGCGAACCCGGCGACGTCGGTCTGATACACCGCCACCGTCGGAACACCGAGGCGACGCGCGGCCAGCAGCCCGCCGTAGCCCAGCAGTGCCGGGGAGGCCAGGTGCACCACATGCGGATCGAACCCGCGCAACACCCGCAGAATCCGCGGGTTGGGCACACCCAGGGGTAGCGACGTGACCTTCGGAAACATCCTCGACGGAACCCGGTGAACGCGGACGCCGTCATGGATGCGCGGCGCCGGAGGCGTGCCGCGGGGATTGTCGGGGGCGATGACTAAGGCCTCGTGTCCGGTGCGACGCAGGTGCTCGAGCACCCGCACCACCGAGTTGGAGACACCATTGACATTGGGCAGAAACGATTCGGCGACGATCGCAACTCGCACGCCGTCAGCGTTTCATTATCGGGTGTCGCCGAGGTTGCGTGCCGGGATACGGCGAGCGTCGAGTTGTCGTCACCTCACCGTCAGTGCGAGGTCAGCGATTACCCTCCGGTGCCAACTCATCCATCGGCGGGAACAGCACCCGAACAGGCCGGACCCAGTTCTTCAGTCGCTCTTCGGCATTGGAATTCGCCCCGCCACAGGCCGAGCCGTGCAGTGAAAAGCTCGTCACCCCGCCGTCGACGACCGACACCGCGAACGCGGTTCCGCCGGTGCACCCCTGCTCCGGTTCCTCGATGACGATGTCACGCAGATCTACAAACGACTGCGTCACCTCATCCCAGGCCGCCGCGGTCATCGGCGCCTCCCGGTCGGCGAGGATGTCGCCGTAACTGTCGACGATGATTCGGGCCCGGTCCCGGGTGAAGGTCAGGACGAAACTGCGGTGAAACGGTGGCGGCACCGAGGAATCATGAAACTCGTAGGTCACCGTCGCGGTCGGCGGTAGTGCGCTCTGGCTCATCTGGGACTCACTCCCCTCGGCGCCGCGTGCGCAGCCAACGACAACAAACACCAGTGTCGCCACGACCGCCCGACAGCGCAATACCTCACATACTGCTGAGGTCGTCGGGGATGTCCACGGCGTGCTCCTCAAGGGTCGCGAGGTCCACCACGTCCAGGGTGCGCTCGTGGGTCGCGGCAAGGACGACCGGTGCCGCGCAGCCATCCTGTTGTGCCCTAGACCAATTGACGGCGGTCACACACCATCGGTCCCCCGGCATCAGTCCGGGGAACCGGTAGGCCGGCATCGGAGTGGACAGGTCGTTGCCGATGGAGCCCTGGTGTTCGAGGAACTCGACGGTCACCACCGCGCAGATGGTGTGCAGGCCGCGGTCCTCGATTCCGGTCGAACAGCACCCGTCGCGGTAGAAGCCGGTCATCGGGTCGGTGCCGCACGGCTCAAGCGGGCCGCCCAGCACATTGCGATCGGTCACGGTGTCAGTATCGCGCGGAACCCTCGGCCGGCCCAACGGCACCCGCCCGGCGGCCCAGAGCGTGGTACGTCCAACCGGCGGCAGTCCAGTGCTCGCCGTCGAGGCAGTTGCGGCCGTCGACGACAACCCGGGAGCGCACGATCGCGGCCAGCGTGTCGGGGTCGAGGTCGACGAACTCGCGCCATTCGGTAAGCACCAGTACCGCGTCGGCCCGCTCGCAGGCCTCCAGCACCGACGCCGAATAGTTCAGGGTGGGAAACAGTCGCTGCGAGTTCTCCATCGCCTTGGGGTCGTAGACGTTGACGGTCGCCCCGTTGAGTTGCAACATGCCGGCGACGTTGAGTGCCGGGGAGTCGCGCACGTCATCGGACTCGGGCTTGAACGCCGCACCGAGCACCGCGATGTTGGCGCCCAGCAGGGATCCTCCGCAGGCGGTGGCGGTCAGTTCCACCATTCGGGTCCGGCGGCGCATGTTGATGCTGTCCACCTCGCGCAGGAACGTCAGCGCCTGATTGGCCCCGAGTTCCCCGGCTCGGGCCATGAATGCGCGAATGTCCTTGGGCAGGCAACCCCCGCCGAATCCCAGGCCGGCATTGAGGAACTGGCGGCCGATCCGCGGGTCGTACCCGAGTGCATCGGCCAGGACTCGAACGTCGGCGTCGGCGGCCTCGCAGACCTCCGAGATGGCGTTGATGAATGAGATCTTCGTCGCCAGAAAAGCATTTGCCGATACCTTCACCAATTCGGCGGTCTGCAGATCGGTCCGGACAAACGGTGTCCCGTCATCGAGCAGGCGCGCATACATCTCGCGCAGCGCCGCCTCAGCACGGGTGGAACCGTCTTCGACGCCGACGACGATGCGATCCGGGTGCAGCGTGTCGTGGATGGCGAAACCCTCCCGCAGGAACTCCGGGTTCCAGTGCGGCTCTTACCTCGATCGGCACGGCGTCACCGGCCAGCGCCCGGGCGCGGGTGGCCAGTCCGGCCGCGGTGCCCACCGGGACGGTGGACTTGCCGACGATCACCGCCGGACGCCGCAGCCGCGGGACGAGGTCGTCGATGACCGCGTACGTGACGAAGGTCAGCGCCGTACTCGCCCTTCTTCTGCGGTGTCCCCACACCGAGGAAGTGGATATCGGCGAAGTCCGCGGCCAGGTCGTAGTCGGTGGTGAAGCGCAACCGGCCGGCCGCGAGGTTGTCGCGCAGCACCTTCGCCAGTCCGGGCTCGTAGAACGGGATGTCGCCGCCGGAGAGTTTGGCGACCTTGCCGGGGTCGATGTCGACGCCGACGACCTCGTGGCCCAACTCGGCCATCCCGGCGGCATGTGTTGCGCCGAGGTATCCGGTACCGAACACGGTGCATCGCATGAAGCCAGTGTCACCAGCGCTGATGATCTCATCGGGTAATGACGCTGAGCGGCGGGCTAACAACCGGTGAACAGTGCCTCCGCGTGCGGGAGGTCGTATCGTCGAATCATGGGTACGTCAGCGACCACCGAACTCCCCGGGCCCGCGCCTTCCGCGGTGGTGCAGGCCGGCCTGATGCTGCGCTACTGGCCACGGCTCGTCACCGCAGCCCACCGCCGCTACGGCCCGATTTTCACGCTGCGGGTCGCCTCAATGGGCACGGTGGTCTACCTTGCGGATCCGGCCGACATCAAGACGGTCTTCGCCGGCGATCCGGCGGTGTTTCGTGCCGGTGAGGCGAACTCGATGCTGGCCGGACTGCTCGGGGAGAGTTCGGTGCTCGTCGTCGACGGTGACGTCCACCGCGACCGGCGGCGGCTGATGATGGCCCCTTCGCCCGCGAAGCCGTCGCCCGCCAGACGACCGTGATGGCCCAGATCGCCGCCGCAAATATCGTCCGGTGGCCGGTCGGCGTCGAATTCCCGGTCGGGCCGAAGATGTCGGAGATCACCCTCGAGGTGATCCTGCGCACCGTCGTCGGTGCCACCGAACCGGCCCGACTCGCCGCGCTGCGGGCAGTCATGCCGCGGGTGTTGAACCTGGATCCGTGGTCGACGCTGGCCATCTACAACCCGAAGCTTCAGCAGCGCCGGCCATGGCGCAATGTTCGGCGGCGCCTCGAGGAGGCGGACGCACTGCTGTACGCCGAGATCGCCGATCGCCGTGCCGCACCGGATTTGGCCGCCCGCACCGACGTGCTGGCCATGCTGGTCCGGGCCGCCGACGACGACGGCCGGCAGATGAGCGATCGCGAGTTGCGTGATCAGCTGATGACCCTGCTGGCCGCCGGCCACGACACCACCGCCACCGCACTGTCGTGGACGCTGGAGCGGCTGACCCGCCATCCGGTGCTGCTGGCCGAGGCGGTGGCGGCCGCCGCGGCGAGCGCGGTCGGTGATCCGGCCGCTGATGAGTACCTGGATGCGGTTTGCAAGGAAACCCTGCGGATCCGCCCCGTCGTGTTCGATGTGGGCCGAAAGCCACCGCCCCGGTCGAACTCGGTGGCTACCGAATCCCGGCCGGTGTCATGGTCGCCCCGGGTATCGGGCTGGTCCATGCCAGCCCGACCCGGTACGAGGAACCGGATCGGTTCGACCCACATCGGATGCTGGGTTCCGATCCACGGTCCGCAGCCCTGGGCCCCACCACCTGGCTGCCGTTCGGCGGGGCAACCGCCGGTGTCTGGGCGCCAACTTCGCGCTGATCGAGATGCGGGTCATCCTGCGCGAGGTGTTGCGCCGGGTCGAGTTGAGCACCACCACAGCCCGCGACGAGGTCCAACGGGTGCGCGGCGTGATCCTTGAGCCGCACCGGGGTGCCCAGATTCGGCTGCGCGCGATGCGGGCGGCCGCGGCGACCCCTGCCGCGCCGTCGACCGCCGGGTGCCCGGTGCGCTAACGCCACCCGAGCAGCATTGCCAGAACATCGGGGTGCAGCCAGGATTGCAACGTCGGTATATCGTTGCGGGCCAATGCTTCCCGGACACGCGTCGAGCTGAGGTGGCTGAGCGGATCGTCTGAGCCGGTCGGCACCGCGAAGATGTTGCGCGCCGCATCGGTGGTTTCCGAGCGGCCGGCGCGGGACGTCACCGCTACACCGGGAAGTCCGGCCCGTGCCGCGTGGCGGAAATGGTCCTGGCCGCACAGATAGATGACGTCGATGCCCTCGCCGGGAAACCGTTCGTCCAGAACGCGTTCGAGCATGGCCGTCACCTCGGGGAAATCAGGCCAGTGACCCGGGGCCGAACTCTCCCAGGCCGCCACGGCCAAGATCGGATGCGCCTGGGTCGCGGCGGCGCACATCGCCAGTCGCTTCGCCGCGGAAAAAAACTTCCTCGGGTCGCCGTACTTGCCGGACAGGTAGGCGTCGTGCGACGGCGAGAGGAATCCGCCGACGACGGCGAAGCCGTACTCAGACTCCAGGGTGTCTCGCGCGCGGTCGAACATTGCGACATGACCGAGGTGCACCGGGTTCAAGGCGCCGGTGGTCAACAGCACGCAGCGTCGGCCCTGCGGCGCGCGCGCCAGGTTGCTCGCGATCTTGTCGACGGGCCAGTGCTCAGTCGAAGACATAGGCCTCGGTCTGTGCGATCCAGTCGCGGTACCGGGGCTCCAGTCGCATGAGCCAATGCTGCGGCCAGACATCACCGTAGGCGCCACCGAGGAAGAAGCCCGCAACCGCGGCGAGGGTGTCGCTGTCTCCGCCGGTGGTCGCTGCTCTGCGCAGGGCCTCCAGCGGGTCACCGGGCAGCATGTCGACACACAGCAGGGCGCACGCCAGCGCCTGCGGCGCACGCCATCCCTCTCCGCCGAAGTGCGCAAGCGACGGGTCGGCGCCCCAGGGATCGTCGAGGAACTTCGGCGTGGCGTCGCGGGCCTGCTGCAGTGCCTCCCGCACCGTTGACATTCCGGTTCGGATGAGATCACCTGCAAGGTCAAAGGTTCCGGTGCGGGGGTGGTCGATCAGCCACGGCGCGGCGGCACTGCCCAAGGCGTCGTCGTGGCTGAGATCGATCACATGATGCAGCAGACCGCCGGCCATGGAAACTTTATGTTGCGGATCGTCGGCGGTGATGACCCGGCGCAGCAGCGCGGCGGCCAGCAACGCCGACGCGATCGCCGCGGAGCCGCCATGGGTGGTGGCGGCCTGCCACGCCGACACCGGCTGCCACAATCCCTCGGGCAGAAAGGCGCACGGCGAGACGCGCATCACCGCACCGCAGGCGTCGCTGTGCACCACGGTGGACCGGTACCAGGTGGCCCCGGAGTCCAGGGCGTTCAGCGCGGTTCTCGTCGTGCGGCCGATTCCCCGCAGGCCCGGGTCGTGCAGCCAGGCGAGCCAACCGGCGAGGATCGCCGACTGCAACTCACTCGCGGTCTTGCCGGCCGCGCCATCCAGTGCCTGGGCCAGGTGCAGCGTCATCTGGGTGTCATCGGAGACGATCAGCCGCTCCGGAAGTTCCGGGCCCCTGAGGTCCATCAGCGTCAACCGGCCGTAACTCTGCCTTTCGTTGGGATATCCCCACCCATCGCCGTAGGCAACGCCGAGCATGGCGGCACGAAAGTTCCCCACACCCGAAACGGTTGAACCCATGGCTAATCCCCCCATTATTGTCGTGTGCGTTCTGGTCTAGACGGCGAACGTCGGCTCGCTGACGCCATGCATCAGCGACAGCACGCCGACGTCCACCTAGGGGCTAGGCGCCCCGCTTGCGCTTCTTCTTCGGCGCCTCACCCATCGCCTCGGCTCGGGCCTCCGCGCTGAAGCCCTCGCTGGCGAGGATTCCACGCTTGAGATCGGTCATGACGCCGGACGCCCGTGCGTAGGTCGCCTTGACCGTGGCATGCGACCGCTTGTCGTAGGTCATCGCGTAGCGGCGGTCCATGCCCATCCGCTCGCCCACCTCGACCGCGTCGATGTCCGCGCCCAGGAAGATGAACTCCCAGCCGTAGCTTTCACGCTGCTGGGTGATCAGCGTCTTGACCGCCTCCCAGTCCCACTGGTGACTGGAGTTTTCCATGCCGTCGGTCATGATCAGACAGATCACCTGGCCGGGCCGCTGATCCTCCGGCAGCGCTGCGAGCCGTTCGCCCACCTCGGTGATGAACTTGCCGGCCGAGTCGAGCAGTGCTGTCATTCCGCGGGGCACCACGGCGAACGCCGGAACCTCCGCAATGGCGGTCGGCGGGTAGAGCACCTCGTACTCGGTGTCGAACTGGGCCAGCATTACCTCGCAGTATTCGGGCTCCGCGCGTTGGGAGTTGATGAGCTCCCGCCAGCCGTCCTCAGTGAACTCCGTCGAGCCGGACATCGAGCCGGAGCGGTCGAGCAGTGCCGCGATCAGGGTCTTGTTGGAATCGGTCATGGTGGTACCTCCCTGTTGGGCAGACAAAAGGCCACGACGGAGTCCGGGGGCAGTGCCCCCGGTAGCCGATGTGAAGCCCCCGAACTGCAAAGAACGGCCCATCCGAAGCGGCCGCGGTTGATAGTTCTATTCTACCGACGGACTCTGACAAGCGCACTAAACAACAGCACCGGATTCGGCTGTTACCAACGGAAATCGCCGATGCGCCGACGATTTGCGGAGGGTTGCGATCAGCCCAATCCGCCGCCGACGAGCAGTCCCAGCAGATAGGTGATGCCGGCCGCGCCGTAGCCGATCATCAACTGCCGCATGGCCCGCCGCATCGGTGGCCCACCGGAGAGCAGGCCGACGATCACGCCGGTGCCCAACAGGGTCACCCCGACCAGACCGGCGGCCACCAGCACCGCAACTGTCCCTTCGAGGCCAAAAAGGTAGGGCAGCACCGGAATCAAGGCACCGACGGCGAAGAACAGGAAGCTCGCGACGGCCGCCCTGAGTCCGGTCCCGATGGTCTCGTGGGCGTCGATGGCCGCAGCGCCTGACTCGTCCGGGCCGCCCGCCCCGGGGTCGCGCAGCACCTTGGCGGCGTGCACGCGGGCCTCCTCCGGGGTCATGCCGCGGGCGCGGTAGACCAGTTCGAGTTCGTTGGCGTCGACGTCGAGTTGGGCCAGGGCACCGCCGACGTGCGGGCTGGGGGTGGACGCCTCCAGCAGTTCGCGTTGCGAACTGACCGACACGTATTCACCGGCCCCCATCGACAGCGCGCCGGCGAGCAACCCGGCCAGGCCGGTCACCAGCACTGCGTGCCCCGTCACTCCGCTGGCACTGACGCCCAGGATCAGAGCAAGGTTGCTCACCAGTCCGTCATTGGCCCCGAACACTGCGGCCCGGAAACTGCCCGAGAGGCGATCACGACCGCGACCGGCCAGGGCGCGGATGACTTCCTCGTGGATCTGCTCGTCGGCGACCATCGTCGCGGTGGCGTCGGTGTCGTCGCCGTAATTGGCGCGGGCCTCGAACCGCTGGACCAGGGCCAGGATGAACACCGACCCGAAGTGACGTGCCAGAAACGCCAGGACCCGGGTGCCCAGGTCCGCGCGCCGGGGAGTACCGACCTGATCACCGAGCAGTGCCAGCCAGTGCTGTTCGTGGCGTTCCTCGGCAGCGGCGATCGAGGAGAGGATCTCGCGTTCCTCGCCGTCGTAGCGTTGCGCCAGATCGCGGTAGACGGCCGCCTCGGCGCGCTCGTTGGCCAGATGTCGACGCCACCGGCGCAGATCAGCGGCGGTGGGTTCGCCGCCCGGTCGCACGGCTCCCTCGGTGTTCACCGGGTCATTATGGACCGTCCACCACCGCCGTGGGACCGTGCGGAGCGCTATCTCACCGCGATCATCGGCCAGGTGCCTGCGGGCGCACTGGAGGCCGGGCCGGCAAGAAGCGCCCCCGGGCTGGCACAAATTCCCGCCAAACACTAGACTTGTGTTTCAGGAAACGTTTTTCAAGCTTAGGAGAACATTGGACGTCCCACTCTGGCTCTGGTTTGCAGTTTTGGGTCTCATCCTGGTGATGCTGGCCATCGACTTGTTCGCCCATCGACACGCCAAGGTTATTGAGTTCAAAGAAGCGGCGGGTTGGTCGATTCTTTGGATCAGTCTCGGTCTCGCCTTCGGTGCCTACATCTGGTTTGAGTACGGATCAGAGTTTGGCCAGCAGTACTTCTCGGGCTTCGTCATCGAAAAGTCCCTCGCCGTCGACAATGTCTTTGTCTGGGCGCTGATCTTCGCAGCGTTCTCCGTGCCGCGGGAATTCCAGCACCGTGTGCTGTTCCTCGGGGTCCTGGGAGCCCTGGTGTTCCGTGGAATCTTCATTGCTCTGGGCTACGGCCTCATCAACAGCTTCAGCTGGATTCTTTACGTCTTTGCCGCTTTTCTGATCTGGACTGGAGTTCAGATGATGATCAAGCGCAACGAACACATGGACATCACCGGCTCTAAGTTCCTCAAATTCGCGAAGAACCACATCAAGAGCACGGACAAGTACTACGGACAGAAGTTCTTCGTTCGCATCAACGGGGTGTTGCTTGCAACGCCGCTATTCATCGTTCTCGCGCTTGTTGAGTTCACAGACATCATCTTCGCGGTTGACTCCATCCCAGCCATCTTTGCTGTTACCGACGAGCCGTTCCTGGTCTTCACCGCCAACGCGTTCGCGATCCTTGGCCTTCGAGCCATGTACTTCCTACTGGGCGACCTGATTCACCGCTTCGTGTACCTCAAGATCGGACTGTCGTTCATTCTGGTCTGGGTGGGTATCAAGATGCTGCTGAATGTCGCCCTTGACTTCAAGATGCCGACGGTCATATCCCTCGCGGTGATCATCATTGTCATCGCCATTTCCATCGCGGCGTCGTTGATAAAGACCAAGGGAGAGGGTGCTCACGCTCTCGAGGTTCCCGACAAGCAGGTATTCGAGTTTGCCACCGAAGCCGAAATGCAAGCTCTTGAGAAGACCTACAGGAAGACCATGAAATAGGTCATGCTGCCCGCCGGACGACCGCGGGGTGCAAGGATTCTCATCGACGGCAGCGCTGATGCCGGCGAACTAGGAGGACACATGGCGGACAGCCCGAAGAAGGCACCGGCGAAAAAGGCTCCGGTAAAGAAGGCTCCGGTAAAGAAGGCCCCCGCCAAGAAAGCACCGGCGAAGAAGGCACCCGCCAAGAAGGCACCCGCCAAGAAGGCACCCGCCAAGAAGGCCCCGGCGAAGAAGAAGGCCCCGACCAAGAAACTTCGGGGCCAGGAGACGATCACCGGAGCCCGACGCCTCGGTGGCTGGGACTTCGCGACGTGGCGGATGGCCACCGACGATCCGGTCATGCGCTCCACCATCATCGGCCTGCTGGTGCTCGAGACCAACCCGGATTGGGACATGCTGTGTGATCGCTTCGAGCGTGCGAGTCGGCTTGCCCCGGTGTTGCGCTCCAAGGTCGTTGAAGGCCCACTGAATCTGCAGACCCCCCGCGTGGTCGTCGATCCGGACTTCGATCTGGGCTATCACATGCGCCGGTTCAGCATGCCCGGGGCGAGCTGGGATGACGTCCTCACCGAAGCCCGCCGGCAGTCCATGACCGACTTCGACAAGGAACGGCCACTGTGGCGGGTGACTGTGGTGGAGGGTCTCGCCGGTGGCAAGGCGGCACTCATTCTGAAGTTGCATCACGCCATCGCCGACGGGCAGGGCACGGTGCAACTCGGTCTGGCACTGTTCGACTTCACACCGGAGGGCAGCGATCTCGGGCCCATGCCGGACGCTCCCGAGCCCTTCGAGCTCGACACCCGCGGCTTCATGCAGGCCGTGATCCGCAATAACGTCGGATGGGTCGCCAAGACCGCCGAGGACGTCATCAAGGGAATCGGGCCGTTGGCCCTGGCGGCGGTCAAGAATCCGCTGGAGCTGATCGGCAAGGTGCGCGACACCGCGGAGTCGGTGGCGCGGTTCACCAAGATCCCGCTGCCGCTGGGTCCGCTGTCGCCGATCATGCAGTTGCGCAGTATTAACTACCACTTCAACACCATCGACATGGACTTCGCGGAGTTCCGCGCCGCGGCCAAAAAGCGTGAGCGCACCGTCAACGATCTGTTCCTAGCGGCGATCAGCGTCGGCATGTACCGCTATCACGAGAAGATGGGCCGACCGGTCGGGGAGTTGCGGATGAATATGCCGATCTCGCTGCGCACCTCGGACGACCAGAGCAATGCGGTGACGATCGCGCGCTTCGAGATCCCGATCTCCAACGTCATCGACGATGTGCTGGAGGCGGCGGCGAACACGGTGCGCAGCTGGCGTGCCGAACCGGCCTTGAAACTGGCCGATTATTTCGCCGAGCTGACCCGATTCCTGCCCCCGGAGCTGGTGTCGGCGGCGGCCCAGACCTCAGATCTGACCGCCTCCAACGTGCCCGGGGTGCCGGTGCCGGTGTGGCTGGCCGGTGCCAAGATCGAGCGGATGTACCCCTTGGTCGGCACCATCGGGGCGGCGATCAACGTCACGATGCTGACCTACGAGGGCACCGCGAGTGTCGGGGTCAGCACCGACGACGCGGCGGTCGAGGACCGCGATGCCCTCGTCGAGAGTCTGCGATCAGGATTCCGTGAGGTCATCGGAACCGCGGCGCTGGCCGGGGATCCCTTGACGCGCTGATGGTCGGTATTCATGTCGAACGCACCATCGCGGCGGCACCGGTGTCGACTGGACCATTTCCTACACCCATCCGATTCGCGGAGGCGGCACGGCCATGGAGGTGGCGAGTGCGCGGCTGCTGCCGTGGAACTTCACCGCGATCCTCGCCGGGTGCGCCAAGGCTTTGGAGCGCTGAGGTTCCGGAGACGCCATGTCCCCCCAGAATCCGATATCACCGGTGATATCAAGTTTTAATCGATGTGTTCATCTCCAGACCGGCGTAATCTGACCCCATGACTGACACCGCCGCCGAACAGGCGCAGAAGATGGCGGGCGGCAACATTGCGGCGCTGCTGCCCCAAGACCGCGATACCGCCGAGGAACGACTGCACCGCAAACAGAACCTCGCAGCGGCGTTCCGGTTGTTCAGCAAGTTCGGCTTCGACGAGGGCGTCGCGGGTCACATCACCGCCCGCGACCCGGAGTTCACCGACCACTTCTGGGTGAACCCGTTCGGCATGGACTTCGGCCACATCCGGGTCAGCGATCTACTGCTGGTGCGCCACGACGGCACCATCGTGGAGGGTGACCGGCCGGTGAACCAGGCCGCCTTCGCTATCCACTCCCAGGTTCACGCCGCACGCCCGGACGTCATCGGCGCGGCCCACGCACACTCGGTGTACGGCAAGACCTGGTCGACCCTGGGCCGCACGCTCGATCCGATCACCCAGGACGCGTGCGCCTTCTACGGCGACCACGCGCTGTTCGACAACTATTCCGGTGTGGTGCTCGACATCGAGGAGGGCAAGCGCATCGCCCACGATCTGGCCGGCAACAAGGCCGTGATCCTGCGCAACCACGGCCTGCTCACCGTCGGACAGTCAGTCGAGGAGGCCGCGTGGTGGTTCATCACCATGGAGCGGACCTGTCACGCGCAGTTGATGGCCGAGGCCGTCGGAACCCCGATCCTCATCGATCCGGAGATGGCCACCCTCACCGGCACCCAGGTCGGCAGTCACTTCGCCGGCTGGTTCAGCTTCCAGCCGTTGTTCGCCCGCATCACCCGCGAGCAACCCGACCTGTTCGACTAGGGACCGCGCCGGGACTGGATATCGACGATCCGCTGCATGGGTTGGGACGGTGGCCGGCAACCGGGAATTGCGGCAGAACGCGCCAATCAAACGGGTCGATCGCGGCGAGCTACGCCTGGCTGTCCGCGTAGACCCGGACCGCGCCCGCGCCGGACCTGCGGCGCTGTGCCAGCCAGGCCCTGGTGTTGTGCCGGATGGTGCGAGCCAATATGTGTGGCGGAGGTATGACGTAGAGGCTGTCGAGCATGCTGGTCCGGCGCAGGAACCACTCGGCCAGCACCGCGTCGGACTCGGCCGCACCGAGGAACTGTTCGATCAGGCTGTAGGCCGGTCGGTACCACCAGTGCCGTGGGCCCGACGCCAGGTCGGCGCTCATATCGGCGATGGCGTTGCCCGTCCACACCGGAAAGACGGTCCGCGAGGTGCTGCGGGCCAACCGCGCGGTGAGGTCGTGGGTGCCGCGGGCTAACACGTCGCGCATGACGGCGGCCTGCAGTGCCGACATCGTGACGCCCTGCCCGAAGGTGGGATTAACGCTTATGACGGCATCGCCGAAGGGCAGGATGCCGTCCGGCAGCGAAGCGAGCTTGTCGTAGCGGCGCCACTTGCTGGTCGGATAGCTGTGGAGTTTCATCGTGCCGAGCGTTTCGCCGGCCCGCAATGCCGCGGCGATGTGTGGCGGAACCAGGCCGTCGGCCAGCGCACAGACACCGGCGAAGTCCTGCGGCGGTTTGGCGCCGCCCACTCCGAAGGCCGTCACCGTCCAGGCGCCGTCCTCGTGGAACAGCATCCCGATGCCCCGGGGCCGTTCGTCCGAGGCGCCGACCACAACCATCTTCTCCGGCATCATTCCCACCGGGATACGCACCCGCAGCGACGCGTAGGTGACGCCGACCTTCACCTCGTCCACCCGAGGCGAGTCGAAGCCCCATTTCTGCAGCCAGGCCGGGAGTCGACTGCCCCGGCCCGACGCGTCAACGACGAGGTCGGCCGGAATCGACAGCCCACCGTCGAGAACAACGCCGATCACCCGTCCGGCGACCGGATCGAACACCGGCTCGTCGACATCACCGGAAACGATCTCGACGCCGGGCAGAGCCTTGACGCGCTCCCTGACATGCCATTCGAGCAGAGCCCGGCTCGGTAGGTACCCGGTGAAACCGTCCTGTCCGCTGTGTCCGGTGCCGAGCACGTGACCGGATGCCGCGAAGTGAATCTCGCCGGGCGCGTTGAGCACCACCGGCATGCCGTCGGCGGCCATGTCGTCGAGCAAACCCGGAAACAGCCCCTCGAGCTCGTGCGCACCGCGGGCCATCAGTAGGTGAACGTGCTGGCCCTGCGGAATGGCCGAACGGTCGACCGGAAGGTCGGGAAGGGCATCGCGGTCGTAGACCGAGACCCGGGTGAAGTGGTCGCTCAGCACCCGTGCGGCGCACAGTCCGGCCATACTCGCGCCGATGATGACGGCGTGTCCGGTGGGCGGAAGCTCGGCGGCGATGCGCACAGGGCTACGACTCCTCTACCGGCAGATCACGTCGTGAGCGTGAAATGGTGGGACTCAGGCCTGCCGTTCACGAAAGGTTAATACACATGTTGAGGTTTTTGGCGTAGCCGCCGCTACTTGATGCCTAATTCCTCACATCAGCCTGCCGGGGATCGCATCTCTGGATTACGCGCACCGGCGCCTCCGCACCCCGCGTGGGGTGACCGTCACCACCGGACACCTCACCACCCCATCCGCTCGCAGAACAGCACCGCGATCAGGCTCAGATACTCGTCCTCGCTCACCAGGCCCTGCCGATAGCAGGACCGAAGCATCTCGTCGAGGTCGGTGTGGCTGAACCGGCGAACCCGCCCCTTGCCGATTTTGATCGGTTCGATGACCGAGCCGTCCTCGCGGACGAAGGAGTTGTTGCGCAGCGCCGCGTTGACCCACTGCACCGGCCTGCCAAAGAGTCGCGCGACCGCGCCGATGCCGTAGAGCTTCTCGCCGCTGCCGGGAGTTTTCACGCAGCGAGCACGCGCGGGCCGGGCGGGCGCACACGTCGTGGGCTCGTCGGCGTCATCGCCGCCGGGCCTCGGCGGGAATTCCCCGCGTCGCCGCCCGGGTGGCCGGCGACGCTGATGTCGGCCTCGGCGAAGGCACGCTCGATCTCCGCCCCAAGGGTCCGCGCGCCGGCCGCGGCGATCGCCGCACGGTCGAGTTCGTCGACCGCACGCACCTCGGTGCGCAGCGCGAAGTCGATCGGGTTGTACCCGCCGTCCCGGGAGCACGGCTCCAGCGCCTGGCCCATCACCATGTTCAGGCCGTGGCGCTGCAGAACTAGGCTGACCCGGCGGACATGCTCCTCGCGGCCCAGATCCGGCAGCGGAAACGGCACCCAGACATCCGCCCTGATCGCCACGGCCCGGCTCAGCGCCGCGACCACCGCCTCCACGTCGGTGAGGTCGTCCTGAGAGCCCGGATCACCCGGTTCGAAGCTGTAGGTCTCGGCGATCACCGCACCCTGCTCGGCCGCCTTCTCCGCAAGATCACTGATCTCGAGGGTCCCGTGGTCCCCGAGAACGATAACTGCGTAACTGGTGTTGATGGATTGAGCCAACACACCCCCCCTCTCGTCGCCTGAACGTCCTGACACCCGAAGATTAGTGAGGGGGTACGACAAGATCGCAGGGACGACGAGGAGGGTGGACCGATGCGCGTCATGACCTGGAACACCCAGGGCCGGGTGGGCGACTGGGTCCCCCGGCACGCCGCGCTGCGGTCAGGCATCGCACAGATCGCCCCTGACGTGCTCACCCTGCAGGAGTCCTGGGTCGAACGCGCCGGCAGCACCCAGGCCGCCCGCCTCAGCGAGGAACTGGGCCTCTACACGGTCACGGCGGCAGAACTGGCGGGATTCGATCGCTACCCGGACGCCTCGTACTGGGTCGTCAACGCCGTCCTGGCCCGCTGGCCGTTGACCATCGAACGACTGTGTTCCCTGCCCGATGAGCACGGCGAGCCGACCTGGCGCCATGTACTGGTGACCCGGGTGCACCGACCCGCCGAGGAGGGCGGTCCGTTCATCGCGGCCGGTACCCATTTGGAGCACGGCCTTGAGCAGTCGGCCCGCCGCAGCGTCCAGATGGCAGCCCTGGTGGATCATCTCGCTGAGGTCCTCGGTGATGAAACGCAGCGCCGCGAGGCGCTGCCCGCCATCCTCGCCGGTGACCTCAACTGCACACCGGAGTCCGACGAGTACCGGCGCGCGACCGGCCTGGCCCCCGGAACGACGCCGGGCTTCACCCTGGTCGACGCCTGGACCGCCGCGGGCAACACCGACCCGGGACACACCTGGTCCGCCGCAAACCCCCTGGTTCCACGCCGCGCCATCCATCCTCACCGCCGCCTCGACTACGTGATGGTGTCCACACCGCGCCGACGCGGAGCGGGCCATGTGCGCCGGTGTTCGCTAGCCGGCACCGCGGCGGTCGACGGGGTGTGGGCCAGTGACCATTACGCGGTGGTGGCCGAGGTCGAGTTGTGAACCCGCGGACGGCCGAGATCGTCGCCGTCGCCCAGGTCGTCGCCTCGGTGGGGATGTTCGGCGTGATCTGGCTCGTCCAGGTCGTGCACTACCCGCTCATGCGTTTTGTTTCGGAACCTCACTTCACCCGCTTTGAAAGCGCCCACCGCACGCGCATCTCGCTGGTGGTCGGGCCACTGATGGCCGTTGAGGCAGCGTGTGTGCTTGCCTTCCTCTTCGCCGCGCCCCCCGGGCTCAGCTCGTGGTTGCCGTGGGCCGGCGCCGGGGCCGAGGCGGTCGCGATCGGCACCACGGCGCTCGTCTCGGCTCCACTGCACGACCGGCTCAACGCGCGCTTTGAGTCCGCGACTCTTAACCAGCTGATCGCAACGAATTGGATCCGCACCGCCGCCTGGACTGTCCGGGCCGCATTGGCGATCGCCATCTTGGTGGCCGTTCTCCGTTGACTCAGATCTCCGCGACGACGGGCTACCGTCGACTGACGTCGGATTACGCCGAGGTGTCGCGGGCGCGCACGGTCCGGGCGATCATCAATGCGTAGGGCACGGCGTTGAAAACCAGGAGCGCACCGGCCAGCATCCACTGCGCCTGTTGGGTCAGTCCCGCGGGATAGATCGCCCCGCCGAGGTAGTGCTCGATGAAGCCACCGAAGGCCTGGCCCCGGTGATTCGTCAGGAAACGCCCGGCGCAACGAATTCTCCAACGGCGTGAGCGGACAGATCCCGCCGGAAACCTCGATCCACAGTCCCCACGCCAGCGCCGGCAGGTGCAGCACCGCCAGCCACGGCCGACGCCACACCGCTATCGCACCGAGGGCGACCCAGGCAATGAACAGTCCGTGCAGCACCAGCACCGCGTCGGCGAGCATTCCGCTTACCATGACCTGATCGTCCCATCCAGCCCGCCAACAGCCAGGAGCCAACCCAGATGACCTCACCGACGGTCGCCGAGTACACCCTGCAACGGCTCGCAGCACTGGGCATCGACACGATCTTCGGCGTTCCCGGCGACTACGCATTCTCGGTGGACGACGCCGTCGAAAAGATCAGCGGCCTGGCCTGGGTGGGTTGCGCCAACGAACTCAACGCCGCCTACGCCGCCGACGGGTACGCCCGCATCCGGGGCGCGGCGATTTTGACCACCACCTACGGCGTCGGGGAACTCTCCGCGCTCAACGGGGTCATGGGTTCCAAGGCCCACCGCCTACCGGTGTTCCACATCGTCGGCAAGCCCAGTGAGCGCATCCAGCACCTGGGCCTGATCACCCACCACAATCTCGGCGACACCAGATATGACCGCTTCCAAGCGATCTCAGAGACCGCCTGCTGCGTGGCAGCGGTGCTCACCCCCGACAACTGCATCGACGAACTCGAGCGGGTCATCCGCGAGGCGCTGCGCCAGTCGATGCCGGCCTACCTGGTGATCTCCGAGGTCAACGGTCTGATGCCGGTGATCGGCACACCTGTCGCCGGGGTGCCGCTGAACCAGATCAAGCGCCAGCGCAGCAACCCAACCGAACTGGCCGCAGCCGTCGCCGCCATCACCGCCAAAGTCACTGCCGCACAACACCCGGTCGCCACCATCACCACCCTGACCGCCCGCTATGGCGTCGCCGACAAAGCCGCCGCACTGGTGAGCAAAGCCAACCTGCCGGTGGCCATCACCTCCTATGACAAGGGCGTGCTCGATGAGTCCCTGCCGCAGTACATCGGTCTCTACGCGGCACAGGCCTCGAGTCCCCCGGAGGTGCGCGACATCGTCGAGCACGCCGATGTGATCCTTGACATCGGCGGGATCATGCTAACCGAGCTCAACACCGGCCTGTGGGGTGCGGTCCTGGACACCAGCGGCGCAATCTGTGTCCACGACAACTGGATTCGCAGCGGCACCGACGTGTACCTCAACGTCGCCATCGAGGACGTCCTGGACGCACTCCTGAGACGCTGACGCCGCGCAACCGGGAGCCGGCGCTGACCGCCGCCATGCTCGAGCTCGCCGGCCCGGGGCCGACCCGACCACCCTCGGCCAGTTTCACCTGCGGCTGCAGCAGCGACTACGCGCCGGAGACACCCTGGTGATCGAAACCGGCACCTGCATGCTGCATCTCAACGGGATGCGCTCGCCGCGGCTGTCGGCGCCGAGGAGCAGGGGCTGGGGCTCGACTCGGTTGGCCACCCCGGCCACCCTGGGCATCGCGATGGCCAAGACCGCCGGGCGCACCTGGCTGGTCACCGGCGACGGCTCCCACCAACTGACCCTCAACGAGCTCGCCGTGATGGGCCGTTACGGCATCAAACCGGTGATCTTCGTGCTCAACAATGGGCTCTACGGCATTGAGGACGTCATCAGCGAGCGCGGCCACCCCTACGACGACCTCGCCCCGGTGGAATACCACCGGCTGCCCGCCGCGTTCGGCTGCAAGGACTGGCTGTCGGTGAAGGTGACCACGGTGGCCGAACTCGACGATGCCCTCGACGCCATTGCGGCCCACGACGGGGCCGCCTACATCGAGGTGATGATTCCCAACGAGGAGAGCCAGCCGCTGCCCGAAGAGGTGATCGACCGCGGCTATAAGCTGCGCACTCCGGGCTCTTAGGCGCGACAGGAGCGACCAGACTGTCAGTGGGTGGGTGCAAGCTCATTTGCAACCACGACAGATAAGGACCTGCCCATGTGCTGGCAGTGCGACAACCCCGATCGCACCACCGATGATTACCTCGACCTCTTGCGGGAGATCATCAACGGCCACGGATGGGCCGTTCAATTCGTTGAGGGCGAGGACTGGCCGTTCGCCTACACGGTTGGTCTGACCGACCTGGGCCTGCCCGAGTTGTTGATCACCGGGCTGCCACCGCGGACAGCGAAGCGGCTGCTCAACTCGATCGCTCATGACATGGTCGACGACGGCACGATCCTCCAGTCGGCCATGCATATCGACTATCAGAGCGAGTTTCTTCTCGAAGTCGTTGAGGTCGACCACCCGGACGTCCACCTCGTTTTCGCCGTCGGCATCTGCGGTCCCGACATCCGCGCCGTGCAACTGGTGTGGACCGACGACTTTGTGCACTGGCCGTGGGACCGCGGGTGGAATCACGGCCGACGTCGCCAACCGGTGTTCGGTATCCGCAGTCCGATTCCAGAGGTGGACTGAAGATCAGGTAGTCGACGGCGCACCCATCCACCGCCGCCATGCCCGCAGTCTTCGCACCCTATCCGGCGACGGCGCCACCGGTCAGGCGCGAGCCCAGGGTTTCATACACCGCGCCAATTGAGTCGCGCGCGAACGTCGATCCGGCCGGCCAGAACAGCTGGTACCAGTCGGCGGTGACGAGGTTGACGGTGTTCTTGAAATCGACGCGCATCCATTGCTGCACGGGGGCGTGCACGTTGAACATGAACTGCTCGATGTCCTGCGGTCCGATGGTCAGCAGGCCGGTGGCGTAGTTGGTGAGGCTGGGTGTCGGCTCGCCGAACAGGCCCCAGATCGACGCCGGCGGACGGTTGATGAGGTTGGTCTCGTTGCCGGCCAGCAGTGCCGGGACCGACGGGACGTTGGGCCACGGCCGATACAGTGTGTCGTCGGGCCACAGATTCTCATCGGCGGCCACCACGTCGGCGTTGTTGTAGACGACGATGACGTTCTTGTCGATCGCCCACAGGTCCCCCAGCGTCGCCGAGGTGCCCAGCTCGCGCGGCACCATCCGCGACCCGAACGCCGCATCCATCTGCGCGACGACTTCGGCATGGGTGATCGGGGTGAAGTTCTTGATGCCCTGGATGTAGACGACGAGTGCTTCCTTGGGATGTTCGGTGGCGAAGGCGGCGATGTCGGTGACGGCCTCGTCGAAGAGCACCGAGCGCAGGCCGTGCTCGAGGTAGATCTGGCCGTCGGGTTCGTTGGTGAGCCGCAGATCGACGTAGCGGATGCCGTCGGTGAACTGCTCGTAGAGATCCTTGGACTGGGTCTTGCCCCAGCCGGCGGCGACCGGTTTGACGATGAGGTCCTGCAGGAGGCCGGGAAGCTCGGTGAGAGCACCGAATTGGTCCTTACCGGTCAGCGCCCACGGTGATCTCGGGGTGATCCCGTAGCTGCCCGAGTCGTGGGTGCCGGGGATCGGAAGCAGCGTCAGCGGCAACGTCGAGAGCATCGGCAACTCGGCCATCCAGTTGGCCAGGTCGACGTTCATCGGCCCGATCGAGTCGACGCTGTAGCCAAACGTCACCGATTGCGGCCGGTACGCGGAGAGGTCCACGCCGGCGTCGTTGCGAAAGTTCAATCCCTCGTTGGTGTAGGACATCGCCTGCAGGCGCACCGGGCTCGTCGCCGGGTCGCCCGGGTTCAGCGGTGCGGCGTCGCGGTAGAAGATCTTGTCGCGCTGTTCGCAGCCGTCGTCGTAGGCACAGGTGGGGGCGTCGGTGGGCGCGACGCCGCCGTACTCGACCTGCACCCAGGCGTCGGTGAGTCCGTTGGCCGCGGTGAACCCGGCAAGTACCTGTCCGGGGTCGGAGTACAACTGGCCGAAGTCACCGGTGACGATCACCGCCCGGCCGATCGAGGCCGCGCCGATGAACGTCGACAGCTGGTCGATCTCGGCGGCGGTCAGCGAACCACCGCTGGTGTCGACGTTGTAGACATCGACCGAGGATCCACCCGGGATGTGCTGGCGGGTGTAGGTGAACCCGCCCGGGTTGAGCAGATTCGGCCGGTCAGTCCACGACTGCCGGTGCAGGCTCTCGATGTTGTAGGCGGACAACGAGTTCAGGCCGTCGGAGAACGGCACCCCGATCGGCCACGCCCAGGCGGGCACCTCGGGTGCGGTTCCGTCCGGGAAGAGCGCATCGGCGATCAGGAACGGGTGGTAGGCGATGTCTTCCTGGACGTTGACGATGTCGAAATCGGCGATCCGCGAACCGATCTGGAGGGTGTTGGTGATCCGGGGCCACGGCCCACCCGAGAGCGGGAACGGCATTCCGGAGATGTTGTAGGTCAGCACCGTGAATTCCCCGACGATGTCGGTGGTCACGTCGACGTTGTTGAACACCGTCACCGTTGCGGTGTCACGGTGTCCACCGGCCAGGCCGAGGCCCAGGATCCCGAACGCGGCGTTGAGCAGTCCCTCCCAGGCGTGGACGTGCGGGGTGGTGTCGTCGCTGACGACGAAGGAGAAGGTATCGGTGCCCACGTAGTCGACGTCGGGGGTGTAGGTGAACGTGCCGGCGGCGTTGTCGACGGTGACCGTGCCGCGCTCCGGAGCACCGGGCAGACCCTTGGTCGGCACCGTGTAGCGCAGTCGGTTGCCGTCGGCGTCGGAGGCGGTGAAGGCGATGGCGGCGCTGGTCACTCCGCCGGCGACGTCGAGTTCGATCTGCATCGGGGCGGCGACCGGGGCGGCGTTGAAGAAGATCCGCCGCACCTCCGGGGGCAGCAGGCTGCCACTCCACCACGGATAGCCGTTGGCGAAGGTGTCCACCCACACCTTGGCTCCGGCGACGAACTCCTCGACCGGGTTGGCCACACTCACCGCGCGCCGGGTGATCGCCGGCACCGCGAGAACCGACTCCTGCTCGCGGAGCGCCGTCGGAATGGGCCGGGTCGGGGCGGCCCTGTCGGGGCGGGCCCTGTCGGGCACCTGTCGGGACGTGTCGGGTGAGCGCACCACGGACCGCGGCGGATCGAGTTGCCCGGTTCGGCTGCCGCGGGACCTCGGCGTCACTCGTACGCGCGTTCGCGACAACGGCGGCCCGCGGCGTCGCGGCGGGCCGCTTCGCCCGGTTCACTCGGGCCGCCGAGCGGTCATTCGGCTGCACCGGTCCGCGGTGGCCGCGGCATCACGGCGGGCGCCCCCGCACTGTCGGTCGTCCCGGCCGACGCAGAGCCCAGTGCCTGCGGCCCGGCCAACGCAACCCCAGCGTGGCGGCCGCGGCTCAGGCCTGCAGGATTCTTGATGGACATGGCGCAACCATAGCGAGATCACGGCGCCGGGTGGGAGTTCGCGGTGCGGGTCGGCAGATGAATAGTGCCCTGTAATGTCTGTGACGTCCGCCATCTGCCGTACTGGCCGCTTCCAAGAACGCCAGAGCCTGATGACCTCGACCCGCACCGGTCAATCCCCGTCCGCCGCCGGCTGTGGCAGATCAGTCGGCCGGGTCGGCGCACTGGCGTTGTTCCTCGGCGTCGGGACCGCGCTGGGCATGCCGGTCGCATCCGCCGAGGGCGACGACTCGTACGGTCGGGGTCCGCGGCGAGTTCATCGGCAAGTTCGTCGGCTCGCCAGTATCGGCGCGCCCCCGCCCGCGCCACCGCAGCGCCGCGCACCGGGCCGCCGCCGCACCACTGTCACTGGCGCCGGCGCGCGGGCGGCCAGCATCACTCCCTGTCGGCCAGGGCGATCGGCAGGTTCCCGTCGCCGCGCCGGCGTCGTTGGCGGCCGCGGCGTACACCCGCCGAACGGCCGCGGCCACTCCCGCCGCGCAGTTCGTGGCCGGGCCCGTCGCCGCCGAACCCGTCGCGGCCGGACCCGTCGCCGCGGGCCGCCTGCGCCGGTCGGTGCCGCGACACCCGTAAGCGCGGTGAGCGCCGCGCAGGCCGAACTGAGCAATCAGGTCAGCCCACTGGGCACCCCGGTGCAGATAGCGCGCGAACAGATCGCCATGCGCACGGCCGCATCGCTGCCGGTGGCACTGATGAAATTCGTTCTGCGGCAGGGCTTCCTGGCTGCGGGCAATCAGCAGTTCGCGCTCGTCGATGGAGTCGACGAGGCGAATCGGCAGGCCCTGGACAACGCGGTTGACGAATACGCTCTGGCGTCGGCGTTCTCCCAGCAGATCCTCAATCCGATGGATCCCGCGGTGGTCACCCAGGTGGCTCCGCCGCACAGTTGGTACGGACTCGACGTGGCCGGTTCACGGCTGCTCTACGACAACCCCGACACCATCTATCGCTTCATTCCGGTGAACAAGACCTCCGAGTACGTCCTCACCGGCCGACTCTTCGAGGGCATCCCGGCCGACACCACCTTCAGTGTGCTCGAGGGAACCTCTGGCACCACGTCGACGATCCTGACTCTCGATGACCTCGAAGTCAGTCCGGACGGTTCGTTCGTGATCACCGCCAGTGGCGCCGCGGCGACGCCTGGGCAGAAGAATCACCTGCAACTCACGTCAACTTCGACGCTGATCGCGGCGCGAAACACGCTGGGCACGTGGATCGTTGAGGATCCGATGGGCCTTGAGGTGCAGCGGGTCAGTGGACCGCCCAACAGTCTGTTCGCCCAACTCGGCGGGTTCGTGTTACTGGGCTCACTGGTCAACGACAACCCGCTGCTGGCGTCGCTGGCGTCGCTGATTCCGCCACTGGGTATCGCCGAGGCGCCGATCGTGCGGGGAACGCTGACCGCGCTGCTGATGATCGTGCGGGGAACCAACCAGCAGGCCAAATACATGGCGTTGGCCACCACCGACCCCGACGGTCAACTCCGGGCGCCGAACGTGATGACGCAACCGGCCAGCAACGCGGAGTTCCTGGCCAACCAGTTGCAGAGCAACGGCTACTTCCAACTCGCCGACGACGAGGCGCTGATCCTGACCATCGACCCGGCCAGTGCCGGGTTCTTCACCGTTCCGGTCTACAACGACTGGACGATCACCGACGACTACTGGAACCAGCAGACGAGCCTGAACAACGACCAGTCCGTCGCCAACCTCAATGGCACGTACACCATCGTGGTGTCGCCGACCGATCCGCTGGTGGCGAATTGGCTGTCGACCGGCGGACTGAACCAGGGCATCATCTCGATGCGGTTCCAAAACCTCGACCCCGACGACGAGGACACCCCGACAGTTACCTCGCAGGTGGTCAAGATCTCCGAAATCGGCGATTACCTGCCGACAGGCACGGTGTTCGTGACGCCCGAGGAACGAGCCACGCAATTGGCGGTGCGCAAGGCTGGCTTCGACAAGCGCTGGGCGCCGTACCCGCAGCCATGAACCCGGGCCGTCGGCGGCGAACTGCGCGGTGACCCAACCGGCTCTCCTGCTGCTGCTGGGCAGCATCCTGGCCGGCGTCGGCGGTGAGTTCTTCGTTCGCGGGCTGGTCAGTCTCACCCTGTGGTCGCGGCTTCCCCCGGGCATCGTCGGCGCGACCGTCGCGGCTTTTGCCACATCGGCCCCGGAATTGTCGGTGGCGGTCAACTCCGCCGCGGCGGGCCGCCCGGAGATAGCCCTCGGTGACGTCCTGGGCAGCAACGTGATCAACATCGGGCTGATTCTCGGGATCGCGCTGATGTTCTCCGCGATCCTCGTCAGCCGCGGCAGTGTGGTGCGAGAGTACCCGGCGGCCGCGGCGGCCCCGTTGATACTCGGCCTGCTGGCCATCGACGGAACACTGGGGCCAATCGACGGTCTGGTCTTGCTGGTCATCTTCGCGGCGTGGTTGTCCCAGAGCGTGATCGCCGGTCATCGCACCCGGACCGCCACCCCGCAGGCACCGTTGGAACACTCCCGGGCTTCGATGGTGATCAACCTCGGGGTGGGCCTGGCAATGCTCGTCGCTGCCGGGCGGGTGATCCTCGATGGGGCCGTCGGGTTCAGCGAAACCCTGGGCTGGGACGGGTTCGTCGTCGGGGCGGTGCTGGTTGCCCTCGGCACGTCGGCCCCCGAACTGGCCACCATGGTCATCGCCCGGTTGCGCGGCCACGACGAGTTGGCGGTCGGAACCATCCTGGGCAGCAACATCTTCAACACCCTGCTGATCGTGGGTATCGCCGCGGTAATCCACCCGATCACCGTCGATACTTTTGAGACCGATGTGGGAGTGGTGGCCAGCGCCGCGCTGGTGCTGCTCATCATCCCGGTCGCGGGCCGGCTCGCGCGCTGGCGCTGCCTACCCCTGCTGTGTTCCTACGGCGCGGTCCTGGTGCTGTTGGCGTCCTGACCCGAGTCTGGGTCTGGCGGGATCGCACCGTCGATGTCGGTGCCCGCCACTACCCTCGCCACTACCCTCGCAGTGGACAGGAATCAGCGGGGGCCGGACGGGCTGACAGGGGGCGGTGATGTCGCGGAGTACGACGTTCAATCGGCTGTCCGTCGGCGCCAAGGTCGGCCTGGTCGTCGGCGCCATCGCGCTGATGCTCGCACTGGCCAACGGTTCCCTCGCGTTGGGCATCGTCGGTGTCGCTGCACTGGCCGGCGTCGGCTGGACCGTCTACTCCCCCGGCCGCACCAAGGCTGAGTTGCAGCCGTGGCCGCTGCCGCCGGATCTTCGTGAACTGGCCGAGGCACTGGCGCGGCCCATCGACCCCACCCCCCGGCGGCTGCTCCCCCCACACGAGAAGACGGCAAACATCGCCCAAGTTGCGACCACCGGCGAGGCACTGTCGCGCCTCACCACCGATAAACCCTCCGCGTGGCCGTGGGCGACGTTCACCTCGGTCCTGGTGCAACGCCGCAACGGCGTCGCGCCGCGACTTCGCGCCGTCGCCTCCGGTTACCAACCTCATCCCGGGCCGGCGCCGCTTGGCGGCCAGGCTTATTCCGAGACCGCGTATCAGGCGATGATGTCCGTCGTGGACATCGTCGCGCAGTTGGAGCAGTTCATGCTCAGCCCCGCCTTTAAAGGTGCGTTCGGCACGCTTACCGATGACGCCGACGCCGATCCCGCAGCGATCATCAGCGTCGCCAACCGCTTGATGGACTACCACGACAATCTGCTCCTCCACGCCGAACGGTGCCTGCAAACTCCCGTCGACGCCGAAGTCCGCGTTTTAGTTCAGGACATGGGCACCTTCACACTCTGCCCGCTGCTCGGCTACCAGAAATTCATCACGACGATGTGCGCCCGTATCGGCGAAGCCCAGGACCTGCTGCCCTACACCAGCCGCGGAGAGGTCGTGGCCCTCGATGATGCGACCCTGACGATGACGCTGCCCGACGGGTTGACCGACCAACTCATCGGCCACATCAAGGGGTTCCGCGAATGACGCGGTGAGTGTTCGATTGCCGAGGCTGCGCATCACCCGCGAGGGACCAGCGGCGGCTAGGCTCGCCATGTTGTCGTCGCGCCGCCGTCGAGCAGGAGTTTCCTTGCCCAAGACACCGATCGCCCACTATCGGATCCGGCACTGGTCGGGGTCACCGCACTATCGGCCGTCGCATGCAATTCGACCACCGACACCGAGTCGACCGCTTCGTCGGCAGCATCGGCCACCTCGTCGTCGGCGTCGGCCGCAGCGGGAGCCACCACATCCGCGGCTGAGGCCTCCCAGGTGCCGGTGATCATCGACGGCGAAGAAGAGGTGAGCGGGTCGATCGCCTCGGTGTCGGGCACGCGGGTCGAGGTAAGTTCACCGCGGGGTGCGGCGGCGGTAGCCTTCACCGAGTCGACCAAAATCATGGAGTTGACGCCCGTGACCCTGGCCGGCATCACCCCCGGCCTTTGTGTCACCGTCCGGCCCGCCAGCGGAGCCGAAGGCGGCACCGTTGTCGCCGACGCGGTGGTCGTCGGTGCCAACAGCGGCGGTGAGTGCAAGAAGACCAATTCGCAGGACAACGCCGGGCTTCCGCGCAGTCCGTTGGGCGGCTTCCGGGGCTCAGTCGAATCGGTCACCGGGACCACGCTCGCCCTCACGACGTACGGCGCCGACGGTAGTAAGACGAACACCACCATCGAGACCAACGACCTCACCCTCTTCGCCGATCGGCACCAGGTGAAAAGTGACGCCGTCGTCGAGGGCAAGTGCATCATTGCCCGCGGAGTCAAAGACACCGGCGGTGTGCTGCAGGTGGATACGATCAACCTGCCGCTGGTCGTCAACGGTGAGTGCCCTGGGCCGAAGAGCTGATACCAGCGTCACCGCCGATAGCGGTCCACGATCGCCCGGGTGCCGGGGCTAGCTGCCCTGTGCGCCACGAACACGATGTCTAGGCCGGCGTCGGCCACGATGCCCATGGCCCTTTCGATCGCGCTGTCGATCCAGCCGTCTCCATTACTGAAGACACCGCCTCCGATGCGGGTCAACAACACCGTGTTGGAGCCACCGCTACTCGCCTGCTCCACCGCGGCCAGCATGACCGCCTCGTAGGACGCCTGTAACACCAGGCGCGCGAACGGTTCCCAGTCCTTGCGGGGCAGCCTGGAGTAGCCGACCGGAAGTGCCGAGCAGTACGCCTGCGAGACGCGCTTGCCGCTACCGTCGGTTACTTCAACATTGCGGTGCAGACCGATGGCCAACCTGGCGCGCAGCGCATCGCGGTCATCGTCAGACAAAGTCGTGAGTAGGTGGCTGATCGCCGTCAGACCCTCCGCGGTGCATAGCACGTAACCGTTCTGCATGTTCCACAACGCGCTCACCGGCAGACCGATCAGATCCGACAGCACCGCTCCGACTCCCGACAGCGCATCGAGTTGATGGTCACGGGTCTGCCCGACGCGATCGCCCACTGGAGCAAAGTAGTTGCGGTAGATGGTGCCCCCGGCAGCCGCCATCGCACACGCCGGCCCTTGGGTGTTGTCGTAGATGTAGCCGGTCACGCCCTGCTCGGGGGTGACCCGTTCCGAGACCATCTCCAGCAGGTTGAACTGGGAGGCGACCTGGAACAATGCGCCCTCGTACTCAGGTTCCGAGTGCAGCTTCTGCACATCAGCGACCACGATGCGCGCCGAACTGCGTTGTCCTCGAGCCGGATTGACCCGGGTACGCAGTTCGGCCAGCGTCGGCAGCGTCAGCTCCCCGATGCCGTAGCGCTTGCCGTTGACCGTGGAGACGAGTTCCTCGCCCTCGACGCCCAATCGGCTCTGCACGGCGGCGTAGCCGTCGCTCTCGCTGAACCCGACAAGCTTTTCGAACCAGTTCTGGTTGGTCATGTCAGGCCTCCCTTCGCTGGGCACGCCGGCGCAGGACGTCGTGCTGCTCCTCGTTGTCGGGGACGGGATGATCGGCCTTACTCGATCCGCGACGCAGTTCCTGCATGCGGTCGATGACCTGCGGATAACCGACGCGCTCGGTGTCGATGAGCCAAGAGCCGACCACGGTTCCCGTCCGGCCCTTGCCGCCCCAGCAGTGACAGAGCACTATCTTTCCCGCATCGAGCTCGCCCCGGATGTAGTCGAGGATCCGGTCATACCCGGCGTCGGCGATGACCGAGGTGTCGGGAATGGCGAACCGCTGGTAGGCGACATCGGGGCCCAGCAACCCGTTGTAGGGCACCATGGGCGCTCCGTCCCAGGTCCGTTCGCCGGCCTCGGTGAGGTCGACGAAGGAATTGACTCCGGCGTCCAGAAGAACCCGCAGCTTGCCCAGGGCCTTCTCTTCGTCTTTGGCGCCGGGATACTCGGTGGCGAGCAGACGTCCGGGTCGAACCCAGTAGCCGTGCACTACCGGGTCGTGTTCCCAGCTCGGGTTGTTGTCATTGTTGTTAGTCATAGCGATCTCCTTGGGTTAGTTGGTGGATGGATGAGGTGAGACGTCAGTGCAGCGCGAGGCTGCCGGCCGCCCGTTACCGCTCCACCCGGGCCAACTCCCCAAGCACCCCCTCGAGCTCGACTTCGTCGAGGATTCCGCGCCGATAGGCGGCCTTGGCCATATCGCGCAGCAGTGGCGGGGTGAACCGGCGGCGGGTGCTCTTGCCGAGGCGGACCGGTTCGATCGGCGTGCCGTCTTTGCGCACGAACACGTTGTTGCGCAGCGCCCAGGTAACCCACTGCCGCGATTTGCCGAACAGCTTCGCCACGTCGGCGGTGCAGAAGTACGTCACGTCCGCGTCGACAGTGCCATTGCGCGGCGGTGAACCGGCGTTTGCCAATGCTGCGTCAATCTCGGTGCTGAGCGTTTCGACGGCGGCGGCGGCCATGACCGCGTGATCGAGCGCGTCGACGGTCCGGACCTCGTGGCGCAGGGCCATGTCGATGGCGTTGTAGCCGCCTTCGGCCGGGCATTCAAAGAGGTGCGGGCCCATCCGCAGGGTAAGACTGTGCCGTTGGAGCACGAGGCACAGGCGGCGGATGTGCTCCTCCCGGGCGAGGTCCTCGCGAGGGTAGGGCACCCAGATATTCCGACGGGTGGCGATGGCGTGGCTCAAAGCGGCGACCACCTGCTCGACCTCGGCGAGGTCATCTGCCGCGGCGGCTTCGCCGACCTCGAAGGCGAAGATTCCGGAGATGATCACCCCGTGCTCGGCCGCCCGGACCGCGAACATCTCGGCCTGCTGCTCAGTGTTCGTATCCCCCAAGATAAGAACCGCATCAGTTTTCGTTTGTGTCATCGATACCCCTCCCCTTGTTTCGACTTTGTGGACGTTGTGGACTCTTTCCGTAGTGGTTAGTGCATTTCAGCGACCCGGTATTGCAGCGATCCCCCGGGGCTGACGCTAGTATAGCAAATTAATGTGAAAACCGCAACTATGTTTAAGGTGATCCTCATGAGCAACAACGACTTACCCGAACCCGTTGATACGACGATACCGACAGGCTCTGACAAGTACTGAGTTTCCCCGCGCCATCGTCGCCGTGGACACTGCGCTTTTAACCATCGATCCCGATCGTGGGCCCTTGGTGGCGGAGATGGAGGCGGAGACACCGGCAAGTGGGCACTTCCGGGCACCTTTTGCGTGATCGCGAAACGCTGGCTGGTGCACCGAGCGTTCACTGGACGAGAAGCTCGGGGTGTGGACATCCGCCGGCAGTTGTGGGTCTCGACGATCCACATCGCGATGAGCGCCACTGGTGCTGTCCGCAATCTACCGTCGCGGTAGTCCGCCCGAGCAGTTGGAGTCGCTCTTTGGTCGTGGAACCGCGAAAAAGCAATCTGGCCTGTCTCGGTCGACCGTCCCGGCGAGCCTGGCCTGGGACCACCCTATCGTCAAGGGCCAAGGGAGTACGCGGTCACGCTACGAAGAGCTACCCGACCCCGACCGCTACTGGGGAACACGTTCACTGCGCGAACTGCACTGGTCCACACGCCGTCGCCGATAACGACGAGCTGCCGTGGGATCGCGACGCCTTTCGACGCCGGATGCACAATCTCCTCATACCCGACCTGTCGTACTCGGGCTCGCGCGGCCGGCCGGCCGAGCTGTTCCGCCGACGGTCGGCTCGCGACCGGACGCTGTAACTCAACCAGCGCTCCCCGTGGATGTTGCGTCGACAGCACCAATGTCAGCGCGGGCGAAATCGGCGCCCTTGAAGAGCAGCGGCTCACCGCTGACCTTCGCCAGTGCGTAGGCGAAGCAATCCCCGTAGTTCAAGCCGGCTCGATTGCGCCCCTTACCGAAGCGCCGGTAGGCGGACCGCGCGACATCGGCCTGCTCGGCGTCGACGGCGACCAGATCAACGGCCGCCCGATGCAGCCAGAGGTCCAGTTCTCGTCCGCCAGGCTCACCAAATCGCTGCTCGACGACGATGGCCGCCTCCAGATAGGAGGCCGTCGACATCAACCGAACCGGGTCCGCGGCCACTGCGGCTTCGAACCGCTGCGCCTCCGACTCGTCGGTGAGCATGGCCACGAGCGCGGAAGTCTCGATCACCATCAGGTGGGCAGCCCGTGGTGGTCGTAGCCGATGATGGCGTCGCTGGCGCGGGGATCCAACACCGGCAAGTCGGCGCATCGACGGCGGATAGCTGCCAGTTCCTCGCTTAGCGGCACCGATCTGGTTCGCCCGGTCTCGCGGGCCAGACGTTCCCGCAGCGCGACCACGATCGCTTCGGTCAGGGTTTCACCGGTGCGGGCTGCCAGTTCTCGAGCCAGCCGGTCGGCTTCTGGGTCTTTGATACTCAAGGCCATGAGATTGAATATATACGACAAGGCAGATTCTAGAAAACGACAGACCACTATGCGTTTCTCTGTAGACCACTATGTCCTTCCGAAACTCGATATCACCCGCGATATCAAGTTTTGAACAGCATCACTACCTGCCGAGAGGGTCGAAGATCGTGCGCCGAATACGTTCCAGCTCAGCCTCGCGCTCCCGACGTCATCAGCCATCGACATCTCCTCGCGGGCTAAGTAGGTGGCGCGACCGGATCCACCGGCGGCGCATCCAGCGGCAGCGCATCCGGCGGCGGCGGCGGTGGAGCATTCGAGGCGACGAAGCTGGTCTCCGGGCCGACGACGAAGCCCACCTGCTCGCGACTGTTCAGGCAGGCCACCACGCCGGCATCGTCCACCCCGCAGGCGACCTGGCGGTAACTCAGCCTGCGGTTGGGCGGCAGCGCCCTGACCACCCCGGCGTCGGCGTACTTGGGGGTCTCGGTGGTGGTGAACACCGGCATGCCGACCGGGCCCGCGCTGACCAGGTTCGCGCCGCCGGGAAGCGCCGGGTATGGGGCCGCTGCAGCCGTAATCGCCCTTCGCCAGGTCCAGGTGCAGACCACCCCGGCGGCCCGGCAGGCAGACTTTCCACTTGCCACTGTTGACGGTGTAATCGCTCGGATTGACCGGCATGTGAGCGAACACGTCCGGGATCGGCGGCGGCGGGGACGCAGGATCGGCGGCGGCCAGGAAGCCCCGGTAATGACGCCAGCCGTGGCCAGGGCGGTGAGCAGAATCCTGCGCAGCATTACATCACTGTACTTTGTGGGGACGCACCAGCTCCCTCGACCACTAAGGGCTTTCCCCAACTTGATATCGCCGGCGATATCAAGTTCTGCACAGGGTCCCCACCTCCGGACAGCCCCGCGCCCGCGTTCCACCCATGATGGTCGCCATGGTGCTGAACTACACATATCGGGCCGAATGGGATCCGGAGCGGCGTGAGTACTTCGCGCGATGCCTGGAGTTCCCCGGCCGCTACGCCGAGGCGTTCACGGCCCACGAGGCCATCGCCGCACTGGAGCTGATCGTCGCCGACGCCCTCGCCGAGATGGCCGAGTACGGACAGACCGCCCCGGACTCCCTTACCGATCACCGCTACAGCGGACGGTTCCTGGTCCGCACGTCGCGGTCACTGCACGCCAGGCTCAGCGTCGAGGCCCTCGAGCAGCGCGTCTCGTTCAATCACTGGGTGGTCGGCAAGCTCGCCGATCGCCCGCCCGCACTCGGGTTGGACGACCTCTTCGGCTGACACCGCTTCCGGGCTGTAGCGTTCCCGCCGTGCGAATCGCTGTCTCGGGCTCCCACTCGCTCGGCAAGTCCACCGTCGTCAACGACTGGGTGGCCGCGCACGACGGGTATCTCCGCGAGGAGGAGCCCTACCGCGCGCTCGGGCTCTTCGGCCCCTACGAGATCCTCTTCCGGGACTCTTCCACCCGGCTGCACAACGGCATTCAGCTGTACTACAACATCAGTCGCGTCCATCGCTACGCCACCTCCGACACCGACGTCATCTTCGATCGGGCCCCGGTGGACTATCTCGCGTACTCGCAATTCACCGCGGACTGTCACACCACCGACATCGACGACGCGTTCGTGGCGTCGATGGTGCCCGCGGTGCGCGAATCCCTCGACCACCTCGACATCCTGGCCTTCGTTCCCCGATCAGATCGCTGGCCGGTGGAGATGGAAGCCGACGGCATCCGACCGGTCGACCTGGACTACCGCGACACCGTCGACGCGATCTTCAAGCAGATCTACCGCGACGGACGGTTCGACGTCATGCCCGCCGAGAACGCTCCGCTGCTCGTCGAACTCGACGGGCCCCGCGAGCAGCGCCTCGAACAATTGCAGGCGGCGATCATCCAGCGCAGCGGTGTCTGACCGCAGTTCGGACTGGCCGCGCCGAGGCGACGACATCCGGCCGCGATTACGCTGGGCTACATGCCTGAGTCGACGTCTGCGAAGCGCAGCGCAAACGCCGTCGCAAGTTTTTGTGCAGCACAGCAATATTCGCGTGATGAGGTCTTCGCCGAGCCGTCTCCGGTGCCCGGCGAAGCGGGAGCCCACGGCTGGTGGTTTCGCGAGATCCCTGGCGAGATCGACGTCTCCGGCTGCGAGCAGCGGGACGGTTTGACACTGCTCTACGTCGGAGTCAGCCCCGGCCCGCCGCGGGCGGACGGCAAGCCGCAGGTCGCTGCGGACCTGCGCAAGCGCATCCGCTATCACTTCGGCGCAGGCAATGCGAGCGCGGACGGCTCCACGCTGCGCAAGTCACTCGGGGTCCTGCTCGGTGATCAACTGGGCTTGGCGCTGCGCCGAATCGGTTCGGGAAAGCGGCAGACCTTCGCCGGCGGCGAGGCCGTCCTGACCCAGTGGATGGCCGAGAACGCGTCGGTGTCCTGGGTCCTGCATCCCGAGCCGTGGTTCCTCGAAGCCAAGCTGCTCAACGCGCTGGATCTGCCGCTGAACATTCAGGACAACGAACACAACACCTTCGCCCCGCAACTCAAGAAGCTGCGGCGAGACGCGGCGGTGAAGGCCGGCAAGATGCGCGTGCTCGCGGAATGGTCGTAGGTTTCACCATCACCGGCGCGCGTCGTGATCCGGGTAGGAACTAATTGGCCTTCATGATGCGCTCGGACACCGTGAGCATCATCTTCCTCGGCGTGTAGCGATAGGCACTGGCCAGCACCGAATTCTTCAGCCCCGAAACCACCGTCGGCGTCGACTTGTCGATGGTGGCCATCGCGGTGGCGACGACCTGCGCAGAGGTCTGCCGGCCACTGGTCAAGAACTCCTCGCCGGTGCGCGCGAAGAACTCCGTCTCGGTGGCACCCGGGCATAGCGCGAACACCCGCACACCGGTGGACTTCGTCTCCTGCCACAGCGCCTCGGTGAATGACAACACGAATGCCTTGGTGGCGCCGTAGACGGCCATACTCGGAGTGGGTTGAAAGGCCGCGGTCGAGGCGACGTTGATGACCAGTCCGCGCCCGGCCTTCGTCATCGCGGGCAGGAACAACCCGGTGAGTTCGACCAGCGTCACGCAGTTCAACTGGATCTGTGCGGAGTTCTCCGCGACGCCCTGCGTGACGAAGTCGCCGTGCAGACCGACCCCGGCGTTGTTGACGAGAATGTCGATCCGGCGCCCAAGACTGCCGACCTTGGTCGCCAATTCGGCTGCCGAACCCGGCACTGACAGGTCAGCGGTGATGATGTCGATGGTCAGCCCCGGATGCGACTCGAGCAGTCGGGTGCGCAACTGTGCCAGCTTGTCTTCGCGGCGGGCAACAAGGACCAGGTTGGCCTTGCGCTTGGCGAACGCGACGGCGAAATCTTCACCGATGCCGCCGCTGGAACCGGTGATCAGCGCGGTCTGGTTCTCGAGGTTCATGGGCACTCCTGGGGTGGGGAAGAAAGGTCCGACGACGGGATGTTGACAACGTGAACTTTACTCATGGTGTTCACAATGTCAACATAAAGGGTGTGACGGTGCCGAAGAACCCCTACCACCACGGGGATCTGCGCAACGCGTTGGTCCTCACGGCCGTGCGTCTCATCGAGGACGACGGACTCGGCGAGTTCAGTCTGCGCGCCGCCGCCCGTGAGGGTCGAGTTCAGCCAACGCCGCCTACCGGCACTTCCATGACAAGTCCGACCTGTTGAGCGCCGTCGCTGCGCACGGGTTTGAGAAACTGGCCCGGCGGATGCGACGCGCCATGAGCGCCACCCGGACCGGCAAAGGCCCCGCGCAAGTGGCCGTCAACCGGTTCAAGGCGACCGGTCGGGCCTACGTGCAGTTCGCCCTGGCCCATCCCGAACTATTCGAGGTGATGTTCGGCCGAAGCGGCGCCATTAGCCAAGCACCCGGGGACCCGGCCGAGGATGAGGCCGGCCCCTACGCCTTGCTCGGCAGCGCCCTCGACGACCTGGTGAGCAGCGGCGTCCTCCCCGCGTCTCGTCGACCCGGGGCCGAGCTCAACACCTGGGTCACCGTGCATGGCTTCGCCCGGCTGTGTCTGGATGGAGCGGCAAAACTTCCGCCCGGCTCCACGCGGGCCGATGCACTGGAATCACTGCTCGACTTCACCGTGGCCGGGATCTGTGGGTAGCTGCACCCGCGGTAGCCTTCACCCCGTGCTGATCCCTGACGCGCACCTGAGCCGCCGGCGTCTGCTGCATCTGGCCGGGGCGGCCGGGGTGGCCGGGGTGGTGGGCGTCGCCGGCGCCCGCGGAACAGCCGGGGCGACTCCCCCGACAGCCTCAGCCGCCCTGCTGTGCCGCGACGCCTGGGGCGCGCGTCCACCAACCCCGGGCGGGCGACCGCACACCATCACCCGGATGACCATCCATCACACCGAAGTCGTCCTCGGCGACAACAGCATCATTACCTCGCGGCTTCGCCAGCACCAGCGCTACCACCAGATCGACAAAGGCTGGGTGGACATCGCCTACCACGCCGGCGTCGACCGCGACGGCAACATCTTCGAGTTGCGCACACCCGCGATCGCCGGCGATACCGCCACCGACTACGACACCACCGGTCACTTCCTGGTGGTCTGCGAAGGCGACTTCAACGTGGAGCCCATCAGCGAGGCGCAACTCAACGGGGCTGCACTCGCCTTCGCCTGGGCCGCACAGGAATTCGGCGTCACATCCGATACGTTGGCCAGCCACCGACAGGTCGCTACCGGGACGTCGTGCCCCGGTGCAAATCTTCAAAGTCACGTCGCCTCGGGTGACCTCCAAGGTCGCATCGATGACCTCTTGACTTCAGGCCCGGTGACCCTTCAGCCGGTGTGCGGGCCGCAAGCGGCCGCAGTGGTAGCCGCCATCGAAGCCCTCAACTAAAAGGAGCAACCCCTATGTCCGATATCCCCGTCTCCGATATCCCCGTGTCCGATATCCCCGTGTACGCGGTGGTCAATCTGCACATCAACGATGCCGCCGTCTACCGTCAGTATGAGAAGGGGTTCTTTCCGCTGCTCAAGAAGTACGGCGGGGAGTTCATCACCTATGACGACGCGGCCTTCACCTTGGAGGGCACCTCGCCGCGCACGGGTCGCATGATCATCTTCACGTTCCCGTCCGAGTCCCAAGCCCGCGCCTGGTACGCCGACCCCGACTACCAGGCGCTGTGCGAGCATCGCCGCGCCGGCACCGAACTGCAGTTCCTGACGATCGTGCACGGCCTGCCGCCGCGCTGACATCCCCCCGATCACCGCTTGACGGAACATCTGCGTACTGCCATTGTAAGTACATGACTTCAATGAAAGACGATCGGCTGCAGCTGCGCGTCGATGCAAGCTCCAAGCGGCGACTGGAGGAGGCTGCCGCCGAGTCGCACCTGAGCGTGTCGGCGTTTGTCCTGCAGGCCGCCAGCCAAGCCGCCGATAACGTGCTCGCCGAGCGGCAGGCCATCCACCTGTCTCCCAACGCGGCGGCCGTGTTCGCCGAAGCACTCCACCATCCGGCACGGGTCAACGAGCGACTGGCGGCCACGTTGAAGCGGCCAGCGAAGTTCACCTGGTTCGACTGAAGTGCAGTTCCACCGGCCGACCCTGCTCGACCCGGAGAGACATCGGCGCGACGAATTCACGTCGGGCGAACTATCCCTGGACAATTGGCTACGCCGCTACGCCGGCCAAAACCGGCGCGGCAATACCGCAGCGGTATGGGTGATCGCCGACGCCACCTACCGGGTCGCCTGCTACGCGTCGTTGTCGGTGACGTCGGTGGATCAGTCAGCATGTCCTACACGATTGGCGAAGGGCGCCCCAGCGCAGATTCCCGCGCTCCTCGTCGGTCGGCTCGCCACCGACACCGGCGTGACCGGCCTTGGGCTGGGCACCCAAATGGTTAAACACATCCTGGCGACAGCAGTCGAGCTGGACCTCAAAGCAGCATGTCGAGCTGTCGTGGTCACTGCTCTCAACCCGGCAGCTTTCAGTTGGTGGCAGCGGTTCGGGTTCGACCCGTTCGATGCCGAGGACTCGACCAACCTGGACCTTTACCTGCTCACCCAGGACATCGCCGCCACACTCGCAAAACTCTGACCTAATCAAGGACCTCAGCGCCGTCGGCCGCGGAACCGCCCCGGGAGCCCGTGGACTGCGCCAGCGCTATCAACCGTGCCCGCACCAGGTCGGGCCGCTCGTCGATGACGAAGTGTCCGGCGTCGACCGCCTCGAAGGTGTAGTCATCGGCCATGGCGGTCCGCGGCGAGGCCAGCGAGGGATGCACGGCGAAGTCGTGCATACCGAACAGTGCGCGGATCGGGATCGTCGTGCGACGCTGCTCGGGATGTTTGACCGCGGAGGGCAATTCGCGCAGCAGGAAGGTTCGGTAGGTGTCGGTGGCCGCCCGGGCGCACACCGGATCACGAAACCGATCGGCATAGATCCGGGCCGCGGCGGGCTCGATGCGGTGCTGCTTGGGGCCGGCGGCGAAGATCATGCGCTTCAGATACGGGGTGCGCCGATGCAGGGCCACCCCGGCGCTCGCCACGAAGGGCTGATACGCCAGTAACCGCCAGAAGTGCGGCAGCGTGGTGCGCGGACTCTGCCACGGGTGGGCCATGTTGCACACCAGGTAACCGTCGAAGCGCGCAGGCGCGGCCAGCAGCATCCGGTAGCCGACGAAGCCGCCCCAGTCATGGCCGACCAGCAGCACGACAGGATCGTCGCCGACCACAAGGCGTGGACCATGCAGCACAGCGGCCACGTCGTCTTTGGCCCAGCGATGCGGCGGCGGCCCAGAACGTGTCACCTTCCAGAATCCAGCCCAGGTCCGCAGCCCCTCGGGCGGATCGGCCAACAAATCCCGGTAGACCCAGTGGTGTTGGGGCCAGCCGTGCAGCGCGATCACCGGTCTGCCGTCGGCCGGCCCGGCCTCGGTGACGTGGAACCGCACCCCTCGCGCGACGACGAAGGAGCGCCGCACGCCCGCGATGGCGGGTGGCTCGGAGGTGGTGGGCCGTTGGGGTGCCATCGGTCGACTATAGGGAGGCATCGACGCGCGCCTGACCCTGGCGGTGCCCGAGATTCCGGCCTAACGTCGACACTGGGAACGGAGGTCGTGATGATCGAAGAATTGTTGGACGTGCCCGCCGGCGTTACCGGCATCCGGGTGTCGGGTCGGGTCACCGCCGATGATTTTCACCAGTTCAAACCCATCTTGGACCGGATGCTGGACTCCGACGACATCCGCTTCATTGAGGTCATCGGAGCCGACTACGAGGGTTTCGGTCCCGGCGCGCTATTCGCTGACCTCAAGATGGGCTTGGGCACCCTCCCGCATCTGCGTGCGTTCAAACGGACCGCCGTGGTCACCGACACGACGTGGATGATCCGCAGCCTCCACGCGCTGGCCTGGATGATTCCCGGCGAGGTGGCCGTGTTCAGCCTCGACCAGATTGAGGACGCCAAGCAGTGGGCGGCGGCCGACTGAGCGGCGCTTGCCGTCCGGTGAGGCCCGGCGCGGCGGGTTAGGGGAGGATAGTAACGGCGCACCTCAGCCCCGGTGCGCCGCCCAATCGGGCATCCGCAGTGACGAGTCAGCGGTCAGCGTCCCGGCACCGACCAATCGGCGCAGTGCACTGAGGACCTCGGCATCGACGAGATGGGGTGCGTGCAATGACTCTGCCGCGACGAGAACGCGCGCCTGTCCGTCATTGAGCAATGCCTGGACGGCTGCCGACGCGTCGAGGACGATCATGTCCGATCGGCGTGTACCGACTGCACGATCGACGCCGCGGGGACGCGCAGATCCGGCAGTGTCGCAACCAACGCGGCATTGTCGACGCGACGGGTTGCGGCGTCGAGTTCACGGATAGCAACGGCGGTCACCGACATCTTCGAGTCCCGCGCCAGTTTTTCGAGGCGGTCCAGCACCTCATCCGGGACATTGCGGAGATAGAGGGTTCGCATGCGGCCATGATACTCCGATGCTTGCGCAGTGCTAGCGTGAAGCTAACACAATCGATGGCGTCCGGTGGCCCTCAGATCCCGTCGAGTTGGCGGTCAGCACACGATCGAGTCCCCCTACTTACGGACCAGTTCGACGTTGAGGACCTGGGATTCGCCCTTCACGGCTCCGACGTATTGACCCAGGATTTTTCCTTCGACCAGACGGCCGACGAAGAATCCGTCCTCGTCGACAATCCGAATGTCGCCGTCGAACCCGACGGCTCCGTTGACGATCTCTTTCTGGGGATCCTCGCCCTCGTTTTCATACTCCTTGAAGCCGACGAAACCCTGCCCCTCAGCCGCCTCAACCACCAGCGTCTGATCCTTCCACGTGACGGGCTTGCCCTCCTCGTACCCGGCGCCGTTCTGCGACCAGGTACCGATCAGGTCCTTGGCAGCGGGAATCTTCGTCGCGGTTTCCGCCCCGCACGCAGTGACGGCGGCAGCGGTGAGTAGTGCAGCGAGCGCGAGCTTCATCGGTGTTCCTCGGGGTAGACGTCAAGGGTGATTCTCTGATGGTTACACAGTGCTAGCGCTTGCATGCCTCGAGTTCGGCAAGGCCCGGCAGCGCCACTACGAACCACTACGTCGTTCCACAACTTGATATCACCGGCGATATCACGTTGTTGGGTCCCCACGTCGGACCCGCTGTGGTCAGTCCGTCTCGTCCGACGGAATGCGTGCGACGACCCGCGGGTCGTGCGGAATGTAGTTCTCCCAGTGGATCTCCGGCTCACCGCTCCAGCGGTAGGCGACCATGGTTCCGGTCCCCCCGCTGAAGTCGACGCACGCGGTGTAGGTAGTCCACTCATCCCTTTGGGACTCCCACTCACGCCAGTAGTGGCCGTAAAACAGCGGGACCCTCGCCTTGTAGACGTAGTCCAGGTGCGCAGCATCGACCGGGCGGGGCTCGAAGTGGGGGTAGGGATCGCGGTTTTCGAGCTTGGCGGCGCGAAGTTCGGCCAACGCAGGCAGTGTGGCCGCGTCGTGGTCCCACCACCGGACGCGGGCGTCCGTGCGGTCCTTACCCGATTCGAAGTCGTAGTACGGGACCATGCCATGGTCGACCAGCGAGATTTCCGGTCCTTTCAGCAGCACCTCAATCGCGTCGTTCAACGTCGTGCCGGGAGTGTTTGCCTCGGCGAAATGCTCGACGGTCGACAGCCGGTCCGATCCGGTTATATCGCGGACAACCTTCATCGAGGCCTCGTGCCAGCAGGCGTGAATCACCCGGATGCCCCCGAGGTCGAGCCACAGCGGCAGGGTCTTGAACCATTCGACGTAGTACGCCTGATCCTCGTCGGTCAGCTTGAGGAAATCCTTGTGTTGATTCCTTTTGTTCTCCGAGTGCTCCCGCAGCGGCTTCCCCGTTTCCGGATCCTCGGTAGCCCAACAGATGGCGTTGAACTCGTGGTTTCCCATCACGATCTGCGCGCTGCCGGCGTCGACCATCGGCTTGACCAACTGCAGCACCTCGAGCTGTTGTGTGCCGCGGTCGATGAGATCGCCGACGAACACCGCCGTGCGGTCCGGGTGGCGGTAGACCCCCGATCCGTCTTGGCGGTACCCGAGTTCGCCCAGCAGCGCCTCGAGCTTTGTCGCGCTGCCGTGAACGTCACCGATGATGTCGTAATAGCTCATTTCTTTGCTCCCCATCTGTGCTTCCCTCTCCATCTTGTACAACTTGGTCCATCCCTAACAGGGTGTGTCGAACTGGTAGTCCGTCGGGTACAGCCGGCCGGCATCGTCCAGGCACGCCTGATAGCAGTTCCGGTACAACGACGAACCAAATCCGACCTGCTCGCAATGCATGAAACTGCCGTCGGCGGCCGGCAACTCGTCGCAGAAACCGCCAAACGGACTGTTCCAACACTGCCCGGGCGCCGCCGTTGCTGCTGGCGCACATACCAATCCGGCGACGGTCAGGGCTGCCGTGAAAGCGACGGCGATGATCGCGCGGATCTTGTTCGCCAAACCCCATCCGGCAGAATCTGATTGCGGCCTGGTGGCGTGGTTCTTCATTGTGTTTCCCCCTGTCGGTGGCCTCACCCCCGGGACCCCCACCTACGACGTTAGCGGCAGGGTCTGACAGGGAATGGCGTCGAAACTTGATATCACCGGCGATATCAAGTTCTAACTCCGGTACCTCAGCCCTCGAGGAAAATCGTGCGCCGGATGCGACGGGGCACAGGCTTACTCATATAGGTCGACCGCGGCGGCTTGTTCCTTTGGCAATTTCTTGCTGTGGGCGGTAATGAATCCTGCGACGAGACAGCATGTCATTTCCTGGGCGGCAACTGGCTGTACATCCGGCGCCACTTGTCGATGTGGTGGGCAGGCAGCGATTCGGGCGTCGTGGGTGGGGGGTCAGCCAGCCAACCGCGTTCAGCCTCTTTCTTCCGGGCCTCAATCTCGTCCTGGCTCATGCCTTGTCGCCCCGTCACGCGGATTTCTTCTTCCTCTTCGGCGCCGCCGGCTCCGGCGTCTCAGCTGCGACAGCGTCATCCGCGATCTCGATCACGTTCAGGACTCCGATGACGTCCGTGCCACTTGCCTGGTTCTCGTCGTAGCAGGCAATCACCTGCTCGAAGAACTCGTACTCCGCGATGGGCTTGACGGGAAGCCCGAGCTCCACCGCCTCATCAAGGGAGATTGCGTAGCCATGCGTCGGGTAATCCTTCGTGAGCTGCTCGGGCAGGCTCATCGCCAGGTCGCGCGGGCAGTCTTCCCGGGTCAGCATCAGCCGCTTGCCGTAGCCCGCCGCCTCCTTCAACATCCGATTCGCTTGCTGAAGGATCGTGGGATCCACCTGCGACACCAACGGCTTGAGAAGGCTGGAGGCCAGATCAGCCATGACCGACACCGTCTCGGCGCGACCCAACCGGGTCTTGTAGCGCACTTCCCCACCCAAGCCGAGCACGATCTCGCGCGCAGCTTCGGTGATCTGGTTCAGATTGCCGATGCGATCGAGCGCCGACACCCTCATCCCGGGGCTCTTCTCGTAATCCAATTGCACGTCCAACGGGCCCAGTTCCGCGGCGGGGCCCATGTAGATCTCGTCGGCGACCAGGCTGAGCAATGTCGCCGCCGACTTCGCATAGTCCGGGATCACCACGCGGACACGGCAGGCGATGCTCCTCAACAGCAAGGCGATCTTGTAGGCACCACGTGCCGAGCCGACCGGCGAGTCCAGCCACAGATCAACGGTGGTCTGGGTCTTCCCCGGCAACGCCGCAGCCTTCAGCGCCTGTTCTATCGTGGTGAACTCCCGGCCCCGCAAACCTGCTCCGGGTGCGAATTGCAGAAGCCCGACGATGACCACCGCTCGCTGGCCTGCCGACGGCTCGCCGACCGAACTCGAATCGGCGCCCCTCGCCCGTGACCGTGAGCCGTTCCTGCGAACCGCACCTTCGGCTACCGCTGCACTCATCGACCGTCCTCCCCGACTGTCCGCTGCTGAAATGACGTTGCCCCAACCGTCCTGACTCACATAACCCCCGAATGTATTGCTGAACAATCACCGATGTACCTCCCGCAACAAGCGCACCCCGCGAGCGCTCGCCGACTCCTCCCCGTTTCGACTATGACATCGACCTCTGACATCACTGGGCCCCTTCCGAGGTCTCATGTGGCGAATCACTGCGACTCGTATCAGGCTGAGAGCGCTGGGACGCGACGTTGCCGACACCCGCGCACGCTGTGATGGTGTCGAGCGGGCCGAGGTGGAAAACATTGCCGGCGCCGTTGATCCGGTCGCCGGTGCTGACCACCAGCAGCCTCCAGTGCGGAATCCAAACCGCCGATCCCCGTGACCGCTGCAGGGCGGCCTGCACCAATTCCGGCCGGTGATTCCACCGTTGTAGCAGCAGATCCGGGCCCCGCAGCGTGAACAGCCCACCGTCGTCGGCGATGACCTGCACCGGAAGACCGATGCTGGGTTCGAGTATCGACTTCTTGTGATGAATCCAGTGCACCCAGTGCCCGGGTGCATATTTCTCGCAACGCTTGTCGGTACCCGTCAAGTCCCACCGAATTTCAGACATCAATTCCCCTAGCCATTACGCCTCGTTGGGGAGGCGCTCTTGCCGGCACCGGGTGGTGCAGGCCGCTTCGTCATCCGAACCACCCACGAGCGTGGGGTTGGTGCACCGTCAAGTCGGAGCTTGGCGACGGTGTCTCGTGAAGCTGAGCCGAGTATATCCGATAGAACCGACAAGTCTTGAGATCGATGCCGACAAGTCTCGAGATCGATTCAGCCGAGCGCTAGAGGGCCACCGATGATTTTGCGCGAACTCCGCTGAAATTCGATACCGTTTTTTAGTGCGCTTGTCGGACCCGGTCGGTAGAATTGAGTTATCAATCGCGGCCGTCTCTGATGGTCGTTCATCGCAGTATCGGGGGCTCGTCAAAAAGCTGCCGGGGGCATCACCCCCGGACTTTGTTGTGGCCTTCGCCTGCCCAAAAGAAGGGTGAGATATGACCGACTCCAACAAGACCTTGATCGCAGCGCTGCTGGATCGCTCCGGCTCGATGGCTGACTCCAAGGAGTTCACCGAGGACGGCTGGCGTGAGCTCATCAACACCCAACGCTCCGAGCCGGAGTACTGCGAGGTGACGCTGGCCCAGTTCGACACCGAGTACGAGGTGCTCTACCCGCCCACCGCCATCGCGGCGGTGCCGGAGTTCGTCCTGGTACCCCGCGGTAGCACCGCCTTGCTCGATGCAGCGGGGGTGTTCATCACCGAGGTGGGCAATCAGCTCGCCGCACTGCCTGAAGATCAGCGGCCCGGCCAGGTGGTCTGCCTGATCATGACCGATGGCATGGAGAACGCCAGCCACCGGTGGACCTGGGAGGCGCTCAAGGCGCTGATCATCCAGCAGCGTGAGGTCTACGGCTGGAAGTTCATCTTCCTGGGCGCAGATATCGACGCCGTTGAGGTGGGTGAGCGCATGGGTGTGGATCGGCGCTACGCGATGACCTTCGACAAGAGGTCCGATACCGGCAACCGCGCGGCCTACGCGCGGGCGTCCAGCATGGTTACCGGATTCAAGCGTGACTACCTCGACGAGGGATTCACCGACGATGACCGTGCCCGGGCGATGGGTGAGGCGCCGAAGAAGAAGCGCCCGCGGGGCGCCTAGCCCCTAGGTGGACGTCGGCTTGCTGTCGCTGATGACATGGCGCGCAGGTCGACGTCTCGCCGTGGATCAGAACCGATCCGTCCGGATCAGAACCAGTCCGGCCGCATCTCCACCGTGGTGCGGTCGAGTGCTTCGAGCAGGTCCAGTTGCGGGCCGGTGCGCGGCAACTCGTAGCGGAAGAAGTACCGCGTGGCCTGCCGCTTGCCGTCGTAGAACGCGCCCGGGTTCGCCCCGGCCGTAAGGAACTGCTCGAGCCACATCCAGGCGATCACGATGTGGCCGAACGCCTCCAGGTAGATGACGCTGTTGGCCATCGCCGCCTCGGCGTCGCCGGAGGCGAACATGCCCATCGTGACGGCGACCAGCCGCTGCCACGTGGCGTCGAGGTGGGCGGCGAGTTCGGCGGATTCACCGCCGGCAATGCCCGCGGCGGCCACCGTCTGCCCGACGGCCGCGCCGAGGGCAACCAGGCCGGCTCCACCCCGCTGGGTGACCTTGCGGCCCAGCAGATCCAGGCTCTGGATGCCGTGGGTGCCCTCGTGGATGGGGTTGAGCCGATTGTCACGGTAGTGCTGTTCGACGTCGTACTCACGGGTGTAGCCATAGCCACCCATAACCTGGATCGCCAGGCTGTTGGCCTCCAGGCACCACTGCGACGGCCAACTCTTGGCGACCGGGGTCAGGACGTCCAGCAGCAGAGTGGCCCGGTCGCGTTCGTCGTCGGAGTCGGGGCTGTCCTGCCAGTCCACCAGGCGTGCGCAGTACAGCGCCAGCGCCAGGGCGCCTTCGGCATAGGACTTCTGCGCCAGCAACATTCGCTTCACATCGGCATGTTCGATGATCGGTATCTGTGGCGATGATGGATCGCGGTTCGTCAGTGCGCGGCCCTGCGGACGTTCCAGGGCGTACTGCAGCGACTTGAGGTATCCGGTGTAACCCAGTGACACCGCGCCCATCCCGACGCCCAGGCGTGCCTCGTTCATCATGTGGAACATGTAGACGATGCCGCGGTGCTCCTCGCCGACCAGATATCCGGTCGCCCCGTTGAAGTTCAGCACGGTGTTGGTGATTCCGCGCTGTCCCATCTTGTGGTTAAGCCCGGAGATGCTGACGTCATTGCGGGCGCCGATCGACCCGTCAACCCCGACCAGGAACTTGGGCACGACGAACAGCGAGATGCCCTTGGTGCCGGCCGGGCCGCCGGGGATCTTGGCCAGCACCAGATGCACGATGTTCTCCGACATCTCGTGTTCGGCGCCGGAGATCCACATCTTGGAACCGAACAGCGCGAAGGTGCCGTCGTCGGAACGCTCGGCTTTCGTGACGATATCGGCCAACGACGATCCGGCCTGGGGCTCTGAGAGCGCCATGGTTCCGGTGAACCGGCCGGCCAGCATCGGCGTGACGAACGCCTCGATCTGCTCGGCGCTGCCGAACTTGGCGAGCAGGTTGGCGTTGGCGATGGTCAGCATCAGATAGCCCGATGTGCTGATGTTGGCCGCCGAGAACCAGGAGAAGCCAGCCTGGGAGACCGTCATCGGCAGCTGGGCGCCGCCCAGGGAGGCGTCCATGCCCATGCCGATCAGGTCGGCGGCGGCGACGGCGTCCAGGGCGGCCTTGATCTCCGGGATCACCGTGACCGTGGTGCCGTCGAAACTCGGCTCGTTCTGGTCGCTCTTTTTGTTGTGCGGTGCGAAGTAATGGGTCGCCAGTTCCTCGCACAGGTCCAGCACGTCAGAGAAGGTCTCGCGGGAATGCTCGGCGAAGCGCTCCCGCTTGACGAGGTCGTCGACGGCCAGCCACTCGAACAGCAGGAAGTCGAGGTCGCGCCGGGACATGATGGTGGACTTCATGGGCGCATCGTATGCCCGGGACGCGGTGGTCTCAGCTCAAAAGCCGGCCGGTCAGTATCGTCCCTGGCGTCGACGGCACCGGCCGCGCCGGCGGTGCCGGTGTGCCGCGCGGCCACCACGTGCAGCGGACCTGCAGATCATTGGCGTAGGGACCAGCCGCGGCGATGGCCCCGCGAGCCGCGGCTTCCGGGCCGCCACCGGAGCCCGCATAGATCCGGTTGAGTGGCTCGCTCGCGTCCCAGGCGGTGGCGACGCAGTCGGTACTCACGGCCAGGACCCGGCAGTCATCGGCGCGCTGCAGCACCGCGCATTGGGCCAAGACGTTGGCCTCGGCGGTGAACTGATCCGGCCCGTAGGCCCAGTCCTGCTGTTCACGGTTCGGGGAGTTCGCCACCGCCACCCACCCGTCGTCGGCAACGGCAGGCGGCGCCCACACCGCCGCAACGGTCAATGCAACGCTGATTGCCCTTTCTGGATTGTGCCCAATCCTTTCATTGCCATCACTGCCTCGTCCCGAGAGTAAACCCGAGGACTGACAAATGAGTGGGTCACGTTCGCCAGGCCGCCATCGCGTGGCGGGCGGGCAGATGTGCCGGCGGCATGCACCCGCCGGCATCTGATGTGCCCCGAATTAGACGCCCGGCCCCAGTGGCGCGAATGATTGAGACGACGCGGGGGCCAGTGGCAGATACCGCGGCGACGTCGCCGGGGTCAGCAGCGCGCAGGTGCGCTCGGCAATGCACGTCGGGGCGTCCGTGGCGGGTGCCGCCTGACCGACGGCGCGCCAGCGCAACAGCGCCACCGATCAGTGCCGTCCCTGCGGTGGTCAGCACGATGGCAGATAAGGAACGAACAAACATGGCTATCTCCTTGATTTCATTGAGGTACCGACCTCAGTAGTCGGACCCCGCCGACGCTAAGTCGGCCGCCTAGGTGCGAACTAGCTGCAACCTAGGCGTCAGCTATGAGGACGCCGGGGGGCCGAAAATGCCCGCGAATTCCACAGGCGGCTCACAGCGATCCCATAGCGTCGGCCCACCGGGCACTCCCATACTAAGAACCATGACCTCCGCGGCGGAGTCCACGAATTCCGAACGTGTCGTGATGCGCCGTGGCGATTTGCTCGCGCGTCCGGATTCTGGTCGTGGACGACGAACTCCAGGTGCTGGCCGAGGAGATGATCACGATGGCGCTGCGCTACGAGGGTTGGACGTCACTGCCGCATCTGACGGAGCGTCGGCAGCCGCCGCCCGGGACGATGGCACAGCTCCTCGACGCGGTCGTGCTCGATGTGATGCTGCCCGATATGAGCGGACTGGAGGTGCTGGGCAAGCTACGTGATCATCTACCGGGGCTACCCGTTCTGCTATTAACGGCGAGGGACGCCGTCGAAGACCGCATCGCCGGGCTGTCCGCCGGCGGCGATGACTACGTCACCAAACCGTTCTCCCTGGAGGAGGTGGTGCTGCGGGCTGCGAGACCGCTGCGGCGCAACGGCATCAGCGCAGCCGACAACACCGCCCAACTGATCGTCGGTGACCTCATACTCGATGAGGACAGTCACGAGGTGACCCGCGGCGGCGAAGCAATCTTGCTGACCACCACCGAGTTTGAGGTCTTGAGATTCCTGATGCACAACCCCCGACGGGTGATGTCCAAGACCCAGATCCTCGATCACGTCTGGAGCTACGACTTCGGCGGCCGGTCCAACATCGTCGAGCTCTACATCTCCTACCTTCGCAAGAAAATCGACAGCGGGCGCGCCCCGATGATCCACACCCTGCGCGGCGCCGGATATGTCCTCAAGCCCGCCACGTAGTCCGTGGTCACTGCGGGCACGGCTGCTCGCGGGACAAATAGCGCTTTTGGCGGTGGCCACTGGCATCGTGGCATCACCGAGTTCGCGCTCTACCGCTACCTCATCGGCGAACTCGACTCTCAGTTAGTCCAGATCGCCCAGCGCTCCGCCGTCAGCGAAAGCCGGTTGCCGACGACGAGACACCGGCCGAGGGCGCCGATGCCGCGGTCCAGGGAAGGCCGGAGTTCGATGCGCCCGGCCAACTGATCGATGGTGGGCTGCCGTGGTGAGCAAATGAAGTGCCCGTCAAGTCCGGATTCTCAACCGCGGCGGCGACCGGGCGATCCGCTAACAGCTCGCGCGCGGCGGGTGAACCGCAGCGCCGCCGAAGCGCAGCAACCGGTTTCGGTGAACCTTGAGGGCCTGTCCGCTACCGCGTCATCGCAACCGACGGGAGCAACCCCGCCAACAGACTGGTCATCGGCGTCACGATGGCTGCCAGGCGTCAGACCCCGGCCCGGGTCGCACTGATTTCGCGGTGGTGACGGTCCGGCCCTGTGGCCGCTGCGCTCGCTGGCGTCGCGATCATCCGCCGCGCGCTGGCCCCACTGTCGAGGGTGGCAGCGGCCGCCGGGGCCGTCGCGGACCTACCGCTGACCGGGGCGAGGTCGCCCCTGCCGGTGCGGGGTCGCCGAAGCCGACACTAACTCCACGACCGAGGTGGGCCGCCTCGGCCTTGCGGTCAACCGGATGCTCGATCACATCTCGGCAGCGCTGTCGACCCGACAGGACAGCGAAAGCCGAGTGCGCCAGTTCGTCGCCGATGCCAGTCACGAGTTGCGCACCTGTTGGCCGCGATTCGCGGCTACACCGAACTGGCCCAGCGTCAGCGCGGCGCACAGGTACCCGCCGACGTCGCGCACGCGATGGGGCGGGGCTGAGTCCGAAGCCGGCCGGATGACCAACCTGGTGGAGGATCTGCTGCCGCTGGCCCGACTGGACTCCGGGCGGCCCCTGGAGCGCGCGCCCGTCGACCTCACGCGACTGTGCGCCGACGTGATCAGCGATGCCCACGCCGCCGGGCCGATCAGCACTGGACACTCGGACGTGCCGCCTGAACCGGTCATCGTGGTCGGCGATGACGCCCGACTGCACCAAGTGGTGGCCAACCTGTTGGCCAACGCCCGCGTGCACACCCCACCGGGAACGTCGGTGACGCTGGCGTTGCACGCAACGACCGACACCGCGGTGCTGCGGGTGTTCGACAACGGCCCCGGCATTGATCAGCAGTTGCAATGGAAGTGTTCGAACGGTTTGCCCGCGGGGACACCTCGCGGTCCAGCGCCAGGGGTTCCACCGGCCTGGGACTGGCCATCGTCGCGGCAGTGGTCCGTGCCCACCGCGGCACGATCGCGATGCGCAGCGCCCCGGGAAGTACGACGTTCACGGTCGATCTGCCGGGATCGGATAGCGGCTTTGCCCGGTGCCCGGCACTCTGATGCCAAACAGCGCCGCCGCCGTGGGCGATTCGGCCACGGACCGCTGCGGGGGCCGCTAATGTTTGCTGAAAGGCAACTCCGTCGCCGACCTGAGGACATCCATGAGTGCATCGCGTTTTGTGGGCCGGGTCGGTGGCTTGGCGGTGGCCTGGGGTGGGCGCGCGTGTTCTCAGCGCTGGGGTGGTGGGGCGGACACCGTCGACGGCAGTGCGCGCGGTGCCACCGCCGGTTCGCGGGGTCCGGGACGGCTGCCCCGCGCGCCGGTGCGCGCCGCGGTAACGCCGGCCTCGCCCGGGGTGCGGCCGTGCGGGGCAGTAACCGTCAGCGCGCCGCTGCGTCGGTGGTCAACGCCCCGCCGACCGCGCCCGCTGCGGGTGTGTCCTGGCCGCGCCGCGGCCCTGCGGTCGCGGCCCCGAGTCGGCGACGGCAGGCAGTGGCACGACCGACCAGACAGCAGCCGATGAGCTCTGGCCGCCGCGGCCCTGGCCGCCCGGCCCGCGTTCGACCCAAGCCACCCGTTGGGCCGGATGTCCGGGTGATCATCGATCCGCTTCCGGAACCAGCCCCAGGCCTACGAGGTGACGGCGTTTCTGTCTCGAGGCGGACTTCGGGGTCACCGACGGTGCCGGACACCGATCCGCCTGCGGCGGACTTCGGCGGCGTGGGCGCTGCTGGCCGCCGCCCGCCGCCAAACCTTGAGCGCGGCGATCAGCACGGCCCCGACCGCGCAGGTGAGCTCCTCGGCGACGGTCACCGGGAACGGCATCACCGTCAACCCGACGGTGGTGTTGGTCGACGGGATCTTCCAGGGTGCCCTCAACGCCACCAGCGCCCGCGGCGCCGAGTTGGTCTACACCTCACTGGGAGGCAGCAACGGCGGCAAACTCGATCTGGGGACGGTGCCGATCTCGTTGACGGCGACCGACCCGCAGAGTTACACGATCCTGCCCTACGCGAACTGGAATCTGATCACCGGCGCCGGCAAGGGCACTGAGCAGTTCGGGGTCCGGATCACCGAGGTCACCAATTTCGACAAGTTTCTCGTCAGCATCCCACTGGTCGGCTTGTTCGCCGCGCCGGTGATCTCATTGCTGCAGCAGTTACCGTTGATCAGCGATCTGCTGGCCCCGATCATCGGCAGCTCGATCGTGGCGACCGTCACCGTCAACGTCGGCGCTGACGCGCCCGGGGATACCCCGGTGGCGTTCACCTACGACGTCGTCTCCTTCGACGGGGTAAAGATCAGCACCAACTTCTTCCCCGCCGCCGGCATCGCGGCCGGCGAGACCGCGCCGACGGTGCTCAACGGCCCCGGATTGGGCGGAGCGGGCGTCACCAATCCCTACGGTTCGTCGGCTTCGTCGGGGTTCGTCCCCGATGTCGCGGTCCTGCGGGGTGCCGACTACAACGTCGTCACCTGGGATCCCCGTGGGGAGTTCGCCTCGGGCGGGGTGCTGCAGCTGGACAACCCGTTCTTCGAGGGCCGCGACGCCTCCGCGATCATCAGCTGGGTCGCCGAGAACCCGCTCGCCGACCTCGACGTCGCCGGCGATCCGAAGGTCGGCATGGTGGGCGGCTCCTACGGCGGCGGCATCCAACTGGTCACCGCCAGCACCGACCCCCGCGTCGACGCCATCGTTCCCGGGATCGCCTGGAATTCGTTGGTGGAATCGCTGTACCCCAACGAGATCTTCAAGTCCGCGTGGGCGAACTTTCTGCTGATCGCCCTGGAGGTGCTGCCTCGAACCGAGGGCGCTGCGGGTGCCCGAATCAATCCCCTGATCTATCAGGCCGTCATCACCGGCAACCTGTTTGGACGGGTGACCCAGACCGCCCTGGCGGTGGTGACTTCCAGCGGTCCGACGACGCTGCTCAACCAATTGCAGGCCCCCACGCTGCTGGTGCAGGGCACCTACGACTCGTTGTTCCCGCTGCAGCAGGCAGTGGCCAACGCCGAAACCATCCTCGCTAACCCCTACGGAACTCCGGTCAAGATGATCTGGTTCTGCGGGGGTCACGGCGTGTGCGACGACAACCCCGAGGCGCCGCCCCCCGTCGGCCAAAAAGCCCAGATCTACGCCGACACCCTTGCCTGGCTCGATCAGTACGTCGCGGGAAGAGGCACGCCCGCGGAAGCCATCCCCACTTTCCAGTGGTACGACCAACGCGACAACCGCTACGAGTCGGATTTACTGTCCTTCCAGCCTGGCTTCAACGAAGCAGCGCCGAAGATCTCAACGGGCGCCGGCGGGCACCTGGCGATCGTGCCGCTACTCGGCGGCTCCGGTTCCTCCGGGGCCCCGGCGGCCTTCCAGGACACCGACCTGGAAATTCTGTACCGCTTCCCGTTCGACGCGTTCCTGGGTATTACCGCGACGCCGGCCCCCAACTCCCTCGAAATCCCGATTGCGCTGGACGCGGGAGATCAGGTCGTCGGCGCCCCGACGTTGAGCTTCTCCTACCGGGGCCTCGGCACCAGTCGCGCCGTGTTCGCCCAAATCGTCGAGGGGCCGAGCGCGGAGTATCCCGGTGGCAGGGTCATCGGCAGCATCGTCACAGCGGTGCCGGTGACACTCGACGGACGACTGCGCACGGTGGACATTGACCTGCAGCAGATTTCCTACACCAGCTACCCCGGTGCGCTGAGCCCGCCGCTAACCCTGCAGATCGCCAGTTACGCCACCCAGTACGCGAACCCGTCGTTCGGTGTCATCGACATCACCGACATCGTTCTCAGTATGCCGATCCACGCGAGCAGTTCCCTAGCGACGGTTTAGCCTGCCCGCAGCTGTGTTCTTTCAAAACTCGATATCGCCGGCGATATCAACGCCCTATCCATGGCCGTGCCACTGACAGTGCCGCCGCCGAAGACGTCCAAGACGCAAGTACTGTCAGTGGGTGTTGGTAGACATCGCTTACGGAAGACGAATGTCGAGCGAGTTGAACCAATGACCGCGTCGATGGCTGGTTTAGCGCGACGTCAATTCGGGTTGGTCCGGAATCCGGTGGGCGACCGTGGATAGGTTGGCCGGGGAGATGGCTACGGGGGGATGGACATGAAACGTGTGCTTGGTCCGCTGATTGCAGCGGTGGCCGCCGGTGTTGCCTTAGCCGGCGCGGCGGGGGCGATACCAGAGCAGGGCACACCTGAATTCGACGTCTTTTTGCAGGCGTTGCAGCGCAACGGATTCAACCTGAACCCCGACACCGCGTGGCGCGTCGCCCACCAGGCGTGCGAGGGCGGCATTCCAGGGTTCATCGGATACGAGCTACTCGCTCAGGGGGTTATCGGCCCCGGAGCCCAACAGCGCCTGATGAACGTGGCGATGCAGTACGCCTGCCCGGTCCAGTAACCACCTGTTAGGGACAGACAACACTCCGAGGTGTGGGCGCCCTGCGTCAAACGGGCGCGACACCAACGTGGTTCAGAACGAGAGCAACCGACGCACCTGGGCGAACAGGTCATTCGCCGGTTTAGCGTCGCCGGCCTCGACCTCCCGCATGACCTTCTCGTCCACGACGTTCTTGAGTTCCCGGAAGGCCAGCACCCGGGCGGCGATGGCGTCGGCGGTATCGGAGTGCCGGGCCGGGCTCCGCACCTCGGCGACATAGAGTTCGGCGGCGAGTTGGCGGCGGGCGGCGTCGCGTTGTTTGTCGAACTCCTGCTGTCGACGCTCCTCGGCCAGTAGCCGGTCGATCTCGCGGGCCTGCTTGACGCAGTCCTCGATGATTCCGACGCGGCCCTTGGCGTCGGCACGCAAGGTCTTTATCGTCTTCTCGGCGTCGCGCAGCATGACGACGTCCTCGGGACTCGGGTCGGGGATCTTCTTGCTGCGTTCCACCACCTTCTCGATGCGACGGGCCTGCAGCAGGGACTCAGAGATGAGGGTCAGGTCGGCGGAGAAGTCCAAATCGGCCCGATCGCCCAGCCAGCCGTCGCGGGCCGCCTCGGTGGCGCGCACGGCGCTGACGGCCGTGCGGGCCTTGGCCATCAGGGCGAGGCCATCTTTGGTGAAGGAGTCGACGCGCTTGCGTTCGGCGATCGCCTTGCGGGCTGCCGCATGCTTCTCGTCCTGTTCGGCCTGCGCACGTTCGGCAGCCTCGCGGACCTTGCGCTGTTGCGGTGTCTCCATCAATTCGGCCCGTTGGCGAATGATGTACACGGCGACGAGCCACGCCACCACCGGCATCCACGCGGCACCCGGGGCGACCGACCCGAGCGTCAGTGTGGCGATAAACGCTGCGATACCCAGTCCAGCCATCGTCGCGGCCTCGGCCGGCGTGGACGATTCGCGATCCGTGGCGAACACCACGGCGACGATGCCCTTGATGATCCAGCCGACCAAGAACATCGCCAGTACGACCAGCAGCCCCAGCACGCAGAATCCGATCGCGATCACACCGAACATCACAACCTCCCCGTTCAGATCCCAGGGTAGCCAGGGGCGGGGACACCGGCCAGTGCTCGTTTCACAGCTCCCCGCCGCGCGGCCACCGCTGGATCCGGTGGAACGCCTCGGTGGACCCCGGCCAGTGATAAGCCCAGCACAATAGCCCGTCGACGTCGATCACGACTCGTTGGAAAAGTCCGCCGTCAACAC
>JAGYKK010000015.1 GCA_018401645.1 Mycobacterium sp. | reverse complement strand
CGCCGCCGCCGGTGGACGTCGCCCAGTTCCTGGGCACCTGGTACGAGCAGGGCAGCGTCCGGCAGTTCTTCTCCATCGGCTTGGTGAACACGTCGGCGACCTACAGCCTCAACCCCGACGGGTCGATCAAGGTGGAGAACTCCGGCAACTACTTCTTCAACAATGGTCCGCAGTCCTCCATCACCGGATCGGCCGTCCCGGTCAACGAGGCCAATACCCGCCTGCAGGTGGGCTTCTTCTTCGCTCAGCCCGATCCCGGCGAACCCGCGGCCGAGCCGGGCAACTACTGGATCCTCGATTACGCACCCGACTACGCCTGGGCCATCATTGGCGATGCGAACGGCACCTCGGGCTACATCCTCACCCGCGACAAGATCGTCGACCAGGACTTCTACGACACCTTGGTCGCCCGGGCCTACGAGTTGGGGGTGAGGCGCACCATCGTCCGCACCCAGCAGTTCCCGGTGCCGCCGACGCCGCTGGCCACCGTCCCGTCCGGTCCGGGCACCCTGCCGGCGTCGATCCGGGTCTGAACGGCCCCGGAATTCGTCTGCACAAATCGCCGCGTTGTGCCTTGACGGGAGGCGCGGGGTGGTTCACTCTGTTCACACGTTCGCCGCTGCAACGCCCGCCCCGCGGGTGGGCCGCAGCAGGCGGGTAGGCCGCGGCATGGGCAATTTGAGGTCGACGGCGTCTTACGCTATTGTTGACCTTTGCGCTGGTTTCCTCCTGCCCACCTCTAACGCACCCCGACACCGTGGTCCTGGTCTGAGTTATTTCGCCCCAGCTCAGTGACCATTCACGTGTTGTGCGCTCTGGCGGACCGGGACGGGTGACCCCCAGCCGGAAAACGCAGATGAGCGGCCAAAAGGCCGGCGAACGCCGGAACCCGACAGTCCGCATGAGGTGCCGGAAGGAAATGCATCTTGGCAGTCTCCAGCCAAAGCAAATCGACCACCAGTTCTTCAAACTCGGTTCCGGGAGCGCCGAACCGAATCTCCTTCGCCAAACTTCGCGAACCGCTCGAAGTTCCGGGGCTCCTCGACGTCCAGACCGACTCGTTCGACTGGCTGATCGGCGCGCCCCGGTGGCGTGAGATCGCCACCGCGCGCGGCGACGTTGACCCCAAGAGCGGCCTGGAGGAAGTGCTCGACGAGCTGTCCCCGATCGAGGACTTCTCCGGTTCGATGTCACTGAGCTTCACCGACCCGCGCTTCGACGAGGTCAAGGCACCGGTGGACGAGTGCAAAGACAAGGACATGACGTACGCGGCACCGCTGTTCGTCACGGCCGAGTTCATCAATAACAACACCGGCGAGATCAAGAGCCAGACGGTGTTCATGGGCGACTTCCCGATGATGACCGAGAAGGGCACCTTCATCATCAACGGCACCGAGCGTGTCGTGGTCAGCCAGTTGGTGCGTTCACCGGGCGTCTACTTCGACAAGTCCAGGGACAAGGCGACCGACAACATCATCACCAGCGTCAAGGTGATTCCGGGCCGTGGCGCCTGGTTGGAGTTCGACGTCGACAAGCGCGCCACCGTCGGTGTCCGCATCGACCGCAAGCGCCGCCAGCCGGTCACCGTGCTGCTCAAGGCGCTCGGCTGGACCAGCGAGAAGATCCGCGAACGATTCGGCTTCTCCGAGATCATGATGGCCACCCTGGAGAAGGACAGCAACGCCGGCACCGACGAGGCGCTGCTGGAGATCTACCGCAAGCTGCGCCCGGGCGAGCCGCCGACCAAGGAGTCTGCGCAGACCCTGCTGGAGAACCTGTTCTTCAAGGAGAAGCGTTACGACCTGGCCCGGGTGGGCCGCTACAAGGTCAACAAGAAGCTGGGCCTGAACTTCGGCACGCCGATCACCAACTCGACGCTGACCGAGGACGACATCGTCGCGACGATCGAGTACCTGGTGCGCCTGCATGAGACCCCCGAGGGCCAGTCGTCGATGATGACCGCCCCCGGTGGCGTCGAGGTTCCGGTCGACGTCGATGACATCGACCACTTCGGCAACCGTCGTCTGCGTACCGTGGGAGAGCTGATCCAGAACCAGATCCGGGTCGGCTTGAGCCGCATGGAACGGGTCGTCCGCGAGCGGATGACCACCCAGGACGTCGAGGCGATCACACCGCAGACGCTGATCAACATCCGCCCGGTCGTGGCGGCGATCAAGGAGTTCTTCGGCACCAGCCAGTTGAGCCAGTTCATGGATCAGAACAACCCGCTGTCGGGTCTGACCCACAAGCGCCGCCTGTCGGCGCTGGGCCCGGGTGGTCTGTCCCGTGAGCGCGCCGGCCTCGAGGTCCGCGACGTGCACTCCAGCCACTACGGCCGGATGTGTCCGATCGAGACCCCCGAGGGTCCCAACATCGGTCTGATCGGTTCGCTGTCGGTGTACGCCCGGGTCAACCCGTTCGGCTTCATCGAGACGCCGTACCGCAAGGTCGTCAAGGGTGTGGTCAGCGACGAGATCCATTACCTGACCGCCGACGAGGAGGACCGCCACGTCGTGGCGCAGGCCAACTCGCCCACCGACGCCAAGGGCAAATTCACCGAACCGCGCGTGCTGGTACGCCGCAAGGGCGGCGAGGTCGAGAACGTGACCCCCACCGAGGTGGACTTCATGGACGTCTCGCCGCGGCAGATGGTCTCGGTGGCCACCGCGATGATCCCGTTCCTCGAGCACGACGACGCCAACCGTGCCCTGATGGGCGCCAACATGCAGCGTCAGGCGGTTCCGCTGGTCCGCAGCGAGGCGCCACTGGTGGGTACCGGCATGGAACTGCGTGCCGCGATCGACGCCGGCGACGTCGTCATCGCCACCAAAGCTGGTGTGGTGGAGGAGGTTTCGGCCGACTACGTCACCGTGATGGCCGACGACGGCACCCGGCACAGCTACCGGATGCGCAAGTTCAACAGGTCCAACCATGGCACCTGCGCCAACCAGCGTCCGATCGTGGACTCCGGTCAGCGGGTCGAATCCGGCCAGGTGATCGCCGATGGGCCGTGCACCGAGAACGGTGAGATGGCACTCGGCAAGAACCTTCTGGTGGCGATCATGCCGTGGGAGGGCCACAACTACGAGGACGCGATCATCCTGTCCAGCCGGTTGGTGGAGGAGGACGTGCTCACCTCGATTCACATCGAGGAGCACGAGGTCGACGCCCGCGACACCAAGCTGGGCGCCGAAGAGATCACCCGGGACATCCCGAACGTCTCCGATGAGGTGCTCGCCGATCTCGACGAACGCGGCATTGTCCGCATCGGCGCCGAGGTCCGCGACGGCGACGTCCTGGTCGGCAAGGTCACCCCGAAGGGCGAGACCGAGCTGACACCGGAGGAGCGACTGCTGCGGGCGATCTTCGGTGAGAAGGCCCGCGAAGTGCGCGACACCTCGCTGAAGGTGCCGCACGGCGAGTCCGGCAAGGTCATCGGAATCCGGGTGTTCTCCCGCGACGACGACGACGAGTTGCCCGCCGGCGTCAACGAACTGGTGCGGGTGTACGTGGCCCAGAAGCGCAAGATCTCCGACGGCGACAAGCTCGCCGGCCGGCACGGCAACAAGGGCGTTATCGGCAAGATCCTGGCGGCCGAGGACATGCCGTTCCTCACCGACGGCACCCCGGTGGACATCATCCTCAACACCCACGGTGTGCCGCGCCGAATGAACATCGGCCAGATCCTCGAGACGCACCTGGGCTGGGTCGCCAAGACCGGTTGGAAGGTGGCCAACGAATCGAATGGGGCGAAACCCGAGTGGGCGGCGAATCTGCCCGCCGACATGCTCGAGTCCGGCCCGGACACCATCGTCTCCACGCCGGTGTTCGATGGCGCCCGCGAAGAGGAATTGCAGGGACTGCTCTCCTCGACGCTGGCCGACCGTGATGGCAACGTCCTGGTCAACGGCGACGGCAAGGCCATGCTCCTCGACGGCCGCAGCGGCGAACCGTTCCCGTACCCGGTGACGGTCGGCTACATGTACATCCTCAAACTGCACCACCTGGTGGACGACAAGATTCACGCTCGTTCCACCGGCCCGTACTCGATGATCACCCAGCAACCGCTGGGCGGTAAGGCGCAGTTCGGTGGTCAGCGGTTCGGTGAGATGGAGTGCTGGGCCATGCAGGCCTACGGCGCGGCGTACACGCTGCAGGAACTCTTGACCATCAAATCCGACGACACCGTCGGCCGGGTCAAGGTGTACGAGGCGATCGTCAAGGGCGAGAACATCCCCGAACCGGGCATTCCGGAATCATTCAAGGTGCTTCTCAAGGAGTTGCAGTCGCTGTGCCTCAACGTCGAGGTGCTCTCCAGCGACGGCGCCGCCATCGAGATGCGCGACGGCGACGACGAGGACCTGGAACGCGCCGCGGCGAATCTGGGAATCAACCTGTCCCGCAACGAATCCGCGTCTGTCGAGGATTTCGCTTAACACCTCAGCGCTTGCGCGAAGATCATTAACCCAGCTAGTCCCGCAAGGGGAAAGGAAGTTACGTGTTAGACGTCAACTTCTTCGATGAACTCCGTATCGGCCTCGCCACCGCCGACGACATTCGCACGTGGTCCTTCGGCGAGGTGAAAAAGCCGGAGACCATCAACTACCGCACGCTCAAGCCGGAGAAGGATGGCTTGTTCTGCGAGAAGATCTTCGGACCCACTCGCGACTGGGAGTGCTACTGCGGCAAGTACAAGCGGGTGCGCTTCAAGGGCATCATCTGCGAGCGTTGCGGCGTCGAGGTCACCCGCGCCAAGGTGCGCCGCGAACGGATGGGCCACATCGAGTTGGCCGCACCCGTCACGCACATCTGGTACTTCAAGGGCGTGCCGTCCCGGTTGGGCTACCTGTTGGACCTGGCCCCGAAAGATCTCGAGAAGATCATCTACTTCGCGGCCTATGTGATCACCGCCGTCGACACCGAGATGCGTCACAACGAGCTTTCCACCCTCGAGGCCGAGATGACCGTCGAGAAGAAGGCCGTCGCCGACCAGCGTGACGTCGACCTGGAGACCCGGGCCCGCAAGCTCGAGACCGACCTGGCCGAGTTGGAGGCCGAGGGCGCCAAGTCTGACGTCAAGCGCAAGGTCAAGGACGCCGGCGAGCGCGAGATGCGCCAGCTGCGCGACCGCGTCCAGCGTGAGCTGGACCGCCTCGACGAGATCTGGACCACCTTCACCAAGCTGGCCCCCAAGCAGCTGATCGTGGACGAGAACCTCTACCGCGAGATCGTCGACCGCTACGGCGAGTACTTCCAGGGCTCGATGGGCGCGGAGTCGATCAAGAAGCTCATCGAGAACTTCGACATCGACGCCGAGGCCGAGATCCTGCGGGAGACCATCCGCAGCGGCAAGGGCCAGAAGAAGCTGCGCGCACTCAAGCGACTCAAGGTGGTTGCGGCCTTCCAGACCAACCGCAACTCCCCGATGGGCATGGTGCTCGACGCGGTGCCGGTGATCCCGCCGGAGCTGCGCCCGATGGTCCAGCTTGACGGCGGCCGCTTCGCCACGTCCGACCTCAACGATCTGTACCGCCGCGTGATCAACCGCAACAACCGGCTCAAGCGACTGATCGACCTCGGCGCGCCCGAGATCATCGTCAACAACGAAAAGCGCATGCTTCAGGAGTCGGTCGACGCATTGTTCGACAACGGCCGCCGTGGCCGGCCGGTCACCGGCCCGGGCAACCGCCCGCTGAAGTCGCTGAGCGATCTGCTCAAGGGCAAGCAGGGCCGGTTCCGTCAGAACCTGCTCGGCAAGCGCGTGGACTACTCCGGGCGCTCGGTGATCGTGGTCGGTCCGCAGCTCAAGCTGCATCAGTGCGGTCTGCCGAAGCTGATGGCGCTGGAACTGTTCAAGCCGTTCGTGATGAAGCGCCTGGTCGATCTCAATCACGCCCAGAACATCAAGAGCGCCAAGCGCATGGTCGAGCGTCAGCGTCCGCAGGTGTGGGACGTGCTCGAAGAGGTCATCTCCCAGCATCCGGTGTTGCTGAACCGCGCACCGACACTGCACCGTCTCGGCATCCAGGCCTTCGAGCCGATGCTGGTGGAGGGCAAGGCGATTCAGCTGCACCCACTGGTGTGTGAGGCGTTCAACGCCGACTTCGACGGTGACCAGATGGCGGTGCACCTGCCGCTGAGTGCCGAGGCCCAGGCCGAGGCGCGGGTGCTGATGCTGTCGTCCAACAACATCCTGTCGCCGGCGTCGGGCAAGCCGCTGGCCATGCCGCGTCTGGACATGGTCACCGGTCTGTACTTCCTGACCACCCAGATCGACGGCGACACCGGCGAGTACACACCGGCGGCCAAGGACACCCCCGAGACCGGGGTCTACAGCTCGCCGTCGGAGGCCATCATGGCGATGGACCGCGGTGTGCTCAGTCCCCGCGCGGCGATCAAGGTGCGGTTGACCCGACTGCGTCCCCCGCACGAGGTCGAGACCGAACTCTTCGGTGAGAACGGCTGGCGCCCGGGCAACCCCTGGATCTGTGAGACCACGCTGGGCCGGGTGCTGTTCAACGAACTGCTGCCGCTGGGTTATGCGTTCGTCAACAAGCAGATGCACAAGAAGGAGCAGGCCAAGATCATCAACGATCTGGCCGAGCGCTACCCGATGATCGTGGTGGCGCAGACCGTCGACAAGCTCAAGGACACCGGATTCCACTGGGCCACCCGATCGGGTGTCACCGTGTCGATGGCCGACGTGCTGGTGCCGCCGGAGAAGGCGGAAATCCTCGAACGGCACGAGATCGAGGCCGACGACATCGAGAAGAAGTACCAGCGCGGCGCGGTGAACCATCAGGAACGCAACGACGCCCTGGTGGAACTGTGGAAGAAGGCAACCGAGGAGGTCGGCGAGGCACTGCGCGCGCACTACCCCAAGGACAACCCGATCATCACGATCGTGGAATCCGGCGCAACCGGTAACTTCACCCAGACCCGCACCCTGGCCGGCATGAAGGGCCTGGTGACCAACCCCAAGGGCGAGTTCATCCCGCGTCCGATCAAGTCCTCGTTCCGCGAGGGCCTGACGGTGCTGGAGTACTTCATCAACACCCACGGAGCGCGAAAGGGCCTGGCCGACACCGCACTTCGCACCGCTGACTCGGGCTACCTGACCCGCCGTCTGGTGGACGTCTCCCAGGACGTGATCGTGCGTGAGCATGACTGCGGTACCGAGCGCGGCATCGCCGTGGAACTGGCCGACCGCCATGCCGACGGCACCATGATTCGCGATCCGCACGTCGAGACCTCGGCGTATGCCCGCACGTTGGCCGCCGATGCGGTCGACGCCAAGGGCACCGTGGTCATCGAACGCGGGCACGATCTGGGCGACCCGGCGATCGATGCGGTACTGGACGCCGGCATCACCAGCGTCAAGGTCCGCTCGGTGCTCACCTGCGCCAGCGCCGACGGCGTCTGCGCCATGTGTTACGGCCGCTCGATGGCCACCGGCAAGCTCGTCGACATCGGCGAAGCGGTGGGCATCGTGGCCGCGCAGTCCATCGGCGAACCCGGCACCCAGCTGACCATGCGCACCTTCCACCAGGGCGGTGTGGGTGAGGACATCACCGGCGGTCTGCCCCGGGTGCAGGAGTTGTTCGAGGCGCGCGTTCCGCGTGGCAAGGCTCCGATCGCCGAGGTCGCCGGCCGGGCCCGCTTGGAGGAGAGCGACAAGTTCTACAAGATCACCATCGTTCCCGATGACGGGAGCGAAGAGGTCGTCTACGAGAAGCTCTCCAAGCGGCAGCGGTTGCGCGTGTTCAAGCACGAGGACGGAACCGAGCGCCTGCTCGCCGACGGTGATCACGTCGAGGTGGGCCAGCAGCTCATGGAGGGCTCGGCCGACCCGCACGACGTGCTCCGTGTCGAGGGTCCGCGCAAGGTGCAGATCCACCTCGTCCGGGAGGTGCAGGAGGTCTACCGGGCCCAGGGTGTGTCGATCCACGACAAGCACATCGAGGTCATCATCCGGCAGATGCTGCGTCGCGTGACGATCATCGACTCCGGTGCCACGGAGTTCCTGCCCGGCTCGCTGACCGAGCGCGCGGAGTTCGAGTCGGAGAACCGTCGGGTGGTCGCCGAGGGCGGCGAACCGGCGGCGGGCCGTCCGGTGCTGATGGGCATCACCAAGGCATCGCTGGCCACCGACTCGTGGCTGAGCGCGGCGTCGTTCCAGGAGACCACCCGGGTGCTCACCGATGCGGCGATCAACTGCCGCAGCGACAAGCTCCGCGGTCTGAAGGAGAACGTCATCATCGGCAAGCTGATCCCGGCCGGTACCGGTATCAACCGCTACCGCAACATCCAGGTTCAGCCCACCGAGGAGGCCCGGGCCGCGGCATACACGATCCCGTCGTATGAGGATCAGTACTACAGCCCCGACTTCGGTCAGGCCACCGGTCCTGCGGTGCCCCTGGACGACTACGGGTACTCCGACTACCAGCGGTAGTCACCCCGCCGAAAAGAGCCCCCGCCCGCCGCGGGGGCTCTTTTCTTGTGTCGCGCACTAGGGTCGGCATGTGCTGTCAGAACTTGATATCGCCGGTGATATCAAGTTCTGAAACATGTCCCCGAGTCCGGAGACCCCGCGCCTCTAGACTGACCGTCGTGCTCATCGGTTCCCACGTTCGCTCCGACAACCCCCTTGCCGGTGCATTGGAGGATGAGGCGGACCTGGTCCAGTTCTTCCTCGGCGATCCGCAGAGTTGGAAGAAGCCCCCGCCGCGCGAGGACGCCGGACTGCTGCTGCGCTCACCGATCCCGCTCTACGTCCACGCGCCGTATCTGATCAACGTGGCGTCGGCGAACAACCGGGTCCGGATCCCGTCGCGCAAGATCCTGCAGGACACCTGCGACGGCGCCGCGGCGATCAACGCCACCGCGGTGATCGTGCACGGCGGCCACGCCGACGACCACGACGTCGAGGCGGGGTTCGACCGCTGGGCCAAAGCACTGGCCGCGCTGAACACCGAGGTGCCGGTTTACCTGGAGAACACCGCCGGTGGGACGCACGCGATGGCGCGGCATTTCGACACCATCGGGCGACTCTGGGATCGCATCGGCGACACCGGCATTGGGTTCTGTCTGGACACCTGCCACGCCTGGGCGGCCGGTGAGGCACTGATCGACGCCGTCGACCGGATCAAGGCGATCACCGGGCGCATCGATCTGCTGCACTGCAATGACTCCCGCGACGCCGCCGGGTCGGGCGCGGACCGGCACGCCAACTTCGGCACCGGAAAGATCGATCCGCAACTGCTGGTGGCGGTGGTCAAGGCGGCCGACGCACCGGTGATCTGTGAGACGGCCGACGAGGGCCGCCGCAACGACATCGCCTTCCTGCGGGACAACCTCTAGAGGGACCCGGCCAGACCGCAAGCCTGCCACGCATTACGAATCTTGTGCGACTGTCGCAAAGATGTAACAGTTACCCATGTCCGACACCCACGTCGTCACTAACCAGGTGCCACCCCTGGCCGACTACAACCCCGCCACCTCACCGGTCCTGATGGAGGCCCTGATCCGGGAGGGCGGGGGTTGGGGCGTCGAGGAGGTCACCGAACTCGGGGCACTGTCGGGTGGCGACGTCGCGCAACGCTGGGGTGATCTCGCCGACCGCAACCGTCCGGTGCTACACACTCACGACCGTTTCGGCCATCGCATCGACGAGATCGAATACGACCCGGCCTATCACGACCTGATGCGCACGGCCATCGCCCACGGGTTGCACGCCGCGCCCTGGGCCGATGAACGCCCCGGCGCCCATGTCGTGCGCGCCGCCAAGATGGGCGTCTGGACGCCCGAACCCGGCCACGTGTGTCCGATCTCGATGACGTACGCCGTGGTGCCGGCACTTCGCCACAACGCCGAACTCGCCGATGTCTACGAACCACTGCTGACTTCCCGCGCCTACGACCCCGCACTGACGGTCCCCACCACCAAGGTCGGTATCACCGCCGGCATGTCGATGACCGAGAAGCAGGGCGGATCCGACGTCCGGGCGGGCAGCACCGCCGCCGTCCGCAACGCCGACGGCAGTTACTCACTGACCGGTCACAAGTGGTTCACCTCGGCTGCCATGAGTGATGTGTTCCTGGTGCTCGCCCACGCCCCCGCCGGATTGAGTTGCTTCCTGATGCCGCGGGTACTGCCCGACGGCACCCGCAACCGAATGTTGTTGCAGCGACTGAAGAACAAGCTCGGCAACCATGCCAACGCCTCCAGCGAGGTGGAGTACGACGGCGCCATCGCATGGCTGGTGGGGGAGGAGGGCCGAGGCGTGCCGACCATCATCGAGATGGTCAACCTGACCCGACTTGACTGCACGCTGGGCAGCGCCACCAGCATGCGCCAGGGTCTCACCCGCGCGATCCACCACGCCGCTCACCGAAAGGCCTTCGGTGCCTACCTGATCGACCAGCCACTGATGCGCAACGTCCTCGCCGATCTGGCCACCGAGGCCGAGGCAGCCACCGTCGTCGCGATGCGGATGGCCGGCGCCACCGATGCCGCCAACCGCGGTGATGAACGCGAAACACTGCTGCGCCGCATCGGCCTGGCCGCCGCAAAGTACTGGGTCTGTAAACGTGCCACCCCGCACGCCGCGGAGGCGATGGAATGCCTGGGCGGCAACGGATATGCCGAGGACTCCGGGATGCCCCGGCTCTACCGCGAGGCACCGCTGATGGGCATCTGGGAGGGCTCGGGCAACGTCAGCGCACTGGATACGTTGCGCGCCATGGCCACTCGCCCGGAATGCGTCGAGGGGTTGTTCGACGAACTCGCCATCACCGCCGGTGCCGACGCCCGACTCGACGCTCACGTCGAAGCACTGCAATCGACTCTGGCGGATCCGGCGACCCTGGAATACCGCGCCCGCAAAATCGCCGAGGACATCACCGGAGCGCTGCAGGGTTCGCTGCTGGTGCGCCACGGCCATCCGGCGGTCACCGAGGCGTTCCTGGCCACCCGGATCGCCCGTGACTGGGGCGGGGCGTTCGGCACCCTGCCACCCGGTCTGGACCTGGGCCCCATCATCGAACGCGCCCTGGTGAAGGGTTGATGCGCCCCGGCGGGCGATCCGGCGGATGACCGCGCGGTCGGTCGTACTGTCGGTCCTTCTCGGCGCACCCGGCACGGCGGCCGAACTGCTGCGGCTCACCGCCGATTTCGGCATCCGGGAACCCACCCTGCGGGTTGCCGTGACCCGATGGTCGGCACCGGGGATCTGGTGCGCGCCGATGACGGCTACCGACTCTCCGATCGCCTGCTGGCCCGCCAACGCCGCCAGGACGGGGCACTGCATCCCGATGCCCGGGACTGGGACGGCACCTGGCTCACCGCGGTCGTCACCGCGGTGGGAACTGACGCCCGAACCCGTGCGGCGATGCGAACGGCACTGCTGCACGACCGGTTCGGTGAACTCCGCGAAGGGGTGTGGCTGCGACCGGACAATCTGGATAGCGACGTGCCCGAACCGGCCCGGAATCGGGTTCGGGTACTGCGGGCCCGTGACGACGATCCGCTCGGGCTGGCCCGGCAACTCTGGGATCTGCCCGCCTGGTCGAAGACCGGGCACCGGCTGCTGCGGCGGATGGACGCCGCCGATGCCGTCCCGGACGGTTCGCCGTCGCGGCGGCGATGGTCCGCCATCTGCTCACCGACCCGGTGCTGCCCCGGGGCTGCTGCCCGCCGACTGGCCCGGCGACGCCCTGCGGGCCGCCTACGCCGACTTCGCTGATCTCCTCACGTCGCGCCGCGATGGCGTGATCGTCGACTCTGCGTGCAGATCGTGATTCGGGCCCGTAATCCGATCTGTGCGCAGACTCGATGCATGATCGGCGCGGGCACTAGAGTTCGGTGCTGATCGGATAGTCGAAGGATGTCCATGTCATCTTCCCCGGCGGCCAAGTCGCCGAAGCTCAGTCGCGACGTGATCGTCAATGCCGCGCTGACCTTCCTGGACCGCGAGGGTTGGGACGCCCTGACGATCAACGCATTGGCGATGCAACTGGGCACCAAGGGCCCGTCGCTGTACAACCACGTCAGCAGCCTCGAGGACCTGCGGCGCACGGTGCGGATGCGGGTGATCGACGACATCCTGCAGATGCTGAGCAACGTCGGGGCCGGGCGTATCCGCGACGACGCGGTCATGGTGATGGCCAGCGCCTATCGCAGCTATGCCCACCACCACCCGGCCGATATTCGGCCTTCACCCGGATGCCGCTGGGCGGGGACGACCCCGAGTACGCGGCGGCCTCCCGAGCCGCAGCGGCACCGGTGATCGCCGTGCTCGCCTCCTACGGGTTGGCCGGTGAGGACGCGTACTACGGGGCGCTGGAGTTCTGGGCGGCGTTGCACGGCTTCGTGTTGCTGGAAATGACCGGGGTGATGAACTCCGGGGTGATCGCCGGCGCCGACGCCGGGCCGGGCCGAGTGGACACCGATGCGGTGTTCTCCGGCATGGTCCTGCGCCTCGCTGCCGGCATGGCCCACCGCAACGACCCCGCCAGCCCGGCCTGACCTGCGGTAAGGCCGCCGCGAGAGGTTGGAAAACCGGTTTTGGCCTGCGCTGTCCGGGCTGGTATTGTCGTACCTTGCCTGGCCGCCAGGCGCGCATGCGGCTGCATGTGAGCACCGAAGCAGGCGCGCGCGCCGGGCCAATTCGCACGATTTGAGCATGGGGAATCGCAGTTGATTTCCGCGGTGCCCACTGCGTGCGACACGCCCGATCGCGGGGGTCGTGACGGGGCAGAAACTGCAGTACACAGACTTGCACAACGCTGAAGAAGACGAAACGCAACACAGGAAGCCGGTATATGCCAACCATCAACCAGCTGGTCCGCAAGGGTCGCCGGGACAAGATCGCCAAGGTCAAGACCGCGGCCCTCAAGGGCAGCCCGCAACGCCGCGGCGTGTGCACCCGCGTGTACACGACCACCCCGAAGAAGCCGAACTCGGCTCTTCGCAAGGTGGCGCGCGTGAAGCTCACCAGCCAGGTCGAGGTCACCGCCTATATCCCCGGCGAGGGCCATAACCTTCAGGAGCATTCGATGGTGCTGGTGCGCGGTGGTCGGGTGAAGGATCTGCCCGGTGTGCGCTACAAGATCATCCGCGGATCGCTGGACACCCAGGGTGTCAAGAACCGCAAGCAGGCCCGCAGCCGTTACGGCGCGAAGAAGGAGAAGAGCTAATGCCACGCAAGGGCCCCGCTCCCAAGCGCCCGCTGGTCAACGACCCGGTCTACGGGTCTCAGCTGGTGACCCAGTTGGTCAACAAGATCCTGATGGGCGGCAAGAAGTCACTGGCCGAGCGGATCGTCTACGGAGCGCTGGAGCAGGCTCGGGATAAGACCGGCACCGACCCGGTGATCACCCTCAAGCGCGCTCTGGACAACGTCAAACCGGCACTGGAGGTGCGAAGCCGCCGCGTTGGTGGCGCCACCTACCAGGTGCCCGTCGAGGTCCGCCCCGAACGGTCGACCACGCTGGCGCTGCGCTGGCTGGTCAGCTTCTCCAAGGCCCGCCGCGAGAAGACCATGATCGAGCGGTTGGCCAACGAAATCCTCGACGCCAGCAATGGTCTCGGTGCCGCCGTCAAGCGGCGTGAGGACGTCCACAAGATGGCAGAGGCCAACCGGGCCTTCGCGCACTACCGCTGGTGACACTCGGCAACTCATGACATGCGCCCGGCGGCGGGCGCACCGGACAACGGCATTACGAAAAGATTGGGAAGACTGCTGTGGCACAGGACGTGCTGACTGACCTGAACAAGGTCCGCAACATCGGCATCATGGCGCACATCGATGCCGGCAAGACGACGACCACGGAGCGCATCCTCTACTACACCGGTATGAGCTACAAGATCGGTGAGGTGCACGACGGCGCCGCCACCATGGACTGGATGGAACAAGAACAGGAGCGGGGCATCACCATCACCTCCGCTGCCACCACCTGCTTCTGGAATGACAACCAGATCAACATCATTGACACCCCCGGCCACGTCGACTTCACCGTCGAGGTGGAGCGCAGCCTGCGCGTGCTCGACGGTGCCGTTGCCGTGTTCGACGGCAAGGAGGGCGTTGAGCCGCAGTCCGAGCAGGTTTGGCGCCAAGCCGATAAATACGACGTGCCCCGCATCTGCTTCGTCAACAAGATGGACAAGATCGGCGCGGACTTCTACTTCTCGGTGCGCACCATGGAGGAACGCCTCGGCGCCCGGGTGATTCCGATCCAGTTGCCGATCGGTTCCGAGGGCGACTTCGAAGGCATCGTCGATCTCGTCGAGATGAACGCCAAGGTGTGGCGCGGTGAGACGAAACTCGGCGAGAAGTACGACGTCATCGACATCCCGGCCGATCTGACCGAGAAGGCCGCCGAGTACCGCACCAAGCTGCTCGAGGCCGTCGCCGAGACCGATGAGGCGCTGCTGGAGAAGTACTTCGGTGGCGAGGAACTCTCCGTCGCCGAGGTCAAGGGCGCGCTGCGCAAGTTGACGATCAACTCCGAGGCCTACCTGGTGTTGTGCGGTTCGGCGTTCAAGAACAAGGGCGTGCAGCCCATGCTCGACGCCGTCATCGACTACCTGCCTTCCCCGCTGGACGTGGCGGCGGCTGTCGGCCACGCGCCGGGCAAGGACGACGTCGAGGTCATCCGCAAGCCCTCGGTCGACGAACCGTTCTCCGGGCTGGCCTTCAAGGTCGCCACCCACCCGTTTTTCGGCAAGCTGACCTACGTCCGGGTTTACTCAGGCAAGGTCGACTCCGGCGCCCAGGTCGTCAACGCCACCAAGGGCAAGAAGGAGCGTCTGGGCAAGTTGTTCCAGATGCACTCCAATAAGGAGAACCCGGTGGAGACGGCCTCAGCGGGCCACATCTACGCGGTGATCGGACTCAAGGACACCACCACCGGTGACACCCTGTGCGATCCGAGCAGTCAGGTCGTGCTGGAGTCGATGACCTTCCCGGACCCGGTCATCCAGGTCGCGATCGAGCCCAAGACCAAGAGTGACCAGGAGAAACTGTCCCTGGCCATCCAGAAGCTGGCTGAGGAAGACCCGACCTTCAAGGTCAACCAGGACCACGAAACCGGCCAGACCATCATCGGCGGCATGGGCGAGTTGCACCTGGACATCCTGGTCGACCGGATGCGCCGCGAGTTCAAGGTCGAGGCCAACGTCGGCAAGCCGCAGGTGGCCTACAAAGAGACCATCAAGCGCGCGGTCGAGAAGTGCGAATTCACCCACAAAAAGCAGACCGGCGGATCGGGACAGTTCGCGAAGGTTCTCATCGCCCTCGAGCCGTTCTCCGGCGAGGACGGCGCGACCTACGAATTCGAGAACAAAGTCTCCGGCGGACGCATCCCGCGCGAGTACATTCCGTCGGTGGACGCCGGTGCCCAGGACGCCATGCAGTACGGCGTGCTGGCCGGCTACCCGTTGGTCAACGTCAAGGTGGTCCTGCTCGACGGGGCGTACCACGACGTCGACTCCTCGGAGATGGCCTTCAAGATCGCCGGATCGCAGGCGCTGAAAAAGGCTGCGGCACAGGCGCAGCCGGTCATTCTCGAACCGATCATGGCCGTCGAGGTCACCACCCCTGAGGATTACATGGGTGAGGTGATCGGCGACCTCAACTCCCGCCGTGGTCAAATTCAGGCCATGGAAGAGCGCAGCGGAGCGCGCGTCGTCAAGGCGCAGGTTCCGCTGTCGGAAATGTTCGGCTACGTCGGCGACCTCCGGTCGAAGACCCAGGGCCGGGCCAACTACTCCATGGTGTTTGACTCGTATGCCGAGGTTCCGGCTAACGTGTCGAAGGAGATCATCGCTAAGGCGACCGGCCAGTGACCCAGGTCAACGGCCGATCAGATTCGGGCCGGTAGCCCGAAAACCTTTGCGCGCAACACAACCGAATACAACAACACTGCTTTAACCAAAGCACCAACAAGTCCAGGAGGACACAGAAGTGGCGAAGGCGAAGTTCGAGCGGACGAAGCCGCACGTCAACATCGGGACCATCGGTCACGTTGACCACGGCAAAACCACGCTAACCGCGGCTATCACCAAGGTTCTGCACGACAAGTTCCCGGCGTTGAACGAGTCGCGTGCATTTGACCAGATCGACAATGCGCCCGAAGAGCGTCAGCGCGGCATCACCATCAACATCTCCCACGTGGAGTACCAGACGGAGAAGCGTCACTACGCGCACGTCGACGCCCCCGGTCACGCGGACTACATCAAGAACATGATCACCGGTGCGGCGCAGATGGACGGCGCGATCCTGGTGGTCGCGGCCACCGACGGCCCGATGCCGCAGACCCGCGAGCACGTGCTGCTGGCTCGCCAGGTCGGCGTGCCCTACATCCTGGTGGCGCTGAACAAGGCCGACATGGTCGACGACGAGGAACTCCTCGAGCTCGTCGAGTTGGAGGTCCGCGAGTTGCTGGCCGCCCAGGAGTTCGACGAGGACGCACCGGTGATCCGGGTGTCGGCGTTGAAGGCACTCGAGGGTGACCCGCAGTGGGTCAAGAGCGTCGAGGACCTCATGGACGCCGTCGACGAGTCGGTGCCGGACCCCATCCGCGAGACCGACAAGCCCTTCCTGATGCCCGTCGAGGACGTCTTCACCATCACCGGCCGCGGCACCGTGGTGACCGGCCGGGTGGAGCGCGGCGTGATCAACGTCAACGAGGACGTCGAGATCGTCGGCATCAAGCTGACCACCACCAAGACCACGGTCACCGGGGTGGAGATGTTCCGCAAGCTGCTCGACCAGGGTCAGGCCGGCGACAACGTCGGTTTGCTGGTCCGCGGCATCAAGCGCGAGGACGTCGAGCGCGGGCAGGTCGTCGTGAAGCCCGGCACCACCACCCCGCACACCGAGTTCGACGGCAGCGTCTACATCCTGAGCAAGGACGAGGGCGGACGGCACACGCCGTTCTTCAACAACTACCGCCCGCAGTTCTACTTCCGCACCACCGACGTGACCGGCGTGGTCACGCTGCCCGAGGGTACGGAAATGGTCATGCCCGGGGACAACACCGACATCTCGGTGAAGCTGATCCAACCGGTCGCCATGGATGAGGGCCTGCGGTTCGCGATCCGCGAAGGTGGCCGCACCGTCGGCGCCGGACGGGTCACCAAGATCACCAAGTGATCTGCACTGCCGCATGATCTGAGCTGCGACGAAGCGGCGCCCACCGATTTGGTGGGCGCCGCTTTCGTTTGCTGACGTGCTAGAATGGCGAGACTCCCATGCTGCGATTCCGCGGCCGATGAGGGAAATCCGTACGCCGACGAGGAGGGGTCACATGGGTATCGATGTGCCTGACCCTGACGTGCCTGACCCCGGCGCGACTGACCCCGGCGCGACTGACCCCGGCGCGACTGACCCTGACCAGCCGGTCGCACCCGAGGAGGATCAGGCGCAGGCGGCCCCCGTGCCGTGGTGGCGGCGTAAGGCCGTCCTCGTGGGCACCGCACTGGTAGCCGCAGTGGCGCTGGTCGGATCCCTGGTCCTGGCGTTTTCCGGCACTTCGCCGAAGCAGCAGGCCGCGATCAAGCCCCGTGGAGTGCACCCCACCGAGGCCCCGACCCCCAGCACGCCGACGCCGGAGACTCCGATTGATTCCGGGTTCCTCTCCGGTGACCTGCTGGGGGGCGATTCTGCCGCCAGCAGCAGCTTCGACAGTGGCGCCGACCAGGGTTCCATGGCGGCCGGCCCGGCCCTCGGACTTCCGGCCGCCCCGGCCTTCTCGTTACCGCCCGCGGCGTCCCTGCCGCCGCCCTCCCTCCCGGCGGTGCCCCCCCTGGACTGGGCCGCGCTGATCAATCCCTACCTGGCCGCCCAAGCCAACGCCCAGGCCGCCAACGTGGCCAGCGCGATCACTGGCTCGGCACTGGGCGTGGTGAACTCCGCGGCGATCCTCGGGTGACCTCATCCTGTTCGCGGCCTACTCCAACAACGGCCCGCAGATTCTCTCCCAGTTGCAGACCGCGTTGCCGGCGGCGCCGCTTTAGCCGCTGCCGCCCAAGCCGCGACCGCTAACCTGGCCCAGCTTCCGCCGCCGCCGGACTACACCGGTTTAGCCGCGGCGTTCGCGGCGGCGGCCAACCTGCCGCCACTGGCCGTACCGCAGCTGCCGGCACTGCCGGCCCTGCCCGGCCTGCCGTCGCTGCCCACCCCGGAACAGTTGCTGGCTCTCGGAACACTGCCCGCGATCGGGTTGCCGGCGCTGCCGCCGCCCCCACCGATCGGATTTCCGGCGCTGCCGCCGCTGCCGGCGTTCGGGCCGCCGCAACTACCGCCGCCGCCGGATTTGTCGTTCCTTTTCTTCCTGCCGTCCTTCGGTCTGCCGTCGTTCGGGTTGCCCAGCATCACCAGGATGCTCGGCCTGCCCTTCTGATCCGGCGCCGGTGCGGTCGCCTCCCGAACTCTTGCTAGCCTGACCCGGGGCAACTCGAGAGGATCGCGCAATGGCGCACGAACAGGGCCTGGAAGGCCGCGTCGCATTCGTCACCGGAGCGGCCCGTGGCCAAGGCCGCGCCTACGCGGTGCGACTGGCCCAAGAGGGTGCCGACGTCATCATCAGCGATATCTGCGCGCCGGTCTCACAGACGATTCCCTACCCGGGGGCCACCCCGGATGATCTGGCCGAGACCGTGCGACTCATCGAGGCCGAGGGCCGGAAGGTGCTCGCGCGACAGGTCGACATCCGCGATGACGCGGCGGTGCGAACCCTGGTCGCCGACGGCATCGAGCAGTTCGGGCGCCTCGATGTCCTGGTTGCCAATGCCGGCGTGCTGAGTTGGGGCCGGCTGTGGGAACTCACCGACGAACAATGGAACAGCGTCATCGACGTCAACCTCACCGGCACCTGGCGCACCCTCCGTGCGGTCATCCCGGCGATGATCGAGGCCGGCAACGGAGGATCGATCATCATCGTCAGTTCCTCGGGCGGGTTGAAGGCCACCCCGGGCAATGGTCACTACGCGGCGTCCAAGCACGGACTGACCGCGATGACCAACACCCTCGCGCTTGAGTTGGGGGAGTACAGCATCCGGGTGAACTCCATCCACCCGTACTCGATCGCCACGCCGATGATCGAAAATGACGCCATGATGGCGATCCTGTCCGCGCACCCGAGTTATCTCAACAGCTTCGCGGCGATGCCGTACCAGCCGCCGATGAAGGGCTCCCGCGCCAAGCGCAATGACTTCATGACGGCCGAAGAGGCCGCCGAGGTGGTGGTGTGGCTTGCAGGGGACAACTCGAGCGTGTTGTCGGGTTCGCAGATCGTGGTCGACCGCGGGGTCATGAAGTACTGAGCAGGAACCGCTGAGCCAGTTCAACCTGAGGCAGGCTCAGCCGGGCAGCACCAACACCGGAACCGGGCTGTACCGCATGATCTTGGCGCCCCGGGAGCCGAGGAACACCCGCGCGATGTCGCTGCGCGGGGAGGTTCCCAGGGCCAGGATCTCGCCGTCCTGCCACTCCGCGTCGTCGAGTGCCTGATCCCAGCCGTTGCCGCTGACCACGGCCAACTCGACGTCGTCGCCCACCACGCCGTCGGTGCGCAACTCCGCCAGCATCGTGGTCGCCTGCTCCTCCCAGGCCGCCAGGATCGAGTCCTCGGCGTGCAGGCCGACCTCGGGCGGATACATGGTGCGACCACGGACGGCGAACGTGATGATCCGCAGCTCCACGCCGAGCAGTCCGGCCAGCGCGTAGGTCCGCTTGACGGCCTCCACCGATCCCGGTGTGCCGGGGTAGCCGCAAGTGATGCGGGTGAGCACCCCGCCCCGGGGTTCGCGGTACCCGCGGGGTGCGATCGCGACCGCGACGGGCGAGGAGTGCAGCAGCTGATCAGCGTGCAAACAACCGTCACCCTACCTGAGTTGCTGCCGTTGGCCGAGGATCCCAGCACCAGCACCTCGGCGTCGAGTTCGCCGACCACCTCGACGAGGCCGCCGGACACCGAACGATGAGCGTGGCTGTGATACCGCACCTCCAGACGGCCCCGGTGGGAATCCAGCGGCAGGGAATCCAGGTAGCGGCCGGCCTCCCTGGCCGAGTCGGCCGCCAGTTGGTCGGCCCACGCCGCGTACTCGGCGTCAACCCGCGCCGGTGACGGCGTGGTCCACGGCCGGGGCACCACGGTCGTCACGGTCAAACTGCTGCCCAGCGTCCGGGCGGCGCCGACTGCGAGGTTCAGTGGCGCGGTGCCGCTCTTTCCGGCGAGGTAGCCGACGACGACCGTCACTGCGTGTTGCCCGGTGGCACGACGGGCGCGGGGTTGAGGGCGCTGGGGTCCTCGGCGCTGGGGTCCTCGGTGCTGGGGTTGAGGGCGCTGTGATGGCGTCCCCACAGGAAATAGAACGCCAGCACCACCGCGACCCACGCCCCGAATGCCAGCCAGGTGTACCAGTGCAGGCTCGCCAGGATGTAGCCACACGCCAGCACCGAGAGCACCGGGGTGACCGGATAGCCGGGCACCTTGAATCCACGGGGCAGGTCGGGTTCGCGGACCCGCAGGATGATCACGGCGATCGAAACGGTGATGAACGCCACCAGGGTGCCGATCGACACCATGTCGGCCAGCTTGTCCAGTGGCACCAGGCCGGCCAGCAACCCGACCACGATGGCGACCACGATGGTGTTGTTGATCGGCGTCATGGTGCGCGGGTTGACCTTGGCGAACATCGACGGCAGCAGCCCGTCGCGGCCGATGGCGAACAGGATTCGAGTCGATCCGTACAAGGTGACCAGGGTGACCGAGAAGATCGAGATGACAGCGCCCGCGGCCAACACCGTTCCCCAGTAGTTCGCCCCGGTGATGGTGTCGAGGATGGCGGCCAGGCCGGCCTTCTGTCCCTCGAACTCGGTCCAGTCCTGGGCGCCGATGGCGGCCAGGGTGACCACGACGTAGACCACGGTGACGGTCAGCAGTGCAGCAAGAATCGCCCGCGGCATCGTCCGCTGCGGATCTTTGACCTCATCGCCGGCGGTCGACACCGCGTCCAGGCCGATGTAGGAGAAGAAGATCGTGCCCGCGGCCGCGCTGATGCCGGCGGCACCGAACGGTGCGAAGTTCGCGAAACGGTCGGACTCGAACGCGGTGAATGCGATCACGGCGAACATCACCAGCACGCCGAGTTTGATGATCACCATCACCGCGTTCACCGCGGCCGACTCGCTGGCACCCCGGATCAGCAACATGGCGCACAGCATCACCAGGAAGGCGGCGGGAAGGTTGATGATCCCGGGCTCGGTGTCCCAGGGCGCTGCCGAGATTGCTTGTGGCAGAGCATGACCCAAAAAGTTTTCCAAAAGTTTGTTGACGTACTGACTCCAACCGACGGATACCGCCGCCGTGGAGACCACGTACTCAAGCAGCAGGCATGCCGCGACTCCCATCGCCACCATCTCCCCGAGGGTGGTGTAGGCGTAGGAGTACGTCGATCCAGACACCGGGACCGCCGAAGCCAGTTCGGCGTAACAGATCGCCGCCAGGCCGGCGGCGATGCCGGCGATGATGAACGACAGGACGACGCCCGGCCCGGCTTGGGGCACCGCTTCGGACAATACGAAGAAGATGCCGGTGCCGACGGTGGACCCGATGCCGAACATCGCGAGTTGGAAGGTGCCGATGGAGCGTTTCAGATGCTGCGACGCTCCGTGGGCGACGGGCGCGTTGATGAGAGGCCGCCGCCGAAGCATCTGCTCGATCAGCGTGATCGGTGGGGCCGCCATAGAAGCCTCCTGAGGGTACGAACGGCTGATTATGCCTCGCCCTGGCCGCTTCGCGCCGGATACTCGTCGTGTACAAACAGCCGATGGGTACCAACGGCATCGTTATCGTCGGCGGCGGTCTCGCGGCGACCCGGGCTGCCGAGCAACTCCGCAAGTCGGGATACGAATCTCCGGTGGTCATCGTCAGCAACGAGGTGCACCTGCCCTACGACCGGCCACCGCTGTCCAAGGGCGTCCTGCAGGACGCCGGGCAGGGCATCGCAGACGTCGAACTTAAACCGGCGGAGTTCTACGTCGACAACGACATCACGCTGCGACTGGGCAGCCCGGTCCGATCGTTGGACGTCGGATCCCAGACGGTGACCCTGGGCGACGGGACCGTCCTGGGCTACGACGACCTCATCATCGCCACCGGCCTGGTGCCCAAGCGGATCCGGTCCTTCCCCGACGTGCCGGGAATCCGGGTGCTGCGGTCCTTCGACGACGCACAGGCCCTCCGCGCGCATGCCGCCACCGCGACGCGGGCGGTCATCGTCGGTGCCGGATCGGCTGCGAGGTCGCCGCCAGCCTGCGCGCACTGGGCGTCGACGTGGTGCTCGTCTCGAACCGCAACCCGTGCCGTTGGCGGGTGTCCTCGGCGAGCAGGTGGGCCAGTTGGTGGCGCGATTGCACCGCGCCGAGGGCGTCGACGTGCGCACCGGAACCGGCGTGGCCGAGGTGCGCAGCGACGCCGGCGGTCACGTCACCGCCGTGGAACTCAGCGACGGCACCGAGATCGCCGCGGACCTGATCGTGGTGGGCATCGGAAGCCGACCGGCCACCGACTGGCTGGCTGACAGCGGGGTGGCGCTGGCCCCGACCGACAGCGGCGTGCTCTGCGACGAGGTCGGCCGGACCAGCGCCCCGCACGTGTGGGCACTGGGCGACGTCGCCTCCTGGCGGGACGCCGCCGGCCACCAGGAGCGGGTGGAGCACTGGAGCAATGTCGCCGAGCAGGCCCGGGTACTGGTGCCGGCGCTGCTTGGTGGGCAGGCCGCGCCGACGGTCGTGGTGCCCTACTTCTGGAGCGATCAGTACGACGTGAAGATCCAATGCCTCGGCGAACCTGAGGCCGACGACACCGTGCACCTGGTGGCGGATGACGGCCGAAAGTTTTTGGCCTACTACTCCCGCGACGGGGTCCTGGTCGGGGTGGTCGGCGGCGGGATGCCCGGCAAGGTGATGAAGGCGCGGTCCAAGATCGCCGGCGGCGCTGCCGTCAGCGACGTCCTGGCGTGAGCCGGGTGTCCAGATCCTCATCGCCGGCCATGGTGTCGAACGCGTCGCCCAGGGCCGCCCGCAACGACACAGACTCATTCGCCAGCCAAAACTCGTGCGCCGAGAGTGCGACCCCGAGCATCAACCAGGCCGCGGTCTGCGGTAGCAGGTCACTGGCCCGGGCATCGGTACGGCCGGCCACGAAGTCGGCCACCACCGCGCGCCAACCCGCGTACATGGTCATCGAGTAGGCCTGCAACTCCGCGCTCTGCAGGATCACCTGCATCCGCCGGCGGTGCAGTGCGGTCCCGGATTCGTCGAAGGTGTTGAAGTCCACCAGTGCGGCGCGCAGTGTCGGCCCGATCGGGGCGGCGGGGTCGGTGCGATCGAGCAACTCGGCGAAGTGCTTCAGGTAGGCGTCGAAGTCGCCCCACGGGATGGCGTTCTTGGAGGCGTAGTAGCGAAACAGGGTGCGGCGGGCGATCCCGGAGGCGATCGCCACGTCATCCACGCTGATCTCACTGAATCCGTAGGTTGCGAAAAGGTCCAGTGCGACTTCGGCGATGTGGTCCCGGGTCGTCGATCGGCGGCGGCCAACCCGGGCGGGGGTGGGGCTCATCGGCGAATCCTTTCCCTTTCGGCACCTGATGCCATATTCTTGCCGATGTGGCGCGCCCGCGTCGACAATTCGGCAAGTGAAAGGGTGCGCCGCATGGATAACGAGATCGCAACCGATACCGAGATGGTGACCGAGGCCCTCGTCGAAGAGGTGTCCATCGACGGGATGTGCGGGGTCTACTGACCGTGCCCGCCCACACCGTGGGCGCGGCCTTCGACCCCACCCGCAGTTGGCAGTTGCACCCGCAGGTGGCCCTGCGCCCGGAGTCCTTCGGGGCGTTGCTCTACCACTTCGGCACCCGCAAACTGTCGTTCCTCAAGAACCGCACCATCCTGGCGGTCATCGACTCCCTCGACGACCATCCCGACGTGGCGGCGGCTCTGATGGCCGCAGGTGTGGACCGCGACCAAGAGGCCCCCTACCTGCAGGCGCTGAGCGTGCTCGCCGCCTCGAACATGTTGATACGGAAGGATTTTCAGTGACGTCCGTCGCGCCAGTTCCCCGGCTCATCGAACAGTTCGAACGCGGCCTCGATGCGCCGATCTGCCTGACCTGGGAACTGACCTACGCCTGCAACCTGGCGTGCGTGCACTGCCTGTCCTCGTCGGGCAAGCGCGACCCGCGCGAGCTCTCCACCGAGCAGTGCAAGGCCATCATCGACGAACTTGAGCGCATGCAGGTGTTCTACGTCAACATCGGCGGCGGCGAGCCCACCGTGCGCCCGGACTTCTGGGAACTCCTCGACTACGCCACGGAACACCATGTGGGAGTGAAGTTCTCCACCAACGGCGTCCGGATCACTCCCGAAGTCGCCGCGCGACTGGCCGCCAGCGATTACGTGGACGTGCAGATCTCCCTGGACGGCGCCACCGCGAAGGTCAATGACGCCGTGCGTGGCGAGGGCTCGTTCGACATGGCGATCCGGGCGCTGGAGAACCTGGCCGCGGCCGGGTTCGCGGACGCCAAAATCTCCGTGGTGGTTACCCGCCACAACGTCACCCAACTCGATGATTTCAAAGCCCTGGCCGACCGCTTCGGCGCGACCCTGCGGATCACCCGCCTTCGGCCGTCGGGCCGCGGCGCCGACGTGTGGGATGAGTTGCATCCGACCGCGCAACAACAGGTGCAGTTGTATGACTGGCTGGTCGCCAAGGGTGACCGCATCCTCACCGGCGACTCCTTCTTCCACCTCTCTGGTCTCGGCGCACCCGGCGCATTGGCCGGGTTGAACATGTGCGGCGCCGGCCGGGTGGTGTGCCTGATCGACCCGGTGGGCGACGTCTACGCCTGCCCGTTCGCCATTCACGACCGCTTCCTGGCCGGAAATGTGCTGTCCGACAGTGTCAATGGGTCCGGGGGTTTTGACAACGTCTGGAAAAACTCAGCGCTGTTCACCGAACTGCGCCAGCCGCAGTCAGCCGGAGCCTGTGGCAGCTGCGGCCACTATGACGCCTGCCGAGGCGGCTGCATGGCGGCGAAGTTCTTCACCGGCCTGCCCCTCGACGGCCCCGACCCCGAGTGCGTGCAGGGGTACGGCGAGCCGGCACTGGCGGCCGTGCGGGACAAGCCCCGCCCCGGTGCGGACCATTCCCGCGGTGCGCCCGTAATGCTGACCCTGCAACGCCCACCGGCGAAGCCCTGCAATGAAAGCCCGGTCTAGATATGGCACGTGACACCTGGTTCGAGACCGTTGCTATCGCTCAGGAACGCGCAAAGAAGCGACTTCCCAAGGCGGTGTACTCGGCTCTATTGGCCGGCAGCGAGAAAGGCCTCACCTACTCCGACAACGTCGAGGCGTTCACCGAACTCGGCTTCGCGCCCCATGTGATCGGCGCCACCGAGAAACGCGATCTCGCCACCACCGTGATGGGCCAGGACATCTCGCTGCCGGTGCTGATCTCGCCGACCGGCGTGCAGGCGGTCGACCCCGCCGGCGAGGTTGCCGTCGCCCGGGCCGCGGCCGCCCGCGGCACCGCGATGGGGCTGTCGTCGTTCGCGAGCAAGCCCATCGAGGAGGTCATCGCGGCCAACCCCAAAACCTTCTTCCAGATCTACTGGCTCGGCGGCCGGGATGCGATCGCGCAGCGTGCGGACCGGGCCCGCGCGGCCGGCGCGGTGGGCCTGATCGTGACCACCGACTGGAGTTTCTCGCACGGCCGGGACTGGGGCAGCCCCAAGATCCCCGAGAAAATGGACATCCTCACCGCGATCAAGATGTCCCCGCAGGGCTTGGTTCGCCCGCGGTGGTTCCTGGACTGGGCGAAGACCCTTCGGCCACCGGCACTGACCGCCCCCAACCAGGGCCACCGCGGCGAGGCCGGGCCCCCGTTCTTCGACGCCTACGGCGAATGGATGGGCACCCCGCCACCGACCTGGGAGGACATCGCCTGGCTGCGCGAATACTGGGGCGGGCCGTTCATGCTCAAGGGCGTGATGCGGGTTGACGACGCCAAACGCGCCGTCGATGCCGGGGTTACGGCCATCTCGGTGTCCAACCATGGCGGCAACAACCTCGACGGCACCCCGGGCACCATCCGGGCACTACCCGCGGTGGCCGCCGCCGTCGGTGATCAGGTGGAGGTACTCCTTGACGGCGGCATCCGCCGCGGCAGCGATGTCGTCAAGGCACTTGCGCTGGGCGCCCGCGCCGTCATGATCGGCCGCGCCTACCTCTGGGGACTGGGCGCGGCCGGGCAGGCCGGCGTGGAGAACGTCCTTGACATCCTGTCCGGCGGCATTGACTCCGCCCTGCGCGGATTGGGCAAGTCCTCCGTGCACGATCTGACGGCCGAGGACCGCGAAAGGATCGATGCCACCGTGGGCCCGACCTGGGTGCCGGGAACCAACGGCCGCTAAGGCTAAGAGGTGAATCCGCAGGCCGCTGGTAGATTGCACTTCCGGGCAGCTTCGCGGGGCGGTGCACTCACCGTCGTGGTGCCGGTGGGATCCGTCGAGCAACACGGCCCGCACCTGCCGTTGGACACCGACACCCGGATCGCGACGGCGGTGGCCACCGAGGTGGCCGCAGGCCGGTACCTGCTCGCACCCGCCATCTCCTACGGCGCCTCCGGAGAGCACCAGAGCTTGCCGGCACCATCTCGATCGGCACCGAGGCACTCACGGCGCTGCTCGTCGAGTACGGCCGCTCGGTGTGCACCTGGGCGAACTGGCCGTGTTCGTCAACGGCCACGGTGGCAATCGCCAGGCTCTGCGCGCCGCGGCCGGACTGCTGCGGGCCGAGGGCCGCGACGTCGCGTGGTGGAGTGGCTCGGTGGCGGGCGCCGACGCCCACGCCGGACACACCGAAACCTCACTGCTGCTGCATCTTTCACCCGAGGTCGTGCGGATGGGCGCAGTGGCGCGGGGCAACACCGAGCCACTGACCGATCTGATGACCCGGTTGCGCGACGGCGGCGTGGCCGCGGTCAGCGAATCCGGAGTCCTCGGTGATCCGACCACCGCGACGGCCGCGGAGGGGGAGCGGATCTTCGTCGCCATGGTCGAGGACTGCACGGCGGTGTGCTGCGATGGACGCCCGCCACCGACGGGATGCTGACGTGACCGACGTGCTGATTGTCGGCGCCGGAAGCGCGGGATCGGTTCTGGCCGAACAACTCTCCGCCGATCCGGGTTGCCGGGTGACGGTGATCGAGGCAGGCCGGCGGCACCGATCTGGTCGTCGCGTCGCTGATCGGCGATGCAACGGCGCTGCTGATCGCCGCGGACAGTCCGGTAATCACCAGGTACCGCACCGCGCTCACCGACAACCCCCACCGGGAGGCCGACATCGTGCGGGGCGCCTGCCTGGCGGGTCGGGGGCGGTCAACGGCGGCTACTTCTGCCGCGCACTGCCCGCCGACTTCGACGACCCGGCGGTTCCCGGCTGGTCGTGGGCTGAGATTGAGGAGCACTACCGTGCGATCGAGACCGACCTCGACTATCCGGATCTCAGTGGCGGCGGACCGATCACCGTCGCGCGAGTCGGCGCGATGCGCGGGCCGACCGCGGCATTCGCCACCGCCGCCGGTGCGGCGGAGTTTCGGTGGTTGCCGAACCTCAACGCGCCACCGATGGGCGACAACACCCCGCCCGGGGTGGGCGCAGTGCCACTGAACATCGTCGGCGGCAAGCGAAGGGGTCCGGGCACGACGTTTCTGGAGCCCGCGCTGAATCGGAGCAACCTGACGGTGCTGACCGGAACCAGAGTCACCCGGGTCCGGACGGCCGGCCCCCGGGTGACGGGAGTCGAGGCCATCGGGGCGCAGGGCCCGATCGCACTGGATGCCGAGCGGGTGGTGCTCTCAGCCGGTGCAATCGAGTCGGCGCACCTGCTGATGCTCTCCGGCATCGGGCCATCGGCCACCCTGCGGAAACTCGGTATCGAGGTGGTGTCCGATCTGCCCGTAGGGCAGCGGTGTTGGGACCATCCGGAGTGGCTGATGTCCACCGACTGGAAAACCACCGCCGGGCGCCCAGTGCTCGAAGTGGTCCTGATCAGTGCGGATCTGGAGATCCGCCCGTACACCCGTGGGTTCGGTGGACGCTTGGAACCCGACATCGGGGTGGCCCTGATGCGGCCGGCGGCGCGCGGCCGCATCTTGCTGGTGTCAGCCGACCCGGACGTGCCGCCCCATATCGCACATCGCTATGACAGCGCACCTGCCGATCTGGTCGCGCTGCGCAGTGGCTGTGACATGGTGACCGAGATCATCGGCCGGACAACGGAATTAGGTGAACCGGCGTGGTCAACTAGTCAGCACCTGTGCGGTAGCGCACCCATGGGCCGCGACGGTGATGAGCACGCCGTCGTCGACCCGCACTGTCGGGTGTTGGGGGTAAGTGGCCTGTGGGTCATCGACGGCTCGGTGCTGCCGGTCCCACTCAGTCGCGGCCCGCACGCCACCATTGCGATGATCGGGCACCGCGCGGCTGGGTCCGTGCGCTAGGCATTCGCGCGGCTGGGTCCGTGCGCTAGCATTCGCGTGGTCCGTGCGCTAGCGGTTTCGCCGCGAGGGTGCGCACACTGCACGCCTGCCGCGGCGTGTCGGGGGACCGACACGCACGCTCGCGGCGGGGAAGGGCGGGTACCTACTTCAGTGTCACCCGGATCGGCAGGTGCTTGAGGCCGCCCACGAAGGTGGTCGCCACGAGTTCGGGCTCACCGGCAAGCTCAATGGTCTCGATGCGCGGCAGCAGTTCGGTGAAGAAGCTGTTCATCTCCATCCGGGCCAGCGCGGCGCCCAGGCAGAAGTGCACGCCGTAGCCGAATGACAGGTGCTTGTTGGGGTCGCGGCCGACGTCGAAGCGCATCGGGTCCTCGAAGACGTCCTCATCGCGGTTGGCCGAGACGTAGGAGAGCAAGACCGACTCGCCCTTGGCGATCTTCACACCGCGCACCTCGGTGTCGGCCCGGGCGGTACGCATGAACTCCTTCACCGGCACCACGCACCGGATCATCTCCTCGACGGCGGTGCCCATCAGGGACATGTCATTTTGCAATCGGGCCAACTCGCCGGGATTGCGCAGCAACTCCAGCAGGCCGCCCGCAATGCCCGCACTGGTGGTGTCGTGACCGGCGCTGGCCACGATCACGTAATAGGACAGCGTGTCCATGTCGCTCATCGGTTCGCCGTTGATCTTCGCGTTGGCGATTGCCGAGGACAGGTCCTCGGTTGGGTGTTCGCGCCGCGATGCAGTCAGCGCGGAGAAGTAGTTGAAGAAGTCCAGCAGCACGGCCAGCATGTCGTCGACGCCGCCGCCGCGCTGCAACTCGGTGTCGTTGCCGCCGAACATCTCCTGGGTCAGCTTGAGCATTCGGGGGAAGTCCGACTCCGGCAGGCCCAGCAGTGTGAGGATCATGTAGAGCGGGTAGTTGACCGCGATGTCCTGGGCGAAATCCAGCTCCGGGCCCTTTTCGGCCATCTTGTCGACCCAGATTTTTGCCAGTTCGTCGGAGCGGGTCTTCAAGGCCTTCAACACCTTCGGGCGGAACCAGTCCGCGCCGACTTTGCGGATGTCGCGATGGTGCGGGTCGTCCATGTGGATGAGGGTCCGCAGACCGGTACCCGCCTCGATATCGCGGAGCAGGGCGTCGTCGGCTTCGGTGATCGTGAGCAGGGGCCGTGGGAAGTTGGTGAACAGGTCGTTCTGGCGTTCGATATTCATGATGTCGGCATGCTTGGTGATCGCCCAGAACGGGCGGTAGTCGCTGACCTCGACCCAGGACACCGGCGCCTGCGCGCGCAGGTGCGCCAGCGATTCGTGCAACCTCTTCTCGTCGGCGTAGGACTGTGGTTCGGCCAGCACCCGGGCTGCGGGGTCAGTGATCCGGGGGTCGGTGCCTGCGCTCATTGGATCTCCTGGGCTGTCACGAACTTGACGGGTGTCAGGTTTCCAGTGTGGTGGAAATTCCCCTCGGCGCAAGGGTAAGAGGCCAATTTCTCTCCCGCGCCGGTCCGCGCCGAGCCGCGTAGGGTTTCCCAACGTGCCAGCCGGTCCCGTTCGCGCCGCAATCCGGTACGCGGCGGCACTGCTGGTGATAGTTCTCCTCGCGAGCGGCTGTAGCCGGGCCACCCCGGTCGCCGACCCAGCGGTGGTCACCACCGGATCCGGACCGGTGCGGCAGCACCGGCCCCGGTGTGCGGATCTTGAGGGCGTCCCTACGCGCGGCGGCCCCGGTCGGTCCACTGCGCTGGCAGCGGCCGGTGGCGCCGGTGTCGTGGACCGCGGTGCGCGACGCCACCAAACCCGGATCGCGCTGCATTCAGGACACCCGGGTGGACCCCGACTACGGCCGGGAGACCAGCGAGGACTGCCTGAATCTGACGGTGTGGGCGCCGAACGGGGCCACCCCGGACTCGCCCCGGCCGGTCATGGTGTGGATCCACGGCGGCGGCTTTCTCAACGGCAGTTCCGACATCTACAAGTCCACCCGGCTGGCCGCCCGCGGCGATATCGTCGTCGTCACCATCAATTACCGGCTGGGAGCCCTGGGTTTCCTCGCTCACCCCGCACTCGAGGCCCGAGACGGAGACCGCGGCAACTACGGACTCGCCGACCAGCAGGCCGCTCTGCGATGGGTGCGCGACAACATCGCCGCCTTCGGTGGCGATCCGGCCAAGGTCACCATCGCCGGAGAGTCCGCCGGAGCCATCTCGGTGTGTGACCACCTCGTCGCACCGGAGTCCAACGGGCTCTTCCGGGCGGCCATCATGCAGAGCGGTCCGTGTTCGTCGCAGGCGGACCTGCCTGCCGCCGAACGGATCAGTACCGCCTATGCGGCCGGTAAGGGTTGCGGCGATCCGGCTTCGGCCCGGCGGTGCCTGAACGCGCTTCCCGCCGACCGGCTTCGCGATGGTCCGCCGTATGTGCGGATCGGTGCCAACATCCTGTCCGGCCCGGTCATCGGAACCCCTCGACTGCCGGTCGCCCCGGCGACGGTGGCCCACCGCGGCCCCATCGCCCGGGTGCCGACGCTGATCGGCACCACCGCCGATGAGTTCACCCTGTCCGTTGCGATCAGTTATCTGCGCAACGAACGGTTGGCGCCCTATCGCACGCTGTTGGAGAACACCTTCGGCGCGGAGGCCCCGGTGATCGCCGCGCGCTACCCGCTGCAGCGCTACGGCGGCAGCACCGCGCTGGCCTACGCCGCCACCGTCACCGACGGTGTGTTCGCCTGCCCCGTCGACGTGATGGCCGCCGACTTGGCCGGCCGCGCCCCGGTGTACGCCTATGAGTTCAACGACCGCAGCGCTCCCGTGGCCGAACCGATCCGCCGGGTGCCGTTTCCGATCGGCGCCGCCCACGCACTGGAGTTGCGCTACCTGTTCGACATGGGAGGTGCTCCGCCGCTGGATCCGGCGCAACGGGAATTGTCCGAGGAGATGATCGCCTACTGGAGCCGGTTCGTGACGACTGGCGCACCGGACGTGCCCGGACTAACCGAGTGGCCGGAGCTGAATCCCGAACGGCCGCAACGGCTTACGCTGCAAACCGGCGGGTCCACCGTCACATCTGACTTCGCCGAGCGTCACCAGTGCGCATTTTGGGCCTCGCGGGGTTAGGCCGTGCTCCTCGCTGAGCGGCCGACGGACAGGTCCGGTGCGGCCCGGCCGGCGATCAGTGGAAGGTCCAGGTAGGTCTTGATACCCGGATCGGCGGCGCACACGTCGGGGATCGCGCTGAGACAATGATTGGCCGTGCATACCACGCCGGGGTTGCGGATCAGCCCCTCGGCCACCGACTCCGGCTGCAAACCCTTGAAGGTCAGCAGCACATCCGGGTCGCCGGTGATCTCCACCTCGAATCGCTCACCCTGTTCGCCGAGTGTCCAGGGCGGGTCCAGTTCCACCTCGCACATCAGCCAGTTGACCGCGGCGGTGACCACCGGCCGATCGTCGACGATGGCCTGCCAGCGGAACCGCCGCGCCGCCACCGTGCCGGGCTCCATCGGCACGATCAGATCCTCGGATCCGGTGACCGCGACGGCGACCTCCTGGGTTGACCGGATGCGCGGTTCGGCGTCGAAACCGAGTTGGTCGGTCACCATCCGGACGGACTGCTTGAATCCGGCCTCAAGCAACACCGCCATGGGTCCGTTCATCGCCTGCTCCGGCGTCAGGCCGAAGCCCATCACCTCGCGCACCACCATCGGGGCGTTGTAGGTGCGCAAGTCGGAGAATTCCTCAGCACGAACATGAGTGATGGCCGAGGACAGCGACGAGACCATGAGCGGGAAGCGTTCGGTGATGCCGCCCGGGTGGATGCCCGAGCCGTGCAGCGTGACGTTCCCGGCCACACATGCGTCCTCAATCCGCTGGACGGCGGGACTCTGCCGGTCCGGGTAGACCCAACCGAGGGGGGTGACGACGTTCTTGCCCGAACGCAGGATTCGGGTGACCACGGCCTCGTCCGGCAGAAGCGGGGAGTACATGACGCAATCCGCATCCAGTGCCAGCAGTGCGTCGATATCGGTGGTGGCGGCGACCCCGATCGGAGCTTCACCGGCTAATTCGCCGGCATCGCGGCCGTCTTTATCGGCGCTGTGCACCCAGCAGCCGACCAGTTCGAGATCGGGTTGGCGAATAACGCCCTGGATCGCGGCCTGGCCGACGCCGCCGGTGGCCCACTGAATGACTCTCAACATCGGTGCTCCATTCTTCGGTGGGGGAACCGTATGCCCCGGCGGGGGTCTTTTCCGGGGATTTGGATCAGGCCCCGGTCTGGGGCATACTGGTCAGGTTGCCTTGAGCAGGATTCGCACCCCCGGGAGCGTGCCGCGCAAGGTGAATGACCAGCGCCAGCACTGGCGCGTCCGGTCCCCACCTCGGAGCGTGGTTCTTTCGCGCCCCGAGGCTGCGTGCGGGTGCACACCCGAACGCGGGGGCCCGGTGGACCAGGACAGGTGAACAGCGGCGGCGGAAGCCAGCGCCCTTGAAATATTAGGGGCGCGACACCAGCAGTGAAGGTAGGGACAGCGTGGCGGGACAAAAGATCCGCATCAGGCTTAAGGCCTATGACCACGAGGCCATTGACGCCTCGGCGCGCAAGATCGTGGAAACGGTCACCCGTACCGGCGCCAGCGTGGTCGGGCCCGTGCCGTTGCCGACGGAGAAAAACGTGTACTGCGTGATCCGGTCCCCGCACAAGTACAAGGACTCCCGCGAGCACTTCGAGATGCGTACCCACAAGCGTCTCATCGACATCCTCGACCCGACGCCGAAGACGGTTGACGCGCTGATGCGCATTGATCTGCCGGCCAGCGTCGACGTGAACATCCAATAGGGGTCAGTTCGCCATGTCACGCACTCACAAGGGAATCCTCGGCACCAAGCTGGGGATGACTCAGGTCTTCGACGAGAACAATCGCGTCGTTCCGGTCACCGTCGTCAAGGCCGGGCCCAACGTGGTCACTCGCATCCGCACCCCGGAACGCGACGGCTACAGCGCCGTCCAGCTTGCCTACGGTGAGATCAGCCCGCGCAAGGTCAAATAAGCCGGTGAGCGGCCAGTACGCCGCGCGAAGGCGTGCGCACCCTGCCGGTCCTCTACGCCCTCGAGGACGAAGCGGCGGCCGGCGAGTACGAGGTCGGTCAGGAACTGACGGCGGAGATCTTCGCCGATGGCAACTTCGTCGACGTCACCGGCACCTCCAAGGGCAAGGGCTTCGCCGGCACCATGAAAAGGCACGGCTTCAAGGGCCAGGGCGCCTCCCACGGCGCTCAGGCTGTGCACCGCCGGCCGGGTTCCATCGGCGGTTGCTCGACCCCCGGCCGCGTCTTCAAGGGCACCCGGATGTCGGGGCGGATGGGTGGCGAACGGGTCACCACACAGAATCTGGTGGTGCACAAGGTCGATGCGGCCAACGGTGTGCTGCTGATCAAGGGTGCGATCCCCGGACGCACCGGCGGTCTGGTGATGGTTCGCGGTGCCGTTAAACGAGGTGAGAAGTAATGGCTTTGAAGATTGACGTTCACACCCCCGAGGGCGGAAAAAGCGGCAGCGTCGAACTGCCCGCCGAACTGTTCGACACCGAGGCCAACATCGCCCTTATGCATCAGGTGGTCACGGCGCAACTGGCCTCGGCCCGACAGGGCACCCACTCCACGAAGCGTCGCGGTGAAGTCTCCGGTGGCGGTCGTAAGCCGTACCGCCAGAAGGGCACCGGTCGGGCGCGGCAGGGATCGACGCGTGCTCCGCAGTACCGAGGCGGCGGCGTCGTGCATGGTCCGAAGCCGCGCGATTACAGCCAGCGCACCCCGAAGAAGATGATCGCCGCCGCTCTGCGCGGCGCGCTGAGCGATCGGGCCCGCAACGACCGGATCCACGCGGTGACCGAATTGGTTACCGGTCAGGCTCCGTCGACTAAGAGCGCAAAGGCGTTTCTGGGCGCTCTGACCGAACGCAAGAAGGTCCTGCTGGTCATCGGCCGCAGCGATCAGGTCGGTGCGCTCAGCGCGCGCAACCTGCCGGGCGTGCACGTGATCGCACCGGACCAACTCAACACCTACGACGTGCTCAACGCCGACGACGTGGTGTTCAGTGTCGAGGCGCTGAACTCCTACATCGCGCATCACACCCGGGACAGCAACGATGACGCGGACCAGAACCAGGAGGTTCTCACCTGATGGCGACCGTGACCGACCCCCGCGACATCATTTTGGCGCCGGTGATTTCTGAAAAGTCCTACGGGCTGATCGAGAACAACGTCTACACGTTCATCGTGGCGCCGGACTCGAACAAGACGCAGATCAAGATCGCGATCGAGAAGATCTTCTCGGTGAAGGTCGATTCGGTGAACACCGCCAACCGCCAGGGCAAGCGCAAGCGCACCCGGTCCGGTTTCGGGAAGCGCAAAGACACCAAACGCGCCATCGTGACCCTGGCCGCCGGTAGCAAGCCGATCGACATCTTCGGAGCACCGGCCTAGGCCGGCGGAAAGCTTGAGGACATAGCTATGGGAATTCGCAAGTACAAGCCGACGACGCCGGGTCGCCGTGGCTCCAGCGTCTCCGACTTCGCCGAGATCACCCGCTCGACTCCGGAGAAGTCACTGATCCGCCCGTTGCACAGCACCGGCGGTCGTAACGCACACGGCCGTATCACCACCCGGCACAAGGGTGGTGGCCACAAGCGGGCCTATCGCCTGATCGACTTCCGTCGTCATGACAAGGACGGCGTGAACGCCAGGGTCGCTCATATCGAGTACGACCCGAACCGCACCGCGAATATCGCTTTGCTGCACTACCTGGACGGCGAGAAGCGCTACATCATCGCGCCGCAGGGTCTTTCGCAGGGCGATACCATCGAGTCCGGTCCCAACGCCGACATCAAGCCGGGCAACAACCTGCCACTGCGTAATATCCCCTCCGGCACCGTGATTCACGCCGTGGAGTTGCGCCCCGGTGGCGGGGCCAAGTTGGCCCGTTCGGCCGGGTCGAGCATCCAGCTGCTTGGCAAGGAGGGCGCCTACGCCTCGTTGCGGATGCCCTCCGGGGAGATCCGCCGCGTGGACGTGCGCTGCCGCGCCAGCGTCGGCGAGGTCGGTAACGCCGAGCAGGCGAACATCAACTGGGGCAAAGCCGGCCGGATGCGGTGGAAGGGCAAGCGCCCGACCGTCCGTGGTGTCGTGATGAACCCGGTCGACCACCCGCACGGTGGTGGCGAGGGCAAAACCTCCGGCGGCCGTCACCCGGTGAGCCCGTGGGGCAAGCCTGAGGGCCGTACCCGTAAACCCAACAAGCCCAGCGACAAACTCATCGTCCGACGCCGGCGCACCGGCAAGAACAAGCGCTAGCAGGAGTAGAGACCATGCCACGCAGCCTGAAAAAAGGTCCGTTCGTCGACGACCATCTGCTCAAGAAGGTCGATGTCGCGAACGACAAGAACAGCAAGCAGGTCATCAAGACCTGGTCGCGTCGCTCGACCATCATCCCGGACTTCATCGGTCACACCTTCGCCGTCCACGACGGTCGCAAGCATGTACCGGTGTTCGTCACCGAGTCGATGGTCGGACACAAGTTGGGCGAGTTCGCGCCCACGCGGACGTTCAAGGGTCACATCAAGGATGACCGGAAGGCGAAGCGGCGATGAGCGCGACAACGACGACTGAATATCCGTCCGCCACCGCGGTGGCGAAGTATGTCGGGATCTCGGCGAGCAAGGCCCGCCGGGTGATCAACCTGGTTCGCGGCAAGTCCGTCGAAGAGGCCCTCGACATCCTGCGTTGGGCACCGCAGTCTGCCAGCGAACCGGTTGCCAAGGTGATCGCCAGCGCGGCGGCCAACGCCCAGAACAACAGCGGCTTGGATCCGCGCAGCCTGGTTGTCGTCACTGTCTACGCCGACGAGGGCCCGACCGCCAAGCGCATCCGGCCACGCGCGCAGGGTCGTGCCTTCCGGATCCGCAAGCGCACCAGTCACATCACCGTGATCGTGGAGAGTCGCCCGCCCCGCGACCAACGCGCCGCGCAATCCGCACGCTCCCGTCGGGCCCAGGGCAGCAAGGCCGCCGCGGGTACCGGTCCGGCACCGGCGAAGGCTCCGACGAAGAAGGCGCCCGCTAAGAAAGCGCCTGCTAAGAGGGCGCCCGCCAAGAAGGCGTCGGCCACCCGCGCTGGAGCCACCAAGACTGCAGAAGCTTCGGATGAAGCGAAGGGAGGCTCGCAATAGTGGGCCAAAAAGTCAATCCTCACGGTTTCCGGCTCGGTATCACCACCGACTGGAAGTCCCGGTGGTACGCCGACAAGCAGTACGCGGAATACGTCAAAGAGGACGTAGCGATCCGTCGCCTACTGGCCTCGGGTCTCGAGCGAGCGGGCATCGCCGACGTCGAGATCGAGCGCACCCGTGACCGGGTCCGCGTCGATATCCATACCGCGCGCCCGGGCATTGTCATCGGCCGCCGCGGCACCGAGGCCGACCGGATCCGCACCGACCTGGAGAAGCTCACCAAAAAGCAGGTGCAGCTGAACATCCTGGAGGTCAAAAACCCCGAGTCCGTCGCCCAACTGGTGGCCCAGGGCGTAGCCGAGCAACTGAGCAACCGGGTGGCGTTTCGCCGCGCGATGCGCAAGGCCATCCAGTCCGCCATGCGCCAGCCCAACGTCAAGGGCATTCGGGTGCAGTGCTCGGGTCGCCTCGGCGGCGCCGAGATGAGCCGCTCGGAGTTCTACCGGGAGGGCCGGGTGCCGTTGCACACCCTGCGCGCCGACATCGACTACGGGCTCTACGAGGCCAAGACCACGTTCGGCCGTATCGGTGTGAAGGTCTGGATCTGGGCTGAGAGGTGGGCGCAAGCGCGAGCTGACCGCCGCGGCCCCGGCGGCCGACCGACCGCGGCGTGACCGTCCCACCTCGGGCACCCGCCCCCGCCGCAGTGGCGCGTCGGGCACCACCGCAACCAGCACCGAGGCCGGCCGCGCCGCCAGCGGCGAAGAGGCCCCGTCGGCGGAGCCAGGCGATGTCGTCGAGAGCGCCGCGGTAACCCAACCGGCCGCCACCGAGGGCACGACACCGGAATCGGAGAGCTGAATCATGTTGATTCCCCGCAAGGTCAAGCACCGCAAGCAGCACCACCCGCGTCAGCGTGGTATCGCCAGCGGCGGCACATCGGTGACCTTCGGTGACTATGGCATCCAGGCTCTGGAGCACGCCTACATCACCAACCGGCAGATCGAATCCGCGCGTATCGCCATCAACCGCCACATCAAGCGCGGCGGCAAAGTATGGATCAACATCTTCCCGGACCGTCCGTTGACCAAGAAGCCGGCCGAAACCCGCATGGGTTCGGGCAAGGGTTCACCGGAGTGGTGGGTCGCCAACGTCAAGCCCGGTCGGGTGCTCTTCGAGTTGAGTTTTCCCGACGAGAAGATCGCGCGCGACGCACTGACCCGCGCGATCCACAAGCTGCCGATCAAGGCCCGCATCGTGACGCGAGAGGAGCACTTCTGATGGCTGTAGGTGTCGGCGCGGGAGATCTGCGCGAATTGACCGACGAGGAATTGATCACCAAGCTGCGGGAGTCCAAGGAGGAGTTGTTCAACCTTCGCTTCCAGACGGCCACCGGACAATTGACCAACAACCATCGGCTGCGCACCGTCCGTCAGGAGATCGCGCGCACCTACACGGTGCTTCGGGAACGTGAGTTGGGTTTGGCTTCCGGGCCCAACGGTGAGGATTCGTAAATGGTAGCGACCAAGAACCCGGGGCCCGGCCCCGAGCACACTGCGCGTACGGAGAAGCCGCGTGGCCGCCGCAAGACCGCCATCGGCTATGTGGTCAGCGACAAGATGCAGAAGACGATTGTCGTCGAGCTCGAGTCGCGGGTCCAGCACCCGAAGTACGGCAAGATCATCCGCACCACGTCAAAGGTCAAGGCGCATGATGAGGACGGGATCGCCGGCATCGGCGACCGCGTCTCGCTGATGGAGACCCGGCCGCTGTCGGCAACCAAACGCTGGCGCCTCGTGGAGATCCTCGAAAAGGCCAAGTAACACCACGCGGGTAATGTCCATATCCGTGGCCATCCCTTTCAAAGGTAAAATCACCCTCGACATCCGCGACTCGACGGCCGACTGGGCTCCGTTCGAGGCGCCGACCGCGCCGGCCGGTGCACCCAACGTGCTCTATGTGGTCTGGGACGACGTCGGGATCGCGACCTGGGACTGCTTCGGTGGACTGGTCGACATGCCGGCCATGACGCGCATCGCTGAACAGGGCGTGCGTCTCACCCAGTTCCACACCACCGCACTGTGCTCGCCGACCCGCGCTTCGCTGCTGACCGGCCGCAACGCGACGTCGGTGGGCATGGCGATCGTTGAGGAGTTCACCGAGGGATTTCCCGGCATCAGTGGTCGCATCCCCGAGGACACCGCGCTGATCTCGGAGGTTCTCGCCGAGCGTGGGTACAACACCTACTGCACGGGCAAATGGCACATGACGCCACTGGAGGAGTCCAACCTGGCCGCCACCAAGCGGCACTGGCCGCTGTCGCGGGGATTCGAGCGGTTCTACGGATTCCTGGGCGGGGAGACCGACCAGTGGTACCCGGAACTGGTTTACGACAACCACCCCATCGAGGCACCCGCGACTCCCGAACAGGGCTATCACCTCTCCGCCGACCTCGCCGACAAGACCATCGAGTTCATCCGCGACGCCAAGGTCGTCGCGCCGGACAAGCCGTGGTTCTCCTACCTGTGCCCCGGCGCCGGGCATGCGCCCCATCACGTGTTCAAGGAGTGGGCCGACAAATACGCGGGCCGCTTCGACATGGGCTACGAGGCGTATCGCGACATCGTGCTGGCCAACCAGAAACGGCTGGGCGTGGTGCCGTCCGACACCGAACTGTCGGCGATGAATCCCTACGCCGATGTCACGGGTCCGGACGGCCAACCGTGGCCTGCCCAGGACACGGTGCGGCCCTGGGATTCGCTGTCCGATGAGGAGAAGCGACTGTTCGCCCGGATGGCCGAGGTGTTCGCCGGGTTCCTGTCCTACACCGACGCCCAGATCGGACGGGTACTGGATTATCTGCAGGAGTCCGGGCAACTGGACAACACCATCATCGTGGTGATCTCCGACAACGGCGCCAGCGGTGAGGGTGGACCCAACGGCTCAGTCAACGAAGTGAAATTCTTCAACGGTCTCATCGACACCGTCGAAGACAGCATGCGTTGCTACGACGAACTCGGCGGCCCGACGACCTACAACCACTATCCGATCGGCTGGGCGATGGCGTTCAACACGCCCTACAAGCTCTATAAGCGCTACGCCTCGCACGAGGGCGGGATCGCCGACACGGCGATCATCAGCTGGCCCAACGGAATTCGCGCACGCGGGCAGTTCCGCGACAACTACGTCAACGTCGCCGACATCACCCCGACCGTTTATGAACTCCTGGGCATCACCGCGCCCAAGACGGTCAAGGGTGTCGTGCAACGCCCCCTGGAAGGCGTGAGTTTCAAAGCGGCACTGGATGATCCGGCCGCGAAAACAGGTAAGGAAACTCAGTTTTACTCCATGCTCGGCACGCGGGGAATCTGGCACAACGGCTGGTATGCGAACACCGTCCATGCCGCGGCGCCCTCGGGTTGGGGTCACTTCGACAAAGATCGCTGGGAGCTGTTCCACATCGGTTCTGACCGCAGCCAATGTCACGACCTCGCCGCCGAGCAACCCGAGAAGCTCGAGGAGATGCAGAAGCTGTGGTTCGCCGAGGCTGACAAGTACAACGGGCTACCCCTGGCCGACTTCAACATGCTGGAGATCCTCGGCCGTCAGCGGCCGTCGCTGGCCGGGGATCGCTCCAGCTACGTCTACTATCCGCACACCGCCGCGGTGCCCCTCGGTGCCTGCGTGAACATCGCGGGCCGATCCTTCTCGGTGCTCGCCGAGGTCACGGTGGACAGCGCAGACGTTGAGGGCGTGCTGCTCAAACAGGGCGCCGGACACGGCGGCTACACATTGTTTGTCGCCGACGGGCGACTGCACTTCGTCTACAACTTCTTTGGCGAGTCCGAACAGAAGGTGTCCGCACCGGACCCGGTGCCACTGGGTGAACACATTCTCGGCGTGGGTTATGCGCGAACCGGGACGGTGGAGGGCAGTTTCATTCCGGTGGGCGATGCGACGCTGTACGTCGACGGCGTCGCGGTGGCCACCCTGGCCGGCGTGCAGGCGCACCCCTTCATCTTCGGCCTGGCCGGTGGCGGGGTCAGTGTGGGTCGCAACCTCGGCCAGCCGGTCTCGCAGTCCTATCAGGCGCCGTTCGTGTTCACCGGCGGGACCATCTCGCGCGTCGTCGTCGATGTCTCAGGGGAGCCCTACGCCGATGCCGAGCGACAACTGGCCGTCGCATTCGCAAAGGACTGAGCATGCCGACCGAGTTGGTGGAGTTACCCGGCGGGGAATTCGCGATGGGTTCGACGAGCTTCTATCCCGAAGAAGCGCCGATCCATCTGGTTACGGTGGCGCCCTTCGCGATCGAACGTTATCCGGTGACCAACGCGGCGTTCGCGGAGTTCGTCGATGACACCGGTTACGTCACCGTCGCAGAACGGCCGCTGGATCCAGCGCTGTATCCCGGTGTGGCACCGCAGGATCTGCTGCCCGGGGCACTGATCTTCCGGCCCACCCCCGGTCCGGTGAACCTCAGCGACTGGCGGCAGTGGTGGGACTGGGCACCGGGTGCGTACTGGCGCCGGCCTTACGGTGCGGGCAGCGACGTCGCCGGGCGCGAGGATCACCCCGTCGTGCAGATCGCCTACCCCGACGCCGCGGCCTATGCGACTTGGGCTGGCCGGCGATTGCCGACGGAGGCCGAGTGGGAGTACGCCGCCGGCGCCGGGTCCGTCACCGCCTACGCCTGGGGCGACGAGCCGATGGTGGACGGCAGGCTGATGGCCAACACCTGGCAGGGCAACTTCCCGTACCGCAACGACGGTGCCCAGGGAGTTGGCACCTCGCGCTGGGTCGGCAGTTCTCCGGTGGGGACCTTCCCACCGAATGACTTCGGTCTGTTCGACATGATCGGCAACGTGTGGGAGTGGACGACGACGCTGTACTCCGAACGCGGCCACGTCATGGATGCGCCGCCGAGTTCCTGCTGCCCCATTCCGGCTGAGCCGGACCCCACCGTCACCCAGGTGCTCAAGGGCGGCTCGCATCTGTGCGCGCCGGAGTACTGCCACCGCTACCGTCCGGCCGCGCGTTCCCCGCAGTCCCAGGACAGCTCCAGCACCCACATCGGCTTTCGCTGCCTCGCTGACCTGGGCTGACGGCGCTCAGCAATTGCCCCCGCTCAGCAATCGCCCCTCGCCGAGCAGACACAAACTCGCATGAATTGGCCCCTCTGAGTGCGAGTTTGTGTCTGCTCGGCCAGGGACCGCAGGCCGGATTTGGCCTGATGATGCCTTCTCGCCTAGTATTTGGGGGTTGCCTCGGGCAGACCTCGGCCGGCTTTCGGTTTGGCCCTGCGTGCCCTGCGGCGACGACGACCATGCACGACGGTATGACTCCTGCTTGCGCAGGGGCTTTTCGCGTGCCAGACGTAAGGAAGTTCTGGTGATTCAGCAGGAATCGCGGCTCAAGGTCGCCGATAACACCGGCGCCAAGGAGATCCTGTGCATCCGCGTGCTGGGTGGCTCGGGTCGGCGCTACGCCGGCATCGGCGACATCATCGTGGCGACCGTCAAGGACGCCATCCCCGGTGGCAACGTGAAGCGCGGTGAGGTGGTCAAAGCCGTGGTGGTGCGCACCATCAAGGAACGCCGCCGGGCCGACGGCAGCTACATCAAGTTCGACGAGAACGCCGCGGTGATCATCAAGAACGACAACGAACCGCGCGGCACCCGCATCTTCGGCCCGGTCGGGCGCGAACTGCGCGAGAAGCGCTTCATGAAGATCGTCTCGCTGGCCCCGGAGGTGCTGTAGATGAAGGTTCACAAGGGCGATACCGTGCTGGTCATCGCCGGTAAGGACAAGGGGGCCAAGGGCAAAGTGCTCAAGGCCTACCCGGACCGCGAACGGATCCTGGTCGAGGGCGTCAACGCCGTCAAGAAGCACACCGCCAACTCGGCGAACGAGCGTGGCGCGTCCTCCGGGGGGATTGTCACTCAGGAGGCGCCGATCCACGTCTCCAACGTCATGGTGGTCGACTCCGACGGTAAGGCCACGCGGATCGGCTATCGCGAAGACGCCGAGACCGGTAAGCGCGTCCGAATCTCCAAGCGCAACGGCAAGGACATCAAGGCATGACGACAGTGGCGAACACCGAAAAGGTGCAACCCCGGCTGAAGACGCGCTACCGCAGTGAGATTCGCGATGCGCTGCACAGCGAGTTCAACTACGCCAACGTGATGCAGATCCCGGGCGTGGTGAAGGTTGTGGTCAACATGGGCGTCGGTGACGCCGCCCGGGACGCCAAGCTGATCAATGGCGCCGTCAACGATCTGGCGCTGATCACCGGCCAGAAACCCGAGATCCGCAAGGCCACCAAGTCCATCGCGCAGTTCAAACTGCGTGAGGGCATGCCGATCGGCGCGCGGGTGACCCTGCGCGGCGATCGGATGTGGGAGTTTCTCGACCGCCTGGTTTCGATAGGTCTGCCGCGTATCCGCGACTTCCGCGGCCTGAGTCCCAAGCAGTTCGACGGCCATGGCAACTACACGTTCGGCCTGGCCGAGCAGTCGGTGTTTCACGAGATTGATGTGGATTCCATCGACCGGCCCCGTGGCATGGATATCACCGTCGTGACGTCGGCGACCAACGATGACGAAGGGCGAGCGCTGCTGCGTGCCCTTGGCTTCCCGTTCAAGGAGAACTGAGCAGATGGCAAAGAAGGCACTGGTCAATAAGGCCAACAAGAAGCCGAAGTTCGCCGTGCGGGCATACACCCGCTGCAATCGGTGCGGCCGGCCACACGCGGTGTACCGCAAGTTCGGCCTGTGCCGGATCTGCCTGCGCGAGATGGCCCATGCCGGCGAGCTGCCCGGCGTGCAGAAGTCGAGCTGGTAGAGGAGCAGCGCCACATGACCGCGATGACGACGACGCAGAGCGCAGCGATGACGAGGAGCAGCGCCAAATGACGATGACGGACCCGATCGCAGATTTCTTGACGCGTCTACGCAACGCCAACTCGGCGTTCCACGACGAGGTCACCCTTCCGCACTCGAAGATCAAGGCGAACATCGCTGAGATCCTCAAGCGCGAGGGGTACATCGTCGACTTCCACACCGAGGATGCTCGGGTCGGTAAGTCGCTGGTGGTCAAGCTCAAGTACGGCCCCAACCGCGAGCGCAGCCTCGCCGGACTGCGCCGGGTGTCCAAGCCCGGTCTGCGGGTGTACGCCAAGTCCACCAACCTGCCGCGGGTTCTTGGCGGACTGGGTGTGGCGATCATTTCCACGTCCGCCGGTCTGAGGACCGACCGCCAGGCTGCCCGCGAGGGCGTCGGCGGCGAAGTTCTCGCCTACGTGTGGTGAAGGAGATTTAGAAAAATGTCGCGTATTGGCAAGCAGCCGGTTCCCATCCCGGTGGGGGTGGACGTCGTCATCGACGGCCAGAGCGTGTCGGTCAAGGGGCCCAAGGGCACCCTGGAACTCGCCGTCGCCGAACCGATCACGGTGGCCCGCGGTGACGACGGCACCATCCTGATCAGCCGGCCCGACGACGAACGGCGTAGCCGGTCGTTGCACGGACTGTCGCGGACGCTGGTCGCCAACCTCGTCACCGGGGTCACCGAGGGTTACACCACCAAGATGGAGATCTTCGGCGTCGGCTACCGCGTGCAGCAGAAGGGCAGCAACCTCGAGTTCGCCCTGGGCTACAGCCACCCGGTCCTCATTGAGGCACCCGAGGGCATCACCTTCGCGGTGGAGAGTCCCACCAAGTTCTCCGTCACCGGAATCGACAAGCAAAAGGTCGGTCAGATTTCGTCGAACATCCGTCGCCTGCGCCGCCCGGACCCTTACAAGGGCAAGGGCGTGCGTTACGAGGGTGAGCAGATCCGCCGCAAGGTCGGAAAGACAGGTAAGTAGTCATGGCGCAAACACAGTCAGCTGATACCAAGACCCCGATCGAGCGTAAGCCCATCGGGACCACCGCCTCGGCGGCCCGACGGGTGGCCCGGCTGCGTCGCCACAACCGGCTGCGCAAGAAGGTCGTCGGCACCGCCGAGCGGCCCCGCCTGGTGGTGAATCGTTCGTCGCGCCACATCCACGTGCAGTTGGTCAACGACGCCAACGGCACCACCATCGCCGCGGCGTCGTCTATCGAAGCCGATGTGCGCGCAGTCGACGGCGACAAGAAGGCCCACAGCGTCCGAGTCGGCCAGTTGATCGCCGAGCGCGCCAAGGCCGCCGGCATCGGGGCGGTCGTGTTCGACCGCGGCGGCAACACCTACGGCGGACGGATCGCGGCCCTGGCCGACGCCGCTCGCGAGAACGGACTGAAATTCTGATGCGCTCGCACACCAACGGAAGGACCGCATAATGGCGGACCAGACTCCTGCCACCGAAGCGGCCCCGAGTCGGCACCAATCACCGGCGCAGCCTTCGGCGGGCACCCGCACCGATGAGCAACGCAGCGGCGGGCGGGCGGTGATCGTGGCCGACTGCGACGACCGCGGCGATCGCGGCGGTCGCGGTGGCCGCGACGGCGGTGAGAAGAGCAACTACCTCGAGCGGGTCGTCACGATCAACCGCGTCTCCAAGGTGGTCAAGGGTGGCCGCCGATTCAGCTTCACCGCACTGGTCATTGTCGGCGACGGCAACGGCATGGTCGGCGTGGGCTACGGCAAGGCCAAAGAGGTGCCGGCCGCGATCGCCAAGGGCGTCGAGGAAGCCCGCAAGAGCTTCTTCCGGGTTCCGCTGATCGGCGGCACCATCACCCACCCGGTGCAGGGCGAGGCGGCGGCCGGTGTGGTCATGCTGCGCCCGGCCAGCCCCGGTACCGGCGTGATTGCCGGCGGTGCGGTGCGCGCGGTGCTGGAGTGCGCCGGTGTGCACGACATTCTGGCCAAGTCCCTGGGCAGTGACAACGCGATCAATGTGGTGCACGCCACCGTGACCGCGCTGAAGATGCTGCAGCGTCCCGAGGAAGTGGCCGCTCGGCGCGGTCTGCCGATCGAAGACGTCGCGCCGGCGTCCATGTTGCGGGCCCGTCGTGAGAGCGAAGCGGCGGCGCGCCATGCCGTGGTCGCGGCTGTGGCACGCGAAGGAGGCGCATAGCAATGGCGGAGACTGGATCGACGCAACTCAAGATCACTCAGGTGCGCGGCACCGTCGGTGCGCGCTGGAAGCAGCGGGAGAGCCTGCGGACACTCGGCCTGAAGAAGATCCGCCAGACGGTGGTCCGTGAGGACACCCCCCAGACCCGCGGCCTGATCAAGGCCGTGCACCACCTCATTGAAGTTGAGGAAGTCCGATGAGCGCTCGCGCGACGAGCAATGAGGAGGTCTGATGACCATCAAGCTTCATGACCTGCGACCCGCACCGGGTGCGAAGACCACCAGGACCCGCGTCGGTCGCGGTGAAGGATCCAAGGGCAAGACCGCCGGTCGCGGCACCAAGGGCACCAAGGCCCGCAATCAGGTGTCGGTCGGCTTCGAGGGCGGGCAGATGCCGATCCACATGCGGCTGCCCAAACTCAAGGGCTTCAAGAACCGGTTCCGTACCTCCTACGAGGTGGTCAACGTCAGCGACATCAACCGACTGTTCCCCAAGGGCGGCGAGGTGACTCTGACCGACCTGGTCGACAAGGGTGCCGTCCGGAAGAACACTCTGGTGAAGGTGCTCGGCAACGGCAAGCTGACGGCGAAGGTCAACGTGACCGCCCACAAGTTCTCCGACAGCGCTCGCGAGAAGATCACCGCAGCAGGCGGATCCGCCACCGAGGTCGCCTAGCCCCAGCCCCCGCGTCTGCTCGGCCGGGAAAAGGCGACCGGTAGCCTAAAGGTATGTTCACCTTCCTGCCCGGAGTCCCCGACGACCTGCGCGGCCTGGGCCGCCGGATCGACACCGCCCGCCACCACGGGGTGCCCAACGGGTGCATCCTGGAGTTGGATCTGCAGTCCCTGCCGCCGGAGGCGCCCGGATTTGACCCGTTGGCGTTCATCGCCGGTTCGGGCCGACCGTTGCTGCTGCGTCAGGCCGTCTCCGCCATTCATCGCGCCGCCGAAGATCCCCGCATCTCGGGACTGATTGCTCGCGTGCAGTTCTCGGCCGCACCTCCCGGAGCCGTGCAGGAATTGCGCGAGGCCGTCGCCGCCTTCACCGCGGTCAAGCCATCGCTGGCCTGGGCCGAAACCTACCCGGGCACGTTGGCCTACTACCTGGCGTCGGCGTTCGGCGAGGTGTGGATGCAACCCTCCGGCACGGTGGGGCTGATCGGATTCGCCACCAACGCGCTGTTCCTGCGTTCGGCCTTGGACAAGGCCGGTATCACCGCCGAGTTCACCGCGCGTGGGGAGTACAAGTCCGCGGCCAACCTGTTCACCGAGGATCGCTACACCGACGCCCACCGGGAAGCCGACGGCCGGCTGATCGAAAGCCTGCACGGCCAGGTGTGGCAGGGGATCGCCGAGTCCCGGGGCATCGAGATCGCCGAGCTCGACGCACTCGCCGACCGGGCACCACTGTTGCGTGACGACGCCCTCGGGGCCGCGTTGGTCGACCGCGTCGGCTTCCGCGACGAGGCCTACCGCCGCATCGGCGAACTCACGGGGGCACCGGCTAGCAGTCCTGATCCCGATGACGCCGTCGAGCCGCCGAGGCTGTTCCTGTCCCGCTACGCCCAGACCCGTGAGCAGGGGCCGTCGCTGGTGGGCCGTAAGAAGGACCCGAGGGTCGCGGTGGTTACGGTGGCCGGCCCGATCGTCGGCGGCCGTGGCGGGCCGGGATTGTCGCCGTTCGGGCGTTCCAGCGCCGGCGGCACACCATCGCAGCCGCACTGCGCGAGGCCGCCGATGACGACGTGGTGGCCGTTGTGCTGCGGGTGGATTCTTCCCCGGCGGTGACCGCCTCGGAGACCATTTGGCGGGAAGTCGGGCGGGTCCGTGCCGCCGGCAAGCCGGTGGTCGCCTCGATGGGATCGGTCGCCGCTTCCGGTGGCTATTACGTCGCGATGGCCGCCGAGGTGGTCGTGGCCAACCCCGCGACGATCACCGGGTCGATCGGGGTGGTGACCGGCAAGTTGGTGGCCCGGGCGCTCAAGGACCGGCTCGGGATCGGGTCAGAGGCGTTGCGTACCAACGCCAATGCCGATGCCTGGTCGGTGAATTCGGCATTCACCGACGAGCAGCGCGATCTGGTGGAGGCGGAAGCGGATTTGTTCTACGACGACTTCGTGCGTCGGGTGGCCGAGGCGCGGGCGTTGTCGGTCGAGGAAGTCGGGGTGCTTGCCCGGGGTCGGGTGTGGACCGGATCCGACGCCTTCGATCGCGGCCTGGTCGACGAACTCGGCGGGCTGCAGACGGCGGTCCGGCGCGCCAAACTGCTCGCCGGCATCGAAGTCGATGCGAAGGTGCGACTAGTCGGCTATCCGGGCTCGTCGGTGCGGGATTTCCTGCGACCCAAAGCCTCATCGCAGCCTGCCGCCGCGTCGCTGTCGGACGTTGTCGTGGGCGGTCTCGGGCGGGCGGTGTTCGACGCGGTGGATCGCCATGAGCGGACGTCGGCTGGTGCCAGTGCGCTGTGGTTCGGCGACTGTCGGTTCTAGCGATCCGGAGTCAGCCCAGGGTCGCCGAGAGGTACTTGAAGCCGACGAACTCCTTTGCCATTTCGTCGTCGTGGTGCTCGAAACCGTTGGCGGCGAACAGGTCTTCGAGCGCACTGGCGTCGACCCGCCAGCCCAGAGCGGTCAGGTATTCGATGACGTGGCTCCGTTCGCCGGGAAAGACCAGTCCGGCCAGGTCGTCGTGGAACCCAAGCCGCCGCCAGCGATTCCGACCCGGCTCGCCGGGTTCGCCCGCGGCGTCGGTGAACGCGCCGATTCCGGGCATGAACTCCGTCGCCAACCTGCTGCCGGCCGGACTCAGCGCGGTGATGTGGTCGAACAGTCGGTCTTGGGCGTCGGGGGGAAGGTAGATGAGGAGGCCCTCGGCGATCCAGGCGGTCGGGCGGTCGACGTCGAAGCCGTGGGCCATCAGTGCCGCCGGCCAGTCCTCACGCAGATCGACGCCGACGTTGCGAACCTCGGCCGCCGGGTCAGCCCCCAGGCCCGCCAGGGTCGAGGCCTTGAAGTCGATCACACCCGGTTGGTCGATCTCGAAAACCACACTGTCGGCCGGCCAGGGCAACCGGTAGGCCCGGGCATCCAGGCCGGTGGCCAGGATCACCGTTTGCCGGATGCCCTCGGTTTCGGACGTCTGGCGCAGGAAGTCGTCGAAATACCGGGTGCGGATCGCCATCCCATGCGCCATCTGTTGGACGTCTGAGCCGTCGGCCGGCGTTCCGTGGTCGAGCAAGGTCACGAAATGTTCCATCCCGACCGCCCTGACCAGGGGTTCGGCCCAGGTGTCGTCAATCAGGCCGGCCCGATTCGCCAACGCGCGCGATGCTGCGACCGCCGTCGCGGTGGCACCGACACCGGATGCGAGATCCCAGGTGTCGTCGTTTTTGCGCGCCATCGGTGCCCCTCTGACCGCATGGCCGCCGTCGGCCACGCCTGCTGAGGCAATATAACGAGTGCTCGGGTGCGGTCGTGGCGGCCGGTCATGACGGTCGGCCGCGCCGGTGGGCACCGCGTCCCACCGGATTGCCGTCCGGATGCGGCCAACTGTTAGTCTCGTAGACTGTCCTAACGCGCGTCTTCGTCGGCCTCGTCCGGCGGTGATCTGCCCTTACGAAGTTTCACCCGAACGCTGGCCAGGCCAGCCGCATCGGCACGCCGCGACCTGCGTCCGGCCGCCCAGGAGGAAGAGTGCTTTCGGCTTTCATCTCGTCGCTGCGGACGGCCGACCTGAGGAACAAGATCCTCTTCACCCTGGGCATCGTCATCCTCTACCGGGCCGGCGCGGCTTTGCCGTCGCCCGGGGTCAACTACCAGAACATCCAGCAGTGCGTGGAGCAGGTCAGCGGTGGGGCCGGCGCGCAGATCTACTCCCTGATCAACCTGTTCTCCGGCGGGGCGCTGCTGCAACTGTCCGTCTTCGCCGTGGGCGTGATGCCTTACATCACCGCCAGCATCATCGTGCAGTTGCTGACCGTGGTAATCCCGCGATTCGAGGAGCTACGCAAGGAGGGTCAGGCCGGGCAGGCCAAGATGACCCAGTACACCCGGTATCTCTCGGTTGCGCTGGCCGTTTTGCAGGCCACCAGCATCGTGGCACTGGCCGCCAACGGCGGCCTGCTGCAGGGCTGCACGTTGGACATCATCGAGGACAAGGGCATCTTCCCGCTCTTCATCATGGTGCTGGTGATGACCGCAGGGGCGACCCTGGTGATGTGGATGGGCGAATTGGTCACCGAGCGTGGCATCGGCAACGGAATGTCCCTGCTGATCTTCGCCGGCATCGCGGCCAGGATTCCGGCTGAGGGCAAGTCCATCCTGGACAGTCGCGGTGGCGCCGTGTTCACCGCGGTCTGCGTCGCGACGCTGCTCATCATCATCGGTGTGGTGTTCGTCGAGCAGGGCCAGCGACGCGTTCCGGTGCAGTACGCCAAACGCATGGTGGGCCGGCGCATGTATGGCGGCACGTCGACCTCCCTGCCGCTGAAGGTGAACCAGGCCGGCGTCATCCCGGTCATCTTCGCCTCGTCGCTGATCTACATCCCCCAGCTGATCACCCAGCTGATCCAGAGCGGCGGCAGCGGGCCGAGCAACAGCTGGTGGGACCGCTTCGTTGCCGACCACCTCACCAACCCGGCCGACACCATCTACGTGATCATCTACTTCGGGCTGATCATCTTCTTCACCTACTTCTACGTGTCGATCACCTTCAACCCCGAAGAACGCGCGGACGAGATGAAGAAGTTCGGCGGTTTCATCCCGGGCATTCGGCCCGGTAAACCCACCGCCGACTATTTAAGCTACGTGCTGAACCGGATCACCCTCCCCGGCTCGATCTACCTCGGCGTGATCGCCGTTCTGCCGAACCTGTTCCTACAGATCGGAAGTAGCGGTAGCGTCCAAAACCTGCCGTTCGGTGGCACGGCGGTGCTTATCATGATCGGCGTGGGTCTCGACACGGTCAAGCAGATCGAGAGCCAACTGATGCAGCGGAACTACGAAGGGTTCCTCAAGTGAGAGTGGTCCTGCTGGGTCCGCCTGGTGCGGGCAAGGGCACCCAGGCCGCCAGTCTGGCCGAGAGTCTCGGCGTCCCGCACATCTCCACCGGCGAGTTGTTCCGCCACAACATCGGGGCCGGCACACCACTGGGTGTGCAGGCCAAGAAATATCTCGACGCTGGCGATCTGGTTCCGGACACCTTGACCAACGATCTGGTCGACGATCGGCTCAATGACGCCGACGTCGCCGACGGCTTCATCCTGGACGGCTTCCCGCGCTCGGTCGAGCAGGCCGAGGCGCTGCAGGGCATGCTGGCGCGTCGTGGCTTGCACCTGGATGCCGTCGTGGAGTTCCGGGTGCCCGAAGACGAACTTGTGCAGCGCCTGCAGGGCCGGGGCCGCGCCGACGACACCGAGGACGTGATCCGCAACCGGATGAAGGTGTACCGCGACGAGACCGCCCCGCTCCTGGACTACTACAGCGCCGAATTGAAGACCGTCGACGCGGTCGGCACCCTCGACGAAGTGTTCGGGCGGGCGTTGCAGTTACTCGGCCGCTGAACGCTGCGCGCTGATGGTGTCCCTGCCCGGACTGCGCAGCCGCAAGACGGTCCCCGCCCGCTCACCGGGCGAACTTGACGCGATGGCCGCCGCCGGTGCGGTGGTGGCCGCCGCCCTGCGCGCCGTGCAGCAGGAGACGGCGCCGGGTGTCTCGACGAAAGAACTCGACGCGATTGCCGAGACCGTGATCCGCGAAGCCGGGGGCACCCCGTCGTTTCTCGGATATCACGGCTATCCGGCAAGTGTGTGCTCATCGGTCAACGATCGCGTCGTGCACGGGATCCCGTCGGCCGATGAGATTCTGGCCTACGGCGACCTGGTGTCGATCGACTGCGGTGCCATCATCGACTCCTGGCACGGTGACGCTGCGGTCACCTACGGCGTCGGCGCCCTGATACCCGCGGATGAGGCGCTCTCGGCGGCCACCCGGTCGGCATTGGAGGCCGGGATCGCGGCCATGGTGGCGGGCAACCGGCTCAGCGACGTCTCGCACGCCATCGAACGGGGGGCCCGTGCCGCGGGGCGGGCCCACGACCGGGCGTTCGGGATCGTTGCCGGATACGGCGGGCACTGCATCGGCCAGGAGATGCACATGGACCCGTTCCTGCCCAACGAGGGCGAGCCCGGCCGCGGACCGTCGCTGGTGGTCGGCTCGGTGCTCGCCATCGAGCCCATGCTGACGCTGGGCACCACCCGAACCCGCATCCTCGAGGATGGCTGGACGGTGGTCACCACGGATGGATCGCGGGCCGCGCACTGGGAACATACCGTTGCGGTCACCGAGGATGGCCCGCGAATCCTGACGGCCTGACGCATCGACATGGGCGCGGACAAACGGGATCCCATCGCCGCGGCGCGCGCCAACTGGGAGCGTGCGGGCTGGTCCGACGTCGCCGACGGCATGGTCGCGGTGACGTCGGTCATGCGGGCCCATCAGATTCTGCTGGCGCGGGTGGAGACCGCACTGCGGCCCTATGACCTCAGCTTCTCCCGATATGAGCTGTTGCGACTCCTCGCCTTCAGTCGGGCCGGCGCCCTGCCGATCACCACAGCTTCCGACCGCCTGCAGGTACACGTGACCAGCGTGACGCACGCTATCCGGCGACTGGAGGCCGACGGGTTGGTCCAGCGCACGCCGCATCCCACCGACGGGCGCACCACCCTGGTCCAGATCACCGATCTGGGCCGCTCGACGGTTGAGGATGCCACCGTCACGCTCAACGAGCAGGTGTTCGCCGACATCGGGATCTCAGCGGAGCAGGCGGCCGTGCTGGTCGCGTCGATCGACACGCTGCGCCGTCACGCCGGCGACTTCTGAGCCGCACCCTTCCTCACCGGGTCACCCCTGGCGCGGGTCACCCTTCCCCGCGAGCAGACGTACTGGGAGAATACTTAGATGAGTTCACCTGACTCCGCGGCACTCTCGGCGCCAAGTGCAGCGCCGCAGCCTCCTCTAGCAATTGTGACCGGAGGAAGTCGCGGCCTCGGATATGAAGTTGCCCGCGGCTTAGCGGCACAGGGTTATCACCTTTCCTTGATAGCGCAAAATGAGAATGGTTTAGCCACCGCCCGCGAAAAGTTACTGAAAGATTTCCCGGGCGCAAAAGTTACAACACACGCGATTGATTTTGATGTCAGCAAGCCAGGACAGTTAGAACGAGTGCGCCAGCAACTTAATGATCTCAAGTCTGCTCTTGTTACTCCATCTGTGCTTGTCATTGCACACGGAGTGATGAGCGAAAAGATGTCTAAGACGTTGCGCACCACAGATACTGAATGGCGTCGCGTCATGGCGATTAACCTTGATTCAGTTTTTATGCTTGTCAATGAGTTAGTTCCCCCAATGGCTGATGCACGCAGTGGTCGGGTGGTGATTTTCTCAGCATGTCTTGGTCGCATGTCTGGTCCAGGAAATGCTGGTGGACTTGCGCCATATCGAATCAGCAAGGCGGGAGTGAATGCACTCGTTCGAAACCTTGCACACGAGACTGGACTCGGCGCTCGCGGGTTACTCGTAGATGCAATCTGTCCTAATCATTCCCGCACAGATATGGGTGGACCTAACGCGCCGAGAAGTGCCGAAAAAGGTGCTGAGACCGCGCTCTGGTTACTTGAACGTCCCTTTAATTCACAGAGTGACAGCGCAATTGAAAAGACAACGGGTGTCTTGTGGGAAGACCATGAAGTTGTGCAGTGGTAGTCGGCGGTAGGTCGCGGTCATGAGGTTGTCCCGGGTCTCGTGGAACTTGAGGTGGCGGTCCCCCGCTTGAGACCTGCCCTGTGGTAGCTGTCGGGCGTTCCGCCAAGAACACCAACAGCAAGGGGACCGCCGAACTGGACCGCCACCCATCCCGGGGCGGCCGCCAGCCCTGGCCCGCACGCTGCGAGCGCGCTGATGTCGATACAGGGAGACCGGGGCGTGTTACTTCGGCAGCCACAGCCAAAAGGCTAAGGACAGGTGTTACGCACGCACACCGCCCCCGGGCGCGGGGACGACTAGCCCCGCAGGGTCTCGATGACCGCGCTGAAGTCCAGGCCGGCGTGGTCGGTCGCGAACTGGGCGTAGATCTGTGCGGCATGACTGCCGAGTGGAGCCGACGCGCCGGTGGAGGCCACCGCGGCCATCGCCAATCCCAGATCCTTGTTCATCAGTGCCGTGGCGAAACCGGGCTTGAAGTCATAGTTGGCCGGCGATGTCGGCACCGGTCCGGGCACCGGACAGTTGGTGTGCACCGCCCAGCAGTTGCCGGTCGCCCCGGTGATCACGTCGAACAGCGACTGCGCGGACAGGCCCAACTTGTCGGCGAGCACGAATGCCTCGCCGACCGCGATCTGCTGAACCGCGAGCAGCATGTTGTTGCACAATTTCGCGGCCTGGCCCGCACCGGAGTCCCCGCAGTGAATGATCTTGCCCGCCATGGCTTCCAGCACCGGCCGGGCGGTCTGCAACGAGTCGGCCTCGCCACCGACCATGAACGCCAACGTGCCGGCGATGGCGCCCTTGACACCGCCGGAGACCGGGGCGTCCAGTTGGGCGAAGCCGCGGTCGGTGGCGTAGTCGTGCACGGCGCGGGCGTCATCAACGGCGATCGTGGAACTATCGATAAACAGCGCGCCCGCGGTGGCCGCCGGCATGACGTCGGCGTAGCACTGACGCACCAGGGCCCCGTTGGGCAGCATGGTGACGACGACGTCGGCGCCCCCGACCGCGGCGACCGCGTCCTCGAAAACGGCGACGCCGTCGCCGGCGGCGGACGATCGGGCCGCGGGTATCGGATCGAAGCCCCGCACGACGTTGCCGGCCTTGACCAGGTTGGCTGCCATCGGTGCGCCCATGTTGCCCAGGCCCAAGAACGCGATCGTGGTCACAGTTGCCTTCTCCCTGCTACGTTTTCCCGCCGGAGCGGATGTGATTACGCCGAGGCACGAGCCTGCGTCGCGGCGGCCCGGCCGATCACCACACGCATGATTTCGTTGGTGCCCTCCAGGATCCGGTGCACGCGTAGATCGCGGACGATCTTCTCCAGGCCGTACTCGCGCAGGTATCCGTACCCGCCGAGCAGTTGCAACGCCCGGTCGGCGACATCGAAGCAGGAGTCGGTGACGTAGAGCTTGGCCATTGCGCACAACTCGACCTTGTCGGCGTCGTCGGCGTCCAGGGCGCTGGCCGCCCGCCACAGCATCAATCGCGAGGTCTCAAGGGCGGTCGCCATGTCCGCCAGCGCGAAGCGGATCGTCGGTTCGTCAATCAGCGCCCCACCGAAGGCCTGGCGGTCCACCAGATAGCTCGCGGCCTTGTCATAGGCGGCCTGACCGCCGCCCAGCGAGCAGGCCGCGATGTTGAGGCGTCCGCCGTTGAGGCCGTTCATCGCGATGCCGAAACCACTGCCCTCGCCCTCGGAGCCGCCGAGCATGGCGTCGTGGGGAACCCGGACGCCCTCCAGGATGACCTGGGCGGTGGGCTGGGCGTGCCACCCCATCTTGTCCTCGCAAGCGCCGAAACTCAGTCCCGGCGTGCCCTTCTCGACGATGAAAGCGGAGATACCCCGCGGTCCGTCGGCGCCGGTCCGCGCCATCACGATGTATACGTCGGAGGTTCCGGCTCCGGAGATGAACTGCTTGACACCGTCGAGAACCCAGTGGTCGCCGTCCCGAACGGCCTTGGTGCGCAACGCCGCCGCATCTGAGCCGGCACCGGGTTCGGTCAGGCAGTAACTGGCGATCAACTCCATCGAGGCCAGCTTTGGAATCCACGACTTGCGCTGCTCGGCGGTGCCGTAGGTGTCGACCATCCACGCGCACATATTGTGAATCGAGATGAAGGCGGCGACTGTCGGATCCGCGACGGACAGTCCTTCGAAGATTCGGACGGCGTCGAGGCGGCGCAACCCGCTGCCACCGACGTCTTCTCCGCAGTAGATCGCCGCCATGCCCAACCCGGCGGCTTCGCGCATCACGTCGACGGGGAAGTGCTTGGTGTGGTCCCACTCTAGCGCGTGCGGGGCGATGCGCTTGGCGGCGAAGGCCGACGCGGTCTCGGTGATTACCCGCTCGTCATCGTCGAGAGTCATGAAGCTCATTGTCGCCCTTGCTATTTCATTGTCGGGATGACGAACTCCGCGCCATCCTTGATGCCGGACGGCCAGCGCTCGGTGACAGTCTTCACCTTGGTGTAGAACTGGATCGCGGCCGGGCCGTGCTGGTTGAGGTCGCCGAAGCCGGAGCGCTTCCAGCCGCCGAAGGTGTGGTAGGCGACCGGCACCGGGATCGGCACGTTGACGCCCACCATGCCGACCTGCACGCGGGAGACGAAGTCGCGGGCGGTGTCGCCGTCTCGGGTGAAGATCGCGACGCCGTTGCCGTACTCGTGATCGTTGGGCAGGCGCAGGGCTTCCTCGTAGTTGCGGGCCCGGACGATGCACACGACCGGCCCGAAGATCTCGTCTGTGTAGATCGACATGTCGGTGGTGACGTGATCGAACAGGGACGGCCCGATAAAGAAGCCGCCCTCGAGGCTTTCGTCGCCGAATGTCATTTCGTCGCTACCTTTTTCGCGGCCGTCGACGACGAGTTCGGCACCCTCGGTGACTCCGGCGTCGATGTATCCCCGCACCCGTGTCAACGCCGCCGCGGTGACCAGCGGCCCGTAGTCGGCCTTGGGGTCCAGGCTGTGGCCGACCCGGAGATCCTTGATCCGCTCGGCCAGTCGAGCGCGCAACCGGTTTGCGGTCTCTTCACCGACGGGGACCGCGACGCTGATCGCCATGCACCGTTCTCCGGCGCTGCCGTAGCCGGCGCCGACGAGGGCGTCGACCGCCTGATCGAGGTCGGCGTCGGGCATCACGATCATGTGGTTCTTGGCGCCGCCGAAGCACTGCGAGCGCTTGCCGTTGGCGGCGGCCCGGGAGTAGATGTACTGGGCGATGTCGGAGGAGCCGACGAAGCCGTAGGCCTTGATGTCCGGGTGGTCCAGCAGGGCGTCGACGGCCTCCTTGTCGCCCTGGACCACCTGGAAGGCGCCCGGGGGCAGGCCGGCCTCGGTGAACAACTCGGCGAGTCGGACCGGGACTGAGGGATCACGCTCGGAGGGTTTGAGGATGAAGGCGTTGCCGCACGCCAGGGCGGGCCCGGCCTTCCACAGCGGGATCATCGCCGGGAAGTTGAACGGGGTGATTCCGGCGACCACGCCGAGGGGTTGGCGGATCGAGTACACGTCGATCCCTGGACCGGCGCCCTCGGTCAATTCACCTTTGAGAAGGTGTGGGATGCCGATGGCGAACTCGATGACCTCGACGCCGCGCTGGATATCGCCGAGTGCGTCGGGGATGGTCTTGCCGTGCTCGATGGACAGCAGTTCGGCGAGTTCGTCGGCGTTGGCGTTGACCAAATCGACGAACTTCATCATCACCCGAGCTCGGCGCTGGGGGTTCCAGGCGCCCCACTCCTGCTGCGCCGCGACCGCTGAGGCGACGGCGGTGTCGACGTCGGCCACCGAGGCCAGCAGCACCTGGGCCTGCACCTTTCCGGTGCTCGGGTTGAACACATCGGCGGTTCGGGTGCTGGCCAGCGGGCTGCGCCGACCGTCAATGTAGTGCTGGATCGTCGTGCTCATGGGGGGCCTCCCGGCGGTGGGTTTACTTGCATATCCTAGTAAATGTCTGGCCTGCCGCGCAAGCCGCGGTGCGCGGGCAATCCGGCGACGAAGTTGCGCGCGGAGTCCCAGTCCGGCAGCAGGCCGGTTGCCCGCACCGCGGCGAGACCGGGTGCATCGGCATCGCGGTCGGAGAGCCGCAGTTGCGACGGCGCCATCGGCCAGTCGATACCGATCTCCGGATCGCATGCGGCGATGGTGTGTTCCCGGGTGGGCGCATAGGGGGTGGAGCACAGGTAGATGACCGTCGAATCATCCTGCAGGGAGAGGAATCCGTGTGCCAAACCTTCCGAGATGTAGACCGATCGCCGGTCGACGTCGTCGAGGAGCACCGAATCCCATCGACCGTAGGTGGGGGAGCCGACGCGGATATCGACGACCACATCGAAGACCGCACCGCGCACACACGTCACATACTTGGCCTGACTGGGTGGCAGTTGAGCGAAATGCAGGCCGCGCAACACACCGGAGGCTGACACCGAACAGTTCGCCTGCCGGGTGTCGAAGGAGTGCCCGGTCATGTCCGCGAACCCGTCCTCGGTGAACCACTCGAAGAAGGCGCCGCGGCGGTCGGCGTTCACACGCGGTGTGATCTCCCACGCTCCCGGAACCGCAAGTTCGCGCACGCCCATTTCACTGATTCCGTTCGCCGTAGCGGGCCTCGACGTCGGCCTTCAGGGGGCCCCACCACCACTCGTTGTCCCGGTACCACTGGATGGTCGCACCCAACCCCTCGGCGAAGTCGGTATGCGTTGGTGCCCAACCTAATTCCTCGCGCAGTGCACTCGAGTCGATCGCGTACCTCAGGTCATGGCCCGCCCGGTCGGTCACATGCTCGACGTCGTCGGGATCGCGGCCCATGAGTTGCAGGATCAGTCGCAGCACCGACGCGTTGTCGCGTTCGCCGTCGGCGCCGATCAGGTAGGTCCGCCCGGCGACGCCGCTCTCCAGGATCCGCCAGACCGCGCTGTTGTGGTCGTCGACGTGAATCCAGTCGCGCACGTTGGCGCCGGTGCCGTAGAGCTTGGGCCGGCGGCCGGTGAGCACATTGGTGATCTGGCGGGGAATGAATTTCTCGATGTGCTGGAACGGGCCGTAGTTATTGGAGCAGTTGGAGATGGTGGCGACGATGCCGTAGGACCGCACCCACGCCCGGACCAGCAGATCGGCGGCGGCCTTGCTGGCCGCATACGGGCTGGACGGGTTGTAGGCGGTGGCGGCGGTGAACCGGACCTCTTCCTCAAGCGGCAGGTCGCCGTAGACCTCGTCGGTGGAGATGTGGTGCAGGCGCACGCCGTGCCGGCGAACGGCCTCGAGCACCGAGAAGGTGCCGACGATGTTGCTGCGAAGGAAGGGTGCGGGGTCCGCCAGGGAGTTATCCACGTGGGTTTCGGCAGCGAAGTGCACGACGGCGTCGCTCTTGGCGACCAGGTCTGCGATCAACGACTCGTCGGTGATGTCGCCGTCAACGAGCCGGATCCGGCCCGCGAGGGAGTTCAGCGACTCCGCGCTACCGGCGTAGGTCATGGCGTCCAGCACCGTGACCTCGACGTTGGGGCGATCGCGGACGGCGCCGTGGACGAAGTTCGCGCCGATGAATCCCGCGCCACCGGTGACTAGGAGCCGCATCGTGTGACCCTATCTGGCACATTTTGGAGAAGCACATGCCCAGCGGGTATCCTCAGACAGCGGTGCGGAACTCGCGCCGGCTCTCGCGTGCCCAGTCCTGGAACGAACTCTTCCTCCGGCTCACGTTCTGAAGTCGGCCGAAGGCTGCGCGGGCATGGCAGGCGACGAGTGACTAACAACGCAAGAATTAAGAATCTGTGAGGATATGGGCAAGAAAGACGGTGCCATCGAGGTCGAGGGTCGCGTGGTCGAGCCCCTGCCCAATGCGATGTTCCGCATTGAGCTGGAGAACGGCCACAAGGTACTCGCCCACATCAGCGGCAAGATGCGGCAGCACTACATCCGCATCCTGCCCGAGGACCGGGTCGTGGTGGAGCTCTCGCCCTACGACCTGACCCGGGGCCGCATCGTGTACCGCTACAAGTAAACCCGGCAGGCCCGCACCATGTGGGGCCCAACGACGAGTACGAACAGGATTTTTCAGCCGTGAAGGTGAACCCGAGCGTGAAGCCGATCTGCGACAAGTGCAGGGTGATCCGTCGCCACGGCCGAGTCATGGTGATCTGCACCGATCCGCGACACAAGCAGCGCCAGGGGTAGCCCGCCCGATCCCCCCGCCCGACCGGCGGCCGACGACAACTCAATGAAGACCTCCCAGAACCAGCGCGCGGATTGGCCGCGTGCAATGAGTCCCGATGAAGATCGGTCAGCTCAGCACGCCCGGAACGGAGGCCGGGCCCCGGAAGCCTCCGGGATGGACTGGGAATAGACCTCCGCAGGAAAAAGAGGAATGCCAACATATGGCCCGTTTAGTGGGCGTGGATCTTCCACGCGACAAGCGCATGGAGATCGCGCTGACCTACATCTTCGGAGTCGGTCGAACACGCTCCCAGGAAATCCTCGCGGCGACCGGCATCGACCGGGATCTGCGCAGTAAGGATCTCACCGACGACCAGCTGTCTCAGCTGCGCGAGTACATCGAGGGCAATCTCAAGGTTGAGGGCGACCTGCGCCGTGAGGTGCAGGCCGACATCCGCCGCAAGATCGAGATCGGCTGCTATCAGGGACTGCGGCATCGCCGCGGGCTGCCCGTCCACGGTCAGCGGACCAAGACCAACGCGCGCACCCGCAAGGGTCCCAAGCGCACCATCGCCGGCAAGAAGAAGGCTAAGTAGACATGGCACCTGCAAAAAAGACCGGTCAAGCCGCCTCTTCCAAGAAGGGCCAGAAGACCCGCCGCAAGGAAAAGAAGAATGTCCCGCACGGCGCGGCTCACATCAAGAGCACGTTCAACAACACGATCGTGTCCATCACCGACCAGCAGGGCAACGTCATCGCCTGGGCGTCCTCGGGCCACGTCGGTTTCAAGGGGTCGCGCAAATCGACTCCGTTCGCCGCTCAACTCGCCGCCGAGAACGCCGCCCGCAAGGCCCAGGAACACGGGGTCAAGAAGGTCGACGTGTTCGTCAAGGGCCCGGGTTCGGGCCGCGAGACCGCAATTCGCTCGCTGCAGGCCGCCGGCCTGGAAGTCGGCGCGATCTCTGATGTCACTCCGCAGCCGCACAACGGCTGCCGTCCGCCCAAGCGGCGCCGGGTCTAGGGAAGGGTAGGCACACACCATGGCTCGTTACACCGGACCGATCACCCGTAAGTCACGCCGGTTGGGCGTCGACCTCGTCGGTGGTGATCAATCGTTCGAAAAGCGCCCCTATCCGCCCGGCCAGCATGGCCGTGCACGGGTCAAGGAAAGCGAATACCGCCAGCAGCTGCAGGAGAAGCAGAAGGCCCGCTTCACCTATGGCGTGATGGAGAAACAGTTCCGCCGCTACTACGAAGAGGCCAACCGCTCGTCGGGCAAGACCGGCGAGAACCTGCTGCGGATACTGGAGAGCCGGCTGGACAACGTCGTGTACCGCGCCGGAATGGCGCGCACCCGGCGGATGGCCCGCCAGTTGGTCAGCCATGGCCACTTCACGGTCAACGGCATCAAGGTGAACGTCCCGAGCTACCGGGTTTCGCAGTACGACATCGTCGACGTCCGGGACAAGTCACTGAACACCCTGCCGTTCCAGATCTCCCGGGAGACCGCAGGCGATCGACCGATCCCGTCGTGGCTGCAGGTGCTCGGCGAGCGCCAGCGGATTCTCATCCATCAGCTGCCCACCCGCGAGCAGATCATGGTGCCGCTCGCCGAGCAGCTCATCGTCGAGTTCTATTCGAAGTAGCTCTGCGGAACGCCCGTTCCGCAGTTCACCCAAACGGCATCAAATAGCGGTTGCCGAGAAGGAGATATGAGAAGAACATGCTGATCTCTCAGCGGCCCACCCTGGGCGAAGAAGTTATTGTCGAAAACCGCTCGCAGTTCATCATCGAGCCGCTGGAGCCGGGTTTCGGTTACACCCTCGGCAATTCGCTTCGCCGCACGTTGTTGTCGTCGATCCCCGGAGCGGCCGTGACCAGCATCCGTATCGACGGCGTGCTGCACGAGTTCACCACGGTGCCCGGTGTCAAAGAGGATGTCACCGACATCATCCTCAATCTCAAGGGCTTGGTGGTGTCCTCCGAGGAAGACGAGCCGGTCACCATGTACCTGCGCAAGCAGGGACCCGGTGCGGTCACCGCCGGTGACATCGTGCCCCCGGCCGGAGTCACCGTCCACAATCCCGAGATGCACATCGCCACCCTCAACGACAAGGGCAAACTCGAGATCGAACTCGTCGTTGAGCGGGGCCGCGGGTATGTACCGGCGGTGCAGAACAAGGCCTCCGGTGCCGAGATCGGCCGTATTCCGGTCGACTCCATCTACTCGCCGGTGCTCAAAGTCACCTACAAGGTCGAGGCGACCCGCGTCGAGCAGCGCACCGACTTCGACAAGCTGATCCTCGACGTCGAGACGAAAAACTCCATCAGCCCGCGTGACGCACTGGCCTCAGCGGGCAAGACCCTGGTCGAATTGTTCGGACTGGCAAGGGAACTGAACCTGGAAGCCGAAGGCATCGAGATCGGCCCGTCCCCGGCCGAGGCAGACCACATCGCGGCGTTCGGGCTCCCGATCGACGATCTCGACCTGACCGTCCGCTCCTACAACTGCCTCAAGCGCGAGGGCGTGCACACCGTCGGCGAGCTGGTGGCGCGCACGGAGTCCGACCTGCTGGACATCCGTAACTTCGGCCAGAAGTCCATCGACGAGGTGAAGATCAAGCTGCACCAGTTGGGCCTGTCGCTCAAGGATTCCCCCGCCAGCTTTGATCCGTCCCAAATCGCCGGCTACGACGTGGCCACCGGCACCTGGAGCGCCGACGCCTCCTACGACCTCGACGCCGGCCAGGACTACGCCGAAACCGAACAACTCTGACCCACCGCCTTGACCGGCCCACCTAGGAGATAGACGCAATGCCCAAGCCCACCAAGGGGCCTCGCCTCGGCGGGTCGTCCTCGCATCAGAAGGCGCTGCTGGCCAACCTGGCCGCCTCGCTCTTCGAGCACGGCCGGATCAAGACCACCGAGCCCAAGGCGCGAGCGCTGCGGCCCTACGCCGAGAAGCTCATCACCCATGCCAAAAAGGGCACGCTGCACAACCGGCGTGAGGTGATGAAGAAAATCCGTGACAAGGACGTAGTGCACGCCCTGTTCGCGGAAATCGGGCCGTTCTTCGCCGACCGGGCCGGCGGTTACACCCGCATCATCAAGGTGGAGGCCCGCAAGGGCGACAACGCGCCGATGGCCGTTATCGAGTTGGTACGGGAGAAGACCGTGACCTCCGAGGCCGATCGGGCCCGTCGCGCGGCGACGAAGGCGGCCAAGAAGGCTGCTGCCCCGGTTGCCGCCTTCGAGGAAGCTGACGCCGTCGAGGAGCCTGCCGCCGTCGAGGAGCCTGCCGCCGTCGAGGAGGCTGAGGCCGTCGAGGAGCCTGCCGCCGTCGAGGATGCTGAGGCCGTCGAGACCCCGATTGAGCAGGTCGAGGCCGAAGACGAGGCGATCGGCGATGCCCAGACGGCCGAGTCTGATCAGTCCTGAATCCGGACCGGTCCGACTCCGGTTCGACATCGCCTACGACGGCACGGATTTCCATGGTTGGGCTGCCCAAAGCGGACTCCGCACCGTAGCGGGCGTCCTCGACGAGGCATTGTCGACCGTATTCCGGTTACCGGTGCGATTGTTCGCCGCCGGGCGCACCGACACCGGTGTGCATGCCACCGGCCAGGTGGCTCACACCGATATCGCGGCCGAGGCCCTGGGCCACGCCTACCCGCGAGGTGGCGATCGCGGCGCTGAGGAATTCGCGGCCTTGGTGCGCAGGCTCTCACGGTTCCTACCCGAAGATGTCCGGGTGCGCCAGATCATCAGGGCGCCATCGGGTTTCGATGCACGATTCTCGGCTCTGCGCCGCCATTACGTCTACCGACTCTCGTTGGCACCGTACGGCGCCGACCCACAGCAGTCCCGCTTCGTCACCCCGTGGCCCCGCGCCCTGGACATCGACGCGATGACTACCGCGTCACGCTCGCTACTGGGTTTGCACGATTTCGCCGCGTTCTGTCGGCACCGGCCGGGTGCGACGACGATCAGGGAATTGCAGCGATTGGACTGGGAACGAGACGGCGATCTGGTGACGGCTCATGTCACCGCAGATGCCTTCTGCTGGTCGATGGTGCGTTCGCTGGTAGGGGCTCTGCTGGCGGTCGGTGAAAATCGGCGCGAACCAGCCTGGTGCACAACGCAATTAACCGCCACCGCGCGCGCCAGTGACGTCGTAGCCGCTCCGGCCCGGGGGCTCACTCTGCTCGCGGTCGACTACCCACCCGATGATGAGTTGGCGGCACGGTCCGCGGTGACCAGGGATATGCGCTCCCGCGATTAGAGTCGTGCCGCTACGAAGGCGGCGGCTTCGTCGACGAGGCCGGAGTCGATGTAGGCGGGCTGTTGGTGAGCTGACCACTTGCCGACGAAGTCGCCGATGATGTCGTCGGGATTCAGGTTGCCGCTGCAGATCGGGTCGGTGGCGGTGCACAGGTCAATCGTTTTGCCGCCATAGGTCGGACTGATCTCAGAGATCGGCCCGAAGAAGGGAATGGTTCCGTTCCCGAACAACGCCACCGCGGCGATCCGGTCGCTCATCGCCGGCGGCAGTGGGTTGTTGTAGCCGAACATCTTCGTCGGGGCGCCGAGCACGATGTCGGCGACGGCTGCCCCGAGGGAGTAGCCGCCCAGCACCAGTGTGGTGTCCGGGCAGTTGGCCGCCGTGTACTGAATGCGCTTGCTCATATCGTTGGCGCCCTCAATGACTTCGATATCCGCCGGGTAGTTCACGGCGTAGGTGCCGATGCTCTTGTCGGTCTTCGAGCGCAGTGCGTCAATGAACGCGTTTCCGACCTGCCCGGCACCCGGCGGTTCGGTCCGGCCCCGGGCGAACACCACCTCAACCTCGGGGCATGGCGCGGCCTGCACCGGTGGGGCGAGCAGCAGTGCGCTGGCAGCGGAGATCACCGATACCACGCTGCTCATCCGTCTCACCCGCACCAGCCCATCGTAGCCCGACCCGGCGGGTGCGTTCCAGGCGACGATCGTCGCAGTTCAGAGCATCGCTGAGACGAACCCGGCGGCTTGGCCGACCAGGGCGGTCTTCTCGTAACTGGTGTGTGCGAACGGGTTGCGGCCCTTGGAACAGATCGGGTCGCCGTCACTGCACAGATCGATCGCCCGGCCGACGAATATCCCCGCCGATGACAGTGGAGACCCGAAACGGGTGCTTGGATTTCCGAACACCGCGACCGCGGCGATCCGGCCGGCGAGATCCGGTGCCAGCGGCGGGGCCGATCCTAGGGAACCGATCCGCTGCCCGACGGGCGGCACACCGGCCAGCATGGAGACCACGGCCGCGCCCTGGGAAAATCCGCCGAGAGCCAACCGGGTGTTCGGACAGTTGGCTGCCATACCGGCGATATGGCTCGCCGCGTCATCGGCACCCGTGGACGTGTTGAGAAAGTTGATCCCGGCCGGATAGTTGACCCCGTAGGTCGCCAGGGTGCGGCCGCCGAGCAGTGGCGCCAAAGCATCGGCCAGCGCCTGACCCACCCGGCCGACGCCGATCGGCTCACCGGTGCCGCGGGCGAAGACCAACTCCACATCCGGGCACTCCGGCGCCGTGGGCGTTGGGCGCCATCACAAGTGCCAGTGGGGCGGCCGCGGTGACAAACGCGGTCACGATTCGCATGTGGACCGGCCTCAGAGCAGGCCGGCGACGAAGTCGCGGCGGCAGCTGGTCAGCCCGTCGGGGCCGTAACTGCGGTGGGCCGGGACATGTTGCGTCCGAGCACCGGGTCGCCGAGGTTGCAGAGGTCGATCGCCTTGGTTCCGTAGACCGGGCTGACGGTCGGCAGCAGGCCGATCCTTGCCGTGGGGTTTCCGAAAACCGCCACCGCAGCAATTCGGTCGGGAACGTTGGGTGGCAGCGGGTTGGTGAATCCGATCGCGGGGAAGGGTACCGAAGTGAGGATGTCCATGACCGCCGCGCCCTGGGAGTAGCCGCCCAGCACCAGCTTGGTGTTCGGACAGTTGTTGACGACGTTCTGAATGTGGGCGCTGGCGTCGTTGGCGCCGTCTGCGGCAGTCGAAGTCGAAGCTGGCCGGGTAGTTCACCCCGTAGGCCCCGACGGAGCGGTTGCCGACCCGGGTCGCCAGATCGCCGACGAACGCCTGGCCGACGCGGCCGATGCCGGGTAGTTCACTGGTGCCCCGGGCGAACACCACCTCGATGTCGTTGCACGCCACCGCGTTGGCGGGCGCCGCCGAAGGGCAGCGCTGATGATCGCGGCGGCGGAGAGGACGGCTGCGCCCGGCACGCGCGGAAGCTGAAAAGCGGTAGACATCACGTCCTGATCGTACAGATATAGCGAGACGGGACCGGTTGTGGAGGGACGGCGCGTCCGAACGGCGGCGGGTCCTATATTTCAGCGGGTGCGCCCCGCGACCGTGTCCGCCGATGCGACCGTGTGCGTCGAGGTCGGCCCGGCGACCGTGTGCGTCGAGGTCGGCCCGGCGACCGTGCGCGCCCTGCGTGGCGGATCGGGCCGCCACGACCGGCCCGAAGCACTGGTCGGCGGGCCTCGACTGGATAGACGACGAAATCGGGTTGTTCGACGAACGCCCGGTCGCGGTCGCCGACCTGTGGCGGGCCCTGATGTCGTCAATCCTGGGCGAAGGCGGCGGCCCGGTGCTGATTGTCCACCCGACCTGGTGGCCGCGGGCGCGGAGTCGAGGTTGTTGTGCAGGCGACGCCGGCCAGGAGGTGCGCGCCGTGAGCCGTCCGGCCTGGTCGTCGCGGACTGTCGGCACGGGGCCCGTCATCGAGATCGCCGCCGAGTTCGTGGCCGTGTGCGGTGCTGCCGATGCAGGTGTTCGGCCGCGGCGATGTCGAGTTGGTCGCCGATGCCGCGGCCGGGCGGCCAGGTTCACGCCGGGTGTTCTTGGACGCCGCGCCCGGGCTGCCGGTTCGGCGCAGACCGCCGAGGACATCCGGGCAGCCTGTCGGATCGTGGCGTCGCCGCTCGCGACGTCGATATGGCCGCCACCGTGGCGGCCCTGCGCACCACATCGTCTTGGCGCGCCTCCGGGCCTAGTTACGACACTGCTCGTCGCAGTGGCATTGATCGCCCTGGGCGGTGCCGTCAGCACGACGATGGCGCCACGGCGACGTGGGGGCAGCCGCGGCGTCTGCGAGCCTGGTGGAGGGCCGGATCGCGGTCGAGATCCCGCCGGACTGGCTCGTTGAACGGATCACCTCCGGGCCGGGATCCCGCCGGGTCGAGGTCACCTCGCCGATCGATCCGGACCTCGTCGTACACATCACGTCGTCCTATGCACCCGAAACCACACTGGCCGAGGCCGCCGAGGTACTCGGCAAGGCGGTCACCGACGAGGACCCCGGGGTTTTCGTTGGTTTCCGATCGGCCGCCGAGGTGGCCGGGCGACCGGCGATCACCTACCGGGAGATCCGCGCCGGACGGGTCATCGACTGGTCGGTGGTGCTGGCCGGCGCTACCCGGATCAGCATTGGGTGCCAGAGTGCGCCGGGGGGCGAGGCCGCCGTTCGGGGTCCGTGCACACAGGCGGTCCGCACTGCGCGCGAACTGGGAACCACCGCCGGACCCTGAGCGTCCAATCCGATGAGGATGTCGATCCGAACGCTGCGCGGTTCCGACGGAGGAGAGCCGTCGGAACCGCTCAGCAGTCGGCTGGGCACGCGTTTTGACCTGCACCGATTGTCGCAGGTAGGCTCTGCTCTCGGCATGCGGTGCAACGCGGGTTCGCTCGCGGGGTGAAACCGGGGTCTCGGGTCAGTGCTGGTCGCCGAGATTTCCCGCCGTTGATGCCCGGCCGGCACCCGGGTCAACCGGGATCCACCCGAAACAGGAGAGGTAACCGCTGTGTCTACGTACACGCCGAAGGCCGGTGACACCACGCATTCGTGGTACGTCATCGACGCCACCGACGTGGTGCTCGGCCGACTCGCCGTTGCTGCAGCCAATTTGCTGCGCGGCAAGCACAAGCCGACATTCACGCCCAACGTCGATGGGGGCGACTTCGTCATCGTCGTCAACGCCGACAAGGTCGCCATCGGAGGCGACAAGCTCAACAACAAGATGGCCTACCGCCACTCCGGGTATCCCGGTGGCCTGCGTTCCCGCACGGTTGGCGAGGAAATGCAGAAACATGCCGATCGGGTGGTGGAGAAGGCGATCGTCGGCATGCTCCCGCACAACAAGCTGAGCCGACAGATCCAGAAGAAACTCAAGGTCTACACCGGTCCGGATCATCCGCACACCGCGCAACAGCCGATTCCGTTCGAGATCAAGCAGGTGGCCCAGTGACTGAAGACCGCGCGACCGAAGACAGCGTGACCGAAGACAATGCGCCCGAGACTGCTGCCGCAGCCGGGACCGCTGAGGCAACCGGGACGGCTGATGCCGCCGGGGCCGTTCACGTGAGTGAGACGGCCGAGGTGACCGAGACGGCCGAGGCGCCCAAGCGCCGGGAGCCGGTGATCCTCGACCGGCCCATCCAAACCGTCGGGCGCCGCAAGGAGGCCGTGGTGCGGGTCCGGCTGATGCCGGGCACCGGACAGTTCCACCTCGACGGTCGCAGCCTGGAGAACTACTTCCCCAATAAAGTGCACCAGCAGCTCATCAAAGCGCCGCTGGTGATCGTCGACCGGGTGGACAGTTTCGACATCCACGCCCACCTCGACGGCGGTGGCCCCTCTGGTCAGGCCGGCGCACTGCGCTTGGCGATCGCCCGCGCGCTGATCCTGGTACAGCCCGAGGATCGGCCGGCCCTGAAGAAGGCCGGCTTCCTCACCCGGGACCCGCGTGCCATCGAGCGTAAGAAGTACGGCCTGAAGAAGGCCCGTAAGGCGCCGCAGTACAGCAAGCGCTGAGTCGGCACCCACATGGGTCGACTATTCGGAACCGACGGCGTGCGAGGCGTCGCCAACCGCGAACTGACCGCGGAGCTGGTTTTGGCTCTCGGATCGGCAGCGGCCCGGCGCCTCGCCCCGTCCGGACCGGGCGGTCCCGGGCTGCCCCAGCCCCACGCCAGGGTCGCGGTTGTCGGTCGTGATCCAGAGCAAGCGGCGGATGGAGTCGGCGATGATCGCCGGGCTGACCAGTGAGGGCGTGGACGCCCTGTGCGTGGGCGTCCTGCCGACCCCGGCGGTGGCCTACCTGACGGACACCTATGGCGCGGATTTCGGCGTGATGATCTCGGCGTCGCATAACCCGATGCCCGACAACGGCATCAAGATATTCGGTCCCGGCGGTCACAAGCTCGACGACGATGCCGAGGACCGCATCGAGGAGTTGCTCGCCCAGGGGTCCGGGTCGCGTCCCATCGGTGGCGAGATCGGCCGGGTGGTCGCGGCACCGGATGCCCTCGACCGCTACCTCGCCCACATCGCCACGGCGACGGCGACGAAACTCGACGGGATCACCGTCGTGGTCGACTGCGCCAACGGCGCGCAGCGTCGGTGGCGCACCGCGCGCCTACGCCGCCGCCGGCGCCAATGTGATCGCGATCAACGCCGAACCGGACGGCCTCAATATCAATGACGGCTGCGGCTCGACTCATCTGGCCCAGTTGCAGACCGCGGTGGTGGAACGTGGCGCGGACTTGGGTCTGGCCCATGACGGGGACGCCGATCGGTGCCTGGCGGTGGACGCACACGGTCAGATCGTCGACGGCGATGCGATCATGACGGTGCTGGCACTGGCCATGCGGGAGTCCGGCGAGTTGTCCGCTGACACATTGGTCACCACGGTCATGAGCAACCTCGGGTTGCATCTCGCGATGCGGGAAGCCGGGATCGAGGTCCGCACGACGGGGGTGGGGGATCGCTACGTCCTGGAGGAACTGCGGTCCGGCGGTTACAGCCTGGGTGGCGAGCAGTCCGGCCACATCGTGATGCCCGCCTTCGGAACCACCGGGGACGGGGTCCTGACCGGCCTACGGCTGATGGCCCGGATGGCGCGGACTGGTTTACCGCTGGTCGCTCTGGCGGCGCGCCGATGCATCGGTTCCCAGGTCCTCATCAACGTTGAGGTGGCCGATAAGGCCACCGCGGCGCAGGCGCCCGCAGTGCGTACCGCCGTGGCCGAGGCCGAGGCGGAACTCGGCAACACCGGCCGAATTCTGTTGCGGCCCTCAGGTACCGAGCAGCTGGTCCGAGTCATGGTGGAGGCCTCCGACGAGGACACCGCGCGACTCGTGGCCGACCGGGTGGCGAAGTCGGTCAGCGCCGAAGATGAACCCGCCGATTCGGGGAACCGGCGGGGTGTCGTTGCGTCCTAGGGGTATGAGAACAACATCGGGGGGTATGGGAACAACATCGGTCGACCCGGCGGCGCTGCGTGCGGCGGCCCAGCGCATGGATGTCGCCGCCGACATCGTGGAATCCATCCTGGCGGCGAACCTCAGTGGTTTGCGCTTCGATTCGGCCGTGGCCGGCCGTGACCACGCGGCCGTCGGCGGCGCGGTCCGAGGTGTCCTGGACAGGCTCATCGCGGACATGACGCGGTGGGCTGTTGCCGCGCGTGAAACCGGTGCGGCCCTGCGCACCGGTGCCGACCGATTTTCCGATGCCGAATCGCGCGCGGTCGCGAACCTGAGATGACCTTCGACGTCGGGGTCCGACTCGCCCTCGATGCGCTGTGCCGACGGTGCAGCCCTGATGCGCGCCGCCGCCGCCGAAGAGGCACTCGGTGTCCAACGCGAGGCACTCGATGTGCTGACGGAAGCCTGGCGCGGCGTTTCCGGTTCCGGCGCCGCCGATTTTGTCGCCCGCAACTGGGCAGCCGCCGCCGAAGTCGTCACCGCGCTGCGGGATGCGGCCGGGGCATTGAACATGCTGTCTGAGGACCTCGGGCATCTGGTCGACACAAGGGCCGAGACTTCGATGCGCGGTGACGTCCACGCCGATGCCTTCCCGGCAATGGACTCGGTCGTGGACCCGGCGACTGACCCGGCGACTGACCCGGCGATGGACCCGCGACGGATTCGGTGGCGGCGCCTACGGCGACGCTCCACCCGACTCGGCGAAATTCCCGGATCCCGGTTCGATACGCCCACAACCGGTTTCGCCCCGCCGGTGTCCGCGCCAGCGTTCCCGGCGGCGTCGGGTTTCGCTCCGCCGGCGCTGCCCAACTTCGACGGTGTACTCCCGGGCTTGATCGCCCAGATCGCCGAGATGCTGGGTCCGTACGCCGATCTGCAGCCCGGAGTCGGACCACCAGATCCAGGTCCGACCTGGAACGAGTCGGACCTGGAATCAGTGGACCTGGAATCAGAAGTCGTCCCGGAGCCCGAAGTCGTCCCGGAGCCCGAAGTCGTCCGGAACCCGCGGCTGTCCCGGAACCGCGAAGCTGTCCCGGAACCCGCGGCTGTCCCGGAAGCCGCGGCTGTCCCGGAAGCCGCGGCTGTCCCGGAAGCCACGGCTGTCCCGGTACCCGAGTCGGTACCCCGAGCAGTCACAGCACCCCGAGACATCTGCGGTACTGCCCGCCGAGGCTGCTCCTGAAGCCCTAGCCGTCGACGACGCCGCCACCCCCTGCGAAATCGCCGCCGATGAGCTCCCACAGGTCGGCCAGTGAGGTAGCGCTAGTCCAGCAACGCCTGCAACTGCTCGATGAAACCGACGTATTCGGCAGCGTCGCCGGTCACCGGGGTGGCCAGCAGGGTGGTCACCCCGGCTTCGGCGAAGGCGGCGATCCGTTCCTTGACGTAACCCCGCGGGCCGATCAGCGAGATATTGCGCACCAGTTCGTCCGGCACCGCGGCGATCGCTTCTGCCTTGCGCCCGGAAAGATAAAAATCCTGGATGCGATCGGCGACCTCGCCGAACCCGTACTTGGTGGCGACGTTGTGGTAGAAGTTCTTGCCCTTGGCTCCCATACCGCCGATGTAGAGCGCCAGTTGAGGTTTGGCCCAGTTCAGTCGCTCCTCGACGTCATCTCCGATGGCCAGTGAGACGCCCACCATGACGTCGAGTTCGCCGAGTTCGGGGTCGCGTTTAGCCGTTCCGGCCCGCAGTGCGTCACCCCACACGCGATCGGCTCGTTCGGGGTAGTAGAAGATCGGTTGCCAGCCTTCGGCGATTTCGGCCGTCAGTGCGACATTCTGTTCACCGAGCGAGGCGATATGGATCGGAATCCGTTCGCGCACAGGGTGATTAATCAGACGCAGCGATTTACCCAGTCCGGTGCCGCGACCCGGCGATAACGGGATCTGATAGTTCTTACCCTGGTGGGAGACCTTCTCGCGACGCCACACCTGGCGGCAGATCTCGACGACTTCGCGGGTGCGGCCCATCGGCGCGTCGAACGGCACACCGTGGAAGCCCTCCATCACCTGTGGACCCGACGTTCCGATGCCCAACCGAAAGCGGCCGTCCGAGACGTAGTCCAGGCCGGCGGCGGTCATCGCCAGCAGTGTCGGTGTCCGGGTGTAAATCGGGAAGATGCCGGAGCCCAGTTCGATGGTGGTGGTCTTCGCGGCGAGATAGCCCAACTGGCTGACCGCATCGTAGGAGTACGCCTCGGCGACCAGAGCCAGATCGACACCCTGTTTCTCCAGTACCGCGACCTGCTCGACGCTTTCGCGGAAGCCGCCCGAATACGACAGGAATACGCCGGTTCTCATGAATCGTTTATATCTGGTTAGCGAAACAAAGCCACAATGCGATCCTCGTGGGTCACCGGGGCGGCCTCGGGGTCCGGCACTGCGGTGTGCGGCAGGACCGCATCGGGTTCGGCGAACTGCCGGTAGGTGTCGTCGCCGTTCAGGTGGAACAACAGAAAGCCGGTTAACAATGCCCGCACGGTCTTCTGGGTTCGGGAACTCGAACCCGGGAAGTCCAAACCCTGCAAGCCCAGCAGTCCCAACACGCGGCGCCGCTCGGCCACATCAGCCGCATTGGCCTTCTCGACGATGCGCAGGACAGCGGAGTCCCAGGATGCGGCGACCTCGAGGGCGTCGGTGCGCAGCGATCTCTGATCATCGGGCGTCGCCAGCACCAACCCCGGCACCTGCAACGTCGCGGCCGACTTCTCGGCGGAGGGTTTGGTGACCGACGGAAATACCGCAGCGGCGGCCTTGACCCGGGTTCCGGCCGCAGCCGCGCGCGAACACGGTCGCCACCGCCGAACCCATGCCCGGCCAGGCCCAGTTTCTGCGGATCCACGCTGATATCCCCCTGGCCCAGGCGCACGCCGGAGATCACGTCCAGCGTGGTGCCGAGATCGGCGGCCAGGGTCAGCACCGAGGAGCCAGCCCACGCTGAGTGTCCGGCGCACCCGCGACGATGCCCCAACTCGCCAGATGCTCGCAGGTGTCGGCGTAGTGGGCGGCGTCGGTCAGCCAATCATGGCCGAAGGCCAGCCCGGGCAGCCCGAAGCCCGAAGCGGGGGTGTAGACGATGCCCGGTATCCCGGCGAAGGCGAGCTGACCCCGCAGGACCCGGTGCGGGCCCCGCCTCGTCAGGGCGGCGTACAGCTTGCGGTTGCGGGCCACCAGACGACCGTAGCCGACCGAACGGAACGCTCGGTCGGACTATCCTCGATACTCGTGTGCGGAATCGTGGCGTATGTCGGGCATCGGCCTGCCCACGGCGTCGTGATCGACGCGTTGCGCCGGATGGAGTACCGGGGCTACGACTCCTCCGGACTGGCGGTGCTCGACGGCCTCGGCGGGCTCTCGGTCCACCGTCGGGCCGGACGCCTGGTCAACCTCGAGGCGGCACTGGCCGAGGCCGATCCGGATACGCTGCGCGGCTCCGCCGGAATCGGCCATACCCGCTGGGCCACCCACGGTAAGCCCACCGACCGCAATGCCCACCCGCATCGCGACGGCGCCGGAGAGTTCGCGGTCGTGCACAACGGGATCATCGAGAACTTCGCCGCTCTCCGCAGGGAACTCGAAACCGCCGGCGTGGAGTTCGCCAGTGACACCGATACCGAGGTGGCCGTGCACCTGGTCGCCCGTGCCTATCGCGATGGCGCCACCGCCGGTGATTTCGTCGGCTCCGTGCTGGCCGTGGTGCGCCGGTTGGAAGGCCATTTCACGCTGGTTTTCGCCCATGCTGGCGATCCCGGCACCATCGTCGCCGTTCGGCGGTCCACGCCACTGGTGGTCGGGATCGGTGATGGCGAGATGTTCCTGGCCTCCGACGTCGCGGCATTCATCGAATACACCCGTGACGCCGTCGAACTCGGTCAGGACCAGGCCGTGGTGATCGCCGCTGAGGGCTACCGGATCACCGACTTCGATGGCAACGACGATGCCGTCAACGCCCGGCGCTTCCACATCGACTGGGATCTCTCGGCCGCCGAGAAGGGCGGCTACGAATACTTCATGCTCAAGGAGATCGCCGAGCAGCCCACCGCGGTCGCCGACACCCTGCTGGGGCATTTCATCGACGGCCGCATCGTTCTCGATGAGCAACGTCTCAGCGATCAGGAACTGCGCGAGGTCGATAAGGTTTTCATCGTCGCCTGCGGCACCGCGTTCCACGCCGGACTGCTGGCCAAGTACGCGATCGAGCATTGGACCCGGCTGCCGGTGGAAGTCGAGTTGGCCAGTGAGTTCCGCTACCGCGATCCGGTGTTGGACCGCGGCACCCTGGTGATCGCGATCTCGCAGTCCGGGGAGACCGCCGACACCTTGGAGGCGGTGCGGCATGCCAAGGCACAGAAGGCCAAGGTGCTGGCCATCTGCAACACCAACGGCAGTCAGATCCCGCGTGAGTCCGATGCCGTCCTCTACACCCGCGCCGGACCGGAGATCGGGGTGGCGGCCACTAAGACCTTTCTGGCTCAACTCGTCGCGAACTACCTCGTCGGACTCGCACTGGCCCAGGCCAGAGGCACCAAGTACCCCGACGAGGTGGCCCGGGAATACCGGGAACTGGAGTCGATGCCCGCTCTGGTGG
>JAGYKK010000142.1 GCA_018401645.1 Mycobacterium sp. | reverse complement strand
CGATAGGAGTAAATGCCGCGCGGAATATGATGCTCCTGGAAGACCCGTTGGATGGTCTGAAGATAAAACTCTTCTGTCAGATCCAGGACGGAAAGATATTCGTCATAGAATTCACGGTGCCGCCCAGCATTGTCACCGTCTCCTTCGACCAGATGGTTGAAGAATTTCCAGTGCGCATCGACATGGCGATCCCAGTTCATGTTCATGAAAGACGAAAGCTGCACGAAACCCGGATACACGCGCCGCAGCATGCCGGGATAAGGCCCCGGCACCGAATAGATCATATTCTGCTCAAACCATTCGAAGGAGCGTTCTTCGGCAAGCTTGTTGGGAACGGTCGGTGAGCGGCGCGCATCGATCGGGGAGCCCATGAAAGTCATTGTTGCAGGACGCGCCGGGTCCTGGTCTTCCGCCATCATGGAAATGGCCGCCAACACCGGTGGCCCGGGCTGACAGACGGCCAAAACATGAACCCCGCCGCCGAGATGGGTCAAAATATTGCGGATGTGATCGATATAATCATCAAGATCGAACCGGCCGAGCCAGACAGGCGCCATGCGAGCGTCGGTCCAGTCTGTAATGTAGACGTCGTGGGTTTCAAGAAACCCTTCAACGGTTCCACGCAGCAGGGTCGCATAATGGCCTGATAGCGGCGCCACGATCAGCATGCGCGGGAGTGGCGCGGCGCCTTTGCGGCGCGCTTCTGCAAGGCGATCAGTATCCTTATTGAAGTGAACAAGGCTGCACCAGGGCGATCGCCAGGCAACCAGGGGCTCAACGGGCACATCAATACTGTTTATTCGAACCGAGCTGATGCGCCATTCGGGCTTGCCATAATAACGGGTCGCGCTTTCGAAAACATCCGCCATAGCGGCCAATGATTTGCCATAGCTGGTCTGGCCGACGGGGTTGAACGGCGAATTCCGAGCCGCCAATCCGGCGCGTGCAGCCAAGCGCATTGGCGCCATGGCAACCCTGTTCAGTTCTACAAGGGAATAGAGCATTTTATTTCATACCCTGTTTTG
>JAGYKK010000141.1 GCA_018401645.1 Mycobacterium sp. | reverse complement strand
TTGCAGTCGCTCTACGAGAGCGGCGCATCGCTGGCACTGCTCAGTGACATCCGGTTCGGTGCCCGCGACTCATCGACAGCGGTGAGCAACCTGCTGGCAGTTATCGGCGAGGACGAGGTGACCATCGAACGCAAGTACAAGACGGCGGTCAACGCGAAGCTCGGGGTTCGGTTCCACGCCAGTGCCAACGAGATGCCGAGGTGGAACGACAACAGCAACGCCCTGGCACGGCGGGCACTGCTGCTGGAAACCTCACGCTCGTTCCGAGGGACCGAGGACGAGGACCACGGCTTACGGGACCGCATCATCGCCAACGAACTTCCGCAGGTGCTGCGGTGGGCTGTCGAGGGTCTGGCACTGCTCAACGCCGCTGCCGGCGTGTTCACCCGCAGCGGGCAGTCCGACGAGCTTCATGCCGATATGGCCGAACTGTCATCGCCGGTGCGGACCTTCGTCAACGACTGCTGTGAACTCGGGACCAAGGAGGATTTTGTTGACCTCCCCGCCCTGTACCGGGTGTGGTGCAAGTGGGCCGAGGAGAACAACACAGGCAAGGGCATGAGCCAGAACAAGTTTAGGGCCGCGCTCACCGGGCTGTACCTCGACCCGGTACGGCCCGGCCAGAAGCGGATGCCCGACGGCGAAAAAGGTAAGTGGGCGGTGGTGTGGGGGATCAAGCGTGGCGAGTGCTCCTACACCGAGCGCGGTCAGTACGGGATCGAGCACCGCTCCACGATCTCCACGGACGAGCGGCACGGCTCCGACCCGTTGGGCGACCGGCGCAACTGAGGGACCGAAACTGGGTGATGGGGTGGGTTCCCAAACAGGGTTACGGGGAGCGGGGCCTCTCCGCTGAAGTCAGCGCGGGTTCTCCACCCCGGTTACCGGAGGAGTAACCACCTTTCACCGACGACGCAACCCACTGTTACCGAGGGACGGGGCGGCGACGCCCATGCGCAGGCTGCGCGTCATTTCCCCGTCCAATTCCCCTGTCTTGTAACCCATGTAACCCAGTAACCAACTAAAAACCT
>JAGYKK010000140.1 GCA_018401645.1 Mycobacterium sp. | reverse complement strand
CGGAGGCGAGGTGAACGCGAAATGGGGACAGTATGCGCCTGAATAGAGTTTACGCACCTCCGGGTGGATGACGTCGTTGAGCGACAGCAGGAACGGCATCGTCTTCTGATGCGGGGTGAAAAACTCGGGCCAGCGTTTCGCCATACCGGGTATCGCCCGCTGTCCGAACCATCGGAGCGCCTCGCCCTCCGGCAGCGCGAGTTTGGCTGCGGCGGCCGACACCAGTGCCATGATTTCCGCATCGTCGTAGCTGCCAAGCGAGGTGTAGACGCCGTCCAATCCGGCCGCATCGAGCAGTTCGTCCCACGTGGCTTCCCCGTAGGCGTCAACCACCGCATCTTCGAGCAGGTGGAAGATGATGCCCTTCATCCGACCTCCAGAACCCTGTCCATCGAATCGGCCCTCCCGCGCGTTTGCTAGGCCAACCCTAGCGCGCGAGCCTGCGTGTGGTCGCCTGATCAGGATGCGACGGAGGGATTCGAGTCGCCCGCCCGGACTTCGATCGCGACATCAGAAGACGGTGTAGCCGCCGTCGATCACCAGTGTTTGGCCGGTGAAATAGCTCGAGCCGGGGCTGGCCAGCCACACCGCGACGGCCTCGAAGTCTTCCGGTGTGCCCCAGCGCCGCAACGGCACCCGAGGCAGGATCTTGGACTGCGCGGCAGGGGAGTCCAGCAGACCTTCGGTCATGGCGGCCTTGGTCCAGCCGGGCACGATGGCGTTGACGCGGATCTTTTCGCGGGCCAACTCCACCGCGAGTCCGCGCGCCATCGCGGTCAGGGCGGCCTTCGCCGCCGCGTAATGGGTGGCGAAGGCCAACCCGTCGCTCATCGACACGCTGCTGGTGAAGACGATCGAACCGGTGCTCCGGGATTTCATGTGCCCGGCCACCGAGCGCACGGTGAAGAATTGCCCGTCAAGATTCACCGCCAGCACCCGGCGCCACTCGGCGGTCGTCATGGTGTCGATTGGGGAGGGGTGTCCCGCAACGCCCGCGTTGGCGAAGCAGGAGTCGATCTGGCCGAAGGTGGCGAGGGTCTG
>JAGYKK010000014.1 GCA_018401645.1 Mycobacterium sp. | reverse complement strand
CGCAGACTACGGGATCGATAGACCAGACCTATAAACACAGCAATGTGCGCAGGGAACTGGCACTAACCGGCCGAAAACTTACACACACACCCGCAACCACAAACTCCACGCAAACAACACCACACCCCCACCACCAAATACAACCCCAGATGAAAAAACACACATCTGAATAAAGTTACGGCGGCCATAGCGGCAGGGAAACGCCCGGACCCATCCCGAACCCGGAAGCTAAGCCAGCCAGCGCCGATGATACTACCCAACAGGGTGGAAAAGTAGGACACCGCCGAACACACCTCAACGAAACACCCCCCCGGGAAACCGGGGGGGTGTTTCCTATTTATCCAGTGCGCTAATTGAATAGCGTCGGCGTAACCGGATTTGCACAGATCTCCAATTCAAGAAGCGAACGTTTGCGTTCAATTCCGCCGCCATATCCGGTCAAATTGCCCGATGCCCCGATAACGCGGTGGCACGGCACGATAATGCTAATCGGATTGCGGCCATTGGCCAATCCCACCGCGCGCGACGCGGCCGGCGATCCGACCTGATCGGCGATCTGACCATACGATCGCGTTCTTCCGTAGGGAATCGTCTGCAGTGCCGCCCACACCCGGTACTGGAACTCGGTGCCGGCCGGGTGCAGGTCAACGTCGAAGTTCCTCAGCGAACCGGCAAAGTACGCATCCAGCTGCTGGGCCACATCGACGAATACGTCGTCTCCTGCGGGCTCCCAGTGCGTCCGGTGCGGGGAATGGGATTGCCCGGCCATCAGCAGATGCGTCAGGGTCGAACCCACCCCGGCCAACGTCAGGTCGCCGATGGGGCTGGACACGGTCCGGTAGTGCACGGTCCGGTGCGCTAGGGACATCAGACAACGATGACATAGCGGATCAGCCGCCGCCCCGCAGACTCGCGATCTGCACGCGGTCGTCGTAACCGCGCAACCGGACTGGCCTTCCGAGGCGCCAGAACCGCTGCTCGGTGTCTGAGGCTGCCCCGACGGTTGCCGCAGACGCCAACGCCCGGCTTGGTTCCGACCGAGCTAGTTCGCTCAGCCGTGCTGCCTCGTTGACCGGTTCGCCGATCACCGTGTATTCGAAACGTTCGTTCGCGCCGACGTTTCCGGCCACCACCAAGCCGGCGGCCACCCCGATCCGGGCCGGGCATTCGGGCACTTCGCGGGCTAACCGCTTCGCGATCGCCCGGGTGGCGGCCAGTGCGTCGTCCTCGGGACTGTCGAGGTGCACCGGTGCACCGAACACTGCCAGTGCTGCGTCGCCCTCGAACTTGTTCACCAGGCCATGGTGGCGATCGACCTCCTCGACGATCACGGCGAAGAAGCGGTTGAGCAGTGCGACGACCTCCATTGGCGGTCTGGTGCTGACCAGCTTCGTCGATCCGACGACATCGACGAACACGACAGCGACATGGCGCTCCTCACCGCCCAGGGTGGTTCGCTGTTGCTCGGCCGCGGCCGCGACCTCGCGGCCCACGTGGCGGCCGAAAAGATCACGAACCCGCTCGCGTTCGCGGAGGCCGGCGGCCATCGAGTTGAACCCGCGCTGCAGTTCACCGAGTTCGGTGCCGTCGAAGACCACCACGGTGGCACTGAGATCGCCCTCCTCGACCCGCCGCAGTGCCGCCCGCACCACCCGTACCGGTGTCGTCGTCAGCCAGGCCAGAATCCACATCAACAGGAACCCCACGACGAGACTGGCGACGGAGGTGATCAGGACAGCAATCTCGAGTTGGCGCTGGGTCAGGTTTCCCAACTGCAGGGAGAACAAGGCGATCAGACTGATGCCGATCATCGGCATGCCCGAACACAGCGTCCACACCGTCAGGGTCCGGCCCATGATGCCCGGTGCGAGTCGCCGCGGCGGTGGTCCGACGGCCAGTGCCTGAGCGGCCACCGGGCGCAACGCGAACTCCGCGGACAGATAGCAGGTGGTGGCCACCACGACCCCGCAGAATGCCACTGTGAGCAGCACCCGGGGGATGAAATCGGTGTCGTATCTGCCGTAGAGCGCCGTCAGCAGGACCGCACCGGTTCCCCATAACGCCAAGTGCGCCAGAGCGATTCGCCATGGGGTCATGAATGCGCTGCGTTGCTCCCTGGGGGTGGGTGTTCGGCCCTCGATCGCCCAGCGAAGATCCCTGATGGTCCGGAAGTGGATCCACCAGGTGCCGAATGCCACCGCGACGACGACGTATGCCGGTGTGATGATGAACGGCAGCCAGTTCGGTACGTCGTCGAACACACTGGGTTCGGGGAAGGCGACCACCACCAAGAGGAAGGTCAGGGCGATTCCGATCAGATTCACCGTGACGATGAACACGGTGAGGATGATCTGGATACGCAACCGGCGCCGCAGGACACTCTCGGAGACCCGGCCCAGCAGCAACGACCCGTATGCGGTGGTCCTGGACAGCCGCCCGCTCTGGTGGGTGAGCCGTTCCAGAATGCGGCCCAGTCGCTGGGCCACGCTCGGATCGGACCTCATGATGGCGTCAGCCTAATTCCCCGCGCGGGCCCCGGCCCATGGCGGACGGCACACCCTAAGCTGGGCCGGTGCGGCTCATGATCGCCCTGTGCAGGGTGGACTACCTCGGTCGGCTTACCGCCCACCTGCCGTCGGCGCGTCGCTTGCTGCTGGTCAAGGCCGATGGATCGGTGAGCATCCACGCCGACGACCGTGCCTACAAGCCGCTGAACTGGATGAGTCCCCCCTGCCGACTCACTGAGACCACCGACGGTGAGTTGGCCGTGTGGGTCGTGGAGAACAAGTCGGGAGAGCAGTTACGGATCACCATCGAGGAGATCGAGCACGACTCCAGCCATGAACTCGGCGTCGACCCCGGACTGGTCAAGGATGGCGTCGAGGCGCATTTGCAGGAACTGTTGGCCGAGCACATCGAACTTCTCGGCGAGGGCTACACGCTGGTCCGTCGCGAGTACATGACGGCGATCGGCCCGGTGGATATCCTGTGCCGCGATGCCGACGGTCGGTCGGTGGCGGTCGAGATCAAGCGCCGCGGGGAGATCGACGGGGTGGAACAGTTGACCCGCTACTTGGAGTTGCTGAACCGGGACACCCTGCTGGCTCCCGTTACCGGCGTGTTTGCCGCTCAGCAGATCAAACCGCAGGCCCGAACGCTTGCCGCTGATCGTGGGATCCGATGTCTGACACTGGATTATGACGTGATGCGCGGCTTGGACAGCGACGAGTTCCGGTTGTTCTGATGGCGCCTCGATGACGCCCCGCCGACGGTCCGGACGACGAGAACGGACCGGCCCGCCGTCGATACCGCTGCCTCGGCGCAGGGAACCGGGCGCTGATGGTCATGACTACGAGGTTCGCGCGGTTCCAGGGTCACGGGCCACGAAGGCCTACCGGTGTCCGGGCTGCGACCATGAGATCCGCATCGGAACGGCACACGTGATGGTGGTGCGAATCGACGACGTCGACGGCGACGACCGCAGGCATTGGCACACCCCGTGCTGGAACAACCGTGCCAATCGCGGACCGACCCGCAAGTGGTCGTAGCGCTCAGTACTGAGCAGGCTCCACGAGTTCCACCAGTACGCCGCCGGCGTCCTTGGGATGGATGAAGTTGATCCGGGAATTCGCTGTTCCGCGCCGCGGAGCGTCGTAGAGAAGCCGCACGCCGCTGGCCCGCAACCGCTCTGAGAGGGCGTCGAGGTCGCTGACCCGGCAGGCCAGTTGCTGGATGCCCGGGCCGCGCTTGTCCAGGAACTTCGCGATGGTGCAGGTTTCGTCGAGCGGCGCCATGAGTTGGATCTGGGTACTGCCGGCCGGCGCCCCGCGAACCGCGAGCATCGCTTCCCGGACGCCCTGCTCGGTGTTGATCTCTTCATGCACAACGATCATTCCGAGGAAGTCGTGGTACCACGCGATGGCCTCATCGAGGTCCGGTACCGCCACGCCGACGTGGTCGATCGCGGTCACTAGAGCGCTCGCCAGCAACGGGCGGGCATCGAGGTGCTCGGTGGTCATGGTCCAACGGTAACCTGACGGGGCGACAGACCAGTAGCCAGTTCGGGAGATCGCCCGGAAACCAACCACTGTGGAGGCGGAAATGACGACGTCGGTGATCGTTGCTGGGGCGCGGACGCCCATCGGCCGACTGATGGGCTCGCTCAAGGACTTCTCGGGTAGCGATCTGGGTGCTCTCGCCATCCGCGCAGCGCTGGAGAAGGCCGGTGTCGCGCCTGCCCTGGTCGACTACGTCATCATGGGCCAGGTGCTCACCGCCGGAGCCGGGCAGATGCCGGCCCGCCAGGCGACGTGGCCGCCGGTATCGGCAGGATGTGCCCGCGTTGACCATCAACAAGATGTGTCTGTCCGGCATTGACTCCATCGCACTCGCCGACCAACTGATCCGCGCCGGTGAGTTCGACGTCGTCGTCGCCGGCGGCCAGGAGTCCATGTCCCGCGCGCCGCATCTGCTGATGGACAGCAGGGCCGGCCACAAGTACGGCGATGTGACGATGCTCGACCATATGGCCTACGACGGTCTGTACGACGTGTTCACCGACCAGCCGATGGGTGGTCTGACAGAGCAGCGTAACGACGTCGATCGGTACACTCGGCTTGAGCAGGACACCCTTGCGGCCGAGTCGCACCAAAAGGCGGCCGCCGCTTGGAAGGACGGCGTTTTCGCCGACGAGGTTGTGGCGGTGAAAATCCCTGCGCGCAAAGGTGATCCGATCGATTTCACCGAGGATGAGGGCATTCGGGCAAACACCACCGCCGAATCGCTGGCCGGTTTGAAACCGGCGTTCCGCAAGGACGGCACCATTACCGCGGGTTCGGCGTCGCAGATTTCCGACGGTGGGTGTGCCGTCGTGGTGATGAGCAAGGCGAAAGCCCAAGAGCTTGGTCTGAGCTGGCTGTGCGAGATCGGGGCCCACGGTATGGTCGCGGGGCCGGACTCCACGCTGCAGTCGCAGCCCGCCAACGCCATCAAGAAGGCCATCGCCCGTGAGGGGATCTCGACCGATCAACTGGATGTCATTGAGATCAACGAGGCGTTCGCCGCCGTCGCACTGGCTTCCACCCGCGAACTCGGCGTCGATCCGGAAAGGGTCAACCGCAGTGGCGGCGCCATTGCCATGGGCCACCCGATCGGCATGTCGGGGGCACGCATCACCCTGCACGCCGCCCTGGAACTGTCTCGACGCGGATCCGGCTACGCGGTGGCCGCACTGTGCGGCGCCGGGGGCCAGGGCGATGCCCTAATCCTGCGGACCGGCTAGCCCCGAGCCAGAACTACAGGCGTTTGCTGGTGCGGGGGACAGCAGGCCGTGTGATGTTGATCATAACGGCCGTGTTAGGCAGCCGATCACGGCTCTCAGTAGCAGGGCTCTCCCGGTGGGGTGAAGTACGCCACGCCTTCGGGGGTGAAGCACGGGACTTCACCCGGGAAGAAGGGCACGTAGTAGTAGGGCCGTACCGCAGCATCCACGATCGGATCTACGCCGACCGGGCCGATGACGCCACCGACGCCGACCGGGCCGACCGGACCCAGGATCGGATTGACCCCGACCGGGCCGATCACGCCCCCGACGCCGACCGGGCCCACGGGGCCTGCGACAGGACCAAGGCCACCAACGCCGACCGGGCCTACGGGCCCTGCGACAGGACCGAGACCACCAACGCCGTAGGGACCTACCGGCCCCACCCCGACGCCGCCGGGACCACCGGGGCCCCGCTCATCGGCGTGAGCCACTGAGGTCGTCATGATCGAACCGACCGCCATCGCCGCCAGTAGCGCCGCTGCAAACTTGCCCACGACTACTCCGTTTCTTTTGCTGGTCCGGGGTAACGCTACCCCGATGTGGCGGCCACCGCCCGGCAGCGACATGAAAGACTCGCAGTTGTGACTCAACCCCGTCCGAGAATCTCGCCGGTGATGACCGGTGCGGTAGATCTCTCCGGTCTCAAGCAGCGTGCGCAGCAGGGTTCGGCAGGTGGCGCCCCCGGCGGGGTCGAGGTGACCGAGGCCAACTTCGAGGCCGAGGTTCTCGTGCGCTCCGGTGAGGTCCCGGTGGTCGTTCTGCTGTGGTCCCCGCGTAGTGATGTGTGTATCCAACTCGCCGACGCGTTGGCCGCCCTGGCCGCCGCCGACGTCGGCAGGTGGGCGCTGGCGACGGTCAATGTCGACTCCGCGCCGCGGGTGGCGTCGATGTTCGGTGTTGAGGCGGTGCCCACGGTGGCATTGGCGGGCGGGCAACCGCTGGCCAGTTTCCAGGGCGCGCAGCCCCGGACCAGCTTCGCCGCTGGCTCGACTCGTTACTCGCGGCGACCTCAGAAAGCTGGGCAGCGCGGCCGCGTCCGCGGATGAGCCGATGATCCTGCCCTGGACGCGGCCCGCCAACTGCTCGATAGCGGTGATTTCGGGCGCTGCAGCCGCGGCGTTTCAGACGATTCTCGACGCTGGCCCACCCACACGGCGAGGCCATCCCGGCGCGTTGCGTCAGATCACCTTCTTGGGCGTGCCGCGGTCGTGACGCCGGATGCCATCGATGTCGCCGACGCCGCTGACGATATCGATGCGGCTTTCGCCGCCGCGGACACTGGAAATCCTCGGCCAGGATGTCGCCAGGGCGTTCCGCTCGATTGACCGGGCTGGTCAAGCGCACCTCCGGTGACAGAGAGCGCATCCGAGCGCGGACCACGTCTCATTCGTTATTCGACCTCTACGACCCTGCCGACTGATGCCAATCGTCGGGCGCCGCAACCTGGCCAACACGCTGTACTAAAAGATCAGAGTGGCTCGAGCCAGACCGCCGACGTCGGCGGCAGGACCAGCAATGCCGACGCCGGTCGGCCGTGCCAGGGCTTTTCCTCGGCCTTGACGGTGCCGAGGTTGCCGACACCAGACCGTTGTAGACGGTCGCGTCGCTGTTGAGCACCTCGCGCCAGATACCCGGCAGACAACAGTCGGAGCGCGCCGCCGTGCTCGGCGCCGGCGAAGTTGAACACGCATGCCAGCACCGAACCATCGGAGCCCCAACGCAGGAAGCTCAACACATTGCTCGCCGAGTCGTTGGCATCGATCCAGGAGTACCCCTCGGGCCGGGAGTCTTGGCTCCACAGTGCCGGACGGCTTTGGTACACCGCGTTGACGTCGGCGGTGAAGCGCTGAATGCCACCGGAGAAGCCGTGCTCGTCGAGTTGGTACCAATCCAGGCCGCGTTCCTCCGACCATTCGGCGCGCTGGCCGAACTCCTGACCCATGAACAGCAGTTTCTTGCCGGGGTGTGCCCACTGGTAGGCCAGCAGCGCCCGCAGGCCGGCGGCCTTGACGTGGTCGTTGCCGGGCATCCGGGACCACAGTGTGCCTTTGCCGTGCACCACCTCGTCGTGGCTGATCGGCAGTACGTAGTTTTCGCTGAATGCGTACAGCATGGAGAACGTCATCTCATGGTGGTGGTAGCGGCGATAGATCGGATCGCGGCTCATGTAGTCCAGGGTGTCGTGCATCCAACCCATATTCCACTTCATCGAGAAGCCCAGGCCGCCAATGTTTGTCGGCCGCGTCACGCCCGGCCAGGAGGTGGACTCCTCGGCAATGGTGACCACTCCCGGCGACATCTTGTGCACGGTGGCGTTCATCTCCTGGAGGAACTGCACGGCCTCGAGGTTCTCCCGGCCACCGTAGGCGTTCGGAGTCCAGCCACCGGCCGGACGCGAATAGTCCAGGTAGAGCATCGAGGCCACCGCATCGACGCGCAATCCGTCAATGTGGAACTCGCCGAGCCAGTACAGGGCGTTGGCCACCAGGAAGTTGCGCACCTCCGGGCGCCCGAAGTCGAATACGTAGGTGCCCCAGTCGAGTTGCTCGCCGCGGCGCGGGTCGGAGTGCTCGTAGAGGGCGGTGCCGTCGAAGCGGCCCAGCGCCCAGGCGTCCTTGGGGAAGTGCGCCGGCACCCAGTCCACGATCACCGCAATCCCGGCGCCGTGCAGGCTATCGACCAGGAACCGGAAATCGTCCGGGGTGCCGAACCGCGACGTCGGCGCGTAGTAGGACGTGACCTGGTATCCCCACGATCCGCCGAATGGGTGCTCGGCCACCGGCAGCAGTTCGACGTGGGTGAATCCCAGGGCGACAACGTAGTCGGTGAGTTGTGCGGCCAACTCGCGGTAGCTCAGTCCGGGCCGCCACGAAGCCAGGTGAACTTCGTAGGTACTCATCGCTTCGAACACCGGGTTCGAAACGGTGCGCGCAGCCATCCACTCCGCGTCGCGCCAGGAGTAATCCGATACGAACACCTTCGAGGCGGTGTGTGGCGGCATTTCGGCGGCGAATGCCATCGGGTCGGCCCGGTCGGTCACCGATCCGTCCGCGCCGTGCACCCGGAACTTGTACAGCCCGTCGAGGGCGAACCCCGGCCAGAACAACTCCCATACCCCCGATGAGCCCAGTACCCGCATGGGGGCGTCGTAGCCGTCCCAGCCGTTGAACTTACCGATCAGGCTCACTCCCTTGGCATTTGGCGCCCACACCGCGAAGGACACTCCGTCGACAACCCCGTCGGGGGTGGTGAAGGTACGCGGATGGGCGCCGAGGATCTCCCAGAGACGTTCGTGGCGGCCCTCGGCGAACAGGTGTAGGTCGACCTCGCCGAGGGTCGGCAGGAATCGGTAGCCGTCGGCGACCGTGTACGGCGTCTCGCCGCCGGGATAGCTGACCTCGAATCGGTAGTCCATGAGGTCGGTGAACGGCAACTCGACCGCGTACATCCCGGAGTCGATGTGGGTCATCGGGTGGCGCTTGCCACCGACCAGGACGCTCACGGCGGTCGCGTGCGGGCGCAGTGCCCGGATGACGGTCCGCGTGCCGTCCTCGTGTGCGCCAAGGATGGCGTGCGGGTCGTGGTGGACCCCGGTGAGCAGTCGGGCCAGATCCGCGGGATCCGGCGCGAGGCGGACGGGGCTCATTCGCGGCGCAGCAGGGGCGCCCGCTGCTCGGCCGGGATCGGTGGCATATTCAGGATGTGGGCGACCGCGCGGGCTGGTTCCAAGCGCACGAAATTCTCCTGGCCCCATTGGTATTCGTCGCCGGTGACCTCGTCACGGACCCAGAACCGGTCCCATGGCGACATCGCCATGGCTCCCATGTCCAGTCGTAAGGTGCCCTGTTCGGGACCAAAAGGGTTGAGGTTGACCACCACCAGCACGGTGTCACCGGTGACCGGATCGAACTTGCTGTAGGCCATCAACGCGTCGTTGTCGATCCCGTGGAACCGGATGGTCCGCATTTGGCACAGTGCCGGATGCAGGCGTCGAATCTCGTTAAGCCGGGCCAGGAATGGCTCCAGCGAGCGGCCCTGTGCCAGCGCGTCGGCGAAGTCCCGTGGGCGCAGTTCATACTTCTCGGAATCCAGGTACTCCTCGCTGCCGGGCCGCACCGGGGCGTTCTCGAAGAGTTCGTAGCCGCAGTACACGCCCCAAGAGGTGCCCATCGTGGCGGCCAAGACGGCGCGGATGGCGAACATGCCCGGCCCGCCGTGCTGCAGGCTTTCGTGCAGGATGTCTGGGGTGTTGACGAATAGGTTGGGCCGGGCGTAGTCGGCGTGCTCAGCGATCTGGCGGCCGAACTCCTCAAGCTCCCACTTCGCGGTCCGCCAGGTGAAATACGAATACGACTGGGTGAAGCCGAGTTTGGCAAGGCCGTACAACCGGGCCGGCCGGGTGAAGGCCTCCGCAAGGAACAGCACGTCCGGATCGATGGCCTTGACCTCACTGATCAACCAGGCCCAGAAGTCCGGTGGTTTGGTATGCGGGTTGTCCACCCGGAATATCCGCACGCCGTGGCTGATCCAGTGCCGCACCACCGCGAGCACCTCGTGGGAAAGCCCGGTGTAGTCGTTGTCGAAGTTCAGTGGGTAGATGTCCTGGTACTTCTTCGGGGGATTCTCCGCGTAGGCGATGGTGCCGTCGGGCAACTCGGTGAACCACTGCCGGTGACTGGTCGCCCACGGATGATCCGGCGCGCACTGCAGGGCCAGATCCAGGGCCACCTCCAGACCGAGACCGGCGGCGGCGGCGACGAACGCGTCGAAGTCGGAGATCGTGCCCAGGTCGGGGTGCACAGCGTCGTGACCCCCTTGCGCGCTGCCGATCGCCCACGGCGATCCGACGTCACCGGCGTTGGCGGTCACCGAGTTGTTGCGGCCCTTGCGGTGCACGGTGCCGATCGGATGAATGGGCGGCAGGTACACCACGGTGAATCCCATCGCCGCGATCCGGCCGAGTGCGGCGGCGGCGGTGGCGAATGTGCCGTGCACCGGTCGGCCGTCGGGGTCGCGTCCGCCGGTGGAACGCGGAAACAGTTCGTACCAGGCTCCGCACCGGGCCAGCGGGCGGTCCACCCACACGCCGTGGGACTCTCCGCGCGTTACCAGGTCCCGCAACGGGTAGGCATCGAGGAGATCGGTCACCTGCTCCGCGAGGGCGGGTGCGGCGCGGGTCAGCGGAGCACCTGGCGAGCGCAGCGCCTTCGCCGCCGCCAGCAGGGGCGCGCGTTCGCTGCGCGGCACCCCGGTGGCAGCCCGTTCCAGCAGGGTGGCCCCCACGAGGAGGTCGTTGTCCAGTTCGTCGGCGCCCTGTCCGGCCTCGATCTTGGCGCCCACGGCGTGCCGCCAGGACGTGATCGGATCGCCCCAGCCGTCCACCCGGAACGTCCACAGCCCTACCGCATCCGGGGTGAACTGGCCGTGAAACACATCCGGTGTGCGGCCCGGCGTCATCGTAGACAGCGTCGGCGTGACCCGCCCGGCCGGAGCGGGAAGCTGACCGGGCCGTGGGTAGGCCGCACCGAGGTAGCGCACCACCAGGGTGGCCGCCACCGCCTCGTGGCCCTCCCGCCAGAGAGTCGCGGATACCGGCACGATCTCGCCGGTGACCGCCTTGGCGGGGTAGGTGCCCCCGGAAACCACGGGCGCGACGTCGTCGATCGCGATCCGACCCGGCACCCGAACACCTCACTTCCGCGTCACGTTTCCGCGTCCCGTTCTGCGACAACCTGCCGTTCTCACCGTAGTGGCCGTGATTACCCTGCGGGGACGGAAGCGCGCGGAGCGCACGACCGGGAACGTCAGTAAGGTCTGAGCCGTGAAAGCTCTCCGCAGGTTCACTGTTCGTGCGCACCTCCCGCAGCGCCTCAGTGCGCTGGGACGGTTGTCGACCAACCTTCGGTGGTCGTGGGACACCGCCACCCAGGACCTCTTCGAGAGCATCGACCCTGAGCAGTGGGCGCGCACCGGACGTGACCCGATGGCGTTGCTCGGCGAGGTGAGTCGGTCGCGTCTGGAAGAACTCGCCGGGGAGCAGGCCTTCCTCGACCGACTCGACCGGCTATCGGCCGATCTGCACGAATATCTGACTAAGCCGCTGTGGTACCAGCAGATGGCCGCCGACGCCGGCCCGGAGTCGCCGCTGCCGCAGGGCATCGGGTACTTCTCGATGGAGTTCGGGGTCGCTGAAGTGCTGCCGATCTACTCCGGTGGCCTCGGCATCCTGGCCGGTGATCATCTCAAGGCCGCCTCAGATCTGGGCCTGCCACTGATCGGCGTCGGCCTGAACTACCGCTCTGGTTACTTCGAGCAGTCGCTGACCGCCGAAGGCTGGCAGCACGAGAACTACCCGTCGCTGGATCCGCAGGGGCTGCCCCTTCATCTGCTGGACGGCGCCGACGGCACCCCGGTAGTCGTGGAACTTCCCATGCCGGAGTCGCGGGTACTGCGCGCTCGGGTCTGGGTGGCCCGCGTCGGGCGAATCCCGTTGCTGCTGTTGGACTCTGACATTCCGGAAAACGACCACGACCTGCGTCACGTGACCGATCGGCTGTATGGTGGCGACCAGGAACACCGGATCAAGCAGGAACTCCTCGCCGGAATCGGCGGAGTGCGGGCCATACGCGCGTTCACGGCCATCGAGGGTCTCCCCGCCCCGGACGTGTTCCACATGAACGAGGGCCACGCGGGTTTCCTCGGGCTTGAGCGGATCCGGGAATTCATGGCCGCCGACAGCCTCGATTTCGACACCGCGCTCACGGTGGTGCGGGCCAGCACGGTGTTCACCACCCACACCCCGGTCCCGGCCGGTATCGACCGGTTCCCGGTGCAGATGGTGCAACGCTACTTCGGCGACGAGTCCGAGACTGGCCTACTGCCCGGCGTGCCGGTGGCGCAGGTTCTGGCCTTCGGTGCCGAGTCCGATCCGGAAAAATTCAACATGGCGCACATGGGACTTCGACTGGCGCAGCGGGCCAATGGTGTGTCGGCCCTGCACGGGCAGGTCAGCCGCGGGATGTTCGATGAACTGTGGCCCGGCTTCGACGCACCGGAGGTGCCGATCGGCTCCGTCACCAACGGTGTGCACGGGCCCACGTGGGCGGCCCCGGAGTGGGTGCAGTTGGCGCGGGAGTTGGCCGGCTCGGCGGAGGCGCTTCGTGAGCCCTCGCAATGGGAACGGCTACAGGAGGTGGACTTCGGTCATATCTGGTGGATCAGGTCCCAACTGCGCGCCAAGCTGGTCGATGACGTGAGAAAGCGACTGATGAGGTCCTGGCTGCAACGCGGAGCAGCCGAAGCTGAATTAAGCTGGGTGTCAGAGGCTTTCGATCCCGATGTGTTGACGATAGGGTTCGCTCGCCGGGTGCCGACCTACAAGCGGTTGACGCTGATGTTGCGAGATCCCGAGCGCCTCGAGGCGCTGCTGCTTGATGAGAGCCGTCCCATCCAACTCATCGTGGCCGGTAAGTCGCATCCCGCCGACGACGCCGGGAAGGCATTGATCCAGCAGGTCGTCCGGTTCGCCGACCGCCCCGAGGTGCGCCATCGCATCGCATTCCTGCCGAACTACGACATGTCGATGGCCAGGTTGCTGTACTGGGGCTGCGACGTGTGGCTCAACAACCCGCTGCGGCCCCTGGAAGCTTGCGGCACCTCCGGAATGAAGAGCGCGTTGAACGGAGGGCTCAACCTCTCGATCCGCGATGGTTGGTGGGACGAATGGTACGACGGGGAGAACGGGTGGGAGATCCCGACGGCCGACGGGGTTACCGACGAGGATCGCCGTGACGACCTGGAAGCGAGCGCCCTCTACGACCTGCTCGAGAAGTCCGTGGCGCCAAAGTTCTACGACCGCAACGACGGCGGCGTGCCGTCGCGATGGGTGGAGATGGTCCGCCACACACTGCAGTCCCTGGGCCCCAAGGTGCTGGCCTCGCGGATGGTGCGGGACTACACCGAGAAGTACTACGCGCCCGCGGCGAACTCGACCCGCAGGACCATCGCGGCGATCGAGGGACGCCCCTTCGGGCACGCCCGCGAACTGGCGGCCTACCGCCAACGGGTCGCCGAGGCCTGGCCATCGGTAACGGTCACCGACGTCGACAGCACCGGCCTGCCCGACACGCCGCTGTTGGGGTCGGAACTCACCCTGACCGCGGCCGTGGCGCTGGCCGGCCTGCGACCCGAGGAGGTCGTCGTTCAGGCGGTGCTGGGCCGGGTGGACTCCGCCGGTGTGCTGACCGACCCGCACTATGTTGCGATGACACACACCGGTTCCGGTGAGGGCGGTACCGAGATCTTCTCGACCACCACCCCGCTGCGGGTGTCCGGTTCGATGGGCTACACGGTCCGGGTGCTGCCGCATCATCGCCTGCTGGCCGGTGACACTGAGTTGGGGCTGGTCACACTGGCCTGAAATGGCGGTGCCAGGGAGGTTTCGCGAGTATCCGGGCGCGCATGTAGGTTGCCTAACAAGGTTGCCGACGTGGGAAGGCGTGCGAAGAGATGGCTCGTGGTGGAGCGATAATCGCTGTCGTCGCGGTGTTCCTGGCGACCGCGGCACCGACATCGGCCGAACCCGATCCGGTCGCGCCGGACCCCATGGCAACGGTGGCCGCCGCCGAGGCGGCCCCGGGCGGAGTTCCCGCGCCCCTCGGGGCCGCGCCGGTCGATGACGGCAAGGTGGTCTCGACCCCACCGGCGACGACGACGGCGCCGGATGGTTCGGTCCTGAAGATCATGGGCGCCGACGAGACCCAAACGTCGGCCGCGCCGCTGACCACCGCGATCTCCTCACGTGCCTATGTCGTCGGCGGGGTGTTCCGGGGATCGGTCGACGATTTCGAGGAGACGCCCGAGGGCGTCTTCCAGGTGGGCTATGAGATCGGCTGCGGTATCGACATGACGACCGGCGGCGGGGTCTTGCTCAACGGCAATGGGGGGCTCAATGCGTCTCTCGGTTACTTCGGCCTGGATTTCGAAGGGGTTCTCGCCGACGGCCTCGCCCCCGGCGTCGGGGGCCAGCTCGGCGGTGGCGTCACCGTCGGTCTCAAGCCCGGGATCATCAACAACATCCCGGTCACCAAGAAGAGGTACAAAGGCGCTGACCCGTGGGTGTCGATCAGCAATTTCCGGATCACGATCGATGGTTGCGTTGGCGAGTCGTTCATCCGCTCCTACGTGACGATCAGCAAGTCCACCGATGAGGGCGAGGCGATCCTGTCCTGGTTCGGCACGACCAAAGCCGTTTAGCGAAATCGGCCGGACATCCGTGGGTTTGCCCAATCGGCAGTCGAGCCCTCACCGCGGCAGGTAATTTTCCTCCAATAGTTGCCGCGTTGAGGAGGTTGGCGGGAATGTTGCGGGGTACGGCGGTGCTGGCAGCGGTGTCGGCGTTGCTAATGTCGTCGTCACCGGTGTCGGCCGATCCCGTCCCCGCCGACCCGGCCGTCCCGGCTGACTCGGACGTGGCGACCCCGGTCGTCGCCACCGCCGCGCCAGCCGGAACCTCCCCGGCGGTCGACGGAAGGGTCGCCTCGGGTCCGCCCGTGACCAGCACCCTCGAGGGCGTCACGCTCACGATCTCAGCGCAGGACGAGACCCAGATGCCGGTCCTACCCCTGACGACGGCGATCTCCACCCGGGAGTACGTCGTCGGCGGGGTGTTCACCGGGTCGATCGCCGGTTCGGCCGCGCCGGAGGGCATCTTCGAGGTGGGCTATCAGATCGGCTGCGGCATCGATAGAGTACCGGCGGCAGGCGGTGTGCCTCGGTGGTAACGCAGGGCGTTGGGCGTCGACCTCGGAATCCTTCCCGCCGTTCCCATCCTGATTCCCATCGCGGGAGGCGGCGTCGGAATCAACGGAACCCTCGGCGTCAACCTCAAGCCGGGCATCATCAACAACATTCCAGTGACCAAGAAGGTCTACAAGGGCGCCGCGCCCGAGGTGGAGGTGCGCAACTTCCGGGTCAGGATCGACGGCTGCGTGGGTGAGTCGTTCATCCGCTCCTACGCGACGCTGGCCAACTCGGCTGCTGAGGTCGAGGACATCGTGTCGTGGTTCGGCGTCACGAAGTCGGTATGAAGATGGTCAAATCCATGGTGCGCAGCGCGGTGGTGCTGGCAATTGAGCGGCGTTGCCGATATGGCAGATACCCGCATCCGCCGGTCGTACGGCCGACCGACACGGCGGCACCGGTCGTCGCGGCCCCCGACGGCCCGGTCGCGTCGAGTCCGCCGGCGACGAGCACCTTGGAGGGGGTCACGCTGACGATCTCGGCGAAGGACGAGACCCAGACGGCGGTCGCGCCCCTGACGACGGCAGTCTCCACCCGGGAGTACGTCGTCGGCGGGGTGTTCACCGGGTCGATCGCCGGTTCGGCCGCGCCGGAGGGCATCTTCGAGGTGGGCTATCAGATCGGCTGCGGCATCGACATGAGTACCGGCGGGGGTGTGCTCATCGGCGGTAACGCACAGGCGTCGTTGGGATCCGATGCCCTACTCGGTGGGGTGGGCGGCTTTATTCTTCCGCCGATCGGGATCGTCGGGGCCGGCGTCGGAACCAACGCGACCGTCGGCGTCAATCTCAAACCGGGCATCATCAACAACATTGCGGTCACCAAGAAGGCTTATAAGGGCGCCGCGCCCGAGGTGGTGGTCAGCGACTACCGGGTCAAGATCGACGGTTGCGTGGGCGAGTCGTTCATTCGTTCCTACGCGACGCTGGCCAATTCGACGGCCGAGGCCGAGGACATCGTGTCCTGGTTCGGCGTCACCAAGGTGGTGTGAGGATGTTCAAGTCTGCCGCGGCGCTGGCGGCGATCGCGGCCCTGATCATGCCGGTGCTGCCCGCGCTGGCCGATCCGGACCCTGTCGGCTCGGCTGGTGCGCCGGTCGTCGATGACGGGAGGGTGATCTCGAGCCCACCCGCGACGCTGACCGCGACCGACGGCGCAACACTGACGATCTCAGCGACCGAGGAGACCCAGCAGGTGGTCGCACCCCTGACGACGGCGATCTCCACCCGGGAGTACCTCGTCGGCGGCGTGTTCCGCGGATCGGTCACCGGTTCCGGGGCGACACCCAAGGGCATCCTCGAGGTGGGCTATCAGATCGGCTGCGGTATCGACATGGGTACCGGCCCCGGTATCCTCCTCGGCGGCAACGCCGGTGGTAACGCATCGTTCGGGATCGCCGCGGTTCCCGGGCTGGGCGTGCTCCCGATTCCGAATGCCGGCGTCCAAGCCGGCGGCAGTTTCACCGTCGCACTCAAGCCCGGCATCGTGCTCACCGTGCCGGTGACCAAGAAGCAATACCAGGGCGAGGCACCGCGGGTGTCGATCCGCAGCTACCGGGTCAGGATCGACGGCTGCGTGGGCGAGTCATTCATCCGCTCCTACGCCATCCTGGCCAGGTCCACTGCCGAACGCGAGACAATCCTGTCCTGGTATGGCGCCACCAAGGCGGTGTAAGTCAGGGAAGCGGTGTAGGTCAGGGGAACCGTTTGATACAGCGGTCCTCATCGCCGAGCACCCCGACCCGGAAGGCGTCGATGCGGGAGAATCCGGCCGGCACCGACTCACCGTTGACGTCACCGGCCACCAGTCCGTTGGTCAGCAACCCCGATATCGCCTCGTCGATGTCCCCGGCGGAGAGAGCCACCGTGTTGCCGTCGGCCGTGGTCACGGTGCTGGATAGTTTCGTGGTCGCGACGCCGGTCAGACAGGCGGTCCGCAGGCCCGCCCCGGCGCCGTCGAGCACCAGTCCGCCACGCTCGTGCTGCCAGGCCATCATGTAGCGCGACATCAGCGCCGAGTAGGCGGTGTTATCGCCCTGCAGGCCGGCTCCGTCGAAGCCCTCGATGGGCGCGCCGATCGCCTGCAGGCCGGGTAGGTCTACGGCGATGGTATTGGTGGCCGGACAGAACGAGACCGGCGGGCTGGGACGGGCGTCCGGGCAGGTGGCGGCGGAGGCGGCGTCGAAGGTCAACTGCGGTGGGCTTTTCGAGGTAAACAAGATGTTCAGTGCCTCGACGAGTGAGGCGACGGAGGCCTCGGTGACCGGTAATTCGCCGCTTTGGTCCGACGGCAACTCCACCGGGAGATCGCCGCGGCGCTGTTTGATCTCCGGAAGGTTGATCGCCGCGCACGCCGAGGCCCCGTCGGTGAACCCGAACTGGAACGCCGAGACGCGTTCGAACGCCGAACCATGCTCGTCACCACCGATGTACTCGTTCTGGCTGAGCACCGGGTCGCGGAATGAGATCATCGCCGCCAGAATCTTGTTTAGCCCGTCGCCGGTGTTGAGGGTGAACCGTGGCGACTTCCCCTCTGCCACCCAGCGGAGGTAGACCCCGGCCAGGCAGTCGGCCTGCTGCTCGGCCACCAGGGAGGGCACGCCCGGGGGGTTGAGGGTCGCCATCTTCTGGATTGCATGGCCGTACTCGTGGGCCATCACCATGGTGATCGCCATGTCGCCGTTGGCCTGTCTCAGGGCGGGCATCAGCACCGTGCGGTCCCAGCCGATGGTGTCGTCGGTTTCGCAGAATGCGGCGTTGACCAGACCCTCGGTGGTCTCGCCGCAGAACATCCCGTCGGGGGCGTCGGAATCCCAGGAGATCACCGCTTGGACCGGCACGAGTTCGGCGTCGAAGGTATCCGGGTAGGCGAACCGCCAGAACTCCTCGAGGTCGCTGATCGACTGGCCGGCGAGTTCGTCGATCTGCCCGCCGTCGGTGTCGGTCACCTCACGGGTTTGCGCTTTGGCATTCGGGCGCAGACCGGTGGGGCCGTCGACGGCCTCCAGTCCGGCCACCTTGAACGGATCGGAGTGCACCGACACGGGGTTGCCCGAGATGGCCGTACCGCAGCCTGCCAGGAGTGCCGCGCCGCCGACCGCGGCGCTCAGCAGGCGACCGATACCGCCGGCGACGCGCATGCGACCACAATAGATCGCGCACCGGCTCATTCGCCCGACGGCGTGTGCAACCGCTGAAGCGCCCTGCGGACCACCGCAGGGTCGGTGGTCACCCAGAACGGCGGCAGCGACGCCCGCAGGTATCCGCCGTAGCGCGCGGTCGCGATCCGCGAGTCCAGGATCGCAACAACGCCGCGGTCCTCGATGCGGCGCAGCAACCGCCCGGCGCCCTGCGCCAGCAGCAGTGCCGCATGCCCGGCGGCGACCGTCATGAAGCCGTTGCCGCCACGGGCCGCGACGGCGCGTTGGCGCGCGGTCAGCAGAGGATCGTCGGGCCGGGGAAACGGAATGCGGTCGATGATCACCAGCGAGCACGACGAGCCGGGAACATCGACACCCTGCCACAGCGACAGCGTGCCGAACAGTGACGTCTGCGGATCGGCGGCGAACCTCTCGACCAATGCCGCAGTGCCGTCTTCACCCTGGCACAACACCGGGGTGTCCAATCGCTGGCGCATCGACTCGGCCGCCGCCTTGGCCGCGCGCATGGACGAGAACAGCCCCAGTGTGCGCCCACCGCAGGCCTCGATAAGCCCGGCGATCTCGTCGAGTTGATCGTCTGCGCCTGCGCCGTCGCGCCCCGGTGGTGGCAGGTGGGCCGCGATGTAGAGGATGCCGGCCTTGGCGTGATCGAAGGGCGATCCGACGTCGAGGCCCTGCCACTTGGGCCCGTCGGCCAGGCCCCAGGCGCTTGCCATCGCGTCGAACGTGCCGCCGACGGTCAGGGTCGCGGACGTCAGTACCGTCGTCGCGGTGTCGAAGAGTCGGCCCCGCAGCAGAGCCGCGACCGACAACGGGGCAACCCGCAGCACCGGCCTCGGTCCTGTTGCGCCCGAACCCCGTTGCTCCTCGTGGTCGAGCCAGACGACATCGGTGCGATCCGGGATCGCCGGTCCGAAGGAGTCCAATGCGCGGGCGGCGGTGTCGGCGATGTCGCTCAGTGCGGCGATCGCCTCGGTGCGCGCAGCGGCCGCCTTGGGATCAGCCGGGCCGGGGTCGATTCCGGAGCGCGCCGCGGCGGCGGCGTCGCGCAATGCGGTGAGATACGTCTTGAGCTCATCGTCGAGATAGTCCATCCGGCCCGGCGCGGTGTCGTGAATCGCCGCGAGAATGTCGCCACCGCCGCCTCCAGACGCGAGCTGAGTTCGGGGTCGACCAACCGGGCGACGCGGCGGGTTGCCGCCCTGCGCCTGCTGGCCGCCGTTGGTGGCCGCCGAGGTGACCCGGTCGGTCAGCTCGTGCGCCTCATCGATCACGAGCAGGTGATGTTCGGGCAGCACCGATGCCTCGGCGATCGCGTCGATGGCCAGCAGGGCGTGGTTGGTCACGACGACGTCCGCGCGGCCAGCCTCGGCGCGGGCCTTCTCGGCGAAGCAGTCGGTACCGAACGGGCAGCGGGCCATCCCGAGGCATTCCCGGGCCGAGACGCTGACCTGGGACCACGACCGCTCCGGAACGCCGGGGCTCAACTCGTCGCGGTCACCGGTTTCGGTGACCGACGCCCATTCCGTTAGGCGTAGCACGTCGCGGCCCAGTGCGCTGGAGGCCACCGGGGAGAAGAGTTCCTCCTGGGGCACGTCGGATGCGTCGTCAGTGGCGCCGTTGTGAACCTTGTTGAGGCACAGGTAGTTTCGACGCCCCTTCAACAACGCGAAACGTGGGCGCCGGGGCAGCTGGTCAACCAAAGCGTCGACCAGCCGGGGCAGGTCGCGGTCGACGAGCTGGCGCTGCAGTGCGATCGTCGCGGTGGACACCACCACCGGCGACTCTTCGGTCAAGGCCCGGGCGATCGCTGGAACCAGGTAGGCCAGCGACTTGCCCGTGCCGGTACCGGCCTGCACCGCGAGATGCTCACCGGTGGCGAACGCGTGCGCCACCGCCTCGGCCATCTGAACCTGACCCGGCCGCTGGGTACCGCCGAGTGCGTCGACCGCGGCGGTCAGTAGTTCGGTTACCCCCGGCAGGTCTTCGGCGCTCACCGCGGCGCCACCCGGCGGGTCGGGATGGCCGGTTCGCCGGCCGACAGCGCCAGGCCCTCCCAGGGCAGGCTGCCCAGACCGCGGGCCACCAGTTCGCGCGCCGCGTGCAGATCCGCGGGCGATGCGACCGCACCGGCCCGCATCAGTGGCACGGTCAGGACCCGGGATGGCTCATCGAAGTGCGCCTCGCCGAACGGATGCACTACTTCCTCGGTCACGGTCCCCGACGGTCGCGCCAGTCGGGTGGCGGCCTTGCGCCCGCCGTGGGACACCTTGTCAGGGCTGCGCTTCTCCACCGCAACGCGGTCGACTTCGACCAGTTTGTAGACCATGCCCGCGGTCGGGGCGCCCGAACCGGTTACCACCGAGGTACCGACTCCGAAGCTGTCGACCGGATCGGCACGCAGTGCGGCGATGGCGAACTCGTCGAGGTCGCCGGACACCACGATCTTGGTCGCGGTGGCACCGAGATCGTCGAGCTGGCGACGGACCTGACGGGCGAGTACGCCGAGGTCGCCGGAGTCGATACGCACCGCCCCCAGCGCGGTGCCGGCCGCGGCGATCGCATTGGCCACGCCGCTGCGCACGTCATAGGTGTCGACCAGCAATGTCGTGGTGATCCCCAGCGCGGCGACCTGGGCACGAAAGGCGGCCTGCTCCCACTGGTCGGTCCCGCCGTCGGTGGTCGTGTGCACCATGGTGAACGCGTGCGCGGAGGTGCCCAGTGCCGGAACGCCGAAGCGGTGCGCGGCAGCCAGGTTGGAGGAGCCGGCAAATCCGGCGATGTAGGCCGCCCGGGCGGCGGCGACGGCGGCTTGCTCGTGAGTGCGCCTCGAGCCCATCTCGATCAACGGGCGGTCATCGGCGACGCTGACCATCCGGGCCGCGGCCGAGGCGACCGCGCAGTCGTGGTTGAGGATGGACAGCGCCAGCGTCTCGAGTAGGACGCATTCGGCGAAGGACCCGGTGATCGAGAGCACCGGGGAGCCCGGGAAATACAACTCGCCCTCGGCGTAGCCGTCGATGTCTCCGCGGAACCGGAAGCCGCGCAGATAGTCCAGCGTCGTGGGGTCCAGAAAGTCGGCCACCGACGCCAGCGCCGCGTCGTTGAAGACGAAGTCGCCCAGCGCCTCCAGGAAGCGACCGGTGCCGGCGACCACCCCGTAGCGCCGGCCCTCGGGCAGGTGGCGAGCGAACAATTCGAAGGTGGTCCGCCGATGCGCGGTGCCGTCCCGCAGGGCCGCCGAGACCATGGTCAGTTCGTATTTGTCGGTCAGTAGCGCCTGCGTTTCAAGCCCCGTCACGTTTCAAGCCCCGTCACGTTTCAAGCCCCGTCACGTTTCAAGCCCCGTCACGTTTCAAGCCCGGCCACAGGGCAACGGTAGCGGCTGGGGTGAGGGTCGGCGGGGATTGCCGGTGGCTCGCTATCCTTATGCCATGGGCGCCCCGTCAGCACCGACCCGCCCGGGCACCACGGCGGTCCGGGAGACCGATGAGCTAGAGGCTACCGATGCCCCCTGGATCACTCTGGTCTGGGACGATCCGGTCAATCTGATGAACTACGTGACCTACGTTCTGCAGAAGCTCTTCGGTTACAGCGAACCGCACGCCACCAAGCTCATGCTGCAGGTTCACAACGAGGGCAAAGCCGTGGTGTCGGCGGGCAGTCGCGAATCCATGGAGGTCGACGTGTCCAAACTGCACGCCGCGGGACTGTGGGCCACCATGCAGCAGGACCGCTGAATCCGGTGTCGGGCGGCGGTTGTGCGTAGGTGGCGGCGGGTGCAGACCGCCGAAGGAGCGCATTTCGTTTCGGCCCTGGAACCCCACGAGGCGGCGTTGCTGAGGAACATGGCCACGTCGATTCAGGAGATGCTCGACGACCGGCAGGCGTCCGCGCCGTCGGATCCCCTGGAACAGATCACCGGGATCCGCACCGGCAATCCCAAGCCTCCCGAGCAGGCCACGGTGAGCCGTCTGCTGCCGGACTTCGTCAAGGAGGACGCCCACGCTGGCCGCGAGTCGTCCGAGGGTTCCAACGGGATCTTGCGTAGCCTGCACGAACCGCAGATCATTGAGGCTAAAGCCGCTGCGGCCCAACGGCTTCTGGACACGTTGCCCGAGGGTGGCGGTCACCTGGAGCTGACCGAGGCCGATGCCCAGGCATGGATCGCGGCCGTCAACGACATCCGGCTGGCGTTGGGCACCCTGATCGGGATCGGCCCGGATATGCCCGACCGTCTGCCGACAGATCACCCGATGGCCACCCATCTCGGGGTCTACCAGTGGTTGACGGTGCTGCAGGAATACCTGGTGCTCGGGTTGATGGGCAAACCCATCCGGTGAGCGGGTCGATCACCGAGGTGGCCGGTATTGAGGTCGGTCACCATCACCGATGTGATCGCGATGCGACGGTGGGCGATGAATCAACGCCGGGCACCGGATGGGCATGCGGTACCACCGTCGTCCTGGCGCCGCCGGGGACAGTCGGGGCGGTAGACGTCCGCGGCGGTGCGCCGGGCAGTCGGGAGACCGAACTACTCCAGGTGTCCAATAGCGTCCGGCACGTCGACGCGGTCGTCGAGGGCAAGGTTGCTCGGTCCCGCCGCCGCCGACGGAGTCATGGGCTGGCCTGAGGAGCGCGGGCGGGCGTGGTGATGACCGGCGGCACGGTCCCGGACGCCTGCCGCGGTGGGATCTTCGACCCTACCGGTCGGGGCGGGCGAACAGGCCGACCGCCGAGTGCCCGGCTACGCCGCAGCCGACGCCGCGGCGTCGAATTCCGGCCTCGGCAGTGTGCTGGCGCAGGCGGGGCCCGGGTCAGGGGTTCTCAAGGGCGGGTCGGCACCGCCTCGATCGTGCTGGGAGTCCGGGGTGACCGTCGGCGCGATCAAGTCGATCAATTCCGGGTGGGGAGGTACTGACACCGTGACCGGCCTCGCCATGGATGGCCGAATCTGCCGCCGAGTTCGGGTTGGGCGCCCCACCGGACGATCAGAGATCGCCGGCTACGCGGCACTGGTACGCCAAACCAGTCCGCTGAACACCACCATCGCGGTGACGCCACTCGATGCCGCACTGAGTAAGTCCGCCTGCCACCGGTCGCCGTCGCCGCCCAGGACGGACTGGCCCGGGCGATCCGGCCGGTGCATACGCCGATCGACGGCGACACCGTCTTCGTGCTGGCTACTGGCGCCATCGCGGTGGAGCCCCCGGACACCCCCCGCCGCGATGAGCCCGAGACCGCGCTGACCACCGCGAATGGGGGCGGCGGCCGCGGACTGCCTGTCCCGGGCCGTGCTCGGCGGGGGTGCTGGCGGCGGCGTCGGTGGCGGCCATCCCACCTACCGTTCCGTGCTGCCCGGCGCGTTCTGACGTCGCCGAGGGCGTGCGTGTAATGGCCCGCCGACACGCCACTGCGGCGGGTCAAGCCCAGGCACGTTCGCGCCGCTGTCGCGGCGGGCGGTAGCCTGTCCTTATGACAGGTTCGGCGGCTGCCCGCCCGCCAAGTGGCCGGCTTGAAGGTCGGCGGGGCGACGACTTGACCTTCGTCGCCCTGCCTATCTCATTGAGATCGCCGATCAGCTTTCCGGGCACGCACTGACCGCAACGGCATCAGGCCGCTGGAGACCGACGGACTCAAGGGCATCCTGTTCGCTCCGTTGCTGCACGCCGACTGGGGCCACCTGCTGGCCAATACCGTGCCGGCCCTGGTGCTCGGATTCCTGGTGACGTTGGCCGGTATGTCGCGGTTCGTGTGGGCGACAGCGATCATCTGGATTCTCGGTGGCCTGGGCACCTGGCTTATCGGCGGCCTCGGTAGCTGCGCATTGCCGACCAACCACATCGGCGCCTCCGGGCTGATCTTCGGCTGGCTGACCTTTCTTCTGGTGTTCGGCTGGCTCACCCGCCATCTCTGGCAGATTGTCGTCTCGCTGGTGGTGATGTTCGTCTACGGCGGTTCTCTGCTGGGCGTGGTTCCCGTGCTCGGGACTGTTGTGGAGGGTGAACCACCCGGCAGGGCCACCTGTGCGGTGCGATCGCCGGCGTGCTGGCCGCCTACTGGCTGTCTGGTCCGGAGCGGGAGGCCCGGTTGCGCCGAAAGGCCGGCCAGGTGCCGGAGATGGGGTCGTGACCGACCGGTTGGCACCGATCGGCATCTTCGACTCCGGAGTGGGCGGGCTGACGGTGGCGCGCTCGATCATCGATCAGTTGCCTGACGAGGACATCGTCTACGTCGGCGATACCGCCCATGGGCCGTATGGCCCGCTGAGCATTCCCGAGGTGCGCGCCCACGCGCTGGCCATCGGCGACGATCTGGTGCGCCGCGGCGCGAAAGCGATCGTCATCGCCTGCAACACCGCGTCTGCGGCCTGCCTGCGGGACGCCCGAGAGCGTTACGACGTGCCGGTCGTCGAGGTGATCCTGCCGGCCGTCCGGCGCGCGGTGGCCGCCACCCGCACCGGACGGATCGGGGTGATCGGAACCCGGGCCACGATCGCCTCGCAGGCATACCAGGATGCGTTCGCGGCGGCCCGCGGCGTCGAGGTGTCCGCGGTGGCGTGTCCGCGTTCGTGGACTTCGTCGAGCGCGGTATCACCAGTGGTCGGCAGGTACAGGGCCTGGCCGAGGGCTACCTGGAACCGTTGCAGCGCGCCGAAGTGGACACCCTGGTGCTGGGCTGCACGCACTATCCGCTGTTGTCGGGGGTGATTCAGCTGGCGGCCGGTGATTCCGTGACGCTGGTCTCCAGTGCCGAGGAGACCGCCAAGGATCTGCTGCGGGTGCTCACCGAGGCCGACCTGTTGCGCCCGCACGACGCCCCGCCGGCGTCACGGGTTTTCGAGGCCACTGGCGATCCCGAGTCATTCACCGCATTGGCCGCACGATTCCTGGGCCCGGTCATCACCGGGGCCAGGCCGGCTGTCCGCCATGTCGGCATCCGGAATTGAGCCGCCAGCCGATTTCGCGTGGCAAGCTGGTCTAGTGCGAATCACGGTGCTGGGCTGCTCCGGCAGCGTCGTCGGACCTGATTCGCCGGCGTCGGGTTATCTGCTGACCGCTCCCGACACCACGCCATTGGTGGTGGACTTCGGTGGCGGGGTATTGGGCGCGCTACAGCGTCATGTCGATCCCAACCAGGTGAATATCCTGTTGTCGCATCTGCACGCCGACCACTGCCTGGACCTTCCGGGCTTGTTCGTCTGGCGTCGCTACCACCCGTCGCCGGCCACTCAGCGCGGACTCATGTACGGGCCCAGTGGAACCGCGACCCGGCTGGCCGCGGCGTCCTCACCGCTCGGTGGCGAGTTGGACGACTTCTCCGACATCTTCGACGTGCGCCACTGGGTCGACAGCGAAACGACTCAGTTTGGTCGGCTCAGTGTGTTGCCCCGGCTGGTCACCCATCCCACCGAATCCTTCGGGCTGCGGATCAACGATGCCGACGGCGCAACGCTGGTCTACAGCGGTGACACCGGCATGTGCGACTCACTGGTCGAACTGGCGACCGGGGCGGACGTATTCCTGTGCGAGGCGTCCTGGACAGACTCACCGGACCGGCCGCGGGACCTTCACATGTCCGGCGCGGAGGCCGGGCGTGTCGCGAAACGCGCCGGCGTGGCCGAGCTGCTCCTGACTCATATCCCGCCCTGGACCCCGCGTGAGGTGGTGATCAGCGAGGCCAAGTCGGAATTCGACGGCCCCGTGCGCGCGGTCGTGGCCGGGGAGACCATCGACGTCCGGCGGGCCTGAGCCGCTGACGTCCGGGGCGCTACGTCGGGCCGGATAGGGTTTGACCGTGGTGACACGACAAGACGGCAGGACCGACGACGAATTACGACCGGTGGTCATCACCCGCGGCTTCACCTCACATCCGGCTGGATCGGTACTCATCGAATTCGGCGGGACCCGGGTGATGTGCACCGCCAGTGTCACCGAGGGTGTGCCACGTTGGCGCAAGGGATCCGGAGAGGGCTGGCTCACCGCCGAGTACGCGATGCTGCCCGCCGCCACCCATTCGAGGTCGGACCGCGAGTCGGTCAAGGGCCGCGTCGGCGGACGCACCCAGGAGATCAGCCGCCTCGTCGGACGCTCGCTGCGGGCCTGCATCGACCTCGCGGCCCTGGGGGAGAACACCATCGCCATCGACTGCGACGTGCTGCAGGCTGACGGGGGCACCCGCACCGCCGCGATCACCGGTGCCTTCGTGGCACTCTCCGACGCCGTCACCTACCTGGCGGCGGGCGGCAAACTGTCCGACCCGAAGCCGCTGTCGTGTGCGATCGCCGCCATCAGTGTCGGCGTGGTCGACGGCCGGGTGCGCGTCGACCTGCCTTATGAGGAGGATTCGCGCGCCGAGGTGGACATGAACGTGGTCGCTACCGACACCGGGACGCTGGTGGAGATCCAGGGCACCGGCGAGGGTGCGACGTTCCCGCGTTCCACCCTGGACAAGATGCTCGATGCCGCATTCGGTGCCTGCGACACTCTGTTCGCCATCCAGCGCGAGGCCCTGGCGCTGCCGTATCCCGGCGTGCTCCCGGAGGGGCCACCGTCGAAGAAGGCGTTCGGAAGCTGATCGGCGCCGGATGACCGCGCGGACCGCACGCCTGCTCGTCGCGAGCCGTAACCCCAAGAAGCTGGCCGAGTTACGCCGGGTTCTTGACGGTGCCGGCATCTCGGGCTTGTCGCTGGTCTCCCTCGACGACGTCGACCCGTTCGACGAGGCACCCGAGATAGGAGCCACGTTCGAGGAGAATGCCCTGGCCAAAGCCCGTGACGGATTCGCCGCGACCGGACTGCCGACCCTGGCCGATGACTCCGGACTTGAGGTGGCCGCGCTGCGCGGGATGCCCGGCGTGCTTTCGGCACGATGGTCCGGCGGTCACGGCGATGATGCCGCGAACTACGCACTATTGCTGGCTCAGATGCGTGATGTTCCAGACTTTCGGCGCGGCGCGGCGTTCATCTCGGCCTGCGCACTGGTAGCCGGACCTGGAGACATCACGGTGGTGCGGGGGACCTGGCCGGGGGTGATCGCCCGAGAACCGTTGGGCGACGGCGGTTTCGGCTATGACCCGGTGTTCATCCCCGAGGGCGAGACGCCCGGGTTCCGCCGAAGCGCGGCGCAACTGAGCTCGGCTGAAAAGGACGCGGTGTCTCATCGTGGGCGCGCGCTGGCACGGTTGGTACCGGCGTTGCAGGCACTGGTCGGCCGTTGACGCGCGTCAGGGGATTGGTTCATAGCGACCAATTTGCCAATTATTTGGTAGCATCGTGCCATGCTTGTGGCAATTGACCGCGTGGGACGGGTCGTTATACCGAAAGCCCTGCGGGTAGCACTCGGTATCACCCCCGATACGCAGCTGGAATTGATTCCTGACGGCACCGGCATACGAATCGAACCGGTGCGACGAGACCAGCGCGCGATCGAGACCAGCGATGGACTCCCGATTCTTGGCAAGGTCGAGGGCGTTGCGCTGTCCGATGACGGCATCCGACGACTTCGCGATGACCTCCAACGGTGAGCGTTGGGCGTGCGATACCAGTGTCGCCGTCGCCGCTCTCGACCCGGCGCATGAGGCCCATCCCGCTTGTCGGCGGGCTCTGGTTGAACTTCGCCCGGCGCTTGCCGGGCATGCCGCATTTGAGACGTACTCAGTTCTGACCCGACTGCCCTTTCCGCTGCGTCTGAGCGCGGATCAGGCTGTTTCGGTCTTGGCTGCGGCGTTCCCCGGCGACTGCTGGCTCGACGCGGCTGCGACGCGCGACCTTCGGGAACGACTCGGCGTCCTCGACATCGTTGGCGGATCGGTGTACGACGCCCTCGTCGGTCAGGCTTCGGTGGCCAACGGCCGAACCTTGCTTACGCGGGATCGGCGCGCTGAACGAACGTACCGCTCACTTCAGGTCGAGTACCGATTCGTCGGTTGACGGCTACAGGTTGAAGCGTTCCTTGACCTCGCGGGTCTGGACCTGCTCGACGATGATTCCCAGCAACGGGATGGTGCCGGCGAGCAGCACTCCGATGGTCTTGGCGATTCCCCAGCGCACCTTGACCGCGAGGTTGGCGGTGAAGAGCAGATAGACGAAATACACCCAGCCGTGCACGATGCTGATCCACTCGGGCGGGTGCTCGACCTTCACCACGTATTTGAGGATCAGTTCGTAGCACAGCGCGATCAGCCAGATGCCGGTCAGCCAGGCCAGCACCCGATACCAGGTCAACGCGGAGCGGATCTTCTCAATGGGTGCGATCGGGTGGGCATCGGGAACCTCGGTCATGCTGACGTCCTGTTCTGGTCGATGTCGGGCGCGGCCTGGTCGGCATCGGCCAACTCGGCGAGATAGGCGTTGTACTCGCGCAGTTCGGGATCGGCGGGTTGGGGCGGGGCCACCGGACGTTCGGGCAGCAGTCCGGCCGGGATCTCGGTGATGGCATCCCCGGTTCCCGGCGGTTGCGGCGGAGCCTGCTCGTAGAGCACGAACTTGCGGTAGGCGTAGAGGCAGAATCCGGCGAAGAACGGCCACTGCAACGCATAGCCCAGGTTCTGGAAGGTGCCCGACGTCGATTCATACCGGGTCCACTGCCACCAACCCAACGCCAGACATCCGGCGGCCGCGGTGATCACCAGCAGGATCAGGGCAAACCTGCGGCTACGGGTCGTCGGCACGCTGTCAACGGTACCGGGGGAGACCAGGCGATACGATTATCTGGCCCCGCGGGCGTGACGAAATTGGCATACGTGATGGCTTTAGGTGCCATTGCTCGGAAGAGCGTGAGGGTTCGAGTCCCTCCGCCCGCACTAGTGCCGCACCGTGGCAGGTGCAGCTCGCAGGTTATCCGACGGCCTGGGTCGCCTCGGCGTCCTCACGTCAGCGGCGCGGACCAGCGCAAGTGCGTTCCGCCGCCGGGCGCGTCGCTGACCACCAACCCGCCGCCCGCCTCTTCGGCACGAGCCCGCAGGTTCGCCAGCCCGCTGGCGGTGACGTCGGGTGGCATGCCGCAACCGTCGTCGATCACCTCCACGCTCAGGTCGTCGTCGACCTGGACGTTGATCATCAGGCTGGCGGCGTGCGCGTGCCGGATCGTGTTGCTGACCGCCTCGCGCACGACTGCTTCGGCGTGATCTGCCAGCGTCGCATCGACCACTGACAGGGGTCCGGAAAACCACGTGGTGATGCGCAGTCCCGATCCCGAGAAGCCGACGATCGCCTCGTCGAGTCGCTGCCGCAACCGGGTGGCTCCCGAGGAGCCACCGTGCAGTTCAAAGATCTTGGTACGGATTTCTCCGATCACGCCCTGCAACTCGTCGACGATGTCAGTCAGGCGAGTCGCCGATCTTGGCTGAAGGTGGCGAGGGTCTGTTCCACCCCGGCCGCCACCGCGTCCCTCGTCGCTGACGTCGACGCTGAACGCCGCCACCGGCGCGTCCGAGGGTCTGGCTTCCAGCGAGGCCACGGCGGCGGCGTTGTTGGCGGCGTTGGTGCCCCAGATCGCCACCGACGCACCGGCTCTGCGCAGTCCGCGAGCCATTCCCAGACCGATGCCGCTGTTACCGCCGGTCACCAGCGCGACGTGCCCGGTCAGGTCATGCCATGGCGTCACGGTCCATCCCCTCGGTTTCGGACGAGCAGTTAGATCATGTCTCGCGCGGTCAGCCACCGCATGATCGGCCAGCTGACGAACACCGGCAGCCAGACCGTCAGCACCTGATAAGAAGCAGCACCGAGGGCACGGCGACGGCGGTGGGTACCTGAATGCGGCCAATCCGCTGATCAACGCTGCTTCCATCTGCGCCCACTCCTGCTGGGCGTGGGAGCTGGCTAAGGTGCTGCTGACCCATCGTCACCACCGTGACCGTCACGAATGTCGTGCCCGCTGGCCTCGACTGGCCCACAGTGAGTGCTGCACCGAGAGTCGTTCCTGCGCAACCTAAGACGATGATCGCGAAGCGTTTCTGATCGCGAACCAACTCGATCAACTCACCGCTGACCTCGTTGATTCACCTGACGGCGGTGTCCAGCCAGCCGCGCAGTTTCGGTACGAACAGGAACGCTCCCAGGGACACCAGGGCTACTCCGACGATGAGGTAGACGAGGGTGAGCCTGGCAATAAAGGCTGACAGGTCTGCCGAGGCGCTGGCTACATGGAAAAGAAAATCAGCAGGGCGACGTGGGGTGATCACCTGAACGGCTCCGCTGAACGGCCACCGGCTGCCGTGGCTCCGGACCGGGTACTGAGGCCGGGCCTTCTGCAAAAATGAGTACTCAGCGCCAACCCACCTGCCCACACCGCTGGCGTGGTGGTCGTGGCGAAGGTGTTGGCGAAACCGTATGATCACCAGATGACGGAAGGGAACCATTCCCGAGGCGCATGCCCAGTCCCCGCCGCCGCGCCGATGTAGGTGAGCGCCGAAACCGCCAGTCCCAACAGCGCCCACCACCAGCCCGCTGCGCTGCGCAACCCATTGAAGAAAGCCGGTACTGTGCTGATGAACGGATATGAGATTAACGCGACCAGTAGGACAAGCTGAACTGACCCAGTTTGCGGGGTGGTCTCGCGATGGTCTCTGGCCTGAATCTGATTGCGCTGGTCTGTTTTTTTTCTTACCCGTCGCGAGCCGCCGTCATCAGTGCCTTGGGAGCGGTGACCACCGTCGGATTCGCGCCGGAAATGGCTGACTTCACGGCTGACGCGACCCGTCGAGTACGGCCCGACCTGCAGGTGATTGCGGCGGACTGGACTCCCTGACGCCTCGGCACCGAATGTCGCGGTCGTCGTCAGTAGGAGCTGCTGACATTTGACTGCGGTGGTGTTCCTGGAGGCGCTGCATTCGGCTGCTGAAGCTGCCGAACAGCGCGTGCCGTTGTCATCGACGGTGATCTCTGAGGACCGCAAGTCCCTGGAGATCTGATGGTCTTGCAGGACGGCCAGGGATTCCCACACCCTGGACTGATCGCATCGGTCTGGCCTAGGTGTGCTGCGGGGTGGCGTGGGAGAACATCAGTCCAGCCCCGGTCGAGGCCCGCGACGGTCAGGGTGGCGGTGTTGGCGGATGCCCAGGGTCGCCCGCGGTGATGGTCATCAACGCGCGATGTTCGACACGGCGCGGTGCATGGATGTCGTAGGAGCGGTCTCGCCGTCTCGCACACCAGCCAGCGCCAAACTGGCGCAGCGCCCTGCCGCTGCGCTGGTTGGGACCGTACAACTCGATGACGGCGCCGTGGCCTGCGCCGTCGACTGCCGACAGCTCCAGTGGACCGCGTCCGGCGGGACGCACCACGGTCAACGCGTCAACGGTGAAACCCCGCCGCGACAGGGCGCGGATCGCGCCATCGAGGGGTACCTCGAGTGCCGGTGTTCCGACCACCAGAACGATCAGGGCACCCACGAACCAGCCCACCGCCAGTCCGAGCAGGGTACGGGCCGGCACCACGGCGCTGACCACGAGGTGAATCGGCACGAATGCCAGTAGCAACGTCCACCACCACCGCCGCCACCGACTGGGCAGCCACGGCCCGGAAACGGTGAGCACCGCGGCCAGCATGGCGATCCAGCGGGGGTCGTCGAGGAACTGCGACAGCATGGTTGACAGCCGCTCGGAGAGGTCTAAGTGCCACTGCGGGGCTGCGACGCCCTCTCCGGTGATCGACAGCGCCAACACGGCGATGATTCCGGCCGCCGCATATGCCCCGAGCAGCTTCCACTGCCGGCCGGCGATCAGGCCGATCAGGATCACGAATGGCAGGGCCACGATGACGATGCCGTAGGCCAGATACACCAGGTTCGACTGGGTAGGTGTCAGCACGCCCACGATGCGCGAGACCGACTTCTCCAGCCCAACCCAGTCGCTGCGGGTGATCACCGAACTGGTGACGACGACTGCCAGGAACACCGTTGCCAGAGCCAACCGGACAATGTCATTGGTACGCCGGGTCAGCGGTTGCAGCAGATTGCCGACAACTGTGACCTCGCGTCCGTCGACTCGCACCGCTCGAACCTACCGTCCCGGCACCGGGCCGACCCCAAGCCGCTCAGCCCGGTGGCGAGTCCGGTTCGGGCAGCATCGGCTGGCCGTTCTCATCCTTGGGCAACTGGCCCAGGAGCGCGCCGGTGAGGTTGCCGGCCTGATACATCTGGCGCAGTCGCCGCAGCAACGCGATCCGGCCATCGTCGGGAATGGCGGCATTCGGGCCGATACCGGGCGCCGGGGAGCCCTCGCCCGGAGCGGCCGGCGCCAGGTTCAGGGGAACCAGATACTCGTCGGTGAATGCCGCGAGGCTGGGTACCACGGCCTGCTCGGCGGTGCCGGGAACCGACGGGGCCGGGTTCTGGCCCAGCAACAGGGTGGGGCCATAGGTCGACAGGTCAGGCAGGCCCAGTGGGCCGGCCGGTTCGCTTCCGGTCTGGGCCAAGATGCTGCCGATCGTCGAGAGCGGTGGGATGTAGCCGATCGGCGCCGGTGGCACCGGTGGTGGCTGGGCTGTCGGGCTGGGATCGACGGCCTGGTCGTCGGGCCCTTCGGCCGTCGCCATCGTCGCGGGTGCCACCGCGACGGCGATCACCGCGGCCCCGATCGACCAGCGGCGCGCAGTCATCGGCCCACCGTATCCATTACTTGCAGAGCCCGCCGATCTTTTTGTTGGCTTGATCTGCCGACTTCAGCAAACCCGTCAGTTCGGGATCCTTGTCGGGGACCCCGGCGAGCAACTTCATCGCGATCGTGTCCAGGGTGTCGGCGAAACTCCGGACCTCTTCGGTCAGGTCCGCCGCGGCGTTGGACGGCAGGTTGCGCAGCAGATACGCCGACCCGCCGGACATCGCCAGGCGGGCGTTGGCGGCGACCGCCTCCTGAGCAGCGGGCAGTGCCGCCCCGAGATCGGCGGGAAGGTTGACGTTGGTGTAGCGGTAAACGGCCTCGCTGACCGTGAAGAACGCGGAACAGACCTGGCCTTTGGGATCGCTGCTGACGTTCACCGCCGCCGCCTGCGGGGCAGGTTTGGCCAGTGCCCATCCCGCCGCGCCAGCGGCCAGCAGTGAGATCGCCAGCGCCAGGGGCGCGATCCAGCGAGCCGGGCGGTGAGCGACTGCGGGCGCCGGGTTCGGGTCCGGAAAATCGGCGGGGAAAGCCGTCGGCTCTGACATTTCCACGACGCTACGGCATTGCCACGACGCTACGGCTAACTGCGCGAGAGTGCCCTATTGAGCAGTCGGGCGGCCCAGTTCGGTGACACCTGGGACAGAGCGGCCAACACCTTGGTCTGCCGGCCGACCGGGTAGTGCACCCGCGACGGCCACCTCCGGTCCGGGTGGGTGGCCTGGTAGATGGCCGCGGCGACGTCATCGGCGCTCAGGTGCACGCCCAGGGACTTCGTACTGCCGGTTTCGACCCCGTCCACCATCGCGGTCGCGACGAACAGCGGCCACATGGCGATCACTCTGATTCCGTAGCGGCGCCACTCAAGTTCGAGGGCTTCGGTGAGTCCACGCACTCCGAATTTGGTGGCTGAGTAGACGGCGAGTTCGGGTTGTCCGTAGATGGCTGACGCTGAACACAGGTTGACCACCCGGGATCCCGGCGTATTCCGCAGGAAGGGGAACGCCGTGTGCAGGCCGGCCATGGTGCCGTAGACGTTGATGTCGACCATGCGGCGCTGAACGTCGAGGGCGACGTCCTCGAATCGGCCGGCACTGAGGACACCGGCGTTGTTGATCAGGATGTCCAACCGCCGTGAGCGCCCGGTGAATGCCTCAAGCTGGCGGGTCCAGTCGGTGGCGTCGACGACGTCGAGGGTTCCGATCGTCACCTCGCCGCCACCGGCGGTGATCTCGTGGTGCAACGTGGCCAATCCGGCGGTCTCGATGTCGTAGGCACCGACGCGATAGCCGCGTCGCGCGAAATGCAGCGCGGTGGCGTGACCGATACCGGCGGCTGCCCCGGTGATGAAGACCGTTGGTGAGTCCATGGACCCAACCTAACTGCGGCCTACCACCGGTGCGCGCGGCCCTGCTCCCGGTACCAGTCGATGAGGTCGGGGTGGTCGATCGCGCGAGGATCCAACGACACATCCGCGTGGCCGGACATGATCCCGGTGAGGGGTACCTCCAGTTTCTTGCCGGTGCGGGTGTGCGGAATGCCGGGGGCGGCGATGACGTCGTCGGGCACGTGTCGCGGGGAGAGCCTGGTCCGGATCTGAGTGCCGATGGTGTCGACGAGCGCGTCGTCGAGTTCCCGGCCGTTGGTCAGCGTCACGAACAATGGCATCCAGTAAGCCCCGTCGGGGCCGTTGATACCGAGCACGAGGGCTTCAGCGACGGCGTCGATCGACTCGACCACCTCGTAGATGTCGGCTGATCCCATCCGGATGCCGTGCCGGTTGAGGGTGGCGTCGCTGCGGCCGTGGATCACCAGTGATCCACGCTCGGTGAGGGTCACCCAATCGCCGTGACGCCACACGTCGGGCGCGGGGCCGTCGGCCCAGTGGTGATCGAAATAGGCTGCGCGATAACGGGTGCCGTCCGGATCGTTGGTGAAGCCGACCGGCATGGATGGCATCGGGGCGGTGATGACCATTTCACCGACCTCGCCGATGAGGGGTGTGCGCTGCGGGGACCAGCTGTGCAGGGCCACGCCCAGATAGCGCGTCGCCAGTTCGCCGGGCATCGCCGGCACGCCGGTGGTACCGCCGGCGAAGGCGGTTACCACGTCGGTACCCCCGCTGATCGAGGACACCTCGACATCGTCACCGACTTCGGTTCTGACCCATTCGAACAGATCGCCCGGCAAGGGCGACCCGGTGCTGCCCAGGGCGCGTAGCCGGCTGAGGTCGTGGCTGGCTCCGGGGTGAAGTCCGGCCTTGCGGGAGGCCAGCAGGTGGCCGGGGCTGGTGCCGAAAAAAGTGACCCGTTCGGCTTCGAGGATGTCCCAGAGTCGGTCGGCGTCGGGGTACATCGGGTGCCCGCTATAGCAGACCACGGTGCCCCCGCACAGCAGGCCCGCGAGGCGGAAGTTCCACATCATCCAGCTCAACGAGGTCTGCCAGAAGAACACATCGTCCGCGCCGAGGTCGGCATGCAGTGCGGCGGTCTTCAGATGTTCCAGGACCACGCCGCCGTGTCCGTGCACGATGCCCTTGGGCGCCCCGGTGGTGCCGGAGGTGAACAGCACCCACAGCGGGTGATCGAAATCCACCGCGGTCACATCGGGGGCGACGGGCTCGGCGATCAATGTCTGGTAGTGATCGCTGTCCAGGAGTAACAGGTGGGGTTCGCCGGGCAGCAGGCGTGCGAGTTCGGCTGTGTCGGAACGTTTGTCGATCCAGCGCCCGCTGAGTCGATACCCATTGCAGCTGAAAAGCACTTTCGGCCCTAGCGGGCCCAGGCGTGCGGCCGCGCCCTGGGGCGCGTAGTCCTGACCGCAACCTGACCAGACCGCACCGAGGGCGGCGGTTGCCAGGAAGGCCACCATTGCTTCGGCCACATCGGGCAGATAGCCGCCCACCCGGTCCCCGGGGCCCACTCCGAGACGGCGTAACTCGGCGGCGAGAGCCCCGATGCGGCCCGGCAACTGCGCCCAGTCGATCTGGGTCCGGGTGCCGTCCTCGTCGATGCCGATGATGGCGGGCCTGCCGCGGTCGCGGTGTCGCAGCACCTGTTCGACGTAGTTCAGAGTGACGCCGGGAAACCAGCGCGCGCCGGGCATCGCCGGGTCGGCCAGCACGGCGGAGTCACCGACGCCTGGTCCGGTGACGGCCCGGATGTCGAAGAACTCCCAGACCATCCGCCAGAACCGGGCCGGGTTGTCCACCGACCATTGCCACAGCGCCGGGTAGTCCGCGGCCGGGGTCCCGGCCGCCTCGGCGAACCGGTGCCAGCGCGGTCTGGTGGAAGCCTTGCTCACACGAACTCGACGCCCGACATCTTGATCTGATCGCCCTCGCGCTCCAGCGTCAGAACCACCCGCCAGACCTGAGGTCGCTGCTGGTCCTTGGGCGCCTGTTTACCTTCGCGCTGCGACGTCGCCGAGACCATCACGACGGCGGACGTCTCGGTCATCGACCCCGGTTCCACCGCGGCGTCGTTGATCGTCGCGGTGGTGATGATCTTCTCGTCCCGGAGGGCTCGGGCGAATTCATCCGCGGTCTCATCGAAGTTGGCCCGGAACCTCCCGGTGGAATTGTCGAGGACGCGCTGCACACTCTCCTGGGCTTTGTTGTAATCCATCGACATCAGGTTGATCACGTCCTGGCGTGCGGCTGCGGTGAACTCGGCGGCACTGCGGCGCGTTTCGGCTGCCTTCTGGTGCTGCCACACCATGTATCCGGTCGCCCCCAGCAGGCCCGCTGTCAGCAGGGTGGTGGCCGCGACGGCGATGGTGCGTAACAGCCCGGTTGGTGGCGGAGGTGGGGGCGGCGCCGCGAGCGGGATGTCGGTGAACGCGACGTCAGCGACGTCGACGGCGTCGAGCTCGCGGCGCAACTCTGCGGCGCGGATCCGGGCGGCCTCAGCGCGGGCCTCGGCGGCGAGAGCTTCGGCCTCCGCCTCCCGGGCGAGTTCATCGGCTGTTCCGAACGGGTCAGGACCATCAATCGGCATAGGCACTTCCTCATCGTCGGAACTTCGGGCCGCATGCGTCGTGATATGCGACAGTAGGCACGTGCGAATGACCGTAGCTGCTACCGCTGCGCTGATGGTCGCCGGATTGCTCACTCCGGCTCCGGCGCGGGCGGCGGAGTGCAACGACGCGTTCTGCACGCCCGGGATCACCGGCGGGGTGGTGTTGGGTGCCCCCTGCGCGAACACGTCGTTCTATGTTTTCGGGACGACGTCCTGGGGCAGGCTGGTGTTCTGCGGATCGCCGCGGCGCTATGAGCCGCGCTATTTCCGGTCCCCACCCATGATGGGCGTGCGGGAACTCAATTCCAGTTGCTCGGCGAATGAGAACGCTGTGGCGCAGGCGCCCGACGGGCTCTTTTTGACCTGCGCGTTCGAAAACAATCAGGCGATCTGGGTTCGCGGCGACGCCTGATCACCACTGCCGCAGCGAGCACAACGCGCCTTTCGGGCCGGAATTGGTTTTCACCACCACCCCGTCGACGGCCAGCGTGCAGTGAAAGTTCGGTGGGTTCGGGGACCCTTCGCTAGTACCCACCACCATTGCCCAGTACTGCGGGTTGGCCAGCCGGACATTGAGAACCCAGGGCTGATCGGGACCCAGGTCGGCCTCGACATTGGGGCTGAACAGGAACGGGTTGTGGCTGTAGTCGGCGAAGTTCGCCGGTTCGAAGTCGCGGTAGTAGATCTCGGCGAAGAACGGCGTCTCGGTGTAGACGGTGTAGGTCACGTCGTGAAAAACCGGCCCTTGGGCGGTGGCTGGGGCCGCCTGGAACGTGCCGATGACCATTCCGGTGGCCATCGCGGCGGCCACGACTGTGAGCGGGGCACCGAACCGGATCGAGGGCATGATGTGAGAGTTTGGCATGACACCTGCGACCAGGACGGGTGTTTGGGCGGTCTAGGATCGGGGACTTCGGCGTCGAGGAAGGTTTTGCCCCCATGACCTCTGAACGTTTGGACGCCGATGTCGGCGTCCAGACCCCGGCGGTGGATGTGTCGACCGAACTTGCCGAGGCGGAGGCCGCCGAAGCGGATGCGCGCGCCGAAGCTTCGGAGGCCAAGGCCAGGGCCGCCGAACTGCGCGACCGCGCGACCCACGGCGTTGGCGCGCAAGCCCAGCCCACCGCCCGGCTCAGGTGGCGGCGTGCGGCGGCGTTGGCCGGCGGCGCACTGCTGATCGGTGCACTGGTCGCGTTGACCGTCCTGATGGCCGTCAAGCACAGTGAGGCCGATGCTGCGCGTGCCCAGGATCGCGAACTCGTAGAGGCCGCCAGCAACGGAATCGTGGCTTTGCTTTCCATCGACCACGGCCGGGCCGAAGCCGACGTGCAGCGTATCCTGGATCTGTCCATCGGGGCATTCCGCGATGATTTCGCCAGCCGCGCAGGCGATTTCATCAAGGCGGCGCAGAAGGAGAACGCCGTCACCCGGGGCACGGTCACGGCTGCGGCATTGGAGACGGACGGCGGCGACAATGCGGTCGTTCTGGTTGCCGCACAGTCAGAGGTAACCAATGCCAGCGGCGCCCGCGACGACCCGAGACCCTGGCGGATGAGCGTGACGGTAAGTCGTGATGAGGACCAGTGGAAGATGTCGAATGTGGAGTTCGTGCCATGAGTACCAACGATCAACCTGAGACGACGGCCGACGAGGCTCTCCCAATCGAGGTCCTCGACGACGAGGCCGTTGAGGTTGAGGTCTTCGACGACGAGGCCGTCAAAGTTGAAGCCCTCCACGACCCGGAGCAGGGTGTCCCGCCGGTGGCATCCGGGCGTCGCTGGCGACTTTCGGTGGTGCTCCCACTGGCGCTGCTGGCGTTGTCGGCGGCTGCCGCGGCGTCGGTGTACTGGTTTCTCTTCCGTCCCGACCAGATGACAGACGCCGATGCGCAGCAACAGGTCATCGCCGCCGCCAAGGAGGGCACCGAGGCGGTGCTGTCCTACTCCCCGGAAAATCTCGACCAGAGTCTCGCCACCGCCAAGTCACACCTGACCGGCGGATTCCTCGACGAATACAGCACGTTCACCGACGAGGTGGTTCGGCCGGCCGTCACTCAGCGGGGGGTCAAAACCGAGGCCAATGTGGCCCGGGCCGCCGTCTCCCAGATGGACCCGGGCAGGGCGCAGGTGCTCATTTTCGTCAATCAGGTGACCACCAGTAAGGAACGACCCTCCCCGGCGCTGGCCACCAGCAGCGTCATGGTGACCATGGTCGAGAACGGCGGACGCTGGCTGATCTCCGAATTCAAACCCATTTAGCGGGGAATACGTGAGTGCAGTGATCCTCACCGGTGCCCAACTGGTGGTCGACGGGGGAGTGACCAGCCGGCACGCGTGAGGTTCACCGGAGATGAGGACTTCGGTCTCTGGTGCTCGACAACCGGCGACGATAAGAGTGTCGCCATGAGCGCGAACTATCCGGACTTCGAGACCATTCGCGCCGCCCTCACCCTGGCAACGCGAGCCCCCTCGGTGCACAACTGGCAGCCGTGGCGCTGGCGGGTGGGCCCTGATCGCCTCCACCTGTACGCCGACCCCAGCCGCCACCTGCCGAGCACCGATCCCAATCGCCGCGGCATGCTGGTCAGCTGCGGGACAACCCTGCATCACTGCACGGTGGCTCTGGCCGCGATGGGTTGGCACACCAGGGTCGCCCGGCTGCCCGACCCGGCCGACATCGACCATTTGGCGGCGATCACAGTGATCCGACAACCCCCCGGTGAACTTGACGTGATGCTGGCCGCTGCGATCGACAGACGCCGCACGGATCGCCGCAATTACAGTTCCCGGCCGGTCCCGTGGGGCGACATCGCCCTGATGGGCGCGCGGGCGGCCCGCGCGGGGGTGATGTTGCGCCAGGTCGCCGGGCCTGCGCTGCACGAGCCGCCGCAGAGTCTGCCGGGTGGGGACGACGCGATCATGGTCGCGCTGGGCACTGAGGCCGATGACGACCTGGCCCGGCTGCGGGCGGGTGAGGCCACCAGTCTGGTGTTGCTGTCAGCCACCGCGATGGGACTGGCCTCCTGTCCGGTGAACGAGCCCCTGGAGATTCCGCTGACCCGCGAGGCGATGCACGCCGATGTGTTCGGCACCAGTGGCTATCCGCAGATGCTGCTGAGCCTCGGGTGGGCACCGGTCAGCGCCGACCCCTTGCCGGCGGCCCCGCGCCGCCCATTGTCGGAGGTTGTCGACTGGCCGCTGGACGGAATGTTCACCGGCGCTGAAGTGATCGCATGAGGACGCGGGCCGCGGGCGCTAGCCGAACCGCAGCGAGGTGCCCGGTGTCAGGGTCTGCACCCGGCCGTGGCACTCGATGTCGATCGGCGGATGCTCGGTGGGGTCGATGCTGAGTTCGACGCTGCGGCCAATGATCGTCAGATGCAGCCGATAGCCCCGATAGTGAATGGGCATTCGCAGCGCACCAAGGCTTTCCGGCCACATCGGATTCAGGATCAGGCGGTCAGACCGCGTCTCCAACCCGGTGAAACAGCGTTGAAGCAAGTCGATACTGCCGGCCATCGCGGCGATATGAATACCTTCGGCAGTGGTGCCGCCCTGGATATCGGCCACATCCGAGGCGAGTACCTGCTGGAAGTACCGCATCGCACGGGCGCGATCGCCGCGGGCCAGCACCCAGGCATGCACGACGCCGGACAGCGTTGAGCCGTGCGAGGTGCGCTTGCGGTAGTAGTCCACCGTGGCCGGTATCTGCTCGGGTGTGAATCGGTATCCCATTCGGGCGAACAGTTCGCGCAACTCGTCAGCTGAGAGCAGATAGAAGAGCATGAGTACATCGGCCTGTTTGGAGGCCTTGTACCGGTTGACGCTGTCGTTGTCGGCTTCCAGAATGCGGTCGAGTCGGGCAATGTTGCCGTGGCGCTCGCGCAGACCATGCCAGTCGAGCTCCTGCAAATCGCCGTAACCCTCGAATTGGCTGATGACCCCGTCGGCGTGGAATGGCACGTACATCAGCCGGCTCACCGCATCCCACCGTTGGAGTTCGCGGCCGCTGATTCCGAGGGACTCCATCAGATCCAGGCGGTCGCACAGGGGCAGGGCGTCGAGGGCGTCGAGTGCCCGCACGATCACCCACACCGCCATGACATTGGTGTACGCGTTGTTGTCGATGCCGTCAAAGGGCCGATCGGGGTACCCGGAGTGAAACTCGTCCGGCCCGATGACGCCGCGGATGACGTACCGCCCGAGGGCTTCGTCGAACTCCGATCGGCTCACCCAGAACCGGGCGATCTCGGCGAGCATCTCGGCGCCGTTCTCGACGAGGTAGGCAAGATCGCCCGTCACCTGGTAGTACTGCCACACGTTGTAAGCCACGGCGATCCCGATGTGGTGGGCCCGCGCGCTGGCATCCGGGTTCCACCGGCCCGAATTCGGATTGAGGTGCAGTGTCTGGCTTTCCTCCCGGCCGTCACTGCCGGACTGCCACGGGAACATCGCTCCCGCATAGCCGGCATCGCGGGCGGCCTGCCGGGCCTCCGGCAACCGCCTTTGCCGATAACGGAGCAGGGAGCGAGTGGTGTCCGGTGAGCGCAGGTTGAGTACGGGGAAGACGAACAACTCGTCCCAAAAGATGTGGCCGCGGTAGGCCTCGCCGTGCAGGCCACGGGCGGGCAGGCCGGCGTCGACGTCCTCGGCCCGGCTGGGCACCGTCTGCAACAGTTGCAGCAGGTGCAACCGGACTACCCGCAGGGCATCGGCGCTGTCGTCGAAGGCGATGTCGAAGCGCTCCCACAGGTGGGCCCACTGGCGAATATGGCCGTCGCGCAGTTCTGAGTACCGGCCGAGTCGGGCCAGCAGGCGCTGTGCGGCGGCGCCGGGTTCGGAGATCGCGGGGTCGCGCCCGGTGAACACGGCGACCATCTTCTCCACCGTCACCGACTGGCCGGCGTCGACTCCCACCACCAGGTCGTGCCCGGTGCGCCGCGGTTCGTCGACGAATCGCATATCGGCGATCAGGGGGGCATCGCCGCGCCACACCGTGGTGCGGGCCGCCACGGCGATCGGCACCCGGGACTGGACCGTCTCGCACACCAGAAGAGCCGAGTTGGGACTCAATTCCCTGGTGGTGGTGGCGACCAGATGGTCGCCTGAGAAACTGCGGTAGCGATCGACGCCGCAGTTGCGGACGTCACCGTCGATGATCGACAGGAATTCGATGGTGCCCGACCAGTCCTCGGCCCACACCGTTGTCTCCAACGCGCAGGCGTGCGGGAGGTGCATGGCAGCGATTCGGCGCTGCCTCACCGCGGTGGTACGGCCGGCCGGATCGCGGAAGCGGAACTCACGGGTCAATTCGGCTTGCCGCAGATCCAGATTCTGCCGATAGGAGATCAACTCGGCCGAGTCGACGTCGAACCAGTCACCGCCGTCGATACGGAACTTGCACGACAGCCAGTTCGGCAGGTTGACCAGACTCTCGTTCTCGATATCGACGCCGGCAACTTCATCGGTGAGCCGGTTGTACAGACCGGCGGCGTAGTTGCCGGGATAGTGCAGTGGGCCGGCGTCGGCCTCGGGGGCGCAGCCCCGGGTGGCTCGGTAACCGTTGCCTACAGTGCACAATGCCTCACGCAACCGTTCCTGGTCCGGAATATAGCCGCCGTACGTGAACGACCAAGGGCTGGACAGGGTTTGGCGGTCGATGTCACAGTGTTTGACCAATCGCTCGATGAACTCTCGCACCTGGTTCGGGTCATCGAGGCAGTATCGCGCGGCGGTCGCTCGGTCTCCGTCCTCGGTGTGACGCACCACGATGCCGACGCCGTCATGCAGGACGGCATCAAACGCATCCTCATCCGTCAAGTCGTCGCCGATGAAGATCGGTAACACCGGTTCCTGGCCGACCACCTTCTCGACGATCCACTCCAGTGTCTTGCCCTTGTCCCAGTCCACCTGTGGCCTGAGTTCAACGACCTTGCGGCCGGAGGTCACCTTCAACCCGTTGCGCCTGCCGACGTCGTGCACGGCGGCGGTGACGGTACCGGCCGCCTCCGGCGCGGCGTTTCGGTAGTGCACCGCGACGGCATAGCGCTTGTGTTCCACCGATACCCCGCTGATGCCAGAAAGTTTCTCGGTGAGCTCAGCCGCCGCATTCGTCAGGATCGGAATAGCCTGTGCGGCAGTCTGATTGCTGTGATGCACCCCGTCCGGACTGACCATCTCAAAGCCGTGACTGCCTGCATACCACAGGCCGGGAATGCCGACCCGCTCGCGGACGTCGGCGAGGTCGCGGCCGGACAGCACCGCCACCGGATAGAGCGAGGCCAGCGCCTCCAGGGTGTCGGCGGTCTCGCCGGACTGCGAGATCGCGATCACCAGGGTGCTGCGATCCAGCACCGGATCCCGCTCTGGGGGTCGAAGAAGAACACGGGTCGGCGCGCACCCACCACCCCGGCGAGCTGTCCGAAGGATGCCAGTGCATCGGGCAGGGTGGACATCCGGCGTTCGATGGATCGCACCGTGACCTCGGCCAGATCCCCGATCACCGCGTCGGCCCCGCACGCGCACAGTTCGGCGCCGGCTTCGCCGGTGCGGTCCACACCGATGACGAGCCCGAATCCGCCTGCGCGGGCGGCCGTCGGGCACCGGCCTCGGCATCCTCCACGACGACGGCACGGCCTGGCGCACTGAGCGGCGGGCGCTGAGCAGCATTGCCGGATCGCTTCCCGGCAGGTGGAGTTCCTCGGCGACGACACCGTCCACCCGTACGGCGAACAGATCGGCGATCCCGGCCGAGGCGAGCACCGTGGCACGCTGCGCATCGGTCGAGAAGACCGCGACGGCCACCCCGCGTCGGCCAATCGCCGCACCAACGCGACAGTGGATTCAAACCGCACGCCGGCGGCGACGGCAGGGCAAAGTGGCGTTGTTTGCGTTCCTGAGACCACAGACGGTGTCCTCGGGCGGCGTCCGCCGGCGTACCCCATGGCAACGAGACGCCGCGGGAGGCCAGGAAGTCGTGCACCCCGTCGTAGCGAGGTTTGCCGTCGATGAAGTGGCGGTAGTCGGCTGGGATGAACGGGCTGTGGTCCTCATCGGCCGACGGTTCACGACGGCCGAGGTAGTCGTCGAAGAGTTCCCTCCAGGCGGCCTGGTGCAGGCGGCGGTATCGGTGATGACCCCGTCGAGGTCGAACAGCACGGCATCGTGGTAGCGCGGGTCGATCCGCACCGGGGTACCGACGTTCGACATGGGACTGACGATAGGCCACCGCCGACCGAGCGCCGGATAGGACACCGAGCGCCGGATGGGGCGAAGTGCCCTCAGGGCCCGGGCTCCGGGGCAGGTGACCACGCCCCTTATGGCTGGGTCTACGGCATCACCAGGAATTCGGTTCAGGGTCTGAATTGAGGAGTGAAATGGCAACCGCGGCAAGCGCTCAGCCGATTGTGGTCGGTACCGATGGTTCACCGGCGTCGAAGGTGGCCGTCGATTGGGCCGCGCGGGCCGCATCCTTCCCGACGGGGAGTTTCGCTCACGTTGGTTCATGTGCTCAACCCGCCGGTGGTCATGGCTTTCCCGGAGGTGCCGATGCCGGACGGGCTACCCGCAATGGCAGGAGGATGAGGGCCGCAAGGTGCTTGCCGCGGGCCTCGCTACCGCCGAGGAGGCCATCCTTCTACTCGGTGCCGCAGCGAAGCCGATCGAAGTGAGCAGCGAAATGGTCGCCGGTAGCCCGGTACCTGAACTGGTCAGGGAGTCCCAGCGGGCGCAGATGGTCGTGGTGGGCTGCCGCGGCCGCGGCGCACTGGCCCGCGGGCTACTCGGGTCGGTGAGCACCGGTCTCGTTCATCACGGACACTGCCCGGTGGCGATCATTCACGACGAGGATCCGCTGATGCCGCACCCGTCGAAGGCTCCGGTTGTGGTCGGTGTGGACGGCTCACCGGCATCAGAGCGGGCCGTGGGGATCGCCTTCGACGAAGCATCGCAGCGGGGCGTGGACCTGGTGGCGGTGCACGCCTGGAGCGACTCCGGGTTCTTCGAGTTCCCCGGCGTGGACTGGTCGGAGTTGCGGACCAGAGCCGAGGCGACTCTCAGTGAGCGGTTGGCGGGATGGGGAGAGCGCTACCCGGACGTGCTGGTTCGTCGAGTGGTGGTGGCTGACCGTCCGGCCCACCAACTTCTTGAGCAGGGGCAGTCGGCTCAGCTTCTGGTGGTCGGCAGCCATGGCCGGGGTGGCTTCGCCGGCATGGTGCTGGGTTCGGTGAGCACCGCGGTGATCCACGGGGCTCGGATGCCAGTCATCGTCGCGCGTTGACCCCGGCCGCGCGCGTCGCGCCCCAGAGTCCGACGCCGATGCCGATCACCGCACCACCGAGGCCGATCACGCGCTGAGAGCGCTTCATCTGGTGGTGCACACCCACCCCACCCAGCAGATCGGCGCCGTCGGCGCCCGCGGAGGCGAGAAACCAGCCTCGGGTGTCGTTGCCGCGCAACGCTGCGGCCGCGAGCAGTCCGCCGATCAGGGCATCCCGGTAGCCCATGGAACGCAACAGCAGGCGTGCGGTCGGCGCCGGTTCATCGTGATCACCCCACAGCCGGTTGGCTCGGGCCGGGTCGATGAGAAATGAGACGCCTGACGCGAACCGGATGCTGCCCGCGGCCAGTGCGGCGCGGTCAATTGCCATGGTTGGCAGCCTAACCTCGCGATCACGACAGGGGCGCGGTCCAGCGCAGAATCGTTCCGCCGCCGGGGGCCTCGGTGATCGCCAGTTCGCCGCCCATCTCATCGGCGCGGGTTCGCATATTCGCCAGCCCGCTCGCGGTGACGTCGGCCGGCATACCGCAGCCATCGTCGATTACCTCCAGGCTCAGGTTGTCCTCGACCCGGACGTTGATGGTCAGGGTGCGGGCCCGGCCGTGCCGCACGGCGTTGCTGAGGGCCTCGCGAACGACGGCCTCGGCATGGTCTGCAAGGGTCGCATCCACCACCGACAGCGGACCGACGAACTGCACGGTGGTGCGCAGGCCCGTTCCGGAGAAACCGGCGATGACCTCGTCGAGGCGTTGACGCAACCTGGTGGTTCCCGAGGAGCCGCCGTGTAGTTCGAAGATCGTGGTGCGAATGTCGCTGATCACACCCTGCAATTCATCGACGGTGTCGGCGAGGCGCGCCTGCACCTCCGACGAGCGGGCCCGCGGGATCGCGCCCTGCAGGGACAGACCCGCGGCGAACAGTCGTTGGATGACATGGTCGTGCAGGTCGCGGGCGATCCGTTCGCGGTCGGCGATCACGTCGAGTTCGCGCATCCGGTGCTGGGTGCTGGCCAACTTCCAGGCCAGGGCCGCCTGATCGGCGAAAGCCGCCATCATCGTCAACTGCTCGTCGGTGAACTCCCGGGCGCCCCGGTGTCGCACGGCCACCACCACGCCGGCGACGGTCTCGGCCGAACGCAGCGGCAGGATCATCGCGGGGCCGGCGTCGTCGACCAGCTCCGCGAGGTCCGGCGTAGCGCCGACCCGGCACGGTGTGCGGGTGACGAAAGCGGTCCCGATCGCTGTGGTAGCCACGGGTAGCGACGCCATAGCACCGGGCGTGCATCCGTGGCCGACGGCCTCGACCACCACCAGTTCCTCGACTTCGGATGTCGGTACGTCGGTGTCGGCGGGCACCGCTACCAAGACCACGTCGGCCTCGCTGAGCTTATTGGCCTTCTCGGCGATGAGCTGGAACACCTGCGCGGGCTCCTCGCCCCGGAGCAGGTCGGTGGCGATGTCGCGGGTGGCCTCGATCCAGGACTGTCGGGCGCGGGTCTGCTCGTAGAGTCGGGCGTTGTCGATGGCGATCCCCGCCGCCGCAGCCAGTGCCTCGGCCAGCACCTCGTCTTGTTCACTGAACGGCCGGCCGCCTGCCTTCTCCGTCAGGTAGAGGTTCCCGTAGACCTCGTCGCGGATCCGTACCGGCACGCCGAGGAACGTCCGCATCGGGGGATGGTTGGCCGGGAACCCGACCGAGGCAGGATGCTTGCGAATGTCATCAAGACGAATCGGCTTCGGTTCGTCGATGAGGACGCCGAGGACGCCCCCTCCGGCCGGCGGCGGCCCGATCAGTGCGCGGGTCTCTTCATCGATGCCTGCGGTGATGAACCCGACCAGATCCTGTTCCGGTCCGCGCACACCGAGGGCCCCGTAGCGGGCGCCGACCAGTTCGGTCGCGGTAGCGATGATGGTCTTCAACGTGGCCTGCAGGTCCAACCCGGAGTTGACCGCCAGCATCGCCTCGATCAACAGTTCCCGAAGTCGCAACTCGGCCATCGCAGTTCAGTCGTCCCGACGTCGTTGCTGGCCGAGCTTGGACACGAAGACCGCCGCCTGGGTGCGTCGTTCCATGCCCAACTTGGCCAACAATCGCGACACGTAGTTCTTCACTGTCTTTTCGGCAAGAAACATCCGCGCGGCGATCTGCTTGTTGGTCAGTCCTTCGCCGAGCAGGTTCAGCAGCACTTTTTCCTGATCGGTGAGACCGGACAGCGGATCGGTGCGTTCGGCCGCGCCGCGCAGTTTGGACATCAGCGCCGCAGCGGCACGATTGTCCAGCAGCGATCGGCCGGCCCCGACCTCCTTGATGGCCCTGGCCAATTCCATTCCCTTGATGTCTTTGACCACGTAGCCACTGGCGCCGGCCAGGATCGCGTCCAACATCGCTTCGTCGGAGGTGAAGGAGGTCAACATCAGGCACCGCAGGTCCGGCATGGCCGACAGCAGATCGCGGCACAGTTCGATGCCGTTGCCATCGGGCAGTCGCACATCCAGGACGGCGACATCGGGGCGTAGTGCCGGGATCTGGGCCATCGCCTGGGCCGCGGTACCGGCCTCTCCGATGACCTCGAGATCGGGGTCGGAGCCCAGCAGGTCGATCAGGCCACGGCGCACAACCTCGTGGTCGTCGACCAGAAAGACCGTGACCATGGTCCAACCCTAACGGGCGGGCGGCCCGATCACAGCAGCCGTTGGCGATCGACGACCAGGATTGTGCACTCGGCGTCGTTCAGGGTGGTCAGCCCCATCGGTCCGAGCAATTCGCCGACGCTGCTGGCGTTCGGTGCGCCGACCACCACAAGACCGATTTCCGCGGCGTGCTTGGACAGATAGTTCAGCGCGCTGCCGTGGATGGCCACCGGCCGTACATCCAGGTCGGGGTAGTGGTGCTTCCACTGAGATAGCCGGCGATCCAGTTGTGCGCGTACCCGGCGGTTGCCGTCGGCCACCGCGTGCGAGTCATGGGTGTCGGTGTACCTCGACTGCCATGTGCTCAGCACCCGCAACGGCGCTCTGCGCAACCTCGCCTCCGCGACACCGAACTGCAGTACCGCTGCACTTTCCGGGGTGTCGTCCAGTTCCACGACCACCCATCCCGGATCGGTAGAGACCCTCCGGGGTGGGGAACGTACCACCGCCACGGGGCAATTGGCCGAGGCCACCAGGGCCTGCGTCGTCGAGCCGACGCGGTGATGCGCGAGTTGTTTGATGCCCACCGAACCGATGCAGATCATCACCGCAGATCCGGTGGACGCCAGCAGGGTGGGTATCGCAGCGCCTTCGATCACCTGAGTCTCGAGTCGGAGCGGCCTCCCGTTTGCCTCGACAACCGCGGCGGCGACGCGCACCGCATCCGGTTCGGTTCGGCTCGCCCGGTGCCGCGGGCCGCCAGTAGCCGAAGCGGAACGTCACGACTGATTGCTTCGTCGATGGCCCAGAGTGCGGCGTACTCGGCGGTTCGGGATCCATCGATGCCGACCACGATCGATGGCGAGACGTACAGTTCGGACATCGCGCTCCTAGTCGGCGTACTGGCCGATGTCGACGGGTCTCTCAGTCTGCTCCAAGAGCCTTTCGGTGTCCGCACGGGTACAGGGCGCGGTTCCCGGCGTGAGCAGCGTGGCCGCCCCGGCGGCGATGCCCAGTCGTACTGCCTCGGCCAGCGGCCAGCCCCGGGTGAGTCCCACGGCCACCCCGGCCACCATCGCATCCCCGGCGCCGACTCCGCTGCCCGGTGGAACCGCCACCGGCGCGAACAGTTTTCCGTCGTCGCGGCTGGCGAGCAGTGCGCCACCGGCGCCGCGGGACACCAGGACGTACTGGGCGGTGCCCCCGGAGATGAGTTCCCGCGCTGCTCCCAGTTGCTCAGCGTCGGTGTTCAGTGCGCGCCCCACGGCCTCCCGTAACTCCCGCAGGCTCGGTTTGACCAGGAATACCCCGGCGTCGACTCCGGCGAGCCCGCCCCCGGAGGTGTCGAGCAGAAAGGTGGCGTTGAGGTCGGCGCAGACGTTCGCAACTTGCTGATAGAAGTCCTTCGGTACCCCGGGCGGCAGGCTGCCGCTGGCCACCACGACCGCGGCCGAGGCTGCCGCCTGGCGCAGCCGCAGCAGGCACTCGGTCTGCTCGGCGATCGTCAGTTGCGGTCCGGGCAACACGAAACGGTACTGCCGTTTGGTACTGAGTTCATCGACGGTGAAACTTTCCCGGGTCGATCCGCCGATCATGACCCGATGGGTGGTGAGCCCCCCAGCCACCAGCAGACTGTCCACCAGTTCGCCCGCCGGACCTCCTGCCGGGAAAACCGCCGCCGCGGTGGCGCCCAGTACCTGTGCGACGTGGGCGACGTTGATGCCGCCGCCACCGGCGTCGTAGCGGGCCGCGGCGCACCGTAGTTTGTCCGTCGGGCTCACCACGGCGGTGCTCGTCGTGATGTCCAGAGCCGGATTCATGCACAGTGTGACAATCGGTCGCGCGCTACTCATCTGTGCCAACCCAATTCGACGTCCTCTCCGGGTTACGCTATCGGCCGCTCGGGTGGGTCTCCGGGTTTTTGCCGTCGCGAGCGTCGACGACGAGTTCGGCCGGCCCCGGCCAGGTCGAGAGCAGGTCGCGGACTTCGTCATCGGTCACCTGCCGGAAGTCCCAGAAAGATTCACCCACGGCCAGAAAGGGCGTCGGCATCGACGCACAAACGACCTCGTCGACCAGTCCGGTGAACTCTCGGGAGGTGGATTCCGGTGCCGCGGGAACCGCGATCACGATCCGGGCCGGTTCGGACCCACGCAAGGCCTCGACCGCGGCGCGCATGCTTGATCCGGTGGCCAACCCGTCATCGACCAGAATCACCGTCTTGCCGGTCACGTTCAGTGGCGGTCGGCCGCCCCGGTAGGCGGCCTCCCGGCGCTGTAGTTCGCGGGCTTCGCGCTCAGTGATCTCCCGAAGTTGCGCTGGACTGATCGCCAAACTGCGCACCACGTCATCGTTGATGACTGCTCGGCCACCGCTGGCCAGTGCCCCGATTGCGAACTCCTCGTGGCCGGGCGCACCGAGTTTGCGGACGATGAACGCATCCAGTGGCGCGCCCAGGTACCGCGCCACCTCGCAGGCCACCGGCAGGCCTCCGCGGGCAGTCCCAGTACGACCACATCGGACTTGCCGCGATAGGCCTCAAGCAAGCCGGCGAGAACCTTGCCGGCCTCGCCGCGATCTTTGAACATCCGGCGCGGTCGTTGGTGGCGAATCCCGGAAGTTTGAATCATCGGTGTTCTTCCAGTGCCTGACAGTGGCCGACGCGGGGTGGCCGGTGGCTGCAGACCGGGGACGGAACCCCGGATCCGGATTAGCAGCTGCGGGTTGCCGGAGCCACCGGTGAGCCTCGCGATCATCTCGCGGCTGGCCTGGATTCGGTCATATGGCTCAACGTGCAGGTGGCCATCCCGCCAGGGTCGCTTCCAGCAGTACCTCCGACAGCACCTCGCCACAGCCCAGAGCGTCGCGCCGACTGTCACCGTGGGTAGACAGCACCACGACGACCGAGTGATCGCGATCCACCTCTGGCCGGCGATCGGGGTGCTCGCCGGCCGGGAACCTGCGGGCGATGTCCACCCGGTCGCCCTCGGCGGTAGACAGCAGGGTGCTCTGGGGTAGGCCGCTGCTGGGGAGGCCGTCGGACAACTCGGAAACCTCGGTCCACCATTGCAATTCGGCGTGGTAGGAGGAGTCGTAGCGGCGCAGCGACTCAGTGAGTCGGGAGGCCTGCGCCAACTGCGGCCGGGCATCCGCGGACAGCACGTGCAGGGTGGCCTTGTCGGTGTCGACAGTGCTACGTAGAACAGCTTCGAACGCCGGGAATGCCTGCGGTGCGGCGAACGGTAGCCGATCGGTGCGGCGCCGACTGATGGCTTCGGCCCGGGCGCGGGCCGCCTCGGTGACGAATTGCGAGCGGCCGAAGGTTGCGGTGGCGAGGTGGTCGAGATCGTTGGGATTGGGGAAGCGGGCGATGTCAGCGTGCCAGCCCGCGGCGGCTGCGCTCACCTGCAGATGACCCAGTGCCGCACCGCAACTGATGACGGCTTCCCGGCCGGAGCGGTCGGTGGCACGCGGTACGCGCCGGGGATCGAGGAACAATCGCACTTCGCCACCACCATCGGCGATCCAGCGCCAGGGCTGGCTGTTGTGAACCGACGGGGCGCGGCAGGCCGACTCCACCGCATCCGCCATCACCCGGTAATCGATCACCGTCTCGGTCATGGGCAGATCACCGCCTTTATTCCTGCACCATCAACCCCCCACCATCAACAATAGGTCGAACTTGGCCGGACGGCAGGGCCGTAAGTCACCTACCGTGCGCTAGCGCTTCCACCCGCGCGGGCCGGGGTGCATGATCGCAAGGTGATGGTAGGTCAGCGATGAACGACGTCGTTGAGACGCACACCGGCCTGGTATTCCTCGTCGGTGATCGGGCCTACAAAGTCAAGAAGCCCATCACCACCGATTTCCTCGACTTTGCGACACCGCAGAGTCGCGAACGGGCCTGCGCGCGAGAGGTCATGCTCAACAGCCGGTTGGCTCCGGCCAGCTATCTGGGGGTTGCGCACGTCAGTTTCCCCGACGGCCGACAGTCCGAACCGGTGATCGTGATGCGGCGCCATCCCGATGAGCGCAGGTTGGCCACGTTGGTGCGCCAAGGCGTGGAGGTCAACGAACAGCTTGTGGCGGTAGCGGCGGTGCTGGCCCGGTTCCACGCCGAGGCGCATCGTGGCCGTGAGGTCGACGAGGAAGGCCGCCTCGAGGCGGTCGCTGCGCGGTGGCAGGCGAGTCTCACCGAGTTGGCTGATTACGCCCAGGGTCGGGTCCCAGGCCTGGATGCCGGTGTTGTCGCCGAAATCAAAAGGTGCGCAATGGGTTTCATTGCCGGCCGCGCGGTGTTGTTCGTTGATCGAATCCGAAAAGGCAGGATCGTCGACGGTCATGCCGACTTGCTGGCGGATGATATTTTCTGCCTGCCAGACGGCCCGGCACTGCTGGACTGCCTGGAGTTCGACGACCGGTTACGGTACGTGGACGTCATCGATGACGCGGCATTCCTTGCGATGGATCTGGAATTCCTCGGCCGGCGCGATCTGGGTGATTTTTTCCTGCAGCGCTACCGCACTCTCACCGGTGATGAATCACCGGATTCGTTGCGGCACTTTTACATCAGCTACCGAGCGGTGGTGCGAGCCAAGGTCGATTGTGTCCGGTTTACCCAGGGACACCCTGAGGCGGGGGCCGACGCGGGTGCTCACCTGGAAATCGCTCTGGCGCACCTGCGGGCCGGTGCGGTCCGGTTGATTCTCATCGGTGGTGGTCCGGGCACCGGCAAGACCACCCTGGCTCACGGCATCGCCGATCATCTTGACGCTCTGGTGGTCTCCACCGACGATGTCCGATCGGAGATGACGAGTCGCGGGGAGATCACCGGCGCACCCGGAGCCCTCGGCGAAGGTCTCTACAGCACCGAGAACATCGACGCGGTCTACGCCGCCGTGTTGCGCAAGGCGCATCTGCACCTCTGCGAGGGACGATCCGTGATTGTTGACGGCACGTGGACTGAACCACGTCATCGCGAACAAGCTCGGGCCGTCGCGGAGCAAACCTCGGCGGCCGTCACCGAAATCGTCTGCGCTGCGAAACTGGAAACCTCTGTTGCACGCATTCGCAGTCGCACAACAACCACCTCCCAGGCGACTCCCGAGATCGCCACCGCACTGGCCGGCCGCGAGCATCGGGACTGGCCCACCGCTCATCGCGTAGACACCACCGGGCCGCTGGCCGAATCCGTCGCACAGGGACTTCAGATCTGCCGGCTCACCTACTGAAACACCCAAGACAGCACGAGGAGAGACCGATGACCGGATACGTCGAAGACATCGCGAATCTGCGGATCGCCGACGCCGAGGAGGCCGGCGGCAAGGGTGCCAACATGGGCGAGATGGTGGCGGCGAAGCTTCCGGTTCCGCCAGGTTTCGTCGTGCTGCGCGACGGCTACCTGACATCGATGACAGTGGCGGGGTTGGCCGCGGAATTGAATAGCGCCCACCGGATGGCGATCGACCATGCCGGCGAGACCGGGACACTCACTGAGCGCTGTCAGTTGATGCAGGACCTGGTCATCAAGGCGGGAATGGACGATGAAGTCCGGACCGAGATAATCGCCACTTACCGGGCGATGGGGCCCAATGTCGTTGTTGCGGTTCGCTCATCAGCTACCGGTGAGGACGGGGCCGATGCATCGTTCGCGGGTATGAACGCCACTTTCACCAATATCAGCGGCGAGGACTGTCTGGTTGATGCGGTGCAACGTTGCTGGGCTTCGCTGTTCAGTCCCCGGGTGGTCACCTATCGGGCCAGTCGGGGATTCACCGCCGACCCCGCGATGGCGGTGGTAGTCCAGCAGATGATCGCCTCGGAGCGCTCCGGTGTGGCTTTCACCGCCGACCCCACCACCGACGCCGTCGACCGGGTGGTTGTCGAGGCCGCATTCGGTCAGGGCGAGGTGGTGGTGTCGGGCTCCGTCGAGCCCGATACCTACATCGTTGCCAAGGAGTCCGGTGAGATCCTCAGCCGTCGCATCGGTCATCAGTCCTTCAAGATCGTCCGGGGCGCCGACGGCCACGACCAGAACGTCGCCCTCGGTGAGGCGCAGGCGCAGGCGCAGGTTCTCAGTGACGACGAGGTTCGCGAAATCGCCGGTATCGCCGTCGCCAGCGAGCGGCACAGCGGTTGTCCGCAGGACACCGAGTGGGCCATTGCCGACGGTAAGACCTGGATTGTGCAGACCCGCCCGATCACCACCCTGACGAGAGTCGGGAAGCCGGTAGCCGACAGCCACGAGATCCTGGTCCAGGGCCTACCCGCGGTGCCGGGCTCGGCCTCCGGAACTGTGCGGGTGCTCGCCGATGTCGGTGAGGGCGGGCGCCTTCAGGACGGCGAGGTGCTGGTCGCCCAGATGACCAACCCGGACTGGCTGCCCACCTTGCGCCGGGCGGCTGCCCTGGTGACCGACACCGGGGGGATGACCTGCCACGCCGCCATCGTCGCCCGTGAACTCGGGGTGCCGTGTGTGGTCGGCGCGCGAACCGCCACCACCGATCTCACCGACGGTGAGATAGTCACCGTAGACGGAACTCACGGCCGCGTGCTGGCCGGTCGGGTGAGTGGCGGCGCCCAGACCGCGGCGATCGCCGGCGCCGGCCAGGTGATGGTGGTCGGTGCGGTGACCGCTACGAAGATCTACGTCAACATCCTGCTCCCCGATGCTGCTGAAGCCGCTGCCGCCCGGGACGTCGACGGAGTCGGGTTACTTCGTGCCGAGACCATGCTCACCGACGCACTCGGCAACCGGCATCCGCGCGATCTGATCGCCAAGGGTGAGCAGGACGGTCTCGTCAACAAACTTGCCGCCGCCGTCGGGCGGGTTGCGAGCGCATTCGCACCCCGGCCGGTGATATACCGCGCCAGCGACTTTCGCACCAACGAGTTCCGCAGCCTCGATGGCGGCGAGCAGTACGAACCCCGCGAACACAACCCGATGATCGGGTTTCGTGGCTGCTTTCGATACGTCAAGAACCCCGATCTGTTCGATCTGGAACTCAAGGCGCTGGCCAGGGTGCGCGAGCAGAGTCCGAACCTGCACCTGATGATCCCGTTCGTCCGGACGAAGTGGGAACTCGAGGAGTGTCTGGCGTTGGTGGACGCCAGTCCGTTGGGCCGCCAACGCGGACTACACCGGTGGGTGATGGCCGAGGTGCCCTCGGTGGTGTACTGGCTCCCCGAATACGTCGGGATGGGCATCGACGGGGTGTCGATCGGCAGCAATGACCTGACGCAGTTGATACTCGGCGTCGATCGTGACTCCGATCAGTGTGCCGAACTGTTCGATGAGGCCGACGAGGCCGTCCTCGACGCGATCGGCCGGATCGTTGGCACCGCCCGCCGTCTGGGAATCACATCGTCGCTGTGCGGTCAGGCGCCTTCGACCAACCCGGCTTTTGCCGAACATCTCGTCGCGATGGGTATCACCTCGATCTCAGTGTCCCCGGACGCGGCGGATCAGCCCGCCGGGTTGCGGTGCAGCCGCCGAACGCCGTCTGCGCCGCTGGAGTCAGTGCGAGGCTCCCAGTAGCACTGCACCGGCAAACCCGGGCATCTGCGGTCGGGTGTCTTAAGGTCATTGGCATGCCGGTGTCCCGTCGTGACCTGCTCAGGTTGGCCGCCGCCGCCCCAGCCGCCGTCGGCCTGGGTGCCCTGAGCCTGGGTGCAATGAAAGGATCGCTGGCGCCGCCCACGGCGTCGGCGGAGTCGCTCGGCATCCTGTTCGACTACGCCGCCGGTGTGCTCAGCGCGGCAGACATCAAGGCCGCCGGTGGACTTGGGGCCATTCGTTATGTGTCCGACCGCCGTCCCGGCGGCTCTTGGATGCTGGGAAAGCCGATCCTGCTGGCTGAAGCTCGGGATCTCTACCAAGCCGGCCTCAAGATCGTGTCGAACTACCAGTACGGCAAGCAGGACACAGCGGACTGGCTTGGCGGTCAGACTGCCGGGGTCAGCCACGCCAAACGTGGCTGGGAGATTCACACCGCTGCCGGTGGACCCGTTGCCGCGCCCATCTACGCCTCGATCGACGACAACCCCACCTACGAGCAGTACCGGCAGCAGGTAGCGCCGTATCTTCGGGGCTGGGAATCGGTTCTCGGGCATCGGCGGGTGGGCCTCTACGGAAACTCGAAGACCATCGACTGGGCACTGCAGGATGGGTTGGGCTCCTGGTTCTGGCAACACAACTGGGGAACGCCACGCGGGTTCGTGCACCCGGCGGCGCATCTGCATCAGTTCGAGATCGACGCCCGGACTGTGGCCGGTGTCGGTGTCGACCTCAACAACATCCTCAAGCCGCAATTCGGGCAGTGGGATTGAGGGGAACGGGAAACCTACTCAGAAGTAGGTTATTGCCAGCAAACTAGCGCCCGAAATTTGGAAGATTTATTAGCCGCCGAAAGTTTGGGCGGGGGCTTGCCGGCGCGGAGTCTCCGTGCGCGACGGCGACGAAACCGCGGGTAACGATTCCATAACAATCAGGCGTTGAACAGCAGTGTTGTGGCTACTCAACCGTAACCACCTGCACGCAGGCTCTTTGGCCCGGCCCGTTGCAGCGGCGATTTGCATGGCCGTTACTCATTGTCGGGTTACCCGTGCGTAGAACTCATTAGTAACCAATATCGGGCAGGGAATTGCCACCGTCACTATGGGAGCCTTAACCCAATTAAGCCGTTCGAGGGAGCCTGACACCGGTGACGATCCACGAGCACGACAGCCTGCGCAGTGACGGCGCCGACCGCGCGGGCACGCAGGCCCTGGTGGATCGTCTCAACGCCGGTGAACCGTACGCCGTGGCCTTCGGCGGACAGGGCAACAGCGCATGGCTGGCCAATCTCGAAGAGCTCGTCACCATGGCGGGAATTGAGTCCGAACTGGCCAACGTCGTCGGGGAGGCCGAACTCCTACTGGAACCGGTCGCCCGCGAACTCGTCGTGGTGCGCCCCATCGGCTTTGAGCCATTGCGCTGGGTTCGTCAACTGGCCGCCGATGAGCCGGTACCCGCAGCCCGGCACCTGACGTCCGCGGCCGTGTCGCTGCCCGGCGTTCTACTGAGCCAGATCGCGGCGATCAGGGCACTGACCCGTCAGGGGCTGGACTTTTCGGCGGCCCCGCCGGTCGCGGTCGCCGGTCACTCCCAGGGCGTGCTGGCCGTTGAGGCACTCGAAACCGGCGGCGCAAAGGATGTTGAACTGCTGGCTCTGGCCCAGCTGATCGGCGCGGCCGGAACATTGGTGGCGCGACGCCGTGGCATCGTCGCCCTCGGCGAACGTCCGCCAATGGTGTCGGTGACCAACGCCGACCCGGAACGAATCAGCGAACTTCTTGCCGAGTTCGCCACCGACGTCCGCACCGTGGCGCCCCCGGTGCTGTCGATCCGCAACGGCCGCCGGTCGGTCGTCATCACCGGAACTCCGGAACAGCTGTCCCGATTTGAACTGTATTGCGAGCAGATTGCCGATGCGGAGGCCGCCCAACGCAAGAACAAACTGCGCGGCGGTGCGGCCTTCGCACCCAATTTCGATCCGGTGGCGGTCCGAAGTCAGTTCCATACTCCGCGAATTGGCCGACAGGGTGGACATCGTGGGCAGGTGGGCCGAGACAGTGGGTCTCGACGTGCCGTTGGCCTGCCCATGGCCGAGGCCATCCCTGGAACGCAGCCGGTCGACTGAGTCGGGCGGTCACCGGCCTCTCCGATGCCACCGGGGCCGGTGGATTCTCGACCTCGGACCAGGCGACATTCTGACCCGGGTTACGCGCCGGTGTTGATCCGCGGGCTGGGGTCGGCATCGTTGCCCGCCGCCACCCGCGGCGGCTCCAGCGCAGCCTGTTCACCGTGGGCGCCGCCTGGGGTGGAGGCAGAAGGCCGTGGTCAACTACGCCCCGTCAGTGATAAGCCTGCCGGATGGTTCGGTGAAGCTGTCGACCAAATTCACCCGGCTCACCGGTCGCTCACCGATGCTGTTGGCCGGAATGACGCCGACCTGTCGACGCGAAGATCGTCGCCGCCGCCACGCAATACCGGACACTGGTAGACTTGCCGGCGGCGGCGGGCGCGGGTCACGGGCGGCGATTTTCCAGGCGGCGGAATGGCGGAGTTAGGCACGCTCCTCGAACCCGGCCGGGCGGTTCAGTTCAACGCGCGCTGTTCCTGGACCCATGCCGCAACAGGTTACGGGTCGGTGGCAAGCGGCTGGTCGAAGGCCCGCGCCGCGGGCGCGCCGATCGACGGTCTGGTGATCAGCGCCGGAATACCCGAACTCGAGGAATCCGTAGAGCTCATCGACGAACTCCACGGCGTCGGCATTGCCCACGTGTGCTTCAAACCCGGCACCGTCGAGCAGATCCGCGCCGTCATCCGGATCGCCGCCGAGGCACCGGCGAAGAGCGTCATCGCCCATATCGAGGGCGGCCGGGCCGGTGGTCACCACTCCTGGGAGGACCTTGATGATCTCCTGTTGACCACCTATTCGGAGTTGCGTTCGCAACCCAACCTCACGGTCTGCGTGGGTGGCGGCGTCGGGACGCCGAGGCGCGCCGCCGACTACCTCACGGCCGCTGGTCGCTTTTTCCTACGGATCTTGATGATGCCGGTCGACGCGGCCCTGCTGGAGCACCGCCACGATATAAACGCACAGGCCACCACCTCACGATCGGTCAAGCAGTTGCTGGTCGATACGGTTAGCTCGATCAGTGGAGTCGGTGCTGGAAAAATAACGGCAGCGGCGTCCGGGCATCCGTCAACAGCGCCGATATTCACGAAATCGACAACTCGCATCGCATTGCGGCTGATTTTGCCCGACGATGTCGCCGGTGATCAGGCGGTGGCGGGCCGCGCGAGGAGATCATCGCCGCGATAACGCTCACCGCCCAAGCCGTACTTCGGTGATGTCGGGGAGATGACCTATCTGCGGTACAACACGCTACATCGAGTTGACCAACGGCGACGGCGGATCGTGGCTGGACATTACCTGGCGGGATCGCTTCACCGCGATGCTGCAGCGTGCCGAGGCTCGACTGCACCCGCAGGACAACGGCGCGATCGACACCCTCTTCGACGACGGCCAACTGTTGGAGGACCCCGATCGCGCGATCGCGGTCCTGCTGGCGCGCTACCCGACGCCGCGACGGTGCTGCTGCATCCGGCCGACGTTCCCTTCTTCGTGCAGGAGTGCAAGACCCCGGGCAAGCCGGTCAACTTCGTGCCGGTGATCGACAAAGATGTCCGCCGCTGGTGGCGCAGCGACTCGCTGTGGCAGGCCCACGACGAGCCTTATACCGCCGACCAGGTGTGCATCATCCCGGAGCACGGCCGTCGCGGGTATCACCGACATCGATACCGGTGGGTGACCTGCTGGACCGATTCGAGAGAGCCGCTGTCGATGAGGTGCTTGCCGCCGGCAACCATCCGCAACCGGCGGCCTCGAGACTGCAGGGACGCACCGATGTCGGCGGTGCGCTGGGTATCGTCCTTGATTCCCCGGATGTGCTGTGGGCCGGGCGGACGGCTATCAATCCGGTGCACCGTTTGGCGCCACCACACGCCTGGCAGGTTCACGATTCACGAACGGCGACAAATCATTCCACCGGTGCCCGACTCGAGGTCATCGGTAGCGATCGGGTGGTGCTGAGCGTCCCGCTGTCAGGGACATGGATCGACATCCCGTTCACCCTGCCCGCCACCGTGGTCGACGGCGGTGCGCCGGTAGTCCTGACTTCCGACGCCGCCGCGGCGATGCGCGCCGTGCTGGCGATCGCCGCCGGTGTCGATGGGCCCGATGCGCTGCCCGACCTCGTCGGTGGCTCGACCACCATCACGGTGGACTGGGACCCTGAGCGGGTCGCCGACCACACCGGAGTCACCGCGACCTTCGGGTCCCCGCTCGCCCCTACTCTCTCGACGGTGCCCGACGCGCTGGTCGGCCGGTGCTGGCCCGCGGTCTTCGCCGCGATCGGCGGCGCGGTCACCGATGTCGGTTTCCCGGTCGTCGAGGGTCTGCTGAGCCTGGTGCACCTTGATCACGCCGCGCGTCTGCTCAGGCCGCTGCCGCGGGAGAAGACCCGGTTGGTCATCACCGCAACGTCGTCGGTGGCGGTCGATACCGCGGTCGGCCGCGTCGTGCCGGTCACGGTCAACGTGAGCGATATGTCCGGCACCGTTCTGGCCGTGTTGGAGGAACGGTTCGCGATCCGCGGCCGCACCAGCGCGATCGAACTCAGCGACCCGGTACGAGCCGGGGGAGCCGTTTCGGAGAATGCCACCGACACCCCGCGCCGCCGTCGGCGCGATGTCACGATCACCGCCCCGGTCGACATGCGGCCGTTCGCCCAGGTATCCGGAGACCACAATCCCATCCACTCCGACCGGACCGCCGCTCTGCTGGCCGGCCTCGATGAGCCGATCGTGCACGGTATGTGGCTTTCCGCTGCCGCACAGCACGTCGTTGCCGCCACCGACGGCAACCCGTTCCCGCCAGGAAAACTGGTGGGGTGGACCGCGCGATTCCTGGGCATGGTCAAGCCCGGCGACGACATTGACTTCCGGGTGGACCGCGTCGGAATCGACTTGGGCGCCGAGGTTTTAGAGGTAACTGCCAAAGTCCAGGGCGAGTTGGTGATGGCGGCGACCGCTCGGCTGGCCGCGCCGAAGACGTCTTATGCCTTCCCCGGCCAGGGTATCCAACACAAGGGCATGGGCATGGAGGTCCGGGCCCGATCCAAGGCGGCGCGCAAGGTGTGGGATCGCGCCGACGCATTCACCCGGAAGTCTCTGGGCTTTTCGGTGTTGCACGTGGTCCGCGACAATCCCACCAGCCTGATTGCCGCCGGCGTGCACTACCAGCACCCCGAGGGCGTGCTGTACCTGACTCAGTTCACCCAGGTCGCCATGGCCACGGTGGCGGCCGCCCAGGTGGCCGAGATGCGCGAGCAGGGCGCCTTCGTCGAGGGTGCCATTGCCTGCGGGCACTCGGTGGGCGAATACACCGCGGTCGCCTGCGTCACCGGGGTCTTCGAGTTGGAAGCGCTGATCGAGGTGGTGTTTCACCGTGGCAGCAAGATGCACGACATCGTGCCGCGCGATGAGCAGGGGCGCTCGAATTACCGACTGGCCGCCATCCGGCCGTCGCAGATCGACGTCCACGACGCCGACGTCACCCGGTTTGTCGCCGAGATCGCCGAGCGCACCGGGGAATTCCTGCAGATCGTCAACTTCAACCTGCGTGGCGCGCAATATGCGATCGCGGGCACGGTGCGGGGTTTGGAGGCACTGGAGACCGAGGTCGAGCGCCGCCGGGAGATCACCGGAGGCAAGCGGGCCTACATTCTGGTGCCCGGTATCGACGTGCCGTTCCACTCCGATGTACTGCGCATCGGAGTCGATGAGTTCCGGCGGTCGCTGGAGCGGATCATGCCGCGCGACGCTGATGCATCGGCATTGATCGGGCGCTACATCCCCAACCTGGTTCCCCGGTTGTTCAGCCTGGACCGCGACTTCATCGCCGAGATCCGCGACCTTGTCCCGGCCGTGTCACTCGATGAGATTCTCGCCGATTACGACACCTGGATCACCCAGCGCCCCGACGAGGTCGGCCGTCGGGTGATCATCGAACTGCTCGCCTGGCAGTTCGCCAGCCCGGTGCGCTGGATCGAAACTCAGGACTTGCTGTTCACCGAGGAGGCCGCGGGCGGACTGGGCGTGGAACGCTTCGTCGAGATCGGGGTGAAGTCGGCGCCGACGGTGGCCGGCCTGGCCAACAACACCCTCAAGTTGCCGGAGTACGCCTACAGCACGGTGCAGGTTCTCAATGTGGAACGCGACGCCGCGGTGCTGTTCGCCACCGACACCGATCCGGAGACCGAAGCCGAGGCCGAGGATGAGACACCACCGCCGACTTCGGCGGTAGCCACTGACGCTGTTCCCGCGTCGGCCTCTCCAGCACCGGCAGCGGCCCCCGGTGCCGCGCGCCCCGACGACATCGGGTTCGGTGCCGCCGACGCGACATGCGCGCTGATCGCATTGTCGGCCAAGATGCGTCTCGACCAGATCGAGGCGCTGGATTCGATCGAGTCGATCACCGACGGGGCGTCCTCGCGACGCAACCAGTTGCTGGTCGACCTCGGCTCGGAACTGGATCTTGGCGCAATCGACGGTGCCGCCGATGCGGACCTCAGCGCCCTGCGTGGTCAGGTCAACAAACTGGCCCGCACCTACAAACCCTTCGGTCCGGTGTTGTCCGACGCCGTCAACGATTCGCTGCGCAGCGTCCTCGGGCCGTCCGGTAAGCGGCCCGCGGCAATTACTGAAAGGGTCACCAAGACCTGGGAACTCGGCGCTGGCTGGGCCAAGCATGTCACCGTGGAACTCGTACTGGGCACCCGCGAGGGCAGTAGCGTCCGAGGCGGTCCGCTCGGTGGTTTGCACGACGGCGCGCTGCCGGACGCAGCGGCGGTGGATAAGGCCATCGACGAAGCGGTGCTCGCGGTCGCCGCCAGAAATGGCGTGGCGGTGGCGCTTCCGTCGGTCGGCGGAACCGGTGGCGGCGTGGTCGACTCGGCCGCACTCGACGAGTTCGCCGAGACCGTGACCGGTTCCGGGGGCGTGCTGGCCTCAGCAGCCCGCCTGGTTCTTGGACAACTGGGGCTGGACAACCCGATCACGACGGCGCCGGTGGCTACCGACGCCGAACTCATCGATCTGGTGACGGCGGAACTCGGCTCGGACTGGCCGCGATTGGTCGCTCCGGCATTCGACGCCAAGAAGACGGTCCTGCTCGACGACCGGTGGGCCAGCGCCCGTGAGGATCTGGTCACGCTGTGGCTGGCGGATGACAACGACATCGATGCCCGGTGGGTGACGTTGTCCGAGGGTTTCGAAGGTGCCGGGCACGTCGTGGCCACCCAGGCCGACTGGTGGCGCGGTCGTGCGCTGGCCGAGGGCCGCCTAGTCCATGCAGCGCTGTACGCGCGTATCGCGGCCGGCGCCGAAAACCCCGATGGCGGCCGTTACGCCGACGAGGTCGCCGTCGTCACCGGTGCGTCGAAGGGTTCGATCGCCGCATCGTTGGTGGGCCAACTTCTTCATGGCGGTGCCACCGTCATCGCCACCACGTCATCCCTTGATGATGCCCGGCTGAGCTTCTACAAGTCGTTGTATCGCGACAGGGCCCGTTTCGGCGCTGCGCTGTGGGTGGTGCCGGCGAACATGGCGTCATATTCCGATATCGACGCACTCGTATCGTGGGTTGGCAACGATCAGACCGAGAACCTCGGGCCCCAGGCGATCCACGTGAAGGACGCCCAGACTCCAACGATGCTGTTCCCCTTCGCCGCACCCCGGGTCGCCGGCGATCTCTCCGAGGCAGGTTCCCGCTCCGAGATGGAAATGAAGGTGCTGCTGTGGGCCGTGGAGCGCCTCGTCGGGGGATGCGCGGCGATCGGCTCCGAACGCGATATCGCCTCCCGACTGCACGTGGTGCTGCCCGGATCGCCCAACCGGGGAATGTTCGGTGGTGACGGCGCCTACGGCGAGTCCAAGTCCGCGCTTGACGCGGTGGTCACTCGGTGGGGTGCGGAGTCGTCGTGGGCCGCGCGAGTCACTCTGGCGCACGCTCTGATCGGCTGGACCAAGGGCACCGGCCTGATGGGTCGCAACGACGCAATCGTCGATGCCGTCGAGGCGGCGGGGGTACAGACGTACACCACCGCTGAGATGGCGGCGATGCTGCTGGAACTGTGCACACCCGAGGCCAGGGTGGCCGCCTCCGCTGCGCCATTGAAGGCGGACCTGACCGGTGGACTTGGCGACATTGAACTCGACATGGCCGAACTCGCAGCCCGGGCGCGCGAGGAGATGGCCGCCAACGCGGGCGGCGCTGACGATGATGAGTCGGCGGCCGGCATGATTGCGGCATTGCCGTCCCCCCCACGCGGATACCGGGCGGCCCCACCGCCGGCTTGGGAGGATCTCGACGTCGACCCGGCGGACCTGGTGGTGATCGTCGGCGGCGCCGAACTAGGCCCGTATGGTTCATCGCGAACTCGTTTCGAGATGGAAATCGACAACGAACTCTCAGCGGCCGGCGTCCTCGAATTAGCCTGGACAACCGGACTTCTCAAGTGGGAGGACGACCCCAAGCCGGGTTGGTACGACACCGCAACCGGCGCGCTGGTGGATGAGTCGGAAATCGTCGAGAACTACCACGACGCCGTCGTGCAGCGTTGCGGCATACGCGAATTCGTTGCCGACGGCGCCCTGCACGCCGACCACTCGGCAGAATTACTCGTCAGCGTATTCCTGGATCGAGACTTCTCTTTCGTGGTGTCCTCCGAAGCCGAGGCTCGGGCGTTCGAGAACGCGGATCCCGAACGCACCGTGGTGCGACCGACCGGCGACTCCGGGGATTGGGAGGTCATCCGCAAGGCGGGCACCGAGATCCGGGTGCCGCGCAAGGCGAAACTGTCTCGCACCGTCGGCGGTCAGATCCCCACCGGGTTTGACCCGATGGTGTGGGGCATCAGCGCCGATATGGTTGCCGCCGTCGACCGGGTAGCGCTGTGGAACATCGTCGCCACCGTGGATGCGTTCCTGTCCTCCGGTTTCACCCCGGACGAGTTGATGCGTTGGGTGCATCCGAGTCAGGTCGCCAGCACCCAGGGCACTGGCATCGGTGGTCTCACCAGCATGCAAACAATGTTCCACGGCAACCTGTTGGGCAACGCCAAGCCCAACGACATCCTGCAGGAGGTGTTGCCGAACGTCGTTGCGGCACACGTGATGCAGTCCTACGTCGGTGGTTACGGGGCGATGGTCCACCCGGTGGGTGCCTGCGCCACCGCCGCGGTGTCGGTCGAGGAGGGCGTGGACAAGATCCGACTCGGCAAGGCCGACCTGGTGGTTGCCGGCGGTTTCGACGATATGACCTCGGACGCCATCACCGGCTTCGGCGATATGTCGGCGACCGCCGACACTGAGATGATGCGCGCCCGGGGCATCAGTGACTCGAAGATCTCCCGCGCCAACGATCGGCGTCGGCTGGGCTTCCTTGAGGCCCAGGGGGGCGGCACGATCCTGCTGGCCCGCGGCGACCTTGCGCTGAAGATGGGCCTTCCGGTGCTCGCGGTGGTCGGCTACGCACAGAGCTTCGCCGACGGAGTACACACCTCGATTCCGGCGCCCGGCCTGGGTGCCCTCGGTGCCGGTCGGGGAGGCCGGGATTCGGTACTGGCCCGTTCGCTGGCGCGACTCGGCGTTGGCGCCGACGACATCGCGGTGATCTCCAAGCACGACACCTCCACGCTGGCCAATGATCCCAACGAAACCGAACTGCATGAGCGGTTGGCCGATGCGCTTGGCCGCTCGGTCGGAGCGCCGCTGTTCGTGGTGTCGCAGAAGACCCTCACCGGCCACGCCAAGGGCGGCGCGGCGGTATTCCAGATGCTCGGTCTATGCCAGATCCTGCGCGACGGCGTGATTCCGCCCAACCGCAGTCTGGACTGCCTCGACGACGAACTGGCCGTCTCCGGCCATTTCGTCTGGCCCCGTGAAACGCTGCGCCTGGGGGACCGGTTTGCGCTGAAGGCAGGCCTGGTGACCAGCCTGGGCTTCGGGCACGTGTCCGGGCTGATCGCTCTGGTGCACCCGCAGGCATTCCTGGCAGCGCTCAGCGCCGATGAACGCGATGACTACGCGCGCCGGGCTCATACCCGGGTGCTGGCCGGCCAGCGCCGCCTGGCTTCGGCCATCGCCGGCGGAACCCCGATGTACGAGAAGCCCGCCGACCGGCGCTTCGATCACGACATACCGGAAAAGATGCAAGAGGCCGCCATGCTGCTCGACTCGTCCTCGCGTCTGGGCCAGGACGGGATCTACATCAGCTAGGGTTCGCGGCGTGGCGATAGTGGGAGTCGGGATCGACCTGGTGTCCATCCCCGAGTTCGCGGAGCAGGTCGACCAGCCCGGGACGGTGTTCGCCGAGACCTTCACCCCGGGTGAGCGGCGTGATGCCGCCGATAAGAGTTCAGTCGCCGCCCGCCATCTCGCTGCCCGCTGGGCCGCCAAGGAGGCCGTCATCAAGGCATGGTCGGGATCTCGGTTCGCCCAGCGCCCCATGTTGCCGGAGGCCGTGTACCGCGACATCGAGGTGATCACCGACATGTGGGGCCGGCCGAAGGTGCGGTTGACCGGGGAGATCGCCGATCATCTGGCCGACGTGGTGATTCATGTGTCGCTGACACATGAGGGCGATACCGCCGCAGCGGTCGCCATCCTCGAGACGCTATGACACCGTGAGTGACTTGGTCGCACGTGTGCGCGAGATCCTGCCCGACGTCCGTCGCGATCTCGAGAATCTGGTCCGCATCGAGTCGGTCTGGTCCGACCCGGCCCGACGCGATGAGGTGCACCGCAGCGCGGACGCCGTCGCCGCACTGCTACGTGACGCCGGGTTCGCCGAAGTCCAAATCGTGAGCGAGGGCGGTGCGCCCGCGGTGATCGCCCATCATCCCGCGCCACCTGGTGGACCGACAGTTTTGCTGTACGCCCATCACGACGTTCAGCCCGAAGGTGATGCTCGGCAATGGGATTCGCCACCGTTTGAGCCGACTGAGCGCGACGGCAGGCTTTACGGCCGCGGTACTGCCGACGACAAAGCCGACATCGCAACGCACCTCGCGGCTTTTCGCGCCCACGACGGTCAGCCGCCGGTGGGAGTGACGGTCTTCGTCGAGGGTGAGGAGGAATGCGGCTCGCCGTCCCTGGGCCGACTGTTGGCCGTCCATCGTGACAGACTCGCCGCCGATGTGATCGTGATCGCCGACTCGGCCAACTTCTCCGTCGACGTGCCCGCGCTGACGGTGTCACTGCGCGGACTGGTGGACCGCGCTCATCCGACTGCTGGCTACCCTGCACGACGAACAGGGCAATGTCGCCGTAGCCGGCCTGCACGAGGCGCACGCTGCGGCCGTCGACCGAGATGCGCAGTGGGTCAGGATCGAGTCCGGACTACTTGATGGGGTCAGCGAAATCGGTTCGGGGACAGTCGCTCAGCGGCTGTGGGCCAAGCCGGCGATCACCGTCATCGGAATCGACACCACGCCGATCGCCAAGGCCTCGAACACACTCATCCCGAGCGCGAAGGCCAAAGTGAGCATGCGGGTGGCACCCGGCGGCGATGCCGCAGCCCATCTCGAGGCCCTGCGCCATCACCTCGAGGAGCATGCCCCGTGGGGCGCACAGGTGAGCGTCACACCGGGTGACGTCGGCCAGCCCTACGTGATCGACGCGACCGGTCCGGTCTACGCGGCCGCGCGCTCGGCGTTCCGAAAGGCCTGGGGCGTCGATGTCGTCGACATGGGCATGGGCGGGTCGATACCTATTATCGCGTTGTTTGCGGAGGCGTTTCCTGATGCCACGATCCTGCTGACCGGCGTCGAGGACCCCGGCACGCAGGCGCACAGCATCAACGAGAGTCTGCACCTAGGAGTGCTCGAACGCGCCGCGGTGACCGAGGCGTTGCTGCTGGGCATGCTCGGCACTGCGGTGTGACCGGGTCAATCGAAATAGATGTCGTCACCGTTCGGGAACCCGCCGCCGTAGGTGGCGATGTGGACGTGGGTGAAGTGGTTGGCGTCGGGATTGCCGGCGTCGTTCATCAGGTACGACTTGCCCTCGGCGGGAATGTACATCCGCTGCCAGATGAGGTTATCGAGTCCGAACCGCCTGCCGTTGTCGGAGACGAACTTGGCGATACGGTCACCGAGTGCCCTGCCGGCCGGCGTCTGCCAATCCGGAATGATCACGTCGATCGCCAGGCCCTCGGGGTGCCACTTCATGCTGTCGGGCCGGACCCCACCGACCTCCCGAATCTCGGGGAATCGCGAGACGATGGCTCGTCTGGCCATGATCGTCTGAATCTGCAGTCCGCGCTCGGAGCCTGCAACCGATACGGCTGATCGCTGGCTGGAAACCAGTTGAGCGTCAGATGGCTCGGTGGCGTGTGCCGGTGCTACGAATACGCCGACGAGCGAGATGGGAACAGCCACAACGGCCACCAGCCGGCTGAGCAGGCGTCCGCGCTGTGTCATGCCCGTGATGTCGTTGCCTGCGTCTCCCGCGTTACTTCTGCGTCACGTCACTCGGACCGATCACCCCGAAGACAAAACCCGGCCCGGGCGTGGGGGCGACGCGGCTCAGTCGACCCCGGCGATGATCTTCTGAATCAATGTTGCGGCGTGGGCAGCCTTGACGTTGTACCGCGCCATCTCGATCTTGCCCTTCTCACCGACCAGGAATGTCGAGCGGATCACGCCCTGCACGGTCTTGCCGTACATCTTCTTCTCGCCGAAGGTGCCCCAGGCACTCAGCACCGTGCGATCCGGGTCCGACAGCAACGGGAACGACAGCGACTCCGCGTCGCGAAACCTGGCCAGCTTCTCCGGCTTGTCCGGCGAGATGCCCACCACGTCGATATCGGCGCCGTTGAGCTGGGCCAGACCGTCCCGGAAATCGCATGCCTGTTTCGTGCAACCCGGAGTGGAGGCGGCCGGGTAGAAGTAGACGATTACTTTGCGGCCCCTGAAGTCTGCGAGCTTGACGATCCTGCCGTCGGCATCTGGCAGGCTGAACGGCGGCGCGGTGTCGCCGATCTCAAGGCGTGCGGTGTCGGTCATGCTTCATCCCTTCGGCGATCACCTTGTCGGTCCGGCCGTTACGCCCGCGTTCATCCCCCGATGGCCTCGTGGGACCTGACGCTGCTCTAGGGTAGTGCGGCAGTGCTGCATGGATGGCGGAAGCGAGGACGGACGTGGTGGACCGGGATCCCGAGCTCATCAAGCAGGACATCGCTGCGGCACGTGATCAGCTGGCGCTGACCGTCGACACATTGGCCGAGCGGGCCAATCCGCAACGGCTGGCTGATGACTTCAAGACCTCGGTGCTGCGTTTCGTCCAGAAGCCGGCGGTGACGGCGACGTTGGTAGGTTTCGGCGCGCTCACCCTGGTGGTCGTGCTGCGGGGAATCCGCCGCCGTTAGCGCTCGGAGTGGCCCCGGAGCCAATCGCCGACGGTCTTGCGGCGTCCCGGGGGATTGGCCTGCAAACCCACTCGGCTGCAACTGTGCACACGCAGGGGCAAGCCTCGCTCGGGGTGCGAGGGCAGTTCCCCCCGCGGGTCCATCCCCATGCTTGCCTCCTCCTCACGGCCCAACCGCAGCACTACAGCAAACTATAAATCTAACACAGACGGGCGTGTAAGTGCTTTTAGAACCGGGTAGGGGGTATCTTTCGGGGAGTATCCAGTTACTGAAAGCTCTCAGCTGAGGTAGCGTTGACCACCCGTGGGATAACCGCCGCCTTCGGTCGCGATATGGACGTGGGTGTGGTGGTTGGCATCGTCGGAGCCCAGGTCGGCCATGGGCCGCGGCGCGGCACTGGTCGGGATGTAGACCTGCCGCCAGATCACATGCACTAGACCAAAGCGCTGGGCGTTCTCGAAGACGTACCCGACGATGCGATCGCCGAGTGCCTTCCCGGCCGCTGTGTCGTAGTCCGGGATGATCACGTCGATGGCGAGGCCCTCGGGATGCCAGTGCATGCTGTCCGGTCGGACTCCGCCGATCTCGCGGATCTCGGGGAACCGCGCACTGATGGCACGAGCGGCCAGGATGGTCTTCACCTGCAATCCGCGCTCAGAACCAACGCCGACCCCGAGCATCTGCGGTGCTGGTGCCTCGGCGATCAGTGGCTTCCAGGCGGCATGGTCTGCCGAGGCGTGTCCGCCGTTGGCGCCGGCGGAAATCAGGAGAGCGGCCGGGATGGCAATGGCGGCCGTGACCACTGGGAAAACGCGATGTCGTTGACCAGGCATGATGAATTCGACATCGGTGCCCGTGATACGTACGTTACAAACGTGACGATTGGTGCGGTCTTACGGCGGATCGTGGGCTACGCGGCAAGCCCGTAATCGTCTTGACCGCCAGGTCTGTCTTCGCGGCGTCGACGCACCCATGTGCCGATAGCGACGATCAGGGCATGCACGGCCAGCGAGAGCGTGATGATCGTGAATACGACCACGACCGCCAGGTGCAGCGACGCAACCCAGTCCCCAATCTTCAGATTGAGCACGATGGCCAGCAGGGCCGCGGCACACACTGCCGCCGACGTCACGCGCATATACGACTTGTTGGTGGTCATGGGCGCCTCGCTGCGGTCGGCTTTGCTATCAGACACACGTTAGCAACGACGCCGGTTCGGGATCGCAAAACCACGTTGCGGCCGAGGAATTTCTCAGTGGTGCGCCTGTTCAGAGTCGGTTGATGCTTGACGTTTCTATGTCGGTTGATCCTTGACACTCTGGATGTGGTTTAGACCGTTCCGCGGGCCCCGGCGTAGTGACGGCCTACCGAGACCTGCTGCCAGGACACCGAGACCACACCATTGCCGCACACCCGGCGGCTGACCCAGTCCCCACCGCTGCGATCGGGACCCACCTCCACCGGCACTGAGACCCCCGCTGGGCCGAGTGCGGGGGCGGAACTGAACCGGGCTGCGGGGGTATCCATGCTCAGCGACTGGTGGGGCCGGCGCTGGTTGTAATCATCGACCCACTCATCGAGAGCCTGCTGGGCGACTTTGAGGTTGGTGAACGGCTTTGCATCAGCGAGGAACTCGGCCCGCAGGCTGCGGTGAAACCGCTCAATCTTGCCCGTCGTGGTCGGGCTGCGCGGCTGGGTCAGTAGATGCTCGATCCCGTTCTCCCGGCAGATCGCATCGAAAAGCACCTCCACCGGGGGATGGTTGAACCGGCCGGTAAACACCTTGCCGTTATCGGTCAAGATTTGCACCGGTGCCCCGTAGGCGGCCAACGACGCCCGTAGCCCGTCACAGACCGCCCGGGTGCGCTCCCGGGCCATCAACCGCGCCGACACACAAAACCGGGAATGGTCATCAACCCCGGTCAACGCCTTCGCCGAAGTCCCGTCCGCCAGCGGGAACCCACCGACGACATCCATCTGCCACAACTCCATGGCCACACCGCGTTCCCAGCGTTTCCACTTCCGGGAACGCCGATCCCGAGCGGCCGGGTCGATCATCGCCGCCCGCACCAACGCCCGATACACCGCCGACTCCGAGGGCACCGGCGCCACCTTGCGCTTGGCCAATTCGAACACCAGCCGCCGCGGACCCCAATACGGCCGCGACCGCCGCAACTCCAACACCGCCGCCTCGACACGTGCCGGCATCTGATGCGGACAACTCTCAGGCCGATGCGACCGATCCGTGAGCCCCTCCAAGCCCTCCGCCTCATACCGGGCCAGCCACGCATGCACCGTCTGCCGCGACACCCCAACCTTGCCGGCCACCTGCGAAATCGACAGCCCATCACTAATGACCGCCAAAACGGCCTGATACCTCTGCTCAGCCACGCTGATCTCCCTCATAGAAGGAGTGTCAAGAATCAGCCGAAGTAACTGTCAAGAATCAGCCGAAACACTGTCAGGCATCACCCGAAGCCAAAATGGCAAGCATCAACCGAAGTAATACAACCCGATGGTGCGCCGTCAGGGTTTCGAACCCCGGACCCGCTGATTAAGAGTCAGCTGCTCTACCAACTGAGCTAACGGCGCATTCGAGCGACAATAACAGGCGGGCGTCGGTGCCGTGAAATCCCGTGCCCCGGCATCTGACCTGGGAAGTCGCGAAGGATATTCGGTAGCCCTTAGGATTAGAGCAACACCAAAAAACACACCCGGACTTTGGAGCCAGTATGCGACCACCCGCGCCGGTACGCCGGTTGCACCGGCGTACCCGGTTGGCGGCGCTGCTGGTGGTTCCGATGCTCGGCGTCAGCGCATGCGGTTCCCAGGGCCCGCCGACTCCCGCAGTGCTCGCGGACAAGGGCACGCCCTATAGCGACCTGCTCGTTCCGGAGTTGACGGCGACGGTACGGGACGGATCCGTCGGGGTTCTGGTAGACCAACCGATCAATGTCGCGGTCCGGGGCGGCGTGCTGGGTTCCGTGACGATGGTCGACGACGCCGGCGATTCGGTGCCCGGCGTGCTGAGTGCGGACGGACTGGATTGGACGGCCACCGAACCGCTGGACTACAACAAGCAGTACACCATCACCGCGAAGTCCTTGGGCCTCGGCGGGGCAAGTACCCGGACGATCGCCTTCGAATCACATTCGCCGGCCAACCTCACGATGCCCTACCTGATGCCCAACGACGGCGAGGTGGTCGGGGTTGGGCAGGCCATTGCGGTGCGCTTCGATGAGAATATTCCGGATCGGGTCGCTGCCGAGAAGGCCATCGTGGTGACCACCGACCCACCGGTCGTCGGAGCGTTCTACTGGTTGAGCAATCAGGAGGTGCGGTGGCGCCCACGGGACTTCTGGGCACCGGGAACCACGGTTGACGTCGCTGTCAACACCTTCGGTCTCGACCTCGGCGAGGGTTTGTACGGGCAGCGCAACCGCAACGCCCGATTCAGCATCGGCGATCGGTTGATCGGCACGGCCGACGACAGCACCAAAACGCTGACCGTCAGGCGCAACGGCCAGGTCGTTACCACCATGCCGATCTCCATGGGCAAGAACAGCACCCCGACGCCCAACGGCATCTACACCATCGGCGACCGCTACCGGAACCTCATCATGGACTCCTCTACCTTCGGGGTCCCGTCCAATTCGCCCGATGGTTATCGGCTCGAGGTGGACTGGGCCACCCAGATGTCCTACAGCGGCGTCTACGTCCACGCTGCCCCATGGTCGGTGGGCTCCCAAGGCAGCGCAAACGTCAGCCACGGCTGCATTAACGTCAGTCCGGCCAACGCCCAATGGTTCTTCAACAACAGCAAACGCGGCGATGTCATCGAAGTGCGGGGCACCGTCGGATCCGTACTCCCCGGCACCGAAGGCCTTGGGGACTGGAACATCCCCTGGGAGCAATGGAAAGCGGGCAACGCCTCCGCCTGAGTACGGACCTGCCGGACCCGCCCCGATGACGCAATCTGCGTTCACTCAGGCTATTCTCAGGTCTGGCTCTGCCCAGGGCGGGGTTTCGACGAGGGGAGTTTGCCGTGCAAATCTCAATACGTTCCCACCTGACCGCGGGGATGGTCGCCGTCGTGGGGGTCGGTGCGATCGCACTGGCACCGGTCGGCCCGGATGACGCCCTTGCGTTCTCGACACTTCGCCCGCTGGTTCCGGCGGCCGCCGCGACAGAGGTCGCACTGGCCGGGATCACACTCCCGTTCACCGACGTCCTCGCACTGCTGCAGACCCTCGGTATCGGCGGGGCCATCCCGGACATCAGCGGACTGGTTCCGGCCGACTTGGCCAACGCCATTGCTACCGAGTTCCTTAATCAGGCCACGCCACTGGTCACCACGGCGGCCACCGAGGTGTACGGATATCTCAACACCACCATCGCCGGTCTGATCAGCGGCCCGGATTCGATTCCGGCGAGGTTCGGAGCAGCCCTCGGTGAGGTGCCCGGAGTGCTGCTGACCGCATTCGAGTCCTTCGGTGCCGGCGACTTCGCTACCACTCTTCAGGTGCTCAGTAGCGGAATTCTCGCCCCGGTCACTGCAATTGGGCAAGCAGTTATCGACGCCGGCGAGGCGCTTCAGTCCTACGTGAGCACTCAGATCACTGCGGTGACCAACGCATTGCCCGCAGTCCTTCTCGCGTCGGTCTCGACGGTCATCACCAATAATCTGCAGTCGGTGCTCGACGCGGTTCGCACCGCTATCTCAGATCTGTTCGGCGGGTTCTTCCCCAGTGCGGCCAGCGTGCCGGCGGTCCCGCGGGCGGCCGCTGTATCCGTGGCTTCCGTGGCTTCTCCGACCCCGGCGGCTTCGCCAGCAGGTACGGGCGCTGCCCTGACCGCGGTCTCCGCCACAATGGAGTCGGTCACACTGGCGACCGCGGACCGGACCACGACATCGGTCAGGTCCCGGGTCCGTTCGGAGTCGAGTGGCCCGGCGGCGCGGACCCCGGTCTCGGCTACCGACGCGGCCGACGCCGCCCGGTTCACGACGACACCGCGCACCCGCGCGCTGGGCGCATCCCGGTCGGCGGAGAAGCGAATCGCGGGTTCCCCGGCGGCCGACACGACGGCGTCCGCCATCGACGGCCCTGGCGTCCGACACGATGGCGTCCGAACGACGGCGTCCCGGCAAGACAGCGGACAAGACTTCGGCGGATTCGTCCGAGGCGGTTCCTAGCCGCCGGGTGAACATAAATGCTAAGTACTTCAGGGCCAACCGGCGGTGCGTCGATGCCGTTGATTTCGGTGATCACCTGTGTACTTCCGCGGACCTCGGAATGGTTGGCGCAAGCCTGGCGCAGCCTGCAGAGCCAGAGCCTTCCCGCAGGATGGGACTGGGAATTCCTTCTGCAGATTGACGGCGAGGGCGAACTCACATCCGCCATCCCCGAGCACGATTCCCGCATTCACGTTTTCCGCAACCCGAAGTCTCTTGGGCCGGCGATGGCGCGGAACATGGCGCTGGGTCGGGCCGCTGGTGAATTCATCAAGCCGCTAGATGCAGATGACATGCTCCCGCCGGGAGCGTTGGCCCGCGAAGTCGACGTGTTTGTCCGGTACCCACAGATCGGGTGGGTCGTGAGCAAGACACTGGACCTGCGTCCCGACGGCACGACCGTGCCCAACCCGCTCGGCATGGGACCAGCCGAGGGTCCGCTCGGTGCGGGCGTAATCTGCGACACCATCCTGGCGTGGGAGAGGCATCCCGGTTACCCCCCGGATCGCCCGCGGACTCGGTCCGAGCCTGATCCATGGTGGGCCGCCGTCATTCAAGAGCGAACCGATCAGGGCCTACAGAGTGCGCCACTGCATCCCAACGCCCTTATGGTTCGGACGGATGTCCTGGTGATGCTTGGTGGATGGCCCGGCGTCTACTCGGGCGAAGACACCGCATTGTTGTTGGCGTTGGAGGCGGTAGCGCCCGGCTACTTTGTGAGCACGCCGGGTCTTCTATACCGTGAATGGCCGGATTCATTCAGGGAGACCGGCATACCCAATGACCCGCGGATCGCCAAGGTTCACCAGCACCTGATGATGTCCCGTGTCGAGGAACTGCGTCGGTCGGGAATCAGATGGAATGCAGAAAACCGCCTCTGAACTCATCAGAGGCGGTTTTCCGCATCGGGTGGCTGACGGGGCTCGAACCCGCGACAGCCAGGATCACAACCTGGTGCTCTACCAACTGAACTACAGCCACCATCACCGCGAAGTGCGGCGACGTGATTCTAGCCGTTTTCGGCTGCGGGGGCCGAATCAATATGTCGCCCGTGCTCCAACTCGACCACCGCGTCGGAGATTTCGCTGCTAGATGGCCCCGGCGGCGGGACGAAAGCGATCCGGCGGTAGTAACGCAGCTCGCGGATTGACTCCTGAATGTCAGCCAGCGCTCGATGCGCGAGCCCTTTCTCGGGTTGCCCGAAGTAGATCTTCGGGTACCACCGTCGGCACAATTCCTTGATCGAACTGACGTCGATCATCCGATAGTGCAGGTAATCATCGAGGGTGGGCATGTCCCGGGCGAGGAATCCGCGATCGGTGGCGATGGAGTTTCCAGCCAGGGGAGCGGTTCTGGCCTGCGGAACGTGGCCGCGGATGTAGTCCAACACCAGGCTCTCGGCGGTGGCCACATCAATGGTGGAGGCCCGAACCTCCTCGGTGAGCCCGGAACTGCGATGCATCCGGGCGACAACGTCGACCATTCCGTCGAGGGCGGCGTCGTCCGTGTGGATGACCACGTCGATGCCGTCGCCGAGGACGTTCAAATCGGCGTCGGTGACCAGGGCCGCAATCTCGATCAACCGGTCGGTGCCCAAATCGAGACCGGTCATCTCACAGTCAATCCATACCAATTCATCCCGCACAGCGCTTAACCCTAAGCCCCGACGGGCCATACGCATGGCTCACCCTCGTTCCTTTCGGCCAGCGCAGTAGTCTCGTGCGCTATGACCGAACCGACCGGCACCCCCGCTCAGCAGATCGCCGCCGGCTACGACACCAGCGGCGCCGCCCTTGAACTGGGTTCGGTCATCGTGGGCGGGGCGGTTGACCCTGCGGCGCAAATCCGCATCCCATTGGCGATGATGAATCGGCATGGTCTGATCGCTGGCGCCACCGGTACCGGTAAGACGAAGACTCTGCAGGTGATCGCCGAGCAACTCTGTGCCGCGGGCGTGCCGGTGGTGATGGCCGACTTCAAGGGCGACCTATCCGGGCTGACGAGACCCGGGGAAGCAAACGAGAAAACCGCCCAGCGGGCCAAAGACACCGGCGACGAGTGGGTGGGATCGCCCTTTCCGGTGGAATTCCTATCGCTGGGAACAGGTGGCCTCGGCGTCCCGGTGCGCGCGACAATTTCCGCTTTCGGGCCGATCCTGCTGTCGAAGGTATTGGGCCTCAACGCGACTCAGGAGTCCACGCTCGGCCTGATCTTCCACTGGGCGGACCAGCAGGGCCTGGGCCTGCTGGATTTGAAGGATCTGCGTTCGGTGATCACGCACCTCACCAGCGCCGAGGGCAAGGCGGAGTTGAAGGCGATCGGCGGCGTTTCGTCGTCGACCGCCGGGGTGATCCTGCGGGCGTTGATCAACCTTGAGGCCGATGGCGGTGACACGTTCTTCGGTGAGCCCGAAATCGACCCGGCTGATCTTCTTCGCGTTGACGAGCAGGGCCGCGGGATCATCACTCTCTTCGAAGTTGGTGAACAGGCTGCTCGGCCGGTGATGTTCTCGACGTTCCTGATGTGGGTGCTGGCGGATCTGTTCACCTATCTGCCCGAGGTTGGCGATCTGGATAAGCCCAAGCTGGTGTTCTTTTTCGAAGAGGCGCATCTTTTGTTCAAGGACGCGTCAAAGGCGTTCCTGGCGCAGGTGGAGCAGACCGTAAAACTCATCCGCTCCAAGGGGGTCGGGGTGTTCTTCTGCACCCAATTGCCCACCGATGTGCCCAATGCGGTGCTCTCCCAGTTGGGTGCGCGCGTCCAGCATGCCCTTCGGGCATTCACTCCCGACGATGAGCAGGCCTTGACCAAGACTGTGCGGACCTACCCGAAGACCGAGTTCTACGATCTCAAAACCGATTTGACGTCACTGGGTATTGGCGAGGCGATCGTTACTGTGCTCTCTGAACGGGGTGCGCCGACGCCGGTGGCATGGACCCGACTGCGCTCGCCCCGGTCGTTGATGGACACCATCGGTCCGGATCAGATCACAGCCACCGCGCAGTCCAGTGCGCTGTTCGCCAAGTATGGCCCCACCGTTGATCGCGAGTCGGCCTACGAGATGCTGGCCGCGAGGATGGCCCCGCCGCCGGAGACGGGAACAATTGCGGTGGAACTGCCACCCGTCCTGCCGACTGATTTCGATCTGCCACCCATGCCGACCGGTTTCGACCTTCCACCCATGCCGGAGCCAGCCGGACGGGCCGAACCGAGCGTGCTCGAATCCATGATGGACAACCCCGCCTTCAAGAGTGCGATGCGCTCAGCCGGAGCGGTGATCGGCCGAGAGATCACCCGCAGTATTTTCGGCACGGGCCGCCGGAGGCGCTAGGCGCCGACATTGGATACCGGAGGCGCTAGGCGCTAGCCGCCGCCGAGTTTTTTGTAGACCAGTCCCACTATCGGCGTGACGATCGCTCGCGGAGCGTAACCACTGGCCACGGACATCGCTTTGGAGGTGACTCCCGGCACCACGCGCATCTTGTTGCGCGCCAGGCCGTCCAGCGACAGCACTGCGGTGTGTTCGACGGAGATCCACAGGAAGTCGGGGATCAACCGGTCCACCAATGACGCCTCGCTCGCGTCCGGTACCTCCGTGCGGACCGGCCCGGGCGCCAAAACGGTGACGTGGACGCCGGTGCCGATCAATTCCCCACGCAGTGACTCGCTGAACGTGTTGACGAATGCCTTGCTCGCCGCGTAGGTGGCATTGTTGGGAATCGGAGAGTTCCCGGCGGCTGAACCTGAAATGAGAATGCCACCGGCCCCGCGCGCGAGCATGCCGGGCAGTACGGCCAGCACTAAATCGTGCACGCCCAGCACGTTGAGTTGAACCTGCGCCCGCTCCGCGGCGGGATCCAGTTCAGCCACTGGGCCGAAGGTGGCGGTACCGGCGTTAGCGCACAGGATCGAGATGTCCCGCTCGCTGAGTTCGGCCGCCAGTCGCTCCCGCTGGGAGGGATCGGCTAGATCGACCGCGCGGACTTCCACGGTCACGCCGTAGCGCTGGGTTAGTCGCCCCGCGAGTTCGGCGAGTACCTCCTCGCGTCGCGCGGTGATGATCAGATGGTGACCGCGCGCGGCGAGTTCGGTCGCGAGTGCCTCGCCGATGCCC